>JAKAMG010000049.1 GCA_021812985.1 Bacteroidota bacterium
GAATAAGACTTGGTTCAGATTCAGGGAGATAGCCCATGGCGGAAGTCTGGCTTTCGATCTGAGCACAAAGCCAGATACTCATTGGGGAAGTGCGCCTGAAGACGCTGCTCCCTCATATCGTTAAAGAGAAAGGTCTGAAGATATTGTAGAGCTTTGACTAAAAGGAAAACCTGTTGAAGAAATGGCGCGAAGCCGCATTCTTTTGGCGGCTGCGCGCCATTAGTTTACTCGGTGCCGATGATACTTTATGAGGTTATCCCCGCCTTGAATCAGGAGACTCAATGGTTATACAGCGCGAGGAGGTGCGTTGTGGACTTTCTTTACTCGGGCTAGGCTTAGAGAGAGTAAGTGCAATGGACGATACCGCGCAAACGAAAGATAGAAGAAAGTCATGCGGAAAGAGCTGACAAGCATCTGCGGGAATCAATCTGTAAATGGGGCAGGTCACGGGGAAAAAGTCATACCAAATCTCGAGCGCGACCTGGCTCCTTGTACACAAAGAACAATCCGACCTCAACCAGGCGAAAGCGACACTGGAATTCATCAAGTGGGCTGTGACGGGAGGTCAGCAGTATTCCGCCTGTCTCGTTTACCTGCCGCCGTTGAAACAAATTCAGAAGCTCTACATTGAGAACCTGATGTCCGTCACGTGCAACGGCACCCGTGTCTTGAAGTGACCTCGCGACCAGGTAAATGCAGATTCATCGCCGGCACGGCTAATCGTCCTCCCGCAGTTACCGGAAATGAACCCAGATAAATTATAGGCGCTAAACTCCGCAATCTGCGGGAGAGACTGTCCTCTTCCCTCCTCACGATGACCGAAATGTTAATACCACCGTATTCATTGGTTAACAGGCGGTTGCTAACTTACTACCGAAGTTCAAATGTCAACGGCAGGCACGTGAGGAAATGGGAGAGATGATCACCTTTATATTCACCGTCGGGCAGCAGGGGAAGAACGGCAGCGTTTCCAGGCAACTAGCGGCTCTCGTCGAGCTGAAGGGACAAATTGAGACGGCAGCGGCCCTGACCGGGTGTCCGTTCCACAAGCTGAATTCACGCGCAACCATTTTGCTGAGCGATTGCCGTTACGGATGTAGGTGGGAGATAATGGACTCGTGCTGTCCGGAGTATGCGGCCTTGATAGAGTCGGCTATGGTGGTCGGCGAAGAGCATCCCGGACCGAAGGCCGGTTAGATTATATTCCTCAACCGGCGGGCAATTGCGAAAGTGTGACAAGCGGAGATTTGTGACATTTACATGCTTCCCTGCGGGCTGCGGGGGCTGGTTTTGTATATGATAAAACAGCTCACTCATTTACCGGCGACGCGGCCGGCTGCTCGTTTTTGATATCTCACACGTAACGTTGAGGCAACGTTATGTTAATGTCACGTCGCTAAATTAATCAGCGTAGTTGCGAATAGAGGGAGGGAATGACAATGGTAAAGCTAATCTTCAAAGACGGCCCCAACGTACTCGACCCCAACTGGGACGGCAACCTCCGATGCTCGTGAGATTCAAATCGGTGATAAACGGGGCGCTGTCGCCGCTCACGTGCCCGCGTCATGGCGTCAATTCGTACGCAACGGTTCTCGTAAACGTCGATCAACAAGATTCCAACTGGGAGATCATCGACTTCTGCTGTGCGGAATTTAGCGGCAAGGTCGAAGCAGAAATGCCTTCCCCATGGAGTCACGAACGGAGGCAGTAACAATTCTGAAAAACAACGACCCGGGGCGGCCGCGACACCTCAGTAAGCATTTCCATCTTCTCTCTGTGCCTATGATTTTATTACCCGCGCTCGTCTTCGCGCGTCAGTCCGGGCAATCGCACTTCAATTCCATGCATCTTATCGATCTCGTTTATAACTGCAATTTCGACGGCGCGATACATCTCCTGGACGCATCGTCATCTCTGTCGACCGATCCCCTGAGGCTGGATTTCTACCGCGCCGTGATATTCTGGCAGAAGATGGTTTACCTCGATAGCGCTGGTGTAAATCCGGGGGAAGCGAAAAGCGCGTTCATGAAATCTGTCGGCGATGTGGTCTTGCTCGGTGAGGCCAGGCTGGCGACCGACCCGAAAGACACGTCGGCGCTGTTCTACACCGGCTTCGCGCTAGGTTACCTCGCGAAGATGGACGCGGCCGAAGGAGACGAATTCAAAGCAGCTCATGACGGAGACAAAGGACTGAAGTACCACAGGGAGCTTCTCAAGATGTGCCCGGAGGAGTACGATGTGTACTTTAGTCTCGCCCTGTTCAACTATTACACGGGATTCCTTCCGTGGTACCTGAGGCCTCTGCTGTTCATCCTTGGGAAGAGCGGCTCGAAGCAAAGAGCATACGAGTATCTGAATGTGGTCAGAAGGAAAGGCACGATAGTTAAGTACGAAGCGGACGACATACTCGGGGAGTTTTACGGGAGAGTCGACAAGCCCGATTCCGTGATCCTTGTGTACCACCGATTGATTGACCGTTTCCCTGGCGGCGTGCTGCACTACTACGACAAGCTAACCTGGGTGCTCGGCGACTCCAGGCACTACAACCGTGAGGCACGTCAATGCCGGAAGGCCATCGCCGCATCAGACACGATGGCAATGAACCGCGTTGACTCGATGTACCTGGCTAAACTCTACATGCGACTTGCCGCCGTCTACGAGAAGACCGGCCGGGACTCGGACGCGATCGACACGTACAGGAGTATGGCGGGACGGAGGCTCGACCCCTCCCTATCGGCGCGCGCACATTTCTCGCTCGCGAAATATTACGAGCGCGAAAGAGATCCCCGAAAGGCGATGCGTGAATACCGGTGGGTGCTCGATTCCGCCATGCAGCCCGAGCTGCTGGAGGAGGCACGGCGCGGCATGAAAAGACTCGGGAGCTATTAGGCTGATTCATATTATGAAAACCGTTTCTCAGCATTTATCACCTTCCGCAGCTAGCTGTTCATGTTAATGCAGATGGCGTTCAATATTTCCCGCAGGCCGACGTCCGTTTAATTTGACAAAGTACATGGCACGGTATAATTTGAAATATGCCAACGACATTAGCAGCAATTGACATCGGTTCCAACGCCATAAGACTCTCCATCGGCAGGATAGAAAACGACCGGAAGGTCACCGTCACGGACAATTTCCGGGAGGCGGTCCGACTCGGACGTGACGTATTCACCAGGCGCGCCGTTTCTGAGGAGACGATGGAGACCGCGGTCGAGACCTTCAAGCGTTTCAGGGAGATCATCGACAGAAACAACGTGACTTTCACGCGTGCCGTCGCCACGAGCGCGCTCCGCGAGGCGATGAACAGGGACTTCTTCACCGACAACATCTCTCATGCTTCCTCTATAGACATCGACGTCATAAATCCGGAAGAGGAGGCCCGCCTGATACATCTGGCCGTGGCAGACAAAGTCAGCCTCGGGAACAAGACGGCGCTGCTGATAGACATCGGCGGAGGGAGCACAGAGATCACGCTCACCGTCGACGGTAGCATAATTTCCACCGAAAGCTTCAGACTCGGTTCCGTAAGGCTGCTCCAGGTGCTGGAGGAAAAGAAACAGGGTGAGAAGAAGTTCAACCTCCTTGTGCAAGAATACGTGGAGGCGGCCCAGAGACGGCTGAAAAAGGAAATTGCCGGAAAGAAAATCGATATTTGTGTGGGCACCGGCGGCAACATCGAGGCCCTTGCCGCGCTTCGTAAGGATCTTCTCGGAAAGGAGCGGAACGGTTCTTTTTCATCGGACGATCTCAGTTCAATGTTGAAAAAGCTTCTTTCCATGTCGTTCGAGGAGAGAATCCGTGAGATCCGGCTTCGGCCGGACAGGGCGGATGTAATTGTGCCGGCGTCCATCATATTGCAGGAGATTGTGAAAGTAGCCGGCATCGACGAAGTGGTTGTGCCCGGAGTCGGACTGAAAGAGGGCCTGATGATAGATATGGGCCAGACAGTTTACGGCGAAAAGAAACATTCCAACCGCGATCAGGTGATGACTTCGGCACTCGAAATCGGCAGGAAATATTCATTTGATGAGCAGCACGGAACCAGCGTTGCCAAATACGCGACGATGCTTTTCGACCAGACCAAAAATCTGCACAATCTTTCGCTGGACTACAGAGTTATCCTGGAGGCGGCATCAATGCTCCACGACGTCGGTACATATATAAGCATGACCGCTCATCACAAGCACGCCCACTACCTTCTCATGGCAACGCCCATAATCGGGCTAAACGAAGAGCAGATGCGGATCGTGGCTAACGTCGCCAGGTATCACAGGAAATCTTTCCCGAAGATACAGCACGATCACTACCGGGTTTTGTCATCCGAGGACCGGGTCGTGGTGTCGAAACTCGCAGCCCTCCTTCGATTAGCAGACGCGATGGACAACGAACATACGTCGAGAGTAACATCTTTCACCGTCGGTTACAAGAAACCCAAGTTCAACATCCATCTTGAGGGAGACGGCGATCTCCTTCTCGAGAAATGGGCCCTGATGAACAAAGGGGAATTGTTTGAAGAGGTATTCGGCCTGAAGTTGTCGGTGGAAGATTAGGTATTGAACGAACATGGTGGAGATTGATCCGTCGGTTCATTCTCACGGATATTCCGGGACAAAGGTTTTGAAGGAAGCGGCTCCGAGTCTCGCGACGATACTCGATACGGCCATCGCGGAAAGGTGGGATGAGTTTGCTCTCCAAGTGAAGAAAGCCCAGACCACCCCCACCGTGAAGGCGGTGCACGGCCTGAGAGTCGCGACGCGCAGGCTCCTCGCCATCCTAGACATGCTTAAAACCGCCATACCCAAATGCGGGGGAGCGGGCACAAGAAAGAAACTGAAATCACACCTCAAATCGCTCAGCGCGCTGCGCGACACACAGGTACAGGTCCTTCGCACACGCGAGCTGGCCGCCGGCTTCGAAGTCCTTTCCTCTTTCCTGCGCGAGCTCATAACCCGTGAGGCATTGGAGGCAAAGAATGTACGCAAGGAAATAAGTCGAATAGATCTAGATTCCATGGGAGGTTATTTCGGTGAGCTCAGGGCGAAGGTCAACGAGTCTTTAAGCGGCCGCGCGATGGACAACGCCACTCTGACAATACTTCGCGGTCTGCTTGCTCAATTATTCGTTAAAGCAACATTCATAAAAAGGAGCATACCGGTTGCCCCGTCCGAGCTGACATCCAGATGCAAGAAGATCCACGAGCTCCGCCTTCTGTTCAAACGGCTACGCTACACCATCGAAATATTGATGCCAGTCCATCCCGGCATTTCTGTGGCTATACTGAAACGGATGAGCGATTATCAGACCAAAATGGGAGCGGTGCAGGACACTGAAGTACTGATATCCGCGATATCTTCGCAGGCGAAGAAAGTTCGGAAGAAGGACATCAGGAACGGGCAGCCGGCATCCGGAGCATTCGATCGTGTAATCTCTCATCTTACTGATCGCATCAGAGAAGAATCGGACGCGTTCCTCGCGACGGTCGACGAATTCGACAAATTCTGGAAATGCTTTAGGTAAACATTCAAAGATAGGCAGTATAATGGAAATATACATTTTACGGCACAGCGATGCCGAAGACATAGGCAGGAAGAGAGACGCGGACAGATCCCTTACGGAACGAGGAATCAAAAAAATGAAAAAGATAGCGAGGGCGTTAAAGGATATGGAGCTGACTTTCGACGCGATCCTGACCAGCCCTTACAACCGCGCGAAGGAGACTGCGGAAATTGTGGGGGAAGTGTTCGAATGTACATCGCAGATCAGGATGACCCCAAACTTGGTCTCTGACGCGAACCCCTCCATGCTCGTGAAAGAGATTAACGGAGATTACGCAAAGAAAAAGAAGATTCTGCTGGTAGGTCACGAGCCTTTCCTGTCGGAATTCATATCGGTTTTGATTTCCGGCCGTCGCGACGTCTCGATAAAGCTTCGAAAAGGCGGGGTCTGCAAGATGACCGCCGAACCGCTTCACTTCGGAAGATGCGCGACGCTCGAATGGCTGATGGGCTCAGCTCAGTTCCCGGATTGACCGGCACCAGGGATTATTGAGGCAAAATGAGGGTGTCTCACCTGAAAAGGCTGACGATGACTCAGTCAGTTATTGACATAACAATCTTTATGACTTAACATCGTGTTCACCGAGGTTACAGAGATGGTACCACCGGATAATCAGGAGATAGATCAGCAACAGCATAACGAATCGTCGGGAAAGAGCGGGCGGTTCACGCCGAACCAGCGCCGTCGCGGCCGAAGGGAAATCGGTCCGCGGCGGGGGAAGAAGGCTTTCCGGCCTGCCGCTCAGACAAAGTTTTCTCTCGATCCATCACTCTACATCAACCGCGAGCTTAGCTGGCTGGAATTCAATGAGCGTGTGCTTGAGGAGGCGAGGGATACCAGGCATCCTCTTCTCGAACGGGTCAAGTTTCTCTCCATAGTAGGATCCAACCTTGACGAATTCTTCATGATTCGCGTCGCCGGAATACAGGAACAGGTGCGCGCTAACTATGTCGAGCTTTCGCCGGACGGAATGACCCCCTCCCAACAACTCAAAGCGATCCACGACCGCGTGTCGATCATGGTGAGCGAAATGAGGGATTGCTTTTGGAAAGATCTTCATCCTGCTCTAGCCGCGGCGGGCATTCACCTGTCCAAGATGAACGAGCTTCGTCAGGAGGACCGCGCAAAGCTCGCGGATTTGTTCGCTCGCGAGATATTCCCAGTCCTTACCCCGTTGGCGTTCGATCCGGGACACCCTTTCCCATACATTTCAAATATGAGCCTCAACATAGCCGCGGTGGTGTCGACGCCGGCAGGCGAGGAGCGTTTCGCAAGAGTCAAGGTGCCCGACGTTATCCCTCGGCTCGTTCAGATACCCAACGGCGACGGTCAACCTGTTAGGTTCGTGTGGCTCGAGGACCTTATTTCTGAGAACTTGGGACTTCTTTTCCCCGGAATGAACATTAAGGAATCGTATGTATTCAGGGTCACACGCAATGCGGACATGGAAATACAGGAGGATGAGGCTGAGGACCTGATCAACTCGATCGAAGAGTCACTCCGGATGAGGAGGTATGGTTCCGCAGTGAGAGTCGCTGTGCAGAATGAGATGCCGGCGCGCATCCGGGATATACTGACGGTGAATTTAGACGTCCTGCCGGACGGGATTTATGAACTCCAACCGCCTCTGGGCATCAGCCATTTGATGCAGCTCCTCTCCCTCCCGAGGCCGGATTTGAAGGATGCGCCTTATCATCCCGCGCCGCTTTCACTCGAAGAGGAGGGCGAGGATATTTTCGCGGCTATGCGCCGCAGGGATATTCTCCTTCACTCGCCATACGACTCCTTCAGCCCAGTTGTTCAGTTTATTGAAGCGGCAGTTAACGATCCAAACGTGCTCGCGATAAAGCAGACGCTTTACCGTATTGGGAAGGAATCGCCTCTCATTCCGCTCCTCATCCGAGCCGCCGAGAACGGAAAGCAGGTTGCCGTCCTAGTGGAGTTGAAGGCCCGCTTCGATGAGGAGAACAACATCGGCTGGGCGAAACAGCTGGAACAAGCGGGTATACACGTCGTTTACGGGCTCGTTGGACTAAAGACTCACGCGAAGATGGCCCTGATCGTTCGAAAGGAGCAGATGGAATCTCCCAACGACCCACCCGGCGTCCGGAAGGAAGGACTCAGGCGATATGTGCACTTGAGCACCGGAAACTACAACATGATTACCGCCCAGATATACACGGACCTAAGTTATTTCACGTGCAGAAAAGACATCGCCGAGGACGTTACCGAAGTATTCAACTACCTGACCGGATACTCGTGTAAAGATGCGTATCGAAAACTGGCCGTTGCCCCAGTCTCACTTCGACAGAAGCTGACGTCGCTCATCGACCGTGAAATCGCTGCGGCGAAAGCGGGCAAGACTGCTCACATAATGATGAAAATGAATTCACTCACCGACGTGCAGATGATTGAGAAGCTCTACGATGCATCAAAATCAGGAGTGACGACCGATCTGATAGTCCGCGGTATCTGTTCGCTACGTCCAGGAATCAAGGGAATCAGCGACAACATCAAGGTTATCAGCATCGTCGGACGCTTTCTGGAACACAGCAGAGTGTTTTACTTTGAAAATTCCGGAAATCCGGAGATGTATCTGAGCAGCGCGGATCTGATGAGCCGCAACCTTTACCGGCGCGTCGAGCTGATGTTTCCCATTGAGGATTCCTCGATAATAGCCGCAGTCAGGCTAGAGGTGCTCGACTATGCCCTATCTGATACAAGCCGCGCACGGGAGCTGAAATCGGACGGTAGATACATGCGTGTATCTCCGCAGAACGGCGATGATGCGACCGACAGCCAGTATGCTATAATGTTCGCCAGGACTAAGTCGGTGAATGCCAAGAGACTGATCCCGCGCGAATCGCCTCCGCCAGCATAGGTAGGTCTCCCATTTCTCGTCTGCCGCGCCCTCCGCAAGGAAATGCGCCATGCGCCGGTAGCCGCGAATAAACCATCGCATTCACCGAAGGCCCGTGGATTTCCTTTCCGCCAATCCCATCTTATATAAAGCAATACCACGCGCGATGGAACGAAGACAGCGGCACGCTATCGCCATTGTCATGGAGACTAAACAATGAAACGGACATTCGCGATCAAGATCGCTTCGGCAGATTTCTGCGCGGTTTATATTTCGTCAAACTGGGGAATTGTAACTGACTTTCACTCACGAAAGATTTTAACAACCCCAGCTAACTCCAGAAAGACCCTTTGTCTCTTCTTTTCATTCGCGGACAGGTCACATTTGATACTATTTTATCAAAAGCATCTTCATCACTTTTGTGTAGGTCGGAGTTGTCAATCTATAAAAATATACTCCACTGGCAAATTCCGAACCGTTTAAGATGGCCTGATGGTAACCTGCCGACACCTCTCCGTCGATTAGCGTGACCACTGTGCGCCCCAAGACATCGTACACCTTGAGAGTCACATGGCTGGCACTCGGAAGCTTGTAGCTAATCACGGTCGTTGGGTTGAACGGATTCGGATAATTCTGATAGATCTCGAACGTCGCTGGATAAGTTCCGGCCTTGACGATGGCATTCACGCCAACTTTGGAGGTATCGGTGTACCTTGCGATCATAAACTCATTGAGGTTGTAGAAGTTGTTATACATTGCAGTCCCGGCAATTACGAACTTCCCATCCGACTGAATGGCAGCCGCAAATCCCCGGTCGCCTCCCCAGCCAATGCTGTCCATGGTTGATGCCCCACCTTTTCCGAATGTGGTATCAATACTGCCGTCGACATTATATCGGACAAGAGCTATTCCGTTTCCCACCGAAAAACCTGTCGCCACGATTCTTCCGTCACCCTGTATGATTAGAGCCTTGATTGCATCACTGCTGTGTCCGATGGCAGTTATAACCTTCCCGCCGGTTCCGAAAGTCGGATCAAGGTCGCCGTTTGAACTGTAGCGGCACGCTGCAAAATAGGACTCCGAATGGCCGCCGACCACAATTCTTCCGTCACTTTGCACTACAATCGATGCTGCGCCATCCTCTCCACTGTCGAGAGACGTAAGCACTGTTCCGTAGCTGCCAAACGTGTTGTCAGGGGTTCCATCCGGATTTAGACGGACCACCGCAAAGTCGCCGACAATTCCATCGCCGGAAGTCCCCGCGACGAGGATCTTTCCGTCACTCTGTAGAGCGACAGAACTAGCCAAATCCCACTCGGGGGCAGTTGTTGACGGTTGGATTTGCATAGTGACAACACCTTTCGTCCCAAAAGTACTGTCGAGTGTTCCATTACTGGTATACCGGGTCATTGCAAAGTAGTATGTATCTCCGTTCGACAGAAAGCCTTTGTACGAGTAGCCCGCTGCTATTATTTTGCCATCTGTTTGCATCACAATGGATGAGATTTCGTCATCAGCGGTTCCGATGGCAGTAGTTACAACTCCATTCTTACCGAACGAACTGTCCACAGCTCCATTCGTGTCATATCGAACGAGCGCAAACACCCTCTGACTCCCCAAGCCTCCCATGGATGAGAACCCTCCGAGGATTATCTTTCCATCGGATTCGAGCGTAGCCGAATACGCTTCGTCATCAGTGGGCCCGATTGCAGTTGTCACTATACCATTCGTCCCAAAAGAAGTGTCTACCGTTCCATTCGAGTTGTATCTGACCATCGCAAAAAAGGTCTCGTTTCCATCTCCGGAGAAGCCTGCAGCGATTATCTTACCGTCCCCCTGAACCAGCACTGAATGCGCTGCCCCCGAATATCCAATCCCGGCAGTTGATCCGATTATATTCGTTACAACCCCATTCGAAGCGAACGTCGAATCCAAATGGCCATCTTGTGCATCAGCCGTGGATTGAAAGAACACTACTAGTGAAAAGACTAACAGCCAAGACGTTGTTTGCGACATCACGTTTTCCTTTATACCGACAGCGGTGTGAACCAAAAAGTTATAACAATATCCTTTATGACCCCGGTGTGAATCCCGGCAGCCTTCAGCTAGCTCATGCGGGCATTAACGTAATTTGACTTGAAATATCTGACTGTTTCGCTCCGTGTCATACGGCAATAATTTAAGGCTCATAATGCAAAAGTCCAGAAGAAAAGAACCACGCGGACACCTGACCGTTTTGAGATACATGTTCTTTCCCGGTGATCAATTGCGTCGGGAACCATACGGCGGTGGATCGCTGGCGTGATTTCGTTAGGAAATCAATTGTGTATGTGAGAGCAATCTTTGAGGTTGACAGAATAACCTATACTTATTGATTTCGATTGGTAATATTGTCGGTTACGAGATAAGAATAAAGAAGGCCTCCTGGCGTCCCACGATCATCCATGGACTGTTGGCGGAGTCAATGCCAGGTTCAAAACCACCGCACATACCCGGTAAGTGCGGAGGAAAAGAACCAAGCCGCAGGCCGGTCGGAGAAATCCACTGCAAGACAAGATTACCTACCTGTATTTCTTTCGATAGGCAAAATCATATGAGTGTACCTTCGCAGTTTGCATTCGAAGGCCAAATTCTCGGTGCCTTTGTTATTCGCCCGCCGGTTTCGTAAAATCAGGTCACAAACTATGACTACTTCGGATTCAAAACCTGACAACGGCGACGTCGAATACTTCTTCGAGATCCAAAAGTATTTGGGTTCTTTAGTTGGAAGACGCAACGCAGCGCCTCTTGAAGATTTCTCCGGACTCTCGCCTGAGCAGATGCACAATCTCCTGTATTACCCTCTGGAAAGCGAAAGGTCGCCAGTCTCTTTGCGCGAGAACTTGTCCGGGGAGACAATTGACGCCATACCGTTTTTCCGTCTAGTAGAGGAGTTTATCAAGATTGTAAAGCGCGAGGAATTCATAAAGCTCACTCCAAAGGGCGCCCTACCGCGGAAGATACTCCATGAACTCTACGGTCTCGGTTTCCTCAAAGAAAAATTGATAGAAAACGGTTACGTGAAACTTATGAGGGAATCTGATTCTGTTGTGCTGAATACTCTTCCTATCGTGGCCAGACTAAGCGGACTCATAACGAAGAAGTTCGGCCGATTCACCCTCACCAATCGCGGCCAAAAGTTCGTTGAAGGCAATCGTCGGGAAGAATTGTTCCGACTCGTTTTCGAAACTTTTACTGACAAATTCAATTGGGACTACAACGACGGTCATCCTGTATCCGGCGTTGGTCAGTTTGGGTGGGGATATACCATATTCCTCCTATTGAAATATGGCGATTCAGACCGCACCGTCGGTTTCTACGCAGACAAATACATGAATGCCTTTCCAACGCTATTGGACCGATTCCATGTGGGAATTTTAGGTCCGGCACGAAAGCAATGCACGAGCTGCTATGCGCTCCGGTGCTTCGAACGCTTCCTCAAATGGTTTGGATTCATTCAATTCAATGATGACGACGAGTTCTTCCACAGAGAGAAATTGCTTGTGAAAAGCACCGATGTCCTCGCGAAGGTGTTCGCGCTGAAGTAGACTAACGGTCAGATAACTCATCTTCCAGAAATCGCAACCCTTCACACTAAGAGCCCGATCTTTCCACGGCAATATCCCGTTTTATAATTTCTCATACCAACCTTAGCCCCCATGTTCGCTGAGAAGGGTTAAGAGAGGCCCCGGAGAACTCTTTTCCCTTGTACCCTATACGCAATATGCGTTCAATGGCCAGGAATCGATCTATGAAGAACAACGATTATGGGAGTGATATTTCAAAGGGGTGGGAGGACTTCAAAACCGGTCGGGTTAAGCTCCGTACATGGAACGTCAACAATAAAACCGGTCAAAGGACTCTTTCTTATACGGGTATCGAAGACCTGCGGAAGAAGAGGGCGGAAACGCTTCGCGCGTTACGGGCTAAAGAGCTCAAAATGTCTCAGGCCGAGCTCGCTCACGCGATTCACGTGAGCGTCAGGACACTTCAAGGCTGGGAAACAGGAAGGAGCCTGGTTCCTGAACCGGTTATGCTTCTGGTCAGGGTCCTTAAGAAACATCCCGAGATTAAGAAAGAACTAGTAGAGGCTTGAAGCTCAAATAGAACAACCCCATCTGCGGACAGCCTACCTGTACTCGTCGATCTTGTTCGGAATTTAACGTTTTCTCCAGGAAAAACGTGAATTCGAGATGACTGGTTGCAATAACATATCTATAATGCTAAGTTATTGCCATGGAATTTGAGCGACTTGTCGATATTATCGATGATGAACCGGTCTTTGAGACGGGATTTCTCCTGGCAGGAAATGTAGATCCAAAGGATGTGATCCTCCAGCTCTCCCGGTGGACAAAGGCTGGCCGGATTTACCAGATTCGGCGTGGACTCTATGCGCTTGCACCACCGTACCGAAAAGTGAAACCGCATCCCTTCCTCGTTGCGAATAGAATGGTCAGGGGATCCTATGTCAGCTGCCAGTCAGCACTTGAGTTCCATGGATTGATCCCGGAACACACTCCGACTGTAGTGAGCGCTACGACCTCGCGACCTGGACGCTGGAAGACAGCGCTCGGTGATTTTGAATTCCGCCATATCAAGACTACTCTATTCTCGGGGTATCAATCGCTTGAAGTGGGCGGTGGACAGACCGCATTTGTTGCCTCTCCGGAAAAAGCTCTCCTTGACCTTGTCTATCTGCAGCCCGGTGCCGACGACGAATCTTACCTAAACGAGCTCAGACTCAAGAACTTCGAGAATCTCGATCTCGGAATTCTACAAGAATTAGCCGCAAAGTCGGAAAGCCCAAAGCTGGCGAGAGCTGCCAGACTGATTACAGCATTGGCTCGTGAGGAAGCGGAGGAGTACAGAACTCTATGAAAGACTATGTCTCTCAGATCATTCGTGGTGCCTCAACTCCTCTTCAGGCAAGGAATATTGTCAGGGAGTATTTGCAGGCAAGAATCCTCGGCGCCATGCAGCGGGCGGGCGCGATGATCCCGCTGTCATTTCATGGTGGGACGGCGCTGCGCTTTCTCTATTCCACCGGTCGTTACTCGGAAGATCTTGATTTCGCCCTGGAAAAGAAGAAGGAAGAATACGACTTCCACAAATACCTTAACAGCATTGGAAGTGAGTTGTCGGCGGAAGGATATGATGTTGGATTCAAGGTGAGTGACAAGAAAGTCGTTCATGGAGCATTCGTCAACCTCCGCGGGCTGTTATTTGAGCTCGGCCTGTCGCCGCACAGGGCTGAAACCCTTGCTATCAAGCTCGAAGTCGATACGAATCCACCCGAAGGCGCTGTGCTCGCTACAACTGTCATTCGTCGCTATGTGACACTCCAGCTTCAGCATCACGACAAGGCCTCCTTCCTCTCCGGGAAATTGCACGCCGTCCTTCAACGATCTCATCCCAAAGGGCGCGATCTTTACGATCTGCTTTGGTATCTGAGCGATCCCAATTGGCCTTCTCCCAACTTCATCTTACTGAATAATGCCCTGCGGCAGACAATGTGGTCGGGGCCTGAATTGTCAGAAGACAACTGGCGCAATCTAGTGCGCGAAAGAATCGACATGATGAGCTGGCAAGCCGTTGTCGACGACGTGCGGCCATTTCTCGATACGACTGCTGATGCAAGCTTGCTGACGAAAGAGAACCTCGATCGGTTGCTGTCAAGATCCGTTTAATTGCCCGAGATTGGTGAAGGAGTAATTCCATATCATGGTACACTCCATGCCAGTTATATGCCCGTTGCTCAACCGCCTGCAAAACCCAAGCTTCGGAAGTCGGACTTACGATCGGCATATCAAACGGGCCGGGTCGGATTGAAGATTCTGGTGGGCGAAGGACAGAGAATTGAACCGCAAATTCCAGGGAATTGTTGATTCTCACGACTTCGGGGATTAAAATCCAGTAATCGATGACACTGAAGCGAATCGAAATCGCGTTCAGGAGATAAATCGGTCAATTTGTTGGCATCGCATATACGCAGTAGGCAGGATAACTTAAGTCAGCTCGTTGGCGATTATCGTACCGAAGAGGAGCATCATGGTGAGTGCGCTTGGCACGTATGATACTTCACAACGGTCTTAGCCGTGTTGTTGCAGAGTTTGCGTCGCACAAACAGGAGGAACAAATGTCTCGACTCTTGATCTTAGGAGGAGGAATCGCTGGTCAGACAGCCGCCCTTCATTCTCGATGGAGGCTCAGTTCAAAACACGAGGTCGTGGTAGTTACGCCCAACTCAAAATGGAACTGGATACCTTCCAACATTTGGGTCGGAGTTGGGGCGATGAAGCCAGAGCAAGTCACATTCGAACTTGCTCCCGTTTATAAGAAGACAGGGATAATATATCACCAGGCGAAAGCGGTTAGTATTCATCCTGAAGGCGACAGTGCTTCAGACCTCTCGTATGTTACCATCCAGTACACATCGAAGGAGAAGTCTGGTCAAACTGAGAGACTAGCTTACGATTATCTTATCAACGCAACGGGTCCAAAATTGAATTTTGCTGCGACCAAAGGACTTGGTCCGGATCACAATAGCTATTCAGTCTGCACTTATTCCCACGCATATCAGACATCCGAAGCGTTGAACGAGCTCATCGAGCGTATGAAGCGGGGCGAAGAGAAGACTCTTGTGGTGGGGACAGGACACGGTACGTGCACTTGTCAGGGGGCGGCGTTCGAGTATATATTCAACGTCGAACATCTTCTTCGGACAAGAAAGGTTAGAGACAAGGCGAGACTCATTTGGATTTCCAACGAGCAGGAGCTTGGAGATTTTGGAATTGGCGGAATGCACCTGAAGAAGGGGGGGTACGTCACTCATTCAAGGATATTCACCGAATCACTCTACGCTGAGCGGGGCATTAAATGGATTACCAAGGCTCACGTAAAAGAAGTCGGTGAAGATGGTCTTCTCTACGAGGATATTTCTGGCGAGGACAGGGAATTGAAGCATGATTTTGCGATGCTTCTTCCCCCTTTCAGCGGAGTCGGACTGGCTGCCTTTGACAGGAACGGGAGTGATATCACAAAAGATGTATTTGCTCCGAGCGGATTCATGTTTGTCGATGGTGACTACTCGAAGAAACCGTTCGAAGATTGGAAGGCGGCAGACTGGCCGAAAACTTACCAGAGTCCAAAGTATAAAAACATCTTTGCAGTCGGGATAGCTTTCGCACCCCCGCACGCAATTACAAGGCCCACGATATCTCCGAACGGGACGCTCATCGCACCGGCTCCGCCCAGGACTGGAATGCCATCTGGCGTCATGGCCCGAAAAGTGGCAATGAACATAGTCGACATGATGGAGGGTAGGACTGATAGTCCCCAAAGGAGCGCCTCTATGGCAAACATGGGAGCCGCTTGCATAGCATCTGCCGGCGCCAGCTTCTTAGGCGGTACTGCTGTTTCAATGACGATGTATCCAATTGTTCCAGATTACGAGCGTTTTCCTGAAACCGGACGAAGCCTACGTTACACCACCGGTGAGATCGGATTGGCCGGCCACTGGATAAAACACCTCCTGCATTTTGCCTTTATTTATAAGGGCAAAGCTAATCCCCTTTGGCAGGTCATACCGGAATGAATGGGAGAATAAACGATGACCCGAACCCCCTTTGACCAGAGCTTTTATCCGCCTATTCCGACGAAATTCAGGAGATTTCTGAGGACTAATTTCTTTTGGCAACTATTCCGTTTTGCCGTTATTAACTTTAAGATGTTGAGGATGGTACGGAAGCATTGAAATGACCTTACATGTTCTCCACACTTGGATAGACCACTGAAATGTAATTGTACAGTGTTCAGCGTTGACAAGGGAAGCCGTGACCCGTCGCTCGGTAGGGGAGGCTAGACATCAGTGTCGGCCCCTTCATACACCAGGCCATGTTTTTGGGCCGTTGACCTGCCCCCCCAAGAAAACTGGTCCGATGTTATATTAGCGGAAGGAGCAACGCAAGGACCAAAGGTGATACTACAGGCAAGAAGCGACACGCATTCTAGCTTATCGCTGTAATGCTTTGACAAGGGTAATTCCGCTTTGCGAATTACTAACCGACCACAAGCTTACCGTTTGCACACCATTCGGGGGCGGGTCAGAGTCCGGTCGTGATCGCGTTGGGCATCGGATATTTCATCATGGATTTTGGATGGGGTTTTCCGGTGACGGTTATCTCGCGCATATAGCATTCGCCACGATTCTCGGATGGCTTGTGTGTAGGTGGAATGAAGGGCAGAAGAGTACGGTAGTGTCTGTCTTTCCCCACTTTTCCAGGAGACGAAATGCTGAAATGACGAGCGGGAAATGATAATTGCACATGAATTAATAATCGGACTATTTGCCTGCGTTGCATTCGGTGTGGTAGCTCTTGGAAGTGATGCTCAAGCAGGACAAGCAACTCTTCGGGCACGGGTCGCGGCAAGTGCGGAGGATATTCACCCTTTTATCGTCGGTGCAAATATCTCCGGTGATATCTTAACAAAGTTGGAGGGGCGTTTTATTGCCCTCTAGTCTTTCATTGAAAGAAAGCTGACCGTCCTTGTCCTCTGTCGGAAAGGAGGGCGCCCCTTTTGCATCCTTCAATTGGAGCAGCTTAGCACGATTGAGGAAGAAGCCCTGAAGCTCGGCTACCGGATCGTAGTTGTTAGCGCAGTTCGTCCGGCGAACTGACCCGCCCTCAAATCTGTCCTGATTACAATCATCGTGCATCCATCCTCAAACACTTCTGCAAAGTCGGAGAATCGTACGCGCTCGCTTCCAAGCTCAGGCATCGATGCAGGTATTAAGAAACATTCGGCTCAGGCAATTTTGAACGCCTAAGGTTGTGACGGTTGAACTGTGCTGCGACATTCAGTAAAAGGGTATGCGACGACTACCGCAGCAGTAAGCGTATCAATCCGCGGTTGATGGAATTCGCGAATCCAGAGTGCTTTTGATTTAATCGCGGGAATGTTCGTGTTGACAGGTGCGACCCTTTTGTGTACATTGAATTCGGGCTTAGAGAAGGACATGTGGGTATGTGTTTTAGTGAGTGGCTCATCGCGAGTAGTAATTCCGCCTCTTTAGCGTTACCAAAATACAATCATCTAATCATGTCAAAGGAGGCACGATATGTCAAGCCGGATTACTGCATTTTTGTTGGCGTCGTTCATGTTCATAGGGATAAACACGGGTGTTCGTGCTCAAACATGGCTTAGCCAATACAATCCGACGTCAGGAACCTCAAGTGTCCTGAGCGGAGGGAAGATTCAATTCGTAAGTACCACCGAGGGCTGGATTTCAACGAGCGAAGGAAGGCTATTGCACACTACTGACGCCGGCACTAATTGGTCCGTCGTTGCGCCATTTCCTTCGGATACCGTCTGGAGCTTTGCTGATCCGGCAGTCACCATGAGCTGGGTCAATCAGACGCACGGCTGGAAGATAAATGGGATCGGCGCGACATTCGGACGGGGTTACGGGGCGGTGCTTCACATGACAACCGACGGCGGATCTACCTGGGAGAAAAAAGTCATGTCGACGACCGCGGGTGATGCCGGGTTGGAGGTGCAGTTCGTCGATGAAAACACAGGATGGGCACTTATCTATAATATGAGTGACGCGACCGCCCTTTTTCAAAAGAGTACCGATGGCGGAAACAACTGGGCCACGATTACGCATGACACGGTCGGGATTTTCTGCTTCGTGGATGCGAATAACGGCTGGTCGATTATGAATTCCGCTTCGAGAGACTCATCCTTGTGGATTAATCGCACTACCGACGGCGGGGTCCATTGGGCGACTCAGTATACTGATGCTTCCGCGGGAGGTTTCAACGCGATACAATTCACAGACCTTCAAAATGGGTGGGTCGTTGGCAGCAACGGAAAAATTCTGAGGACAACCGACGGCGGCTTCACTTGGATGAAGGTTACGAATACCGGCATAGCTCAACAGTCGGAAAGTAAATGCCTTTTCTTCCTGAACGCGGACACCGGATGGATTGGCACCAACGATGGCATCCCCGACCAGAACCCGGCAAGGGTCGTGCTCCATACAACTGACGGCGGCGACAGTTGGACCACTAGTTACATGTCGCGAAACGACAGCAGCGCAGTCTTCAGCCTCTTCTTCCAGGACGCGAACAACGGGTGGCTGACCGGCGATTACGGCCTCATTGAGCACACAACGAACGCGGGAACCGGAATTCAGAGCGAAGAAAATGGCGTCCCGCGTCACTTCGCCTTAAAACAGAACTATCCTAACCCCTTCAATCCCACGACAAAAATCGACTTCGGGCTCCCAAAGCAATCCCAGGTCAGCCTCATCATATATGACTTACTCGGCAGGGAAGTGAAGGAACTGGTGAACGACAAACTTCAGGCCGGTTACTACCACTTTACGTGGGACGCAACCCGGTTTGCGAGCGGTGTCTACTTCTACCGGATCGTGGCGCAGTCGCTAAGCG
>JAKAMG010000013.1 GCA_021812985.1 Bacteroidota bacterium
ATCGGCTTGAAAGAAATACTTGCGAATTGATGCCGGGAAAATCGGCGCAGAGAAGTTACTGAAGAGGCATTATGCGTGCGGACGAGTAGTCACCGTAGGAGCGGATCTTCTCGAGCGTCCCGGTCGCTTCCTCGTCTGTCGTGAAGGTTCGAGTCGTGACGTCAAACATCAGAGTCTTTCTGTCAAACCTTAGGATCGCCATCATCCCTGTCCGCCAGCGGAAGGTTCTCGCGAACCACTTCGCTGACTCCTCGGTACGGAAGGATCCGAGCTCGATAATGTACAGCAACGGAATGTCTCGCTCTCCATAAACCAGAGCGAAGGCCCCACGGCAATCGGGGAATTTCCTGAGATGGCTCACAATGCTATCGGCCTCAAACTCCGACGCATAGGGCCCTACCATGACAGCGAAGAGACCGTTTGATTTTTTGAATTGGACGATCGGAGTGAGTTGATATTCCTTCCCGACCTTTGAGGCAAAGCTTTTGGCGGCTTCAATTGATTGGAACGCGCCAAGCTGAACCGAGAACAGATAGCGCGGCGTGCTGTCGGCCGGCGAAACTATGAACGCATCTGAAAGGCCGAACTTGTTAACGAATATATCGAGCCTGTGCAGCGCCGTCTCCCTGCTGTCGAGGGAATCGGTTTGCACCACAAAAAGTCCAGTCGATCTGTTGTACCTTGACTCTACTATTTGTCCCGAAAGAATCCTGGCCCACTTAGCGAACTTTGACGCCTTATCGCGTGTGTTAAACGCGCCGAGCTGGACGAGATATTTCCTGTTGGAGGTTTCCGCGGAAGGCCGTGCCTCAGCGGCAGCGCTCCCGACTTTCGGATGCGGGGGCAACACCGCGCTCGGGGTCTTCAGCACCATCTTGAGCCCCTCCACAAAGTCACCGTCGATGGAAGGCTTGACCGTAAAATGCAGCGACGGAGGGTCAGATACGACTTCCAGCACACGGAGCTGAGTCGGATCGACGTACGCCTCGTAATCGCCTGGGGGGAGCCCCATATAGTAGAAGCTTCCGTCATTGAACACGTTCACGCTCCTGTCCTTGCCGCCGGAGAGAGATTTTATTTCAAGCGTAAGACCCGCAATCGCGGACAACACGCCTCCCTGTTCCCTAAGGACGGTACCGTCGACAATTCCCCCCGCGTAAAAGGGGACATCAACCCTCTTGTATGAATTCGGGTCTGTTATGAAAGAGAATGATTTCTCTTTCGGTATCCAAAGCGGATTTCTTATCGTGCTGAGGTCGACATCCGCGCTGTACTGCGTATAAGGGAGGAGGTTCCAATCCCTTATAGTGCCATCTTTGGAAGTCTCGATTGAAACGGCCTGGCGCAGGTTGATCTGTCCCTCCTTTATAATCTCTTCGCCCTTGTCATATCTTCCGTTCCCATTTGCATCCACAAACATCCTCATCGAAGCGGCGGAATGCCCGACCCAACCTATGTCGTTGAAGAGGAGTGTACCACTGTTGCTGTCGAAGCCCACCGAACCAGACAGGTTCTCGGCATAAGTAGTTCCGGTGCTTTGAGACTGCACGTTGGTCGTGGACCGCGTGAACGGAAGGTCCGCTATGATTTGCAGGCTTAGGCTGGTCGACCTGTTTACATAGTCTCTTTCGGCTGTAAAGGCGACCCTTATGTATTGCTGCAGATTCTTAGAGAGCTGAAAGGACAGATCGTCGAGAGAGTTTTTCAACACGCCGTACCTTCCCGTCACATTGAGCAGAGTGCCGTTAAGGAAGCTTAGGGCATCGCTTTGGAAGAAGAGTGAGTAGAGAACGTTCCCCGAAAGGCTGTAGTTTTGAATTAGAGTTCCAGGCCCGAAATCAGTTATCGACCTCTGGTATCCTAGGGAGGCGTTCACCTGTGATAGGTCTGTCGAGAGGTAGCTTGAATATGTATATGTTCGTTCACCCCCCGCATAATCCTCGGCAGTGCCCGCTAGTCTGATATTAAAGTCGCTGCCTCCGAACGAGAATGGCATGTAGGCGTTGGCATCGGCCTCCTGGAGTTTTCCGCCAGGGTTGTACAGTAGATTATGGTTATAACGCGAGTAAGACATGTCCCACGCTGCCTGAGAGGCGTAGAGCGCACTGAAGGTGGATTTATAATATGCCTGAGGAGCGGCATCGATGTCCATAGTATACTCTGGGCTGAATCTCAAGGAAAGCGAGTTGTAGAACAACGGCTCCCCGAAAAGAGGGTTGTCCAGATAATCCATCCCCACCTTATCGGATGCCCAGTCAAAGAGGCCGAAGTTCAGGTAGGCGGAGGCGAAATTTTGGTTAGAATTCTCAATTTTGCCAGCGCTGACAGAATATGTAACCTGACCGGCCGGGAGAAACGAGAATGGGATCTGGAGCCTTCTGTCAGACTCATGAAACTCGCCGTTGGGCCCATAGTATTTCAATTGGACGAACGACGTGCCATAGACGATTGGTATTTTGAACTCCGCCCTTCCAAGCGAGTCAGCGGTTTTATATCCCACGAGCTGACCGTTAAGATAGAGTTCTACGTCCCAGCCGGGATTTGTCTTCGCGTCGACGGCGTACTGGCCGAATAGCGTTCGTACTGTGAGAGGTTCGTTCGAGATCTGCGCACCGCGGAAGCCGTATTGCGTGAGTCCGCCCGAGTAGAGATTGCCGAGCCCGGCATAGGTGATGATACCGGTGGAGTCGAAGGCATACTTCCAGCTGAAGGTGTTCGAGTTGATTGTCGATCCGGTCCGTGAAAGCGTGCCGTATATGTTTCCCTCGGTTTCTCCTCCGAGGACCTCTGCGCCGCCGTCGAGCTCGTAATTATAGGTCGGCTGTCCCCCAGTACCCGTTGCGGTAAGCGAATAGTCCACTACCCCGCCGTTCAGAAGCGATCGACTTCTCGGGTACATTAGCGGAGCCTGGATAAGATTCGTGTCTGGCGAAACAACGGCGTAATTTTTCCTGCTCTCCCTCTGATAGTCTTTCACAATCGGAAGCTCCAGATCAGTATTGAGAAAGAGCGAGAGTGAACCGAAGTCAGCTTTGAAATTAAGGCCGAATATTTCACTGATGACGGACGGAAGGAGATAGAAATCGAGCTGTCCAATAATAACCTTTGACGTGTCGAACCTGATCTTCCTTCCCCCGATCTCCGCCTCGCCCGTTCCGAAGTTGACGACATATTTCACGGATGGAGTTATGTAGAACCCAATCATGGTCCTCGCCTTGAGATCAAGCGAGTAGTCTACCCTTAACTCCTTGAACAGAGTGCCAATGGGAACATAAACGGAATCCTTGTCATACAGCGCCGTGACGACTGTATTTACAAGCCCGCTATAATTGAAAGAGAGATAAATGTCCTGAGTGTCAGGACTTCTGGAAGGCTCCTGTGCGTGCACTCCCCCCGCGAGGGAGAGCAGTACGAAGGCGGTCACTACCCAAAGAGATTTTTGTGCGCAGATTTCTAACTCTCACGTGTTTCTTATTTCTGACCTCAGGCTACCAATCTGAGCCCCGATGACGAGGAGCCTGAAGCGTCACCTTACTGGACCACGAAGCTCAGTTTCTTTTCGACCGCCGGAACCTTGAGCAAATCATTGGCGGTGATATCGCTTCTCTCCGACACCAGCGTGATTTCAGCAGTGTATGTTCCGCTTCGAAGCTTGGAAAGGGGAACAGCAAACTTCACCATCATCGTGTCGGGATAGATTGCCACTATTTCGCCGCCACTATAGACTGTGTTCCCCGCGCGGTCAACGACAGAGCCGACCATCTTGCCGAAATACGGAGAATTGCCCCCACGCAGCACCTTGGCAAGAATAACAACTGAAGACGAGTCGGTCATCGAACTGATTTCGGGTATCTCCACGGAAGTGTTGACATAACCCTTCTTGTAAATAACCGTGGTCACTTGCTGAAGTACGAACGTGATGTTCGCCGTTATGCCTGTCTTCACCGTGTCAATGGTCTGCGCCTGAGGAGTAGAACTTGTCACCAGCCTTGTCCAGTATTCACCGTCCGGTATTCCCTGCGGAGCGGTCACGAGGAGACGGACGACCTGTTGTTGGCCGGGATTAATGATGAACTTCTCCGGGAATCCCCTTAGCCAGGTCTGACAGGAATGCTTCGCCGCCATCAGGCTGTCATTGTACTGCATCGTTATGTTCCCGAGAGAATCTGATTCAGGATAACCAAACTTGAAAGATATGCTTATTTCCTGCGGAGTGTTCGACCTGTTCAACACAATGAAAGTTCCGAAACGGGACTGATCGCTCATGAAGAGAAGCGTCGGTGCCACAATGACCTGTGCCCGTGCCACCAAGACAGACACAAGTACCAGAAACAGAGGGAGTGTCTTTTTCATGGACGTAATTTAACCAATTATAAGTTAGCTCCAAAAGTGCCGACGGCAGACCCGGCCCTACTGGACTTAAACCAAACGGAGGCGTGGAGCGAAGACATCAAAAAAAGGCCTGGCAGTTTGCGCCAGGCCTTTCTCACATCGATCCCGCCAATTGCAGTGGGCTCACAGCCGAAAAGCAGAGTGCCGTACAGCTAATAGCTCACGGTAAGAGTGAATGTAGCTGTATAGGTACCCGGTGTGGTGCTGTTAGATATTCCGCTTACTGTACCGCCAACCCAGAAATAATAGTCTCCCGTTGTCGCGTCAAGGGAAACGGTGGAATTGCTGCTAACGCTTGTCGAAGACCCCTGCGTATTCGTGTTAAGTCCGTAGAGCGCGGGGGCATAGGTCAAGCTGCTTGACGGCGGATTTGCTGAGCTGTATGTCACGGTAATCGTGTGACTCGTATCGCCATTCACTATGAACGTGCCAGCGGACTGCCCGGCAGTGGGACTATTAGGGGTCAGCGTTATGCTACCAACTCCCGCATACGTGGAGCCAAAGCTACCGTTAGTAGAACTGGTGATGGTCAGTCCCTTGTAGACACTAAGGCTCATATTCACGGTCTGAGTCCCCGACTGTTGCGCTAGCGACATTCCCGAAAAGCCGAGGATCAACGCCGCCGCAAAAAGTAATTTCTTCATTTCAACTCTCCTTTGAATCACAAACTTTGTTAAAAAAACATTCCCCCGATGGACGCCATTTGGAACCTCTGAAGTATGTCTCTTTCTTATTCATGCCTATCTAACTATGCGACAACACTCATGCCACGGTAAAGCCAGCGTTTCAGTGAAAAAGAGCCTCATTTGCGACGTCCCGAAGGTCGTTTGTTACGTGGAAGTAACATGAGGGTTTATTTCTGTAACTTTTGGCGGGTGCGGCAAAGACAGACGTTCCCTTGTCGCCCGGAGCTCAGAGATTCCAGCTCTGAACAAGCTGAACCCGGGCGGCCGCAATCCGAGAAAAGGCCGAATTCAGATCACTCCAGGTGAACCGAGCGGATAAAAGGATCGTACGGAAAGACCACCTCGACAAGGTTTCCTCCGACAGACTTCACACTTCCGTTCAGTGTGCGACCATCAGAAGTCTTTGCAGTGGCCGATCTGAAGGGATGAGCAGACTCAAGCTTTATTCCCATTTCCTTGAATCCCGGCTTGAAACCGCCGCTCGACTCAAATTCCAAGTCTGCCTCGCGGGCGCCCGATTTGTACGAAACGTTGAGATTAAGGAAATCGCCATTCCTGTACGCGAGTGTCGCGCCGTCGTCAAAGTAAGCATTCCCCTTCGCCGATTTATTGCCAAACACATTGACGTAGAGAGTATCTGCCTGCTCGCTTGTTGACTGGATGAGACTTTGCGTAAAGAGGACTGTCCCTTCGCGGACGAAGGCAGGCGTTCTTCCGAGAGGAGCGTCTACGACGTGGGAACCGCCGTCGAGTGTGCTCCGGTCATCAATCCGCATCCACCTACCCGCAGGGAGGTAAACGCTTCGTTTCACGACGCCCGAGTCAAGGACAGGCGCGACAAGTATCTTGCCGCCGAACATGAACTCGTCCGAAATCGCGTACGCCTTATTGTCCTTCGGGAAGTCGAGGTAAAGCGGTCTGACTATCGGAAGGCCTGTCTTATTCGCTTCGCGGAAGGCGGTGTATATTTCGGGAAGCATCTCGTACCTTCTGCTTATCACCTCGCGGTTGATCTTCGTGTATTCAGGGCCGAAGACCCAAGGCTCACGCGGCTTTGAGTCGTTCGTGCTGTGCGTCCTGTAGAATGGCGTAAAGGCGCCAAGTTCAAGCCATCGCGTGAAGAGTTCGGGACTGGGGTTTCCCACAAAGCCTCCAACGTCGCTCCCGACGAAAGGCTGTCCGCTCACTCCGATATTCAGGAACATCGCGAGGGCGAGTCTCAGGTGGGCGAAGCTGGCGAAGTTGTCGCCGGTCCACATGGCTGCATACCTTTGACCGCCCGCGTAGTTGGCGCGCGTCAGGACGAACGGGCGTTTATTGGGTTCGAGCCGCTCGAGGCCTTCCCTAGTTCCCCGCGCCATCTGCATTCCATAAAGGTTATGAACCTCGTAGTGTTCCACCGTGTCGCCGTCTACGTCATGAAGCACGTCCGGCGGAAAAGTCTTGTTCGGAGTATCGAATACGCTCGGCTCGTTCATGTCGTTCCAGAATCCGTCGACACCGTAGTCGACGAGAAACTTGTATTGATCTCCCCACCATTCCCTCGCCTCTTTCCTGAGAAAGTCCGGGAAGACGCAATCTCCAGGCCAGACCCTCCCGACGAAATATTTTCCGTCAGGGGTTCTTACGAAGACGTCCTTCTTCATTCCGCTTTTGAAAACCCGGTAGCTCTTGTCGTTCTTAATGCCGGGGTCGATTATAGTCACGACCTTGAATCCCATGTCATGGAGCGTGTCCAACATCTCCTTGGGTGTCGGAAAGTTCTTCGGGCTCCATGTGAAACACCTGTATCCGTCCATGTAGTCTATATCTAGAAATATCACGTCACAGGGGATCTGGTTCTTCCTGAAATCGCGGGCCAGGGTCAGGACTTTTGACTCGGGATAATAACTCCAGCGCGATTGCTGGTAACCCAGAGACCAGATCGGGGGCATATGCATCTTGCCGGTCAGTTCGGCAAACTTGCGAACGATTTCCGCGGCATCCTTTCCGGTTATGATATACAGGTCAAGATCGCCCGCGCCGGCGGTGTAAGTGAATTTGCCGCTCTCCGTCGCGCCCACGTCGAACGTCGTGCGTGACGGGTTGTCAAAGAAGAGTCCATAAGCGCCGTGTGCGTCTGCCTTCAGAAGGAACGGGACACTCTCGTAAAGGGGATCGAATTTCACGCTGTAAGCAGGGAAGTCCGAGTTCCACATCGTCCAGCGCGTGCCATACCTGTTGTAAGGGAGCGTCTTCTCGCCCAGACCGTAGAAATTTTTCGCGTTGTGTATATCGAATTCCGCAGTAAGCCCCGAGTCACTGAAGGCATAATTATTTAGGTCGAGAACGTCTGCCCCGTTTTCCGAGATAAGCTTCAGCTTCCCGGTTTCGGGTGAGAAGATGACCGTCCCGTTAGGGTACGCAGCTC
Organism: Bacteroidota bacterium; assembly: GCA_021812985.1. Lineage (GTDB taxonomy): Bacteria > Bacteroidota > Ignavibacteria > Kryptoniales > JAKASW01 > JAKASW01. Next base: position 7,489 of record JAKAMG010000013.1, read on the forward strand.
TCACCTCTTCCCTGCTGACCTTCATCCCGCTCCTGGAGATTTCTTCCGGAGACTCAATGACGGCAAACGATTTCAACGCATGCCCGCCCCTCTGGATCTTGAGATGGAAAATCCCGGATTTAAACGCCTGGGCTTTCGCACTCCCGGCCTTGTAACTCGCCATCACTTCGTACCGCTCCTTCTGTAAATTTGCCAGCTTGCCCAGCGATTCAATCTTCTTTGCGGAGGCATTGCTCATTCCGAGTTGGGCGCCAAGCAGCAGAATCAATCCGTAAATTAGCATCTCAGATCACCTTTAAGTGGAGTTCCATCAATTGTTCCCGGCTCACTTCGCTGGGGGCCTCATCCATGAGTGACATGGCGCTGCTAGTCTTCGGGAAGGCGATCACGTCGCGTATGGATTTGCTTCCGGTGAAGAGCATTACGAGCCTGTCGAAACCGAACGCGATGCCTCCGTGGGGGGGAGCGCCGTATTTGAATGCCTCAAGGAGAAACCCAAATTTGGTCTGAGCCTCCTCGTCCGAAATTCCGAGACAACCGAACATTTTCTTCTGAAGTTCAGGCTGAAAAATCCTTATGCTTCCTCCGGCAATCTCGTTTCCGTTCCACACGAGGTCATACGCTCTGGCCCGGGCGTCGCCGACAGGGTTCTCGCTCGTCCAGCGCTTCTTCGACCTGAACTCTTCGAGCCCCTTATCGAGTATCGCCGCGTCTTCGTCCCTCGGCGAAGTAAACGGGTGGTGCATCGCCGCGAACCGCCTCTCGTCCTCCGACCATTCAAGGAGAGGAAACTCCGTGACCCAAAGGAGGGCATCCTTTTTCGGATCTATGAGATCGAATTTTCTCGCGACCTCGAGTCTGAACTGCCCAAGCGTCGAGAAAATCTGTTTGCGTGGCTGAGTGACGATGAGAATCAGGTCCCCGGTCTCCGACGCGAAGCTCTCGCGGAGTCCCTTGAGCTGATCGTCTGAAAAATATTTGGCCGTCGGCGATTCGAGTGACCCTGCGGAAACCTTGAAATACACGAGCCCGGCAGCGCCGCAGCTCTTCGCAAGATCCGTCAGGTCGTCGATCTGCTTGCGACTGACACCCGCCTGTCCCTTCAGGTTGAAACCGCAAATGAGGTTACCGCTCTGTATGCCAGTCTCAAAAACTTTGAACTGCGAGCCCTTCAGAAGTTCAGTAACGTTGACGATCTCCAGGCCGAATCGCAGGTCCGGCTTGTCGCTGCCGTACTTTGTGATCGCCTCGTCGTAGCTCATACGTGGAAGCGGCGTTGCCACATCGACGCCACGCACCTCCTTGAAAAGCGTCTTGACCAGCCCTTCTGCCATCGCATAGATGTCCTCTTCGAGCACGAATGACATCTCGACATCTATCTGGGTGAATTCCGGCTGGCGATCGGCCCTGAGGTCCTCGTCGCGGAAGCACTTAACGATCTGAAAGTACCGGTCGTACCCGGAGACCATCAGGATCTGTTTGTAGGTCTGGGGGGACTGCGGAAGCGCATAGAATTTCCCGTGATGAATCCTGCTTGGGACCAGGTAGTCACGTGCTCCTTCGGGCGTACTCTTCATGAGAAAGGGGGTCTCGATCTCCAGGAAATTTAGCGAGTCGAGGTAGCGTCTGACGGTCTGTGCCATCCTGTGACGCACCAGGAGATTGCTCTGCATCTGATGCCGCCTAAGATCCAGGTAGCGGTATTTCAGCCTGAGCTCTTCGCTCGTATCGATCTCATCCTCAATCGGGAACGGGGGCGTGTCTGCCTCGTTCAGGATCGCCAGATCGTCTCCCAAGACTTCAATCGCTCCGGTTGGGAGAGATTTATTATCGGTCCCTTCCGGTCTCCGTTCCACTTTTCCCGTCGTGGAAATCACGTCTTCGCTTCGAAGCTGCTTCGCGATCTGATAGACCGCCTGGTTGTGCTGAGGGGCAAAGACAACCTGCGTCTTTCCGTACCTGTCGCGGAGATCGATGAAGATTACTCCGCCCAAGTCACGTCTTCCATCTACCCAGCCATTGAGGGTCACGACTTTATTGACATCTTCAGCTCTTAATTCGCCACAAGTATGCGTTCTTTTCCTGCCGCGTAATGATATCGTTTCGGACATATCTTATTCTTCGTCTTGTTAATTCTGAACAGTGAAATTCAATATAAGAAAGGGGGAAACCAGTTTCAAAATCGCTGTTTTCCGGCAAAATCAGGGATGGAATCGCGTTCTCTTTATATCCTGCCGAACTTCTTATCGAGTTCGAGGAGAGGTATCTTGACGAGAACCGGTCTGCCATGGGGACAGACATACGGGACTTCAGCCTGGAAGAGCTGGTCGATAAGTGACTCCATCTCTTCGACGGTCAGGTAATCTCCAGCTTTGACGGCGGCCTTGCATGCGTATGTCTTGCAGAGCTTCTCACGCGGAGTCAGCCTGAGATCGTTGTCGCGCTTGAAGTCCTCAATTATCTCCGTGATGATGGTGCTTTCCCTTCCGGGTTTGAGATCCACAGGCACGCCGTCTAGAACAGCCGTCGACCCGCTGAACATTTTTATACTGAACCCCATCAGGTTGAGGTCCGGAAGAGTTTCCTCGACAACCGAAAAATCAGCCGGGTCGAGGTTCATGCTAATCGGGAAAAGGAGCTGCTGTGTATTCTGCCCCTGCTCATTAAACCTTTTGAGCGTCCTTTCATAAATCACGCGCTCGTGGGCGGCATGCTGGTCGATCACCAGAAGACCGGTCGAGATCTGGGAGATGATGTACTTATTGTGCAACTGATAGATTATGCCGGCGTCGGTGTCGAACACTCCGTTGTCTGATTCCTCTGAATCTGTCGATGCCGGTCTCGGCTGGGGCAGGCGCAGAGAGAAGAGAGGATCGACCGCATCTGCGATCCTTTCCTCCTCAATATATCTGCCGGAGGCTCCGGTCTGCGGCGCCCTTGAATTGAACATTACCGGCACTATGCCGCCTCTCGAAGACTCTGTGGTTGTCCGGCTTACGAACCTCCCGGAATCCGGGGCCATTCCCATCTCCGGAACAAGATCGCTTCTTACCAGAGCGCTCCTCGTCGCCGAGCGGATTGCGCCGTAGATGCTTCTCTCATCCTTGAACTTGACTTCCATTTTGGATGGGTGGACATTCACGTCCACCTCGTTTGGAGGGAGCTCAATAAAGATGGCGAAGAAAGGGAAGTCCCCCCTGTCTATCAGGTTTTCATATGCCGAAAAGGCGGCATGGTTGACTGCCTTGTTCAGCACATATCGCCTGTTGAGAAAAAGGAACTGCTCGCCGCGAGTGCGCTTAGTGTATTCAGGTTTGCCCAGAAAGCCGCTGACTTTCAGGTGGTCGTAGTCCTCTTCGAACGCAACAAGAGAATCAGTGAAACGTTCGCCGAAGATCTCATCGAGCCGTCCGCGTATCGTGTCAGCCTTCGCACGAAGCACGATCTCGTCGCCTGACTGGAGAGTGAATTCTATTTCGGGAAAAGCCAGCGCGTATCTTGAGACCGTCTGATAAATATGCCTGAACTCGGTCGGGTTCGCCTTCATGAAATTTCTTCTGGCCGGGGTATTGTAGAAGAGATTCTTTACGATGACCGTCGTCCCGACTCCGTGCGCGACCCTGGAGACTTCCTCCCGCCTTCCACCATCTATGCGGAGGTAGACGGCGGCATCCTCACCGGCAACCCTTGTCTTAAGTTCAATCTGGGAGACTGCCGCGATTGAATAGAGCGCTTCACCTCTGAAACCGAGTGTGCCAACGTTCTCCAGATCCTCGTAAGTCTCAATCTTGCTCGTGGCATGTCGCTCGAAAGCCACCAGCGCATCTTCCTCCGTCATGCCTGAGCCATCGTCGGTGATTCTTATGAAGCTCTTCCCCGCGTCTTTCACCTCAACATATATCGACTTGGAGCCGGCGTCGATGGAATTCTCGAGGAGCTCCTTCACGACCGATTCGGGTCGCTGGACTACTTCACCCGCCGCGATCTTGCTCGCCAATTCTTCGGAAAGGACTTTGATCTTAGCCATTAAGCTCCCTTTGCTGTTGTATCCCGAACGACGCCTTAATCCTGTGACTCCGCAAACAGCGCATCGACGAATGTTTCCCTTTTGAAAGGCTGCAGGTCATCAATCCCTTCGCCGACGCCTATATATTTCACCGGTAATTTAAGCTCCTGACTGATGGCAATCACGATTCCCCCCTTGGCGGTACCGTCAAGTTTCGTCAGGACAATGCCCGTCACGCCGGCCGCCTCCAAGAACTGTCTCGCCTGCACAAGGCCGTTCTGGCCCGTCACGGCATCGAGGACCAGGAAGACTTCGTGAGGAGCTTCGGGTATGACCTTCTGCACGACCCTTCTCACCTTCTTCAGCTCTTCCATCAAATTAGTTTTTGTATGGAGCCTGCCGGCAGTGTCTATGAGGACGACGTCAACGTCCCTTGCCTTGGCCGCGCTCACGGCATCGTAAGCGACCGCGCCCGGGTCGGTCCCGGGTTCCTGCTGGACTATTTCGACTCCTGCTCTGTCCGCCCATATCTTCAACTGCTCGTTCGCGGCCGCCCGGAAAGTATCAGCCGCGGCTATAAGTACACGCTTTCCGTCGTTCCTGAAATTATATGAAAGCTTTCCAACAGTGGTTGTCTTTCCAACCCCGTTCACGCCAACGATCATTATAACGTGTGGCTTCCCTGCGGAGGTTTGCGTGCCATCTGGCATGGCCAGATATTTTGAAATCTCTTCCTTAAGCAGTGATTTTAGAACGGATGCGTCCTCATAGCCCTCCGCCTTGACGCGCGCGCGGATATCGGAGATTATCCTCTCGGTAGCGTCGAACCCGACATCGCTGGAGAGCAACGACTCCTCAATTTCGTCTATGAGAGCATCGTCGATCTTCGCCTTTTTCGAGATGGCCTTCGTAACCCTCTCGACAAGCGTGGATCTTGTTCTGGATAGCCCGTCCTTTACCTTCTTGAAACGGTCAAGCAATCCCATCAGTAACTGAATTCCTCTCTGAAATTAATGCGGCGAAAATCGTCGGGGTCAGACGTTGCGCACCATGTATTTTCTGTAAATGTTCGCGTATACTCCAAGCGAAAGAAATATCGATGCAGTGCTCAAATAGAGGAAGAAGCTCTTGGCAGCTTCCAGCGCCTCCACCCTCATCGTTGCAAGTATGATGTACGCCGCTATGAATGTCACGGTCCATTTCCCGGCCCACACCGACTGTACCACCACCTTCCGGCGAGCGATTATATAGGAGCTCCCGGCTACGATGAGTATGTCACGTGCCGCGACAAGCGCGGCGTACCACAGCGGCACGTCACCGACGACAACGAGCACGGCTGAGATAGTAATAATGCAAATCTTGTCCGCCGCAGGATCGAGGAGCCTGCCAAAATCAGTGACCTGGTTCATGATCCGAGCCAGGAAGCCGTCGAGAAAATCGGTCGCGGCGGCCGCAATCATGAGGGCCAGGACGGCAATCCTGTACTCGCTTCCAGGCTTGAGGATCAGGACGACGATCGGGATCAGCAGGACAATCCTGCTGAGACTGAGGATGTTAGATGCCGTCCAACGAGTCTCAAGCTTCAACACTTCGTTCCCGCGAGAAGTCTCGGTCAAAAGAGGGTCACTCCTGCCTGCCGGCCTACCGACTCAAAAATTCAAGATACCCCGCCGATAGCGGCGAGATTGCCTGGCGTTCCGGAGAGAAAAGGCTAAGCCCTAGCCTCATTGATGTTAGCCTCAAACTCTTCTTTCCTGTTTCCCTCGACTTCGGTAGGATATTCACCGCTGAAGCATGCCGTGCAGTAACCGCGGCGCTCATCCTCCGGGACCGAATCGAGGAGCTTACCAAGCGAAAGGTAAGCAAGCGAATCAACGTTCAGCTCCCGCCGCATCTTTTCGATATCTCCGTTAAGCTGATTCGCGAACAGCTCCTTCTCGGACGGGAAATCCATGCCGTAATAGCAGGGATGCATGATCGGCGGTGAGCTTACGCGAAAATGGACCTCCGCCGGTTCGGCCTCACGGATTAGCCTCACGAGTTGCTTGCTGGTCGTCCCGCGCACTATCGAGTCATCCACGATTACAACCTTGCGTCCCTTCAAGACTCCCTTCACGGTGTTGAACTTGATCTTCACCTTCAAGTCACGTGAATACTGGTTCGGTTGAATGAAGGTTCTTCCTATATAGTGGCTTCTGATCAGTCCGATTTCGAATTTCGCCTTTATCCCCATCTTAAGACTCTGCGACACGTAGCCGAGCGTCGCGGTGTTCGATGAGTCGGGCACACTGATGACCACCAGCTTCTCGTCCTCATCATTCTCGACGGGTGCCTCCTCCGCGAGTCCCTTCCCGATCTTACGCCTGACCTTGTCCACGCTTTCGCCGAAAATCTTGCTGTCAGGTCGCGAGAAGTAAATGAACTCAAATATACAGTGATGCGATCGTTCCGGAATGCCGGGGAGATACATGGAGCGAAACTTCCCTGTCGATAGGGCTTCGTCATCTATGATGATTACCTCTCCGGGCTCGACATCGCGCACGTATTCTGCTCCCAATATATCGAACGCGCAGGTTTCGGAGGCGGCTATGAATGCATTCCCGATCCTGCCGAGTGCCAGAGGCCTGAACCCATACGGGTCTCTGGCTATGATAAGCTGATTGTCAGAGAGTATGACGAGCGAGAAGGCCCCCCTTATGGTCTGAAGTGCGTCATAGACTTGCTCTATTACGGTTTCCTTCTGGCTCCTGGCTATGAGATGGAGGATTATCTCCGTGTCGGTAGTCGTTTGAAAGAGAGTGCCGCTTTCCGTAAGGTCGTGCCTGAGGCTGTGTGAATTAGTCAGATTCCCGTTGTGGGCTATAGCCAGGTTACCCTTGCGATAGTTAACGACGATCGGCTGGACATTTTTGCTGCTCTCGGCCGCGCCTGTCGTCGAATATCTGTTGTGCCCTATCCCCGCGTTCCCTTTCAAGGTCTCATTGAGGATTCTTTCATCCTTGAACACATCCGCGATGAGGCCGGTGCTCTTGTGCACGTTGAAAAACGATTTATCCGCGGTTCGTTCCCGGGTCACTATTCCCGCCGCCTCCTGCCCGCGATGCTGGAGAGCGTTCAGTCCGTAGTAGATATAGTTCGACGCGTTTTCCGCCCCATAAACTCCTACTATGCCGCAAAAGGTCTTCGGTTTATTAATCTTAATCTGAGCTTCACGCATTTAGTGCATCACTCCATCATTCTCAACGGGAAAACTTCGTCAACTGTGACCGACACAAAGGGACTTGTCCTCAAAAAGCTTGAACCGGTTTAAAATTAATGAACACATGAAAGTAAATCAAACCAGCGCCGATGAGGCGAAAAAGGCAGCGCCTCCCGGAAGTTGACATGGGAGGCGCCAGAGAATTCATATATATGCACGAGTCGTCAATTCGCGATCGGAGCTTCCGCCCGCGCGGGAGGCTTATCGTCCTTCTTCGATGGGCGAAGAGCGAAGCCGAGGACCTCAGGCATCTCGCTGACAAACTTGAACTTCAGCTGATCACGCACGTTGGGAGGGACCTCGTCAAGATCGAGTTCGTTCTTCCTGGGGAGAATGACTGTCTTTATTCCTGATCGTACCGCCGCGATTACCTTCTCCTTCACACCTCCAATCGGTAGCACCGCACCGCGCAGTGTAATCTCACCAGTCATCGCCAGGTCATTTCTGACGAGTCTCCCGGTCAGAAGCGAAACTAGAGCCGTGAGCATCGTTACGCCTGCCGAGGGTCCGTCCTTGGGTATCGCGCCGGCGGGAACGTGAATATGAATATCGTACTTCTCCCTGAAATCCGGCTCGATGCCGAGCGCCTCCGCGTTGGCGCCGATGAAGCTCAAAGCGGCCTGCGCCGATTCCTTCATGACTTCTCCAAGTTGTCCGGTCAGTATGAGGCTTCCCTTTCCCTTCATCTTCGAAGCTTCCACGAAGAGTATGTCTCCTCCGACCGGAGTCCAGGCCAATCCGGTGGCGATGCCCGGCTTGTTAATCCTCTCGGACACTTCCGGATAGAATTTCTGGTTGCCGAGATACTTCACCACTCCTTCGCGGTCGATATTGAACTGTTTCTTCGAACCCGCCGCTACTTCCATAGCGACGCCTCGGCAAACGTCCGCAATCTTTCTCTCGAGGCTTCGGACACCAGCCTCTTTGGTGTATCCCGATATGATGAAATGGAGGGACTCATCAGTAAAATTCACCCTTTTCTCTTTGAGCCCATGCTCCTGCTGCTGCTTCGGGACAAGGAAGTTCCTCGCTATGTGAAGTTTCTCCTCGTCCACATAGCTGGGGATCTCTATTATCTCCATCCTGTCTCTAAGGGCAGCAGGTATAGGCTCCATCATGTTCGCTGTGGCGATGAACATCACCTTGGAGAGGTCGAAAGGGATTTCGAGATAGTGATCGCTGAACGAGAAGTTCTGTTCGGGATCGAGCACCTCGAGGAGCGCACTCGAAGGATCACCGCGGAAATCCGTCCCTATCTTGTCAACCTCGTCTAACATGAAGACCGGGTTATTCGAACCGGCTTTTTTTATCCCCTGTATAATCCTGCCGGGGAGAGCGCCGATGTAAGTCCGCCTGTGTCCCCGAATTTCGGCCTCATCATGGACGCCACCGAGCGACATCCTGACGAATTTCCTTCCAAGCGCCTTGGCGATTGACCTTCCGAGGCTCGTCTTTCCGACGCCCGGCGGGCCTACGAAACAGAGTATCGGGCCACGCATGTCGTCCTTCAACTTGCGGACGGCGAGGTATTCGAGGATTCTCTTCTTGACCTTCTCCAGGCCGTAATGATCGGCCTCGAGAGACCTTTCCGCCTCCTTTATATTCAGGTTGTCCTGCGTCGAATCGCTCCATGGAAGATCAAGCAGCCAGTCGAGGTAATTGCGCGAGACCGAGTATTCAGCGCTCGATGCATGCATCCTCTGCAGCCTGTCGAGCTCCTTCGAAGCCGTCTTCTTAACTTCCTCAGGATAGCTCCCCTCTTCGACCCTCTTTCTCAGTTCGTTGACTTCAACGTTCTCATTGTCTTCACCAAGCTCGTGCTTTATGGCCTTCATCTGCTCGCGAAGGAAATAATCACGCTGGCTCTTGTTGATTTCATCCTGGACCTCAGTCTGTATCTTGTTGCCGAGCTCGAGCCTCTGAACAAGCTTGGTCAGGTAGACGTTCGATTTCTTCAGCCTTTCGCGAACATCGAGTTCCTCGAGGACCTCCTGTTTCTCGTTGACGGGAATATTGATGAGCCACATGGCCATATCGGCGACGTGGCCGGGATCCTCCGTATTGAGAATGAGGCCGAGGTGTTCGGGCGTGAGGTCCGGCGCCAGGTCCACAGCCTTGCGGAATCCGTTCTTTATGGTGGCCGTCAGGGCCTCGACCTCTATCCCTTCGGCTTTGACTTCCTCGACCCTCTGAACGAAACCTTTGAGGTATGGCTCCTGCTGTACCAGGTTAAATATCTGCGCCCTGTACAAGCCCTGTACAAACACGCTCTTCGACCCATCCGGAAGGTTATAAACCTTTAAAATCCGCGCTACGGTCCCGGTCTTATAGATGTCTTCAGGCGTGGGACGCTCGGTGTTGGCGTCTTTCTGCGCAACTATCAGGATCGGGAGGTCATCCCTGAAGGCCTCGTCCACAAGCTGTATCGTGCTCTTCCTCCCCACGGACAATGGCATCATCTGGCGCGGGAAAAAAACGGAATTCCTTAACGGCATTATCGGGAGTATTTCCTGGCTGTAAAGCCTCCCCGGATCTTCCATTATTATCTGTTCGTCTTTGTCAAACTCATTATCACTCATCTATTGTTCTCCGTTAAACCATCTCTTGATAATTAAGACAATCTCATAACTATATCCAGCAACTCCTCATTCCGGCGCTGCATTTCAGAGGCCAGGAAATCGACCAGCCTGATTACATCACGGTCGGTCATGTTGTTCTTCTGATGTACGAACGCCTCGCTTCTCGAAGCGTGTTCCTCCATATCGCTGACAAGCCGCCTTACGTTCCCCCTAAAATCGACATCCTCCCTTGTTTGCAGACTGACCTGAGGAGGCACTCCTCCAAGTTCCACAATCTTTACTCTGACAAGTTCAGCGTTACTGCGCAGATCGTCCGCAATCTTCCTCAACCTGTTCGTGATAAAAGGATAGGGGATCCATTTGTAATGTGAGGCCATGTTTGCCGCGATACTAATCAGCGAAGCGTAATCTTCGCCCAGGTATTGGAGGTCCTTCTTCAACTCTCGTCGGGGTCCAGAGTCAGAAGAGAGCGCTTCAATAAACGCGATCCTGTGGCGCCTATTTTCGATTGCCGATTGCTGTAACATATCTCCTCCTGATAAAATAGATACTGACAGGCCCCCTCAACAAGGGGACCTGTCAGGCCGACCTCCGATTAGGAGACCTTTACTTCGATTTCTTTTGGCTTCGCCTCTTCAACCTTCGGAAGTGTCACTGTGAGAACGCCATCCCTGAAAGAAGCGTCGATTTTCTCACTCTTCACGTTCGCCGGAAGGGAGAAAGCTCTCTCAAACGAACCGTAGGAGCGTTCGATGCGATGCATGTTCAGCTCCTTCTCTTCCTTCTCCTGCTTCTTCTCGCCCCTGATGGTAAGCACGTTCTCCTGGACGGTGATTTTAACGTCACCCTTATCGACGCCGGGGAGTTCCGCCTTTATCAAATAGGAATCCTTGTGTTCCATGACGTCGACCCGAGGGGCCCACTCTGCGACGAAAGAATTTTCTCCCTTGAAATCAGAGAACAAGCTGTCGAAGACGCGCCCGATTTCTCTCTGCATGTTGAACAGATCTCTTAACGGGGTCCATTCTGCGACTTCACGCTCAGGTTTCCATCTTGCTATTGCCATTTTATATTCCTCCTTTTTGTTTTCATCCTGCTATACTTCAAGAGGCGTGCCGGCAAAAAGGCGCCTGAAATCGCAAGAGAAAAGGGGGACGCGACGGGTTAAGTCGGGGCTTCGGACAATATCATCAAATAAAGAGACATAACGGGAAATTTCTCTGCCGCGGGAGCGACAGTTTGGCACTGACCATAGAGCAGGCTCATTTGTCAAGAAAGCGAACGAGTTCGTCAGCGACGAGACGATTTCCCTCACCGCTGAGATGAACCCCGTCGAGCGTGAGCACGCCCCGCGAAAGGTCAGCGTTATTGTGAATCCGAAGATACTCTCTGAAAATGGCATGAAGGTCACAAAGCTCGATCCCTCCTTTGGCGGCGGCTTTCCTGCTCAGTTCCGCGTACTCATCGAGCAACGCGTCCAACGGGTTACTCAATCCAGTCTTTTCTCCAATGACTGTCGGGGTACAAAGGATGGCCCTCGCACCAGTCTCTTTGATGCGGGCGATAATCTCTGCAAGTCCAGATTCATACTCCCCTTTTGGAGTCCCAGTCAAACCGGGCTTCGAGAAATGCCAGACATCATTGACGCCGACGTAGATGACCACTGTCGCGGGCGTCCTCGAAATAACGTCCCTGTCAAGCCTCTCAAGGAGGTCGGTCACCTTGTTCCCGCTTATCCCGGCATTTACAAGTTCAGGATACTCATCGCCGTATTTTGTCCTGAGAGATTTCCTGATCAGCGACAAGTATCCGTACGGCTTGTCCCCCATCTCTGTGATGGAGTCTCCCAGGAAAACTATTCTACCAGATGCAGTCACATTAAACTCCAGATAATTTTGGAGAAGACAAGCGAGCCGACCCCGTTGTTAGTAGTTTCAGGCCAAATGGTCCTGTCACGACAAGGTTTCGGAAAGGGCCTCGTCGATCTTCAGCATGTCGTCCGGTTGGATGATGAAATCACCTCCGTTGTTCTCTTCTACCTGACCGGCGGTCCTCGCGCCGACGATCGATGAGGTGACGGCAGGGTTCATGTTAACCCAGGCCACTGCAAGCTGTCCGACTGTTCTGCCGTATTTAGACGCTATCGGGCGCAGCCGCTCCACGAGGGCGATTTCCCTGGACAGAAGGGGTTCCTGGAAAACCTTGTTCTTCCTTCGCCAGTCATCCGCTGCCAATTTGGTTATGTCAAATTTCCCGGACAGAAGGCCCGACATCATAGGACTGTAAGCGACGACACCTATGCCGTTCTGCAGACAGTAAGGGAGCACCTCTTTACTCACGTCCTGCTTGACTAGATTGTAAATCGGCTGGAGGGATTGAGGACGCTCGATAGCCGAGCACCTCTTGAGAAGATCTACACCGAAGTTGCATACTCCGATGTGCTTCGCCTTACCCTCCTCCTTCAAGCGAACCATCGTCTCCCACGACTCCTCGACGGGGGTATCAGGATCGGGCCAGTGAAACTGATAAAGGTCGACGTGGTCAGTCCTGAGCCTCCGGAGGCTTGCCTCGATTTCTTTCCTGATGCTCACGGGACCAAGGTGAACCCTGACCTTTCTGCTGTCGTCCCAAACCATGCCGCACTTTGTCGCGAGGAACACGTCATCCCTGTGCCCTGATATCGCGCGGGCGACAACCTCTTCAGAATGGCCGAGCCCGTAAACGGCAGCGGTGTCTATCCAGTTGATACCGGAATCGATCGCCTTCCTTATGGCGGAGACCGATGCCTCATCGTCCACGGGTCCCCAGCCGAACTCCCACGGCCCACCGATGGCCCACGCGCCAAAACCAATCGCGGTCAGCTCCGGACCGCCTTTGCCTAATATCCTCTTTCGCATTTCAACTCCTGATTTATTTCAGCCGGCTCCATACTGCAAAATATAACAGCGACGACGTGAATTCCGTCACGCCCCGGCCAGCGAAATGGCATACATCGCCGCCAGTCCGAGGAGCATCGAGACGACCGATCCGAGACGTCTTCCTTTTACGTGGAAAGCTTCAGGCAGCAAGTCCATGGTTGCCACGTACAGGAATGTTCCCGCCGCGAGAGATGTCGGAATCCCCATTGACGCATGATTCATCCGTTCCATCATGAGGTAGGCGGCAACCGCTCCGAGAGGGGTCATAAGCGCATAAACCGCCAGCAGGTTAACAGACCTCTTGATCGGGAAATCCGAAAGCTTAAGCACCGTTGCGAGCGAGAACGCCTCGACAGACTTGTGCCCTATTATGGCGAGGAACATTACAAAGCCGAGCATCGAATTACCTGCCATCCCCACACCAAGAGCAACACCTGCCGTGAGGCTGTGTATGATCAGGCCCAGGAAGGCAGCCAAGCCTACCACGTCATGACGGTGCGGACAGTCAGGGCCGCAATCTTCATCATGATGCCTGAATGTGAGCTGTTCGAATATGAGGATGACCAGGAAACCTGCAAGGACGAAGGCAAACGCACCGTTGGAGTTCTTCACATCGGGGAGGAGATGGAAGAAAACCGCCCCGAGAAAAACTCCGGCGCCAAAGGCCACGAAGAGGTGAAGCACGTCCGACTTCCACTCTCTTACGAATGGCAACGCGGAACCGACGGCGGCAAACAAGAAAATCACAGATATGTATTCGGCAAGACGATCCAATTGAGAAATCCCTTTTTCCTATAAGATGTCAAATCGCGAGCTAAGTTGCGGAATGGCCACGTCCCTGTGACCTTGCCTTAGTTTTAGTCAAATGTTATACTAACAAAGTCATTTTCAATTGAAAGAGTCTCTTTTCTTCCTTTTATGAGCATAGATCAGATCCCTGCGAAGCACAAGAACTTCGAAAAAGAGATGCTGCCGCACATGCCGGCACTCTATAATTTTGCCTTACGGATGACCGGGGATCCCGATGACGCGAAAGACCTCGTCCAGGAAACATACATGAAGGCCTTCCGTTTTTTCGACAAGTATGCGCAGGGAACGAATGCCAAGGCGTGGTTGTTCCGAATAATGAAGAATTCGTACATCAACCGATATCGGAAGGAATCAAAGGAACCCGATAAGGTCGATTACGACGACATTAAGGATTTCTACGTAAGCGTTAAGGACTCCGCGGTCGATACGAACGACTTGCAGGAGAAGATATTCGGCAACCTGTTCGAGGATGAGGTGGCGAAGGCGCTTCAGGTTCTTCCTGAAGACTTCAGAACCGTCGTGATACTTTGCGACATAGAAGGATATACTTATGAGGAGATCGCCGATTTCATCGAGGTTCCAATCGGTACCGTCAGGTCACGCCTCCACCGCGGGAGGAAGATGCTGAGATCGATGTTGAGGGAATACGCGCTCGGAAGAGGGTTCAAGGACGCCGAAGTAGAAACGGACGAGGATTGACTACAGAGGGAGCTGTAAGGATTGGACTGCAGAGAGTCACGCGAGTTGATGAGCGGAGCCGTCGACAATGAGCTCCACGGCGAAGAGGCGGAAGGCTTTTTCGAGCACATAGAGATCTGCGGCAGCTGCAGGGACGAATACGAGCTCGAGGCGCTGACCAAGTCTTACATCAAACGAAAGATCGCTTTCGTGCGGGTTCCTGTCAGCCTCGAGAGGGCAATAAGGGAGATGATTTTTTCGGATACCGGATTGCTTAAACAAGGCGCCTTGATTTCACGACCATTTACAAATCCGCTCTTCCAACCGGTCATGGCAATTCTCACCGTGGTGCTCATAGGCGTGGCGCTTTTCTTCGCCAACAGGCCAAATCTGATAATGCCCGCCGGTTCTTCCCCTCCCGACTCTGAAGCGGCGGTCCAGCAGGGACCTCAAGACATGCTCATCGCCGCGATGAACAATTTTCAGGATGTCCTAAGCGGCAAATTCAAATCTCAGATAACCGCCATCACCTCCGCGGACGTTTCGAACTTCGTGAACGAAAAGACCGGGGAATCCGTGAAGCTTCCCGTAATTAACGAAGCCGATTGGATAGGCGGAAGCGTTTCAAGCGGGGGGAGCAAGGCAGTGCAGGCGGTCTACAAGATTGGCGAAGGATACATTTACATCTACACCCTTCCGGAGAACGATGTCACCGCCGGAGTGCTTTCACTCCCGCCCTCCTGTGCCAGCACGATTAAGAAGGGGGAATGGTACTGGGGAATGGATGAGAACGGAGACACGCAGGCGGCGTGGACATCAGGCAGCCGCGTTTTCGTGGCAACGACTAATCTTGACAAGAAGGACCTTGCCGGCTACCTCAAGGCCGGGGGGAGGAATCCACAATGATCAAAAAGCTCGCCATCCTGTCACTTCTAGCGATGCTGAGTTCCTGCGCGAAGCAGCCTTCCACGCAGACTCAGAAGGCCTCCACGGCCCAGGCACAGTCGGGAACGAACCACATCGCGAACGTGTCGATCGTCAAAGGAGTGGTCCCAATCGCCGGCAAGGCCGCGTCTGATTTCACTTGGTATGACAGCGATGGCAAGAGTGTCTCTTTGAGTGACCTGAAAGGGAAGATAGTCCTCGTGAATTTCTGGGCGACGTGGTGCGGTCCATGCAAGTCAGAACTTCCTGACATCGAAGCCGTCAGCAAAGAGTACGCCGCCAAAGGATTTGTGGTGGTTGGGGTATCTGAGGACAGAGGAGACAACCTTGTAAAAGACGTGTCCGATTTCGCCAGAGACAACGGATTGACTTACCAGATAGTCATCGACAACGATAACATCGCCAACGCTTACGGCAACATCAACGCCATTCCCACCTCGTTCCTCGTGAACAAAGAAGGACAGATAGCCGAGAAGTGGATAGGCGTCAGGGACAGGGCCTTCTTTGAATCAACCGTTAAGAAGTACCTGAACCAGGGTTCCGTTACGAAGTAGTTCTCTAAGCTTAAGGCCACCGGCAGCGATTTAGACAAAGGCCGGCACGGCTAAGAGTCGAGAACTTCCCTCACCTTTTTTGCGAGCGTGAACGGCGTGAACGGTTTTTGTATGAACTCCACGTCGTCGTCCAAAACTCCGCGGTGCGCGATGACGTTTGCAGTGTACCCCGACATGAATATCGTCTTAATTTCAGGCTTGAGCACATGGATCCTGTTACGAAGCTCCTTCCCGTTCATCGTAGGCATTATCACATCCGTCAGGAGGAGATGTATTCTCTCATGATAAGACTCAGAAATGAGTAGCCCCTCACCGGGGGTAAGCGCGGTCAGGACCTTGTAGCCGTATTCCTCTAGGCTGTTCTTGGCCAGCTCCAGTAGCTCGGCCTGATCCTCGACCACAAGTAGGGTCTCAGTTCCCCTGACATCCTCGGCGGGTCCCTTCGGCTCCGACTTCTCGAGCTCGCCATAAAAGCGAGGGAGATATATTTTGAAGGTCGTTCCGCTCTTCGGTTCGCTGTACACGTTTATGATCCCGCCATTCTGTTTCACGATACCATAGACCGTCGATAGTCCAAGGCCGGTGCCTTCTCCCTTCGGCTTCGTCGTGAAGAACGGCTCAAAGATCTTGTCGAGAGTGTCTTTGCCCATTCCTTTCCCATCGTCCGAAAACGTGAGGAGAACATATTCGCCTGGAGTCACGGAGAGCCTGTTTTGAGAGTAAGCCTCGCTTATCAGGCAGTTCGTCGTTTCTATGAACACGCTCCCTACTCCTTCAATCGCGTCCCTCGCATTCGTCGCGAGGTTTACCAGAATCTGGTCAAACTGCGTGGGATCTATTTTGATGTGCCAGATGTCCGTTCCAGGAACAAATTTCAGCGATATGTCTTCGCCGATGAGCTTCGCAAGCATCTTCTGGAGAGAGGTTATCGCCAGGTTTGGATCGACAGGTTTTGGGGAGACGATCTCCCTTCTCGCGAAAGCCAGGAGCTGTCTTGTGAGATCCGTGCCCCGCTTCGCGGCAGAATCTATCAGCTCAACGTATCTGTAGATTTGATCACCCTTGTTGAGTTTTCCCAGTATAAGCTGAGAGTATCCCGTCACGACGCCTAGCATATTGTTGTAGTCATGAGCGATACCTCCGGCCAGTCTTCCTATCCCTTCCATCTTCTGCGCTTGCAAGAGCTGCTCCTGCAGCATCTTTCTCTCCGTTATGTCGTAAACCGAAACGAGTATCGCAGGTTTGCCCTGATATTCTATGAGTGAAGCGTTCAGATCTGCCCATCTCGCTTCGCCGTTTTTCCGTACGATCTCCAATTCGGAACGTTTCAGGACATCTTCGCCCCTCAGTCTTCTGTCAACTCTCTCACGAAGCGCGGTGCGATCGGCGGGGAAATGTATATCCAAGGGAGCCATGTCCACCAGCTCGTCCATGCCGTACCCGAGCAGGTCTAGAGCTGTCGGATTGGCGTAAAGGAAATGATTCCCGTCATGTATCCATATCCCGGCCGCGGAACCCTCGACAACAGCCCTGAACTTCTGCTCACTCTCGCGGAGCGCCTGTTCTGCTTTTCTCCGTTCCGTAACATCTCTCGCAGCGGCGTAAAGCGTTTTCCCATCCGGAGAAGGGCTGGCCTTCCATTCCAAAGTCCTGTAGCTTCCATCTTTACAGCGGTAACGGTTGACGAAATTGACAGTCATCTCTCCCGCAACCTGATTCTGTACTTCGCGCAATGTCGATTCAACGTCATCAGGATGAATTAAGTCCGTGAGTGGGATAGGGAGCATTTCATCGGGAGTGAAACCCAGCGTCTTCTCCCAGGCGGCGTTCAATTTCCTGAAGTAGCCGTCGGTCCCTGCAATGCAGACCATGTCCGGCACGAGATCGAAGAATCTTGAAAGCTCCTCTTCTGCCCTCCGCAGGTCGGTTATATCACGGCCAATCGCCGACGCGCCCACTATCTTGCCGTTTGCGTCCCGTATCGGCGACACGGTAAGGGAGACTTCTATTATCGTCCCATCCTTCCTGAGGCGCTTCGTGAGCTGGTGCGAAACATGCCCTCCGTTCTTGATCATCTCCAGTATACCTGGAATCTCATCGTCGTTCCCCGCGGGAACCAACGTTTGCACCGGTCTGCCAATGATTTCTTCCGCCTTGTAGCCATAGATTCTCTCGGCACTAGCGTTCCAGCTTGTCACTATCCCATCAAGGTCCTTGCTGATGATCGCGTCGTCTGAAGACTCGACAATGGAGGCGAGCTGGGTGACTTTCTCTGCGGCCAGCTTCCTTTCCGTCACGTCCTGGATGGTTCCAAACATCCTGACCGGCTCTCCGTGTTCATCGAATTCAAGATCCCCAAGCCCATGAACCCACAACACTTCGCCGTCGCTGAACCTTCTTATTCTGTACTCCCGGTCGAACCCTTTCTTTTCCACCAACACAGCGTTCCTGAAGTATGAATCCATTTCGCCGCGGTGATCCGGATGAACGAGAGTCATCCAGGCTTCAAGGCTGTGGTGAAAAGTAGAGTCGATCCCGAAAATCTCGTCGAGCATTTCGGAGCACGTCCACAACCCGGTTCTGATGTCCAGATTATAGTATCCTATTCTGCTCACGCGTTGCGAGCGCTTGAGCTGGAATTCGCTCTCAGTGATTTTGCGCTCGGCTTCTCTTTCCCTGGTCTGGTCTCTGAAAATCAGAACAACTCCGATGACCTTGCCGTCTTTGTCGAGGATGGGAGCGCCGCTGTCAGCGATGGGACGTCTGGTTCCATCCCTGGATATCAAAAGCGTATGGTTTGCAAGCCCGACGATCCGCCCTTCGCGGAGCACCAGCTCAGAGGGGCTCTGTACGATGGCACCCGTATCCTCATTCACTATTCTAAATATCTCACCCAGCGGTTTTCCGCGAGCATCACTCTCTTCCCACCCCGTGAGATGCTCGGCGACGGGGTTCATCTGCTTCACCCTGCTCTCAACATTGGTCGTGATCACCGCATCTCCTATGCTGTAAAGAGTCGCCCTCAACTCTTCCCGGACCTCGCGTCTGGCCGCTTCGCTTTCATACAGTTCCCTGTAAATAGAGACCTGACTGTGCCTGTAGGCATACGCGGTTGCCGAAATTGAGAGAGTCACGAGGAGTGCGACGAGAAGGGCAACGGTCCTCCCCCGACTGTGCGCCTCAGCAAGCACTTCGCCTTCACTCAACTGCGTCACAAGAGACCATGGCGTCCCGGGTATGCGCGACAGATCTGCAAGAACGCTCTTCCCTGCCAGATTCCTCCCCCTGAAAATCCCGGTCTTTCCAAGTGCCGCCTGGACTTCAGACAATTCACCGGACGCCAGTGGAAACTCGGCAACGAGTGCACTGTCATGCCCAACCCCGGTGTCGCTTAGGAGCACGCCGCGGTTGCCGCGCCGCTCGAGGAGACGGGTTTCGGCCGCAAACCTGGGCACCGGCCACGAGTTGATGAGTGGATAAAGGAATGTGCCGGCATTGCTCCGGAGGACCACTGCTGCGACAGCTTTGCCCGAACCGTCGACCACGGCATCAATTGCATCTATGTGAATATTCCCGCTTTCACCCCTGAAGAAGTCCGTCAGTACCGGCTTGCTGCTTTTCAAAGCCAGGTTAAGAGTCGCAAGCTCGGAGGCGTTTATCCTGTTTCCGATCGACGCGGCCGACAGGAGAATCCGTCCTGTAGTATCCACTATGAAGGCGTTGCTGTAAAGTCCGAGTTGCTGCTCCAGTCTCAGCCTTCCCATCTCTGCCAAACGGAGCCGCTGATTGCCAGGAGTGCGGACGAGCGTCACAATGGCGTCTCTTGTCAGAGGACTTCCGGCAAGAACCCTGGCATCCGCCAGGCGCTCTTCCCGCCACTGCTCTATCTCTTTGACCTTGAGTGAAGCGACAGACCTGAGTTGGCTGTACCGCTCGGCGAGAATCCTCCGCTTCTCAGCATGGTAATATAGGATGCCTGAGAATATCAGCCCTGCGCTGATGACTAAGAGTAGAAATGCCCAAAACTGAAGTGATGACCGCGTGCTTCGGAAACTTTCATTCATAGATAGTTCCTCTTGGTGCTTCGTCTTATCAAGTGTCGATCTGCTTAGCCAACTCGCCTAAGTTAAATGCCGTATGAGTAATCTCGATCTATTTGAAAGACTTCAAGAAAGTTTAACAGAAGAACATATCTGCCTTGAATGTCGATGCGCTTCGAACCGTTTAACGTAATGACACAGATCGAATTTTGCAATGGCAAGCGGACCGGGGATTTGTTTGTGAGGCCTGCCGTGGCTCAGTCAAAATCCATGACAAAAGATTCGCAGCTGTTGAGCCGCTCTATACTGGTACGGCATGTTGAGGGGGAAGAGCAACTTGCTGGGTAGCGCTAACGGGAGTCGAACCCGTGTTTTCGCCTTGAGAGGGCGACGTCCTAGGCCACTAGACGATAGCGCCATGAGAATTCAAAATTTCAAATTCTCAATTCTAAATGTGGGAAGGATTACCCAATTCAAAATTGTGAATTTAGGATTCAAAATTCCGAGAAAAGCTGCCCGGCTAGGGCTCGAACCTAGACTTTCCTGATCCAGAGTCAGGCGTGTTGCCAATTACACCACCGGGCAATTATTCATCAAACTCTTTGTAAACGAACGAGGCTTTTCCCGCCTGGGGCGGGACGTATTGCCACGCACACCACCGGGCAATTATTCTTCAAACTCTTTGTAAACGAACGAGGCTTTTCCCGCCTGGGGCGGGACGTATTGCCAGGCACACCACCGGGCAATTATTCTTCAAACTCTTTGTAAACGAACGAGGCTTTTCCCGCCTGGGGCGGGACGTGTCTCCTGCATCGGCTTCAATAATCCGCGAATTCCGCCATTCCTTAGCGGTCGCCGAAAAATGACACCAAAATTTAGCTCTTCCATTCCAATTTCCCAAGAGACTTTTGTCCCAATACTGTTAGAAATCAGAATGAATGAGATGTGCCCTCGCCAGGGACCGCAGGCCAAGCGAGTGAAAGGCCTCCGATCTGCCGCAATCCCTTCCAGCGGCAGGAGTTACAAGCCCCTCTGTCGCCAATTGAAATTGAGAGGCTTACTGATGAGTCGATTCGTACGCCTCAACTCCCTTTGTTATCGCCTCCTTCGCTGAGCGCGCGGGCTCCCAACCGAAACTCTTGACGAACTTCCCTTCGAGCTCCTTGTACGTCTCAAAGAAGTGTTCCGCTTCACGGAGGAAGTGCTTTGCCACGTCCGTTATGTCAAACACGTGGTTGTAGCGGGGGTCGAGAGAAGGGACCGCAAGTATCTTGCTGTCTGAACCTTTCTCGTCCTTCATTACAAGGACACCAACAGGACGGGCGCGTAGCAGAAGCCCTGTCTGAAGAGGTTCCTCGTTGAGGACCAGAACATCCAATGGATCGCCATCTTCCCAAAGTGTGTGAGGAATGAATCCGTAAGCAGTTGGGTAATGAACGGCGGAGTACAACACGCGATCCAGCCTGAACACTTCCAGAACCGGATCATATTCGATCTTAGTGTGAGTTCCTTTCGGGATTTCGATAATCACGTTGACTTCTTCAGGAGCTTTCTCTCCTACGGGAAGATCTTTCAGGTTAGGCATCTAAACTCTCTTTCACAGTTGTAACACACTGATTTCTTGAAATTGCACGACAGCGGACGGTCATCCATCACGAGGACGGACAACGCGGCGTGCTCCACATCTTATCAGAACAAGAACAGCGCCGGATTCGTTCGGAAGTTCGACACGAAACTTCAATCTATCAGGCGGGACCTGCGGGGACGAAAAGAATACGAATTCTACTTAGGCAGGGCCCTAAATGACGAAAGGTGGCAACCGAGCGAGCCACCTTTCGCTTCTTTTACCTTCCAAGCGGGGAGGAAGGAATTTATCAGGCCGTCACGATGTGACCATTCGCTCTGACGGCAAGGCTTCCCCTCTCCTCGCGTGTGCGCCTGGGCGAAGAAGACGCGCCCGCTTCTATTTTGAATTTGGAGATCAACACCTGCAAGTCAGCGGTGAGCCTGTTGAGATCGTCCGCCGCCTTGGCAATCTGCTGAGAACCGGCGGCGCTCTGCTGTGAAACGCTGCTTATGGCTTCAATGTTCTTGCTGATTTGCTCCGCCGCTGATGACTGTTCTTCGCTTGCGGCCGCCACTTGCCCGACGATATCGACAACCTGCTGGGAGCCCGATATGATTTCCTGAAGGGCCGTGCTCGCCTGGTCTGCCATCTTCTTCCCGTTCTCGACTTCAGAAGTTCCCTCGTCGATGGAAGCGACAACATCGCCTGTCTCTTCCTGTATCTTCTTTATCATTCCGGCGATTTCCTTTGTCGCCTTCGTCGTTCTTTCGGCCAGTTTCCGCACTTCGTCCGCGACGACGGCGAATCCTCGCCCCTGCTCCCCCGCCCTCGCCGCCTCAATAGCCGCATTCAGGGCAAGCAGATTCGTCTGGTCGGCTATGTCGTCGATTACCTGAATTATCTCGCCGATCTGGTCGCTGCTTCTGCCGAGGGTCTTTATTTTCTCGGACGATTTTTTGACGACTTCCGCAACCTTGTCCATCCCGGCTATCGTGGCTTTCACGATGTTCCCTCCCCCTTCGGCGGTCGTACCAGCGTCTCTCGCCGCCTGGGCTGCCATGCCTGCGTTCTTCGTCGTTTCTATTATGGTCTTCGTCATCTCCTCAACGGCGGTAGCAACTTCGCTCGCCTGTGAGCTTTGTTCCTGAGCTCCCGCAGCCATCTCTTCCGTGCTGGACGAGATTTGACCGCTCGCGCTGGCTGTTCCCTCCACCGCCTGCGTTACCTCCTCGAGAAGTTCACTGAGCGAATCGCCCAGCTGGTTGATGCTGTTCTTTATGAGCTGGTGGTCTCCCTTGTATTCACCTTTCACTCTCACAGTAAGATCACCCTTCGCCATGACCTCGAGCACGTCAGCTCCCTCCTTGACAGGGAGAATGACAGCGTCGAGCATTTCGTTCACTCCTCTCACGATCTCCTCATACGCCCCGCGGAACCTTGAGACATCGCCACGGTTGCTCAGGAGCCCGTTCTGCGAGTCTTTTATGAGCCGCCCGGTCTCGGCGATCAGATCGTTAATCCTATGCCTGACTTTTTCATATTCATCGATGCCGGCCTGGCTCTTCATAATCATCTTGTCAACGCTACCAGCCATTTTGCCAAATTCGTCCTTCTGGCGAAGGTTAAGAGGCTGGGTCGCCTTCTCCACTTTTGCGCCCAGGTCTCCATTCGCCATCGCGAGGAGGCCGTTGCCGAGATTGGTGATGCAGACAGACTGAAGCTGTTCCACCCGCTCTGCGACGACACTTATACTCTTCGACATATATCCTGACATGAAGAAACCAAGAATTATCGCGGCAATCAGAGCGCCGATGCCGGCGACTATCGAGACACTCCGGGAGCGCTGAAGAACTGCGGAGTTCGCGTAGTACGCATCTCTTGTTTCAGACATGGTGAGGTCCATCGTCTTCTGAACTGCACTGCTGAGATACTTGCTGCTGTTGCTAACTTCACCGTTGAAGAAGCTCAGCGCGGCCGCCGTCTGGCCCGACTTCGCCAAGGCGACAAACTGCTCCGCGTCAGCAAAAAAGTCGCTCTCACCCTTAAGGAGCTGTGCGTAACAGTCCTTGTCTCCCTGGCTGTATATCGTAGGCTCGTACGCTTTCGTGAACTCGACGATTGACTTCTTTTCATCCGAGAGTTGCTGAGACAGTTCATCCACATTGCCCTTGTTGTCCGGAAGGGCCATCTCAGCCATGATGCCCCTGGCGATCTCAATATGGATCCCGGCCTGGCCGGCCGCGGCGAGCGCCTTCGCGTTTGACTTGTAGAGAAAAGTGTCCCCCGTCGAAGCTGTGTTCATATTCTCGACCCCTATTACTCCAACTGCCGTGCTAAATGCCGCCAGCACCGCGAAAGCAATCAGCAGTTTTGCCCGCACGCTAAGATCGTAAAACCAGTTCATCTTCGTCTCTCCTTCGAAAGTTAAGCTTGAAACCACTACCGCTCGAGACAACGAGTCGGGAGCGTACTTCGAATAATTTTCGTGATGAAGACGGCGGTGTTCCCCTTTGAATGATTCTCCCTGAACCAGAATCCGGGTGTCACCGATTTCACCACATGAACGGCGCAACCTTTATATATTTTGCTTCGACGGAACGAAAGACGGAGAACATCATAAATAGTGCAGTAGTTGTGTCGAAAATAATGCGACACCCCGACTGTTGAACCGGAGTCTGAGGAGAACGAGCTGCTGCCGGGAGAAAGGAAGGAACTACCTCGATGGGAAAGAAAGGTTGTTATCGAGGACGTACCTGATGAGTTGTGCAGTCGTACTGAGATGCATCTTCGAGAGTAAGCGCGCCCTGTACGTATTAACACTTGACACGCTTAACGAGAGAATCCCCGCTATTTGGGTGACGGTGTTTCCCTGACCGATGAGACAGAGTATTTGGAATTCGCGGTCGGAGAGTTTCTCATGAGGAAGGTGGCCGGCGCCTGAGGCGATTTCACCGGCAAGGAGTTCAGCGAGCGACGTGCTTATGAACCTCCCACCGCTCATCACCCTGCGGATTGCGGCTATCAGATCAGCGGGCCCTGAGTCCTTCGTCAGGTAGCCTCCCGCGCCATTCCTTAGACACCTGACGGCGTACTGGCTTTCGGGATGCCCGCTCAGCATCAGGACTTTAACCGAAGGGAACTCCGCCTTCAGACTCTTCAGAACCTCAAGTCCGCTCTTACCCGGGAGGGCTACATCAAGGAGAACCAGATCGGGCTTGAGTTTGCGCGCCTTGCGGAGCGCTTCGTCGCCGTCACCGGCTTCGCCGACCACTGAAATGTCAGGAGTTTTCGAAAGCTCCGCGACCAGGCCGCTCCGAGTCAGCGGGTGGTCGTCCACAATCAAAATGCGAAACATCGAATAAATAAGTCTCTTTTGTTCTTTGGCATCTCTGAATCTCGATTCTCATTCCGCTGCAACGCGGAGAGGAATTATGAAAGAAGAATCGAGCCGTCTCGGCTAGATTCACCCGCCGGTGATGGACCGGATGTACTGCTGGGTCGTTGAAATACAGGCTGTTCACTTGAACCTGCCTTACGCCCTATTTCGGAACTAACAGGGAAATCTTTAACTGCCGAGGCGCCTCTCCGCAGACAAAACTTACTCGAGAAGCTTTTTCAGCATGTCGCCGGCCAGAGCCTTGACGGCGTGATCCAAATCGTATTGGGCCCTCTCCTTCGCCCGCTCGACGGTCAACTGGCCCGATCGTCCACTCCGCGAAACCGAAACGATTATATTACCACGGCTGTTGTCGATTAGCCTGATCGCGACATTCCACCTGCAGTAGTACCATCCCCCAACGGGCGTGCCGGATGGCTCAAGATGGCTTGAGAGGTGGACAGACAGGTCGGCCAGAGTGTCATTTGATACATTCAGCTTGAAGCCATGTTCCGTAAGCGCGTCGGAGACTACCTGCGCCGCGCCGCGCGAGTCCGCTCCGTCAGCCGAGAGGTCGAACGTAATTTGTGAAGAGCAATAGTTCGAAAGCCGGCTCGATGCCTCGTCAGCGGAGACACCGGTCAGAGGAATGCCCTGACCCGAGCCCGAGAGTATCGAGTAATCTGAATTCAGGTCACGGCGTCGCGCGGCGGTGCCTGCTATCGAAGCAAGCAACCTTAATTTACCAAGCTTCGTCGCCGCCGTGTCAGCCTCCCGCGTGAGGTCGACGAGATCGCTGTCGAGTGCAGCTATCTGGCCAGCCAACCTTGACGATGCCTTCTCCTTGTCGAGCACGGCAAGAGCGTAATACTCCATGGTTTGCGGGTCCTGCCAAACGTCGGCTATTTCCGACCCTTCCAGTGTCTTTGTGGTGCCGACATCGACGCGGCTCCTCGTAACGTCCAGCGATTCTCCCTCCCCCTTCGTTCCCCGCAAAGTCTCGGTCTTGTTCGTGCTGAACCTTGCGTTCAACTGGATTCTAAAGACCTGTGCGATCTGCGCTCTCGCCTGGTTCTCCGCCTCATTTCGCGTATCACCGCTTCCAACGCCGGTTATATAATACTGGTCGGGGTAGGTGCCGCTCTTCCCTGCTACCCAATCGGGAGTCTGAGCCCTTACCATCCCGCTTAAGACAAGAACGAGTGTAAATAGTGTCATGTGTTTCATCTGACAAATCCTCATTTGAGGTCCGGAATCAATTTCACAATAACCTGGCCGGCACTTATATCCACCCTTTCTGCCATTAGCTGGGTGCCGTCACTTGCGTCCACCTCCACGCTGTAAGTTCCGGCAGGGAGAAGGACTTGCTCAATTTGTATGTCGTGTGGAAGCGTCCTCCATGTCCGAAGGTCGGCCTGCTCCGATGCATCATACGCGGCATCAATGAGCGTGCTGCTCAGAAGATTTGACAGGTAGGAGCCGTTCGTTTTCTTCTTAGCCTCTTCCTTCAGTTTCTCGGCGGCAAGGAACTTCAGTAGGGCTCTACCTCCAGCCTTAAGGTAAATAAGCGAAAGACGGTCGTCAAGATCTTTCTCCGCAATCCTGTTCACATTCTCACCAACCTGCGTCATTTCTCTTATCTCTCCTCCGCTTCCTGATATCGAGACCCGGTAGGAAGTCGTCCCCTTCTGACGCGCTTGGAACTTAGGCACGGCAACGACGAAAGAATGGACGACCCCGCTCGTGTCGGGGATGGAAACTCTAAGCTTGAATTCCTCCTTAATCGGCCCCTTCCCTGAATACACTATTATAAGGAGATTTCCTTTCGCGCCATCCGAGCGCGAATAGTCTATCCCGAATTCGTCCTGGTAACGCTCGAGCCGATCTGAGAAACCGAGCTCGCCTGCTGTACGTACGAGACTCGACTTCAGGAAAGAAGGGCACGCGGTACTATAGAGGCTATCGTACGCTTTGTACCCTTCATAAGCCTGGTGATACGAGATGAACGCGTTGTTGATATCGCCGTCGGCTTCGTAAAGCACTCCCATCACATATCGGATGAACGCGTCCTGTCTGAACGAGTTTTTGCCGCCGTATTCCCTGGAGTATTCGTTAAGCTTGAGGTCTACCTTCCTCGCCTCGACGAGCGCGTCTTCAGTTTTTCCCAACTCCGCGTAATTGAGCGCCATGAAGAGATTGACATAGACTTTCTCGAAGTCTTCCCCCTGATATGGTAGCTCGTTGTCGTTTATCACGAAAGAGCCGGTGATCTTTGAAATGCTCTTGGTGTACAGCTCGTCCATCTCCCGCTCGCCCGCCGCGAAGTGCCGCGTGCTCTCCGCGTAATTACCGGCGTAGTGAAGGAGGAGCCCCATCTCGAGGTTGTAGAGGACCGAGCTGTTCTTACCAAACTTGGCCTTGTTTTCTCTTACGACGTCAGCCGCTCTGGCGTACTGACCGGCCGTCAAATCGGCATCCACGTTCCTGTAGAAGCCTGCAGACATGGCACAGCCGGAAATAAAGATGCTCACGGAGAGGATAACTCCTCCGCGGCACAGGCGGCCGGCCAAAGATGCATTTCCGCGCCTTTGACTCAAAGGGCTCACGCTATGACGGTCCTTATCTGGTTCCGGATATGGGGGATAACGTTTTCGCCGATTCGTTGCTCTCAAAATCCGACGTCAGCCCTCTTCACTATTTTCTTAATCTTCTTCTCGCCGATCCACGCTTTTTCGTTCGTCGCGATGTTGTCGAGTTCCAGATCGATCTGATAATACTTTACGCTCTCGCCCCCCTCCTTGTCGATTATGGACGAGATGTTTCCGATCAACATATAGTCCGCGCCGGTTTCCTGGCCCGGCCCTTTCTGAGACTCGTCGGAAGCGTTCATCGCCTGGTCTTTTCGTTCTGCCCTGATCTGTTCCCTTTCCTTGGATGAAGCAACGAACTTCACAATCCCGCCGTTGACAAGGGCCTCCTCCAGATTCTTAACGAACGTTTCCACGTCGATATGCTCATAGCTTCTGTTGACTATCTTCCCGACAATCACGACCGGCTTCCTGTTGTTTTCCTGTTCGAACCTGTCCACCCATGGCGAAGTCTGGAGATCACCTATCATCTTCTGAGCGACGAGGCGGGAATCAGTGTCGTTCCAATACCCGCTCAGGTCCGTTTCAGTGTCCGGACTGACCCTGGTCACAGTGACGGCCGGACCGCAGGAGATCACGAGAAATGGAATGAACAAAACCGCGACCGCAAGCGCCATTCGCGGGACGCATTTGACATGCTTATTCATATTTTCCTCACCTTCTCAACTGTTGAATCATATCACCTGGGAGTCAGGCAAATCAAGCCTGTCAATTTCCTTTCGGGCTGGCAGGGGCCGGCATTCGCACGAGCACATAGAAAAGCCCACGACGAGTATCTGCCCACCGCCGGACGACCTGCACGTTCCTGAGTGCGACGGCTATTTCCTCGTTCCTTATCTCCTGGCCCGAAAGGCCGGTCGATTTCTGAAGCGACTCAAGCGAAAGCCTGACGCTCCTCGCGAGATTGAACAGTGCGTGTTTTTCTGCGGCTTGCCAGGAGCTCGATTCGTAGAAATACTCCGGCGCGGCGCCCTCGGCATATATGAACTCGTCATCCTGCGGCAGGTTCTCGACCCAGTTCGGCTGGGTCCTGGGACACCTGACAAGCTCGCGCATATACACAGGCAGGTCGCAGCCGCGCTCACCGGCCAGAAAGACCGTCATCCTCCCTGTCGAGCAGCTGTCAAGCCTGACTCCCTCAGACAGCACCGTATAAAGATACGAAGTGTCTGTCATCATCTTAAAATCGCTCCCCATCCAATAAACTCCGGCCTCGGTCGCCCAGAAAGCCTCACCGCCCGTTATTCTGGCGAAGTGCTGGATTGACAGACGCTGGCACGCGTCAGCAAACGCGACCGAATCAGACGAGTGGTTGCTGAAGAAGGGCACGGAGTATCCGACAGCCGACAACCCGCAATGAAGTGATCCAGGTTCAAGGAACCAGCGGGGATAGGTCTGTCCACGCACGGAAGAGACGAGCACGATCATCAGCAAGATTTGTCTCATTGGCATTCGCACGGCGGTCTCCCTCCATCGTTCTTGCCGCTCAGATATGAACGGGTACGCATGCATTCAGAAGGCAACATTCTTCTTCCGCGGAGTTATCATCGGTGGATTTCTCCAATTTCAGATTCGAACCTCACCTTCATCCTCGCTCCTGGCGAATCCTGAGAAAAGTTCCGATCCACAAATTCTTTTATTAGCCTGTAACGTTCCGCGGGGTCGTTCTGCAGCGTGAAGTCGGCCCCAAACATGTCAGGCGACTCCGTCTTGCTGAGAGCATAGACCTTCTGGTCCATCCTGACGATCCCCCACGGATCATAACCGGCGTTAGCACAGAGTACGGCGGACATTTCATCCGCCTCTTTTTCGTATGCGAAGAGACGTTTATGTACCACAATATCATAGCTTTCCCTCGCCATCGACTCCAGATCCTCCTCCGTCTTTGAGCTTCCCCCTACGTTCTCGTCGAGTTCCGAGAACGCGCTGTCCGCTTTTATGTCCACCGCACGATTAGTCATCTCCTGCAAGCCGTGTCTCCTGATGACGTGTCCCATCTCATGCGCAATTATGGCGGCGAGCATCGACTCATCGCTGCACGCCTTCACGGCACCGAGCGTCAGGAAGATGTAGCCGCCTGGACAGGCGAAGCCGTCGATTGTGCTGTCGTTCAACACGAAAACGGTAAAGTCCCAGTTGTAGACTTCTGAACTCTGCGCAAGGGCTGCGGCAATCATGTTCACGTACTTCACGAGCCTCGTATCTCTTACAATTCCTCTCGCTGCGAGGCGTGCCGCAATGCCGACTCCTATCGCCTGCTCATCCATCGTCGGGTCGTAGTGAGGAGTCTTGAAGTCAAGGTCCCCGAAATCGAGTTTCCCTTTATTTGAAGACGAAGAGAGCTCGAGCGGTTTCGCGAAAGAGACGAGCTCGTCGGCAGTGAAGTTCTTGCGGGAATAGGACAAGACCTCGTCGACATCGCCGGCGCCCGCGTCGCTGTATTTCTTCGCGAACCCTTTGATGGCGGCCGCGAGTGCCGACTGCGACGCACCGGCAGAGCTCCAACCGCTGCTCAGCTTTTGGAACATGGATGCCCCCGATCTCTTGTCGGAAAGACAGTTCGCTGCGATCCAGCCTTTCTTATCCGCCTGAACCTCCACTTTGTACCAGTTGCCTGATACCCCCAGCTCCTTTATGCCCGCGCCCGACTGCAGGACGACGATGAAAGGGTAAAACGAGCCGGGACCCTCCCTCACATAGGCATTGTTCCGCTTCACGTAAAGCGTCTGTGATTCGGAGACCATGGCGGCGACGCACAAGATCAGGACTGTCGTGGCAATTTTCATTTGCATCCCCTTATTCTCTTGTCAGTATTGAAAGTTCCGGCTGAACGCGAGTTGCATTCGGTCCAAACGACCTGGTGTGCGACCGAATCATCATCACTCCAACCGCTATCGACTCAAACTCTCAGTCTCCGTTTCCTTCGGACTTCATTTCGTCTTCAGCGTGAAGACACCATCCCAGTCGTCCGGCACACCGGCGGAGGCGAGGGACCTGCATCGCGATAAGTAAGTCAGCGACGGCCCGTCATCATGCCTCAACTTAAGGACTTCCGCGAATATGGCCTCCGACCGCTCCCACTCTCTTCTCCTGTATGCCTGTAAACCCGAGTGAAATAGCCTATATGCCTCTTCCTGTGCCGGCTCTAGCGAGCCTTTCTCGCCGAGCAACTCGAATATCCTTACGGGCTTGTCCTTCCCTTTGACCCTGACGAGGTCCAGCTCCCTGGCCTCGACGGAACCTGAAGCCAGATCGAAGGTAGATTCACTGATCATTATTCGCGTGCCGAACTGTTTGTTGACCCCTTCGAGGCGCGATGCAAGATTGACGCTGTCTCCGATTGCCGTGTAATCTGTCCGCCTCTCCGAACCTATGTTCCCTATGACCATCTTTCCGGAGTTAAGTCCGATTCTGGTCTGAAATACCGGTTTGCCGCCATCTCTCCTTGAATAAAATTCCGTCAAGACCTTCTGCATTTTTATGGCGGTAAGGCAGGCGATGATGGCGTGATCGTCCCTCTTCAGTGGGGCGCCAAAGACCGCCATTATCGCGTCCCCAATATACTTATCAAGCATGGCTCCGCTGTTGAGGACAATATCCGTTGCGATGTTGAAATACTCGTTAAGGCTTTCGACAAGTTCTCTCGGCTGGAGCCTTTCGGACACTGAAGTGAAATCCCGTATGTCCGAGAAAAACACAGTCGCTTCAACCTCCCTCCCTTTCAGATCCACGGTGTCCGGATCAGCAGAGATTTCCTCAATCACGTCAGAGTTGATGTACCTATTCATTAACTTGCGGAGCTCTCTTCTCCGCTTCCCTTCGGTCACGTAGCTGATGACGCCGGCCAGCGCGAACGCACCGAGAGCAGATACTTCGGGCCCCACAAGGGGGAGAGAAATTCGAGCGGCAGACATAACGATAAGAGTGGCGAGGAAATAAACTCCCGCCAGCACAAGCGCAATCGCCGTCGACAGGGCCGCTCTCTTCGTGCCGAAGAACAAACCTGATACGACTGATGACATCCCCAGAATGACGAACGCAACCACCCATGGGGATAGCTCCCTCAGAAAGTCATGGTCCAGAAGGTTGCTCAGGATCGTCGCGTGTATCTCGGCTCCCGGAAAGGGCTCCAAAGCAGTGAACGGAGTTGAGACGTAGTCCATCAAGCCAAGGGCAGTCCCGCCGACAATCACGTACTTCCCCTTGAAGAGGGAAGGAGAGATCTCAGGTCGTAACCTCTGCATCATCTGCACGGCGGAAATCATCAGCGCGCTGATGGAGTAGTACCTGAAGACCCCTCCGGGTCCGCCTCTGCCGTACCAGTTAATGAGGTAGTAGCCGTTTTCATCTACGGGAATCGTTCTGATGAAGTTCATCAGCTTGTTTGAAGAAAAATCATTCCCAACCGCGAAGGTGGCCAGCGCCGCCTGCGGGAGAAGTTCGTCGCCCTCTTTGTAAAGGAGGGGAATCCTTCTGGCAACGCCGTCGAGATCGACCATATAATTTGCGGCCCCGAGCCGGCCGGCTCCCGATTGGAATTCGGACCGCGGCGCGATGCATGAGCTGTAGCCAGGGACAGCGATCCTGTTCGGAGCACCGCGCAAAAAGAATCTGTCATCTATCCGGGGTGTCGCAGAATCCGAAGATCCGCGCGTCAGGAGAGTTATGAGAACAACGTTCCCCGCTTTTCGTATTGCCCTGCCGAATGAACTGTCAGACTCGCTGGCATCAACGTTGAGTCGATCCATGTCTTTCTGGGAGAAGTCCATATCGAACAGCACGGCTTTCGCGCCCCCCGCACGGAAGTAGTCGAGAAGGACGCCGTAGAATTCTCTGGGCCAAGGCCATGCCACGCCGTTCTTTTCGAAGTAAGTGAGACTCTTCTGGTCAATCGTCGCGATGACAACTGATGTGTCGGGCCTTCTGCTCCCCTGTGCCAGACGCATTCGCCAGTCCAGGGTCTCCCTTTCCACGGTCTTCCCCAACTGTGAACCGCTCAATAGAATTCCGAGAAGACCCGAGACAAGTAGGGTGACCGAGAAATGCAGACCGCTCGATCTTAGGAACAATCTCCGCATTTGGGCAGGACCTTGCGAGGATTCACCCCGCAAGGCCTCTTCGAATCAGTGAGTGGGAGCCCCTTGCTGCTCCTGTTCCTGCTTGTACTTCTCGTACTTGTCGACCTCACCCTGAAGGTCTTTAAAAGCCTGCGAAGCCCTATACCTCGTGTACATCTGATTGTTGTTCTTTATCTGCTGCATCAGCGCTTCATTGGCGGCGCCGACAGGATATTCGACGAGAACATATGCACGCCAGAGCTGACCATCGCGGACAATTTTCTGGCTCTTCACCCTGCTTCCCTGAAGCGTTGTGGAGACGACCGTCTTCTCCGCCTGCGTGAACATCTGGAGGAGCTGCGCATCGTTGCCCGAACCAGTCTCTTCGGAGAATCTCTTCTGGAGACCTTCGATCTTCACCTGGAGCTGCCTTCCGATATCTGCCCGGGCCGCCTCGGTCGACTTGTCGACCGCGAGCTGCATGTCCTGCGAAGTCTGTGTGTTCGCCGCGAATAAATAGTTCGGATCCTGCGGAACATTCATATACCAGTCTGGTACGTCACCGGTATCAGCGGACTGCAGCGACTTTGACCCGCCGCAACCTATCATGAACGCACCGAACAAGGGGAGCAGAAGCAATATCATCTTTTTCATTATGACCTCCGTAGCTTAATAGCTGATGAATTGAATCAATTGGAACCGTACTGATAATATGGAATGGCATCGACCGTTTTGCGGGGCAAATCCGCTTTTTCGAAAAATCTAAAAATCCACTGAGTCCGAATCTTCAAGCGCCATCTCCCCTCTGAGCAGTCAAGACTATTCCACTCCCAAGCATACTCCGAACAAACGCCGCTGCATCATGCTTGAATCCTGCGTAAAATAGACAGGGGCGTTATGAAAAGCAAACCTACCCTCATCCCAAATGACGCTCCCCTTGTGCTAGCTCAATGGAGATTTGGCTGCCCGGCAATCCCTCCCTGGAAGAACGCTCCGGTTTAGCGATCGAGAACCAATCTCACCTTCTCAAGGATCTCAGCGGGCTTGTAAGGCTTCAGTATAAATTCGCTCGCTCCATCTTCGAGGAGCTTTGACCTGGCAGGCGGATCGAGATATCCAGTGGCTATTATCAACCTCACTTCCGGATTTATTGCCTTGAGCGCTCTCAGGACTTCATCTCCGGACATTTTTGGGAGGCCATAGTCAGAAACCACGAGGTCAATCTCGCCTGACCTGCCGCGATACTTTTCAACCGCCTCGTCGCCGTCAGCCGCGGTAATTACCCTATAGCCCTTGGACGAAAGTATGGACAACGCGAGTTCCCTCAGCATCTCCTCGTCCTCGACAATGAGGACAGTCTCGCTTCCCCCCTCAACATCTGTTAGAGCCTCAACACTGTCACACTCATTCTTCTCAGCTTGGGCAGGCACCGGGAAATAGAGCGTGAACACCGAGCCTTTCCCCACTTCGCTCTGCACGTCGATGAAGCCCTTGTGGTTTTCCATTATCCCAAACACAACCGACAGTCCCAGCCCGGTTCCCTTCCCAGGCTCCTTGGTCGTAAAGAAGGGTTCAAAGATGTGTCGCCTCGTCTCCTCATCCATGCCTGCGCCGGTATCGCTGACCCTGAGCGTGACGTACCTATCGGCCAAAGCTGACTGGAATTTCCCCCGCACTTCCACGCCGTCACATTCATCGACCGACAATATAAGGTCGCCTATTCCCTTCATCCCGTCGCGAGCATTCACTGAAAGGTTCAGAAGTATCTGGTTGATCTGAGTCATGTCCGCGATGACCCTTGGGACGGCAGGATTGATCTCGCATTTCAGGTTCATTGTTTTCGGAAACGTCTCATGGAAAAATTCCCTGAACTCCCCGAGCGAGTCGCCAATTGAGACCAGTCCGAAAGAGACATCGTTCTTTCGGGCAAACGTAAGCATCTGTCGGACGAGGGCCGCGCCGCGTTCAGCAGCTTGCGCGATTGCCTTGACCCCGCGGTTTATCCTATCGTTCCCCGAATCAATCCGCCCAATCAGCGCAGAGTGACCGAGGATAACGCCGAGAAGATTATTGAAGTCATGCGCTATCCCGGCGGCAAGAACTCCTATTGATTCCATCTTTTGAGATTGTATGACCTGCTCCTGAAGGCGCCGTTTCTCGGTCACGTCCCTGTAATTGACGACAATCCCATGGACGGCAGGGTTATCGAGGAGATTCATGACGTTTGCTTCAACAGACCTCCAAGTTCCGTTCTTGTGTCTTATCCGCATCTCCAGAGTCACTGTGGCACCCGGCTTGGATCTTATCGACTCGAAAGCAGACAGCGTCGTGGAAACGTCATCTGGATGGACATTTTGTAATCCCTGGTTGGCCTCGTCAATCTCGTAGCCGAAGATTCTCTTTCGAGACGGGCTTAGGTAAATGCTGTTGAAGTTCTTGTCGAGGACAGCAATGACATCCGAACTATTCTCCACAAGCGCGCGCAAGTATTCTTCGCTCTGACGGAGTTTTTCCACCGCCATCTTCTCGTTAGCGATGTCCCGTATTATCAAGCTGGTTCTCAAGTTGCCATGTCTGTCCTTCAGAATGGCACTAGAGACTTCGGCCGGAAATTTGGATCCGTCATTTCTGATGAGTGTCAGCTCCCCCCTGAATCCTCCGGTCCTCGCACGCTCTGCCAGGGCACGGGCAGACTGCGGATCATCGGGATCGAGGACGCCGGCACGGCCTGCGGCCTTCAGTTCCTCCTCAGTACGACCGAATATGCGACACGCCTCGCGATTGGCCTCAAGTATGCCTCCTTGCGGCTCGGTCAGCATAATCGCGTCCAGGCTGTTTTCAAAGAGTGAGCGGTACTTCTGTTCGCTCTCGAGCAGGGCCTCCTCCGCGCGTTTCCGCTCGGCAGCCTCCAGCTCCCAACGTCTCAGCTGGTTTCTCAGAACAAGGTAGAGGAGTGAAGCCGTGGCAGATACGAAGAACCACCCCTTGTAAGTCTGAAGAACGCTGAGCGTTCCGACGTCAATCCTCATCGACTCGAGCAATCGATCGGAAAGCGCGATCCACAGCACCGATATAACCCAGTAAATGAGACTGGTTCGGAGCGCTATCTTCTCTAACTTACTCTTCATTGAGCTGGTCCCTGACAAAAAATCAACATCCGCCATTGGAGATGCTAAGGTACGGAAACTGCGGGAGGGTCAGTGTTTTGCTGTAAAGCCTCCCTGACACATTTATAACGATAATGTATCAAGGGCGCGGACAAACTTCAACAAAGCGGCTCACATCCAATCTCTCTCGAGGGCGTCGCAGCGTGATGAAACCAGCAGGGCGAGAGTCAGATGACGGACACCCTCCTCCGAAAGGCGTCGAGTAAACCGGGACTGATTTCGGGGGTACCGCCAGGCTGTGTGACTGCATAGGCTCCGAGTAGGTTGGCGTTTTCAATCATCTCCTCGTCGCGCCCGCCTCGCGTAAATGTGGTAAGGAGGCCGGCCAGGAACGCGTCACCAGCGCCGACGCTGTTGACCACCTCGGCCTTGAATCCCGGATGACGGGTCCACCTCCCGTCATGCCAGAGGCCGCCCCCACTTGCCCCAAAGGAAACGGCTACGATCCGTAATGAGAACTTCTTCCCCAATACTGCAGCCGCATCCTCATCCCGCGATGGCAGGCCAAACCAGCGTCCGATTACACCGAGCTCCGAAGCGTTAACCTTGACTATGTCCGCCTTGTCCAGCAGGTGTTCCACGATATCTTTGGAATCGAAGCCGGTCCTGAGGTTCACGTCAAGTACGTTGAGTGTCGCTTCGTCCGCTAACCCATAAACTGCCCTTCTAGATACTTCACCCCGACAGGCCAGCGTGCCGAACACGATCATCTCTGCCTTTCTGACGGCGCGCAACGCGGCTTCATTCGCCTCAATCGAATCCCACGCCACGGGTTCGCATATCCTGTAGCTCGGTTCACCCTTCTCATCTACAACCACCTCGACAAAACCCGTCTGATGCGTGTCGTCAATCTGGATGAGCTCGGTTGGAATGCCGCCCTTTTCCACCCTCCTGATGGCCTCCTCTCCCAGAAAATCTCTTCCGACTCTGCTTATCACGCGCACTGCACAGCCGAGCGCACGCAGGTCGTGTGCCACGTTGTATGGCGCACCTCCCAGGAAAAGACCGGAAGGAAGTGAGTCCCACAGAATTTCACCCACACAGATTATTTCGTCATTCATTCGATCTTCGACTCTTTTCAGAAGATACTCCACTGGACCCATCTAATAAAATGATACCGGTCCATGACACTTCAGCCGGCGAATCAACTTCTCCTGGAAGGTTTCATCGCGGAGACTTGAATTTAGACTTGCGGATAACGGTGGCGAGGGCATTCGCGGCGTTATATTCTTCCTCCCGCGAGGCATAAAGAAGCGTCACGTTCCCTTTCGCGAGCCGGTCGAGTATCTCACCAATGAAGGATGGATCGGCGTCGAGTTCTGATCGATACCTCTCCATGAACTCCGGCCATTTGGCCGGCTCGTGGTTGAACCACTTGCGTAGTTCTGTCGACGGAGCTATTTCCTTGAGCCAGACGTCTAGGGCCGCCCTCTCCCTGGAAACGCCTCTGGGCCACAACCTTTCCACGAACACCCTGTAGCCGTCGTCTTTTGATGGGGGCTGATATATCCTCTTCACCCTGAGCTCGCCTTTCATCACTCGCACTCCTCTTTGTCACCGGACCTCTCCCCGAGGCGGGAAAGCAGGTCAGGAAGTCTGAAGCTTTCTTCCAGTTTCCTTTTTCGCGCTGAATTTCTTTTCGACAACCTCTGGGGGAAGAATTCCCTCCTCGGCAAGTTTTTTCAGACGAGCCGAGATTACCTGCGCTCGTCCCAGATAGCCGACCACCTTCCGCACATCGTCCCTGTTCACTACAGGAAGCCTGCCGATGTCATGATGCAGCATCCTGACAACCGCATCATAAAGTGGCTCGCTCTGGAACGCGAGGACGAGGTCCTTCGCACCAGCCTCAAGAATACTCTTATCACCCGCTCCCGACCGCATCGCCCTTCGCACGTCCTCGTGAGTGATAATTCCAACGAGACGGCCATCGCCGTCCACAATCAGCACACCTTTATGCCGGTTCACATCAGAGTCACCGTGGGCTATTTTCTCTGAAAGCTCGCTGACCTTCATCTCCTGCCGGAGCGTCGCCACATCAGTGTCCATAACGTCCGACACAGGGACGCGTTTAAATATGTCAGCTTCATAATCCTGAGGAATGAGGAGTCCCCTTCGGACAAGCTTCTCAGTCACGACGGAATTCTTGTACAGGACATACGCGACCCCTGAAGCTACAACACCGACCAGCATGAGAGGAAGGACTGAATCGAAATTCCGGGTCATCTCGAGCGGGAAGATGATGAAGGCGAAGGTAGATCGCACAGAGGCGCCGAAGACAGCCCCCATCCCAACAAGCGCGAAAGCGCCCGGTGATAGATCAGCACCGGGCACGATGCGATTCACAACCAGCGCGAACAAACCGCCGATTGCGGCACCTATCATGAAGACCGGCGCCAGTAGTCCTCCAGATGTCCTGGTGCCGAGTGAAAGAATCAATGCTGCAAACTTCGTGACGAGCAAAACCAGGAGAAATGACAACGTGAATTGGTTCGCGAGTATCGCGCCGATCGTATCGTAACCCGGACCGAAAATTCTTGGCACCAGGAATCCGAGCACTCCCACCCCCAAAGCACCTATTGAGGGGAGTATGTAGGGACTGATATGAAGTTTCTCAAACTGATCTTCCGTCCAATAGAGAGTCTTTATGAAGGACACAGCAGCTAATCCGCACAGCACTCCAAGTGCAACGTAGTAAGGGAGAGCGGAGGAAAATCTGAAGTCCAGAGAGCCGATCGGGAACATGGCGCCCGATTGCATTGTCTGGAAACGAACAGCGGTCGCCAGGCTGCTCGCGATCACGAGCGGAATGAACGAGCGGGTTCGGAACTCGAAGAGAAGAATTTCGATGGCCATGATGACTCCCGAAATGGGAGTCCCAAATGTGGCTGCCAGGCCTGCGGCGGAGCCGCAGGCCAGAAGTATGCGCCTTTCCGACTCGGTTGTCTTGAGAATTTGCCCGACGAAGGATCCGACGGCGCCGCCCGTTTGTATGATAGGCCCCTCTGCGCCGAAAGGCCCGCCGGTACCGATGACAATGGCCGCGGAAAGGGGCTTCCAAATTGCCACCTTTCCGGGTATCCTGCTCTTATTCGTAACCACTGCCTCCAGAGCTTCCGGAAGTCCGTGTCCCTGAATTTGCTCGGTGCCGTACTTTGACATCAGTCCTACTAGCAGCCCCCCTATCACCGGCATTAGTATTGCCAGATATCCGATCTGGGTGTTTACTTCGCTTACAAAATGAAACGAGACGACATGATAAAACACGATATTCGTAATCAACGCTATCAGATGGTACAGTACAAACATGATGAGCCCTGTACCTACGCCTATTAGGGCCGCAAGCGTTGATATAAATAATAGTCTGGAGCCATTTTCTTCTGCTAACTGAGGCGCGCGTGACATAGTTATCCTGCTTTAATCTGATTCTTCCACAAAGGACAACCGTTTTGCGCCCTAAAAAGTTCTGGCTTTATACCGGTTCATGCGGCGGCAAGGCCGTCAAAGGACTCCTTGAAAACCCTGGCCCTGTGTGAAGCTTGAAGAGTTCTGTTGATCATCGGGTAGAGAATGAGTTCCTCCTTCTTGTTGTGGACAGCCAGTTTGCCTATCAGCAGGTCTGTTCTCGACCTGAGCGATTCTTCATCAATGTCCTCTAAGGATGGAGATATGATCGAGACGATTTCCCTATGCTCTGAGATCATGACCTGGACTGGCCCCATTTGCCCCGGATTGGCGTGCTCCTCGAACGCCGGGAAGAGCACAGTCTCCTCCAGTTCGATATGCTTCAGGAGCTGTCCCCTCATTCTTGAATAGTAATGCCTCGCCGCGTCCAGATGGACTCCCGGCATCCTCATGCGGGACATATTGAGATCTATCCTTTTATGATCGAGTTCGAATAGCGACCAGATGTCGCTCCTTTTCTTCTCGCCCTCGACGCGATGCGCTTCGGTGATGAGGTTCTCCATCTCGCCTTCGGACATCTTGTTCGACAACCGCGGCATAAGGATGTTCTCTTCTTCGAGAAAATGAGCATTGAGGAGTTCCATGAACCTTGCCGATTCTGAAATGATCAACGATGCTCCCCCTGTCCCGAGGGCATTCCCTATCGACTCGAGCAGTTCCTTTATCTCCCTGTGTTCCCGAACCATTTTGTCTACAAACTCAGCATTGGCGTCCGCATTATAAAGAGTCGACTCCTCGGCCTCCGCATGCGCGAGAAGAAACTCTCCGCAATACGAGACAAGGAGTGACGCTTCGGCGGGATCAGCCTTTGTCCTTTCCACCAGTTCCCTTATCGTGCCAATTAATTTCTCGTGATGCGCGTGCAATTTTTCCATCGTTGTCATAGTTCCTCCAGTTTTAAATATTCGTGAACGGTCGGGATCATGCGTCAACCTCTTCTGCGGGCGCGCTCTGCCTTTTTAATAGCATTAACAACGTCGCCGATAGGTTTGTTCAGCCCTGTGTGCCTGTAAATTATGTCGCCGGATTCATCCAGCACCGCGATCAAGCTCGAGTGCTGGAAGTCTCCGTCGGCTTTCTTTTCGAATTCCACCCCGAGCTCAGCTGCAAGTGTCCTGTCATCTCCTTCGCTTCCCGTCAGGAGCAGCCAATCCGTGCTATCGATTTCTTCTGATTCGGCAAGCTTGCGCAAGGCTGCGGGAGAATCCCTTTCAGGATCGAAGGATACAAGGACAAACCCCACTCTATCCCTCAATCCTGACGGGAGAGCACGGGAGATCCTCTTCATGTCGTTAATCGTCAGTGGGCAGGCATAAGTACAGTGTGAGTAAAACATCGCGATGACACGCACCTTCCCTTCAAGACCTGACAGCTTCATCCTTTCTCCGTTTTGGTCGGTCCATTGAGAATTCACGTGATATATGGAATTGCCGCTGATACCTCCCTCAGTCCCCGGCGCGATGCAGCATGAATCTCTCTGCAGCCCATACCGGTTTCCCAATTCAGGAGCAGACCGATCTGCGGCTCCCTCATTGCTGCGGCTCTGATGATGCCCGGCAATCATGATGAATGACGCCATCAACGCGGCGGCCAGAAGAGCAATTATTGGATTTCTCACTTCATCCTCCCTTTGATTTGATGGACATCTATCGCCCCCCTGAAGCCGACATTCGGAAGGCAATATTCAGGCTTGAGTCCGCTCATAAACGCGTACCTTAGGAAAGCAGCATAATCTGTCGGGTCGCTGAAACCCGATGACGCGCCGCCGCACGACGACATGGCCGAGGAACCATCCGCGCTCCCGGCAAGGAGCACGCTGCTGTAGTCCTCCACCCACTCCCAGAGTCTCTCGCTCGTGAGTGATCGGGGAAACTCCCCGGCGGTCGGGACGGTCAAGCGGTCTGCCTTCCCCTTCTCATGGCCGTACCATGCAGTCAATTCCTTTCTCAGCGCTTCCTCATCCCCCGAAACATGTCTGCCGATTCCGGACGCGTAGTCCCATTCGTTCAGAGTCGGCAGCCTCTTTCCCCTCCACTCGCAGTAGGCCCTTGCAGCGTACCATGAGACATAAGTCACGGGATCGTTCGGTGAGGCGTGCACCCCGAGACTCAGGTCTCCGCTCCAGTTTATAAGGTACTCCCTGTCAGCGAATATGCGTTTCACCCTCGAACGCCTCCATTCAGGATTTCCCTTGACGAACCGGAGATATTCCGCGTTTGTCACGGGACTCCTGTCCAGAAGAAAGGATTTCACCACGACCTCGACAGATCTCCCCGCCTCCCTGGCGAACTGGACGAAGCTCCCGCCATTGATTAGGACCATATTGCCGTACGACCGTTTTGCAGCGTTCCCCTCTGCAACCGAGACACCCGAAGCCAGGAGGACCGCGAGTACGGCCGCAAAGAGGCGAGGGACGTCTAAGACTTTACTCTTCATTTCGCTTTCGCATCGTCGCTGGCCAGGGCGCCCTTCTGCCTGACCGTTTCCACTTCCTCCACGCTCACAGGACTCATATGATTGCCAAAATGTGTCCTGACGTATGTCAGGACGGCGGCTATCTGCTTATCGTTCAGTGGTTGAGGGGGCATCGTGTTATTAAACGGCTTCTTGTTCACGACGAGTGGTCCTGAGTGACCGTGCATCACGAAGTCAATCGCTCTGGACTTGTTCGCGCTCAGGAAGTCGGAGCCGGCCAGTGGCGGGAAGACATTCGGTATTCCCCCGGCGTTGGCCTGGTGACAGGCGATACAAGTCCTTCCGAAGATGTGGTCTCCCGTCTCATCGGCGGATTCGGCGACGTTCTGATCTTTCGCGGCCGATTCCATGGCGCCGGCTTGCTGATCGTCGCCCTGGAATGAAGCTTCCCCCGGCATGCCCTGCATCTGCGCCTCACCCTCCCCAAGATATATTTCGTCAGCCTGCCGACCCGAGAATAACTCAGGGTTGGGTTCGCCTCCGATGATGAGCTGACCCACGGCTCCCTTGTTGAAGGCTCTGAAGATCGAGTGGTCCACGATAGTGTAAGTGCCCGGAACCTCCGCCTTGAATTCAACCATTGACGCTCCTCCCGCCGGGATGAGCGTAGTCTGTATGTCGTGGGCGGTGATTGTCGAGCCTCCCTCGCCGTAGACGTTGTCAAACATTTCGCCGATAACATGGAACGACGAGATGAGATTCGGTCCTATGTTTCCAACATACATCCTGACCTTCTGCCCGACCTCCGCCTTCAGGGCGTTGTCTCCAGTCAGAGCCCCGACGGAGCCGTTGAAGACTACGTACGTCGGCCTTTCGTCGAGCGCTTTCTGAAGGTCGAACTGCTGAAGCCCCGGGTCTCCGTAATTGCCTGTCGTGTAGAACTCGCTCTGCATTATGTAGAACTCCTTGTCCACATGAGGAAATCCTTCTCTGGGCTGGACAAGTATCAACCCGTACATTCCGTTCGCGATGTGCATCGGAACCGGCTGGGTGGCACAGTGATAAATGAAAAGACCGGCATGCATTGCCCGGAAGGAGAATACCGAAGTATGTCCCGGCATCGTGACGGAAGACGCCGCGCCGCCTCCCGGACCTATCACCGCATGCATGTCAATGTTGTGCGACATCATGTTCGATGGGTCGTTGCTGAGATGAATTTCCACGAGATCCCCCTGTCGGACGCGTATCATGGGTCCCGGGACCGTTCCGTTAAATGTCCAGAAAGTATATTGAACTCCGTCGGCGAGCCTGCCGATCTTCTCCTTCGTGTAGAGATGGACAATCACCTTTGTAGGATAATTCCGCGTGATGGGAGGAGGAACATTGGGGGCTGTCGTCAGAACGGCCTCTTCTGATCCCCTGATTTCGTTCGAGTATCCCGGTTGGCAGCCCGTATAGATTATAGAACCGGCGGCAAG
The DNA here is from genome assembly GCA_021812985.1 of Bacteroidota bacterium. Taxonomy (GTDB): domain Bacteria; phylum Bacteroidota; class Ignavibacteria; order Kryptoniales; family JAKASW01; genus JAKASW01. The sequence continues at coordinate 50,451 of JAKAMG010000013.1, forward strand.
AAGCAGTATGAGTGCTGAGGCATATATTATGGCGAATTTCTTGTGTCTGATTTTCATTTCATTTTTCCCCTTCGCTTTCGCGGGAGCCCGGACGGTCAGGCAGCCGCGAGGATCGCATTAAAATATTCAGATTAATTAGTCCGAAATATGTATAAAAAAATGTGTCGAATCCCGCATTTGTCACTGGCGCGGTTTGCCATGGATATTGAATCGTTAGTAAACTCAGAATTCCGGCCTGTGGCCTGCTCTCTCGACCGCTCGCCTTGTTATTTCAAGTATGCCATCCCGCTGATTATGCGGCAGCACCGGGACCTCAGGAAAAGCTTTCAGCTGGTCTATGACTTTAGCAGTCTCTTCTTCGGAAAGCGAGTCGAGTTCAGCGTACACTCCCCCAACGCCTTCCTCTGACGCGTTATGCGCCTGAAGTATGGAGCGGATAGTGCTTATGATGGGACGCGAAGGCGGAGGGACGAGCAGGGCCACCAAAGCTCCATGGTCAAGACGGAGCTTGTCGAAGCCTTCCACTTTCAGCCCCTCTTTGAGCCGTGCAATCGCGGGAAAAAGAATCTTCTCTTCCATACCGATGTGCCTCAAAAGTCCCTTGCGAAATTCCGCGTAGGCCGGCACGTCAATGGCGTCCGGTTGTGCGACGGCCTTCTCGAGGTATCCATCGAGTCGGAGATGATCGCTTGAGAGGTACTCGTAGATCCAGCGCATTTAAATATCCTTCGATTTTCCTGAGATCACTTGTAACCCAGTTGCTCTCTGGCCCAGTCGGTCATCATATCGGGCGTCCAGCGCGGCTCCCATACTATTTCAAGATTCACGCGCCTGGTAATATCGAGCACCGATAGAACATTTGTAACATAAGTGCTGATGCTTTGACTAAGTGGACATCCCGGGGCGGTAAGCGTCATCCTGACTTTTATCTCGGCACCTGTTACGTCCACATCGTACACCAGGCCCAAATTTACAATATCGATCCCAATTTCCGGGTCGTGGACCTCTTTCAAGGCGTCCATCACCTCTTCTTTGGTTATTACCACGGTCAACTCCTGAAGATTTTCAATTGGACGTACGCATATATGATTGCTGAAATCGTCATCGCCGAGCATCCGACGAGAAATAGAGGCATGTACGAGAAGACGAGCGCTCCCGAGGCAACAGCGACGGCCGCGCTCCAAAGATAAAGTTGGACATAAGAGAGAGTCTGGTCGACCATCTCGTGCAACGACGGTACGTCGGTCAAACCCACCATTGAGCTGTACTTCCGCACCCAGACCAAAAAGGGCGCGATCTTGAGCATTTGTCCCAGAATCAGAGAACCGATGAATCCGAAGAAGAAGAGGAAACCGACAGAGAGCGCGATATCGGCCGACGGAGTGTTCTTCCACGGACCCAGCGCTATCGAAGCGGCAACCGCAAATGCGGCCAGGCCGAGGTAAACAAACGAAACCACGGTCTGTCTCAGACCCGCGTCGAGTTTTCTCCGCACCCTCTTCCTGAATATCTGAGCCGCCTGGACGAGGAACGCAAAGACTCCCGCCACCATTACCAGCGAGAAGACATCTGACAACTCCGTATTGTCTCCCAAAGTAATCGCCAGTCCATACCCGACGATGCCGACGAGTAACAGGAAGTAAGCGGCCCAGCCGAAGCCGCGCGGGAAATTGTACGACAGCGAGAACATGGGGACAAGCTGGTACACGGCTCCGAATATGATCATAGTGACGAACCCGACAAGGACTACGTGGGCGTGGACTTTCAGAATCTCCAGATGATTAACCATCAGGAAGCCATACTGCAGGTTCATCGCCAGGAGAAGCCCGATCGAGACGGCGACGAGAAGAAAAACGATCCCCGTCAGGAAATGAGCGGCGGTGATGTTCCACTCCTTCACCTTAGCCATGCTCATCAGTACGTTGATTATGAATGCGATCATGCCAAGGAAGGCGATCGAGGCGAAGGTCACAAAGCCCGGGCTTATGTTGAACTCATAGAAGCCGTATATCATTCCCAGCGACCCGGCGGTCAGGACAAAATACTGGAGATACGCGAGCGGTATGCTGTACACGCGAACTCTGAATACCACGGGTATAAGCTGATACATCGCCCCGGATATGGACATCGTGATCCATCCTAACGCAAGGGTGTGAACTATGGCGAGGATATGCGGCTGGAAATAGAAACCCTGGAAGTCGGAGTAGTTAATCAGAGTCAGCACCGTACCCGCCAGGAAGAAAAGGATGGAGGTAATGAAATACGTGGCGACCAGCCTGAAGGGAGGGGTGAGTTTTGCCGTGCTAGCCATGTCGAAGGACATGTTACCGTCCGCCCGCCGCGCGTCGTATCACGACCTTGTAATGATTCTCCCCGACCTTATTGGACACCGCCTCGAAGCCTCCGTCGTGAAGCTTGTCGTAGAGGAGGACAGGCTCCCTGTGATGGTGGACCAGCAGAATCTCATTCGCTCCAAGGGCTTTGAGGGCCTTCAGTATCCGCATCATAGGTTCGGGCGGCTCCAGTCCTCTCACATCCATCTCGACAACTTTCAAATCGCCGACCACATCCTTACCAGTCGCATCAAGTTTCTTGGTATCACGTTTCGATTCCGCTGCCCCATCGGTACGCTTGAACAACACATGGAATACCCCATCCCTGGATTCTGTAGCGTGCACAAATCCTTTTTTTCCCAGTACGTCGTAAAGGGGAATTGGTTCAAAGCTGTTGACTAGATGGAGGATTCTTCCCCTTTCAATTCTCTTCGCCGTGCGCATAATCTTCTGGAGCGGATCGTTGTTCACCGCAATGTCGTCTCTGACGTCCAGCGTCTCCTGGATTTGCGACTCGTCATAGTCAAACTCCTCCGCAAAATCGTCGCCCCATTCGACCTCAGATTCCAGCCTGCCACGTTCGGTTCCATCTTCCGTGCTCTCGCCTATATCCGCTCTAAGCGCGGTGATCAGATATTCCGGATCTACTCCTCCGACCCTTGCCGCGTCGGAGATACTCACCCTGCGGGCGATAGTCCTGCGCAGAAATTTATTCTCGAGTTTCCTGAAGTGCGGAGATACTCTTATGAAAGAGTCCAATAGCTCAGGATGCTCGTCCAGAAGCTTTCCTACAAGTGTGTTCTCATCTATCTTCATTTCTTCTCACCCTCTGATCGGCGGCCTAACCAGCCTCCGTGCCATGACGGTTCATCCGTTCGTAACTTCAAAGGCTCACTTCACTTCCGATGGCAGTGTCTCCCCCGAGCCACTCACTGAACTGAAAGTTGCGGAAGAGGGCGAGCTTGCTTCTCACCGCAAAAGACGAAGTCGGATGAACCGCTTTCCATGCAGGCTTCTTTCCCGACATGGCGGCACGGACGCAAATCATAGCCCGATCTACCTGGTCTTGGTGATTAGTACTCTCCAGACATCGGGGCCCTGTTCGAGGTATTCCCAATTAAAACGACCTGGCTTCTCGAAGTTAAACTCGTAGTAAAGCGGCTTCGGGTCGTGGTCGTTAATCAACGTCATGCTCTGGCCCGGGCTCAATTTCTCGAATGTCGCGTGAATTGTCGGGTGCTTTTCCCTAGGCAATATGGGCCTGACGTCCAAATCTATCGAACTGCTGCTGTCTGTCATTTTAATTCTCCTTTCAGTGAACAAGCTATGGAAGGACCTTGCCACGCACCTTGACTTTGGTCAATTCCCGGAGATTCGAAGACATGCGCCCCGGAGCCAGGCCTGAAAACGAGTCGACTTGACCGAAGTCAAGTCCTTTGGGAGGCCAAACGTTTAGATTTCAGATGAATCTATCCGCAATTCTAAATCAAATATTAGGAGAAACACAAATGGGCAAAGACAATTCAGAAAAACTATCACCATGGTGGAAACACTCCATCGTTCTGATTATGATCGCGGCTTTCAGCGTACTGATTTTTGTGGCCGTAAGGAGCTACACGGACGCGCCTCCGATACCGAACAAAGTCACTGACAGCAAGGGGCAGACGATCTTTACTTCCGACGACATAGAACACGGGCAGGAGGTATTCCTGAAGTACGGGCTGATGGAGGATGGAACACTTCTTGGACACGGCGCATACCTGGGGCCGGACTACTCTGCCGAATATCTTCACGTTGAAGCCGTCAGCGTCCAAAAAGAGCTGGCCGCTAAAAAGTACTCAATTCCATACGACAGCCTCACCGAGGACCAGAAGAACAGCATAATAGCGGACGTACAATCTATGCTTCACGAGAACCACTACGATAAGTCGACAGGTACACTCGTCCTAACGGACGCCGAAGCGGCCGCGTACCAACTTGAGCTTCAAAACTGGAGCGACTATTTCTCACAACCCGACCGCGCCCCGGGTCTTCCCCAGAATTTCATTAAGAATCCGGTCGAGCTTAAGGAACTCACATCTTTTTTCGCATGGGCAGCCTGGGCGGCGGTTACTAACCGCCCCGGAAAAGCATACTCATACACGAACAACTGGCCTTTTGACAAGCTGGCCGGCAATGGACCGACTAGTTCCACCATAATATGGAGCGCCCTCAGCCTCGTTGCTCTTCTCGGAATGACGGGGCTCATTCTCTTCGTGTTCGGCAAGTTTGATTATCTCGGTTGGAAATCGGGGACCGTTGAGCACATGAACGAAACGAGGCGCCTGCCACCGACTGACAGCCAGAAGGCCTTGTTGAAATACTTCCTCGTCGTTGGCGCCTTGTTTCTCCTTCAGACTCTCGCAGGCGGCGCGCTGGCACACTACAGGGCGGAGCCGTTCGGGTTCTACGGCATCCCGCTCGAGAAGTGGCTCCCATTCAATGTGATAAGGACATGGCATCTCCAGCTGGCGATCTTCTGGGTGGCAATGTCATTCGTAGCGGGCGGGCTTTTCCTTCCGCCACTCATCAGCAGTTCTGAGCCGAAAGGACAAAAATTCTGGGTGAATTTCCTCTTCGGCGCCGTGGTTATCGTGGCCATCGGAAGTCTGTTCGGCGAGTATCTCGGCATCAACCAGCTTCTCGGGAAACTCTGGTACTATTTCGGAATGCAGGGCTGGGAATACCTAGAGCTGGGAAGGGCCTGGCAATTGCTCCTGATCGTCGGCCTTCTTATCTGGCTCGTGCTGGTATTCCGCGCTCTCAGACCCGCAATGCGGGATGAATCGAGAAAGGAACTGAGCTCACTCTTCCTTTACTCGGCCGTGGCTATTCCGCTTTTCTATCTTCCCGCCCTCTTTTTTGGTCCGACGACCAATTTCACGGTAGCTGACAACTGGCGGTTCTGGATAATACATCTTTGGGTCGAAGGCTTCTTCGAGTTGTTCGCGACAGTCATGGTAGCGGTAATCTTTTACCAGCTCGGACTCGTGCGCGCCACATCCGCCGCTCGAGTAGTTTACCTCGACGCGATACTCTACCTGGGGAGCGGAATTGTCGGGACCGGCCATCACTGGTACTGGACTGGCCAAAGCGACATCACTATGGCACTGGGCGCCATGTTCTCAGCGATGGAAGTCGTGCCTCTTACGCTTCTGACGCTGGACGCATGGGACTTCATCCGCCTGACAAGGAAGCACCCGTCTGACAACAGCCCTCATCCGGCACTGGAACAGAAGTGGGCTTTCTACTTCCTCATGGCGGTCGGATTCTGGAATTTTCTCGGCGCAGGCGTGTTCGGCTTCCTGATCAACCTCCCGATCGTGAGCTACTACGAAGTTGGAACAATGCTGACCCTTAACCACGGTCACGCCGCGATGATGGGCGTGTTTGGAATGCTGGCTCTCGGCATAATGATGTACTCTCTCCGGACCCTTTCAACCGACGAAGTCTGGAAGAGAAACGAGAAATACGTACGTGTCGGGTTCTGGGGGCTGAACTCAGGCCTCATGCTGATGGTGTTGACAGACATGTTTCCCGCCGGTGTACTCCAACTGGCCGATGTTGTTAACAACGGATACTGGCACGCCAGGGAACTCGGCTTCATCGATACGGGATTGTTTCACTTCCTCGAGTGGCTTCGTATCGTGGCAGACACTGTCTTCATAGCGGCAGGGTCGCTCCCCATATTGATATTCGTCGTGAAGGTTTATCGTGCGAGAAAAGAAATGTGGAAGGCCATCCCGGCGCACGATTAAGATTCCCCCCTCCACAAGAAGCCGTACGGTCAGCACGACGTACGGCTTCACTTTTATGACGCGCACCTGCGCTGCGGCTGCACAGACCAGCAGCTATTCGGCCACCTTCCTCAGTTCCCTCAAATCCAGCACGGTTATCTCGCCGCGAACTTCCCGGACTATCTTCCGGTCCTTCAGCTTTCTAAGATTTCTTGATAGTGTCTCTATCGCGACTCCTAGCTGGCCTGCCAGGTCCTTCTTGCTCACGTTAAGAGAAAATGCCGGCTTCGCAGTGCCGATCGATCCGTTCAGATTCACCTCGTTCAATATGTAGAGGGCGAGCCTCTTTTCCACGTTTACGGAAAGCTGTGCCACCTTCTTGTTAAGTTCCATCAGCCGCGTCGCGAAAGCTTCGGAAATCTTGATGGCCAGCGAAGGGCTATCTTCCATGAGTCGCCTGAACTCGACTTTCGGCACGTAATAGAGTATCGAGTCCTCCATGGTCTGAGCGCAGGCGGGATATGCGTCAGAGTTCGTAAACAGAGGTGTCTCCGCGAAGCTTTTGTATGGCCGGAGTATGTGAAGAATCGTCTCGTCGCCTCCCGCGCTAAGCTTGAAGACTTTCACTGATCCTTCGAGGATGATATAGAACCCCGCGAACTGGTCTCCCTCAAGAAAAATCATTCTCTCCCTTGCGAACGACTTCTTTCCGCCGATGCCCGACACAAGCCTGAGCTCCGCCGGACTCAACTTCTCGAACAGCGGCGCCTTCTTCAGGAGCTCTTCTGTTTCTTCCCTCATGGTTCCCGCGCTATTCGGAAGTGGACAGCACCATCGGGCGCCACGGTGCCTGTCTCAGTTTGATACTTGGATTCATGATTGAAATTTATCGGAGCGTGGACGCATAATCAAACACAGGGATGGTAGACTCCTGGGCCCTCGGACCTCAGGTTTGAAAGCGGCCCGATTCACACGCGGTGTGCTACCTCCGAATTCCGTGCACCACGACAAGAAAGGTGCCGGAGAGGCGAGTGCTCTCTTGCCATCGTGCGCATCCTGTTATCTTATTGTCCTGACTCGCCTCCCCGGGCAAGGCCAACTTCCCGGCTCGGTACTTCGTACGCCGACTATTTGGTCCCTGGTGGAGAAGCGGGCTCCCGTCCCGTTTCCAGGGCCGAGCGGATTTTCCTCAGGAGATCGTCCCTCGCATACGGCTTTTGAATGAACGAGCTCACCCCTTTGCCGGAGAGTTTCTTCTTCTCTTGTTCGCTGATGAAACCACTTGCGAGTATTATGGAGGTTTCAGGGTTTGTCGCAAGTATCGCCTCCATGAGGTCTATGCCTCCGATCTTCGGGAGGCCGACGTCTGAGAGGACGAGCCTGATTTTGCTGTTGCTGAAGAAGAGTGAAATCGCTCTCTCTCCGTCGGAAGCCGAAAGCACCTTGTAACCTTCCTCCGTCAGGAGGTCTTCGAGGTACTCTCGGAGACCAGGCTCGTCCTCGACCACTAGTATGGTTTCATTTCCGCCGCGGACAGCTTGCGGTTTGACTTCGGACGCTTCCACCGACGCGCCGCCTTGCTGTCTTGCGGGGAAATAGACGTCGAATCTCGTACCCACCCCAGGTGAACTCTTGATATCTATCAACCCTCCGTGGTTCTGAACTATCCCATAAACAGTGGCCAGCCCAAGGCCCGTCCCCTTTCCAATCGGCTTTGTCGTGAAGAAAGGCTCGAAGATTCTGCTTCGCGTACTCTCGTCCATTCCGACCCCGGTGTCCTGGACCTCAATGGACACGTACTCTTCTTCGGTGGCAGCAGGGAACTTGTCCTGCAGTGTCTGCCCCGGGACGATGCCGGTTCTAATCGTCAGCATACCCCCCGCCAGAACTCCGTCCTCGCGGTCCATCATAGCATCACGCGCATTCACGCAGAGGTTTAACAGAAGCTGATGCAATTCCGAATGATCTCCGTAAACAACGGCGGCTCCGGCGTGCAGTTCGGCTCTTATCATTATCTGCTTCGGGAAGGTCTCACTTAACAATCTGTGAAGCTCGTCCACTAGTTTGTTCAGGTCGACGTAGGTGAGGACCCTGTCAGTCTTTCTGGCAAATGTCAAAAGCTGGCGGACAAGCGCAGCAGCCCTGTCAGAGGCAGTTTCGATCGAGTCGAGCGCCTTCCTGCACTTCGCGTCCTCGCCGAGGTTTCGCCTGAGCAGCGAGGCATAGCCTGAAATTATTCCGAGGATATTGTTGAAATCATGTGCTATTCCGCCGGCAAGCGTCCCAAGCCCTTCCAATTTCTGAGCTTTCCTTAGCTCCTCCTCCAGATTTTTCTGGGCAGTGACATCCCTCGCGATGCCGAGGATCCCGATTATCTTCCCTTCCCTTACTTCGGGAGCGGTGTTTAACTCGCCGATAATGAAGGAGCCGGACGCGGTCATTATTCTAAATTCAGTAACCGCCATGTCTTTCCCCTCCGCGACGCTACGGAGGGCTGATATCGCCCTTGCACGGTCATCAGAGTTGAGGACATCCTCCACGTGCTTTCCAATCCAGTCCTCACGTCGAAATCCGGTAATGCTCTCGAAAGCGGGATTGAGGCTTTGGATTGTTCCATCAAGAGAAAGGCTGAAGATCGCGTCACGCGCTCCCTCAACAAGGCCGCGATACTTCGCCTCAGAGTCGAGAAGTGCCTTCTCTGCCGCCCTCTTTTCAGTCACGTCATCCAGGATTGTGACGGCGTGGCTGAACCTATCCTTATCGTCGCGTACTGCCGCGACAGTGAGGCCGGCAAGAAACACGCTTCCGTCCTTGCGGACATAGCGCTTCTCAAACCTCGCCATGTCTTTTCCCCCGGCGACCATTTCGTCAAGTACCGACAATCCGATGGTGACATCATCCGGATGGGTCATATCATTGAACGAAGTGCCAAGGAGTTCCTTCTCGTCATATCCGAACAGTCTCTCCGCCGCGGGGTTGCAACCGAGAAATCTTCCCTCCCCATCTATATTCAGGATGGCGAGGGGAGAAGCGCGGTAGATGGTCCTGAATCTCTCCTCGCTTTCCCTTAGCGCTCTCTCCGCCTTCTTCACCTCGGTCAAATCACGGACTAGGGCGAGGATCGATAGCTCCTGATCGTTCAGGAGCGTTGAAAGCATAATATCAGCGGGGAATTCACTCCCATCCTTCCTGCGGGCGAAAAGCTCCAAACCTGATCCCAATGGACGCGAATGGGGCTGAACGCTGTACGCCTTTACACTCCTCTCATGTGCCTTGGCAAAGCGCTCGGGTACAAGCACGCTTATCGATTTGCCTATTAGCTCATCCCGCCGGTAACCGAAAGTCAGCTCAGCCTGCCTGTTGACAAACGTTATGACATCCTTGCCACTAAGGATGATGGCTGCGTCAGGCGCACTTTCGAGGAGGCCGCGGTACCTCGACTCCAGACTCCTCAAATCATCAAGCGCCATCCCGCGCATCTTTTCGGCGAGTCTCAGCTTCCGTCTTTCATCGGCCTCCCTGAGTGCCCGTCTGATAGCCGGCACGAGCCGCTTGAGCCCAGGTTTCAGCACATAATCTGTCGCACCGTCTACGAGTGTTTGGACAGCCACCTCCTCCCCGATAGTCCCCGACACAAAGATGAATGGGGTCTCTGGTGAATTCTCCTTCGCGTGGTAAAAGGCCTCCTTGCCGCTGAACGAAGGGATCGTGAAGTCACAGAGGATCAAATCAAATCTTTTCCTCGCGAGGCTCCCGAGATACTCGTCCTTTGATTTGACGAGTTCGATTCGATACTTCACCCCCGCCTCGTCCAGCACTCCCTTGACGAGTTCTGCGTCTTTTGCATTATCCTCCAGATGAAGAATCTCGAGGAATGCTTCTTCTTTGTCAGGCATGCCTTGTGGTACCCCCATATATTCTTGATCCAGCGACAGGCGCCGACAAGCGTCCGGCGGTCCAGTTCGGAGGATCTCCTTCAGGCCGCTTCTTCAAGATTATGGAAGCGGAATATGAAGCCGTGCCAGGGGTCACGCGTGGAGACACTACAATCACCGCAATCTCTTAGCTGTGTTGGGGGGAGGCTCATTTAGGAGTGCCCAGAATGCTCCGAGCTGGCTCACGGCTCTGATGAATTCGCGGAATTCCAGGGGTTTCACGACGTAAGCGTTAGCTCCCAACGAGTAACTCGCAACCAAGTCGGCCTCTTCCTTTGAAGATGTGAGAACTACGACGGGTATGGCCCGCAGGGCGGGGTCCGACCTGATTTCTTTGAGGACTTCCAGGCCGCCCATCTTTGGCATCTTTATGTCCAACAGGATGACCGCGGGATTGCCGACGGAACGTCCATGAAATTTTCCGCGACACCTGAGGTAGTCGAGCGCTTCGACTCCGTCCTTCACCACCATCACTTCGTTAGCCAAGTTATAACGCGCCAACCCCTCGAGAGTCAACTCGATATCCATTTTGTTGTCCTCTGCGAGAAGTATGCTCTTCAGCTGTTCCATGATCAGTTCTTCTCCGACGCGGGAAGTGAGAAAAAGAATGTGGCTCCTTTGCCGACTTCACCTTCGGCCCACGTTTCCCCGCCGTGACGCTCGATGATCCGCCGCACATTAGCGAGACCTATCCCAGTCCCTTCGAATTCGTCCGATCTATGCAGCCGCTGGAAGACTCCGAACAATCGATCCGCGTACTTCATGTCGAAGCCCACTCCGTTATCTTTGACGTAAACCACAATTTTGTCTTTCAACATCCTGCTTCCGATCTCAATCACGGCCTTTTCTCTCGGGCGGGTGTATTTGACAGCATTGCCGATGAGGTTGCGGAAAACAAGCTGAAGCATCGATGGGTCCGCCTGCACTGATGGGAGATTACCAGTCCTCCATTCCACGGCTCTTCCCTCCAACTCCTGCGACATCATTTTGATGGCGGCAGATGCAGTGGCCTGAAGGCTTACGGCGGTTTGACTCATTTCAGTGCGCCCCATTCGCGAGAACGAAAGCAAGTCATCTATCAGCACCCCCATCTCCTTTACCGACTCTGAGATGAATCCCATATAGCGCTTCCCTTTTTCATCGAGAGACTGGTGGATATGGTTCATAAGCAGGTCGGTAAAGCCGCTGATGTGCCGAAGCGGCGCCCTCAGGTCATGCGACACAGAATAGCTGAACGCCTCAAGTTCCTTGTTGAGTCCCTCAAGCTGCCTGGTGCGCTCTCGCACGCGCTCCTCAAGCTTCTCATTGAGGAGCTTGATTTCCTCTGCCACCCTCCTGCGCTCGGTTATGTCTCTGGCTATTTTCGACGCCCCGACGATATTTCCCCGCTCATCCAGGACAGGTGATATGGTAAGCGACACATCGACGAGAGAGCCGTCCTTTCTGATCCTGACTGTCTCAAAATCTCTTATCGTCTCCCCCTGCCGGAGCCGGAGAATTATGGAGTCCTCCTCTTCCACTCGTTCCGGGGGGATTAACATTCTTATGTTTTTTCCTATGGCCTCACCGGCGGAATATCCAAAGAGGGCCTGGGCCCCGCGGTTCCATGCCGTGATTGTCCCGTCAATATTTTTTGCTATGATTGCATCGGAAGCTGACTCAACAATCGCGGCGAGGCGTGACCGGAGTTCGTGGGCTTCCTCCTGTTCCGTTATGTCCCGTCCGATTGCATATATCACGCCTTCCTCGGGGATCGGATTTGAATTCCACGCGACCCACCTGTATGACCCGTCTCCACACTTAAACCTGTTTTGAAAACTCATTCCATGCCTTGCAGTCGCACACTTCTCAACGCAAGCCTTGGTCCTTTCGTAATCGGCGCGGTGGGTCAGACTCAGGAAGTTCGACTTCACTATTTGACCTTTCGGTATTCCCGTCATCCGCTCGAATGCCGGATTGACCGCACGGAACGTTCCGTCGCCGCCGATGATGCAGAAGAGGTCGAGCGACATTTCCCAGAATCGCGTGAACCTGTCTTCCACTTCCTTTTGCTCCGTAAGGTCCTGGGCAAGTACGAGCTTCGCGTCCCTTCCCTCGTAGAGAACGCCGTGTGTGGTGATCCTGACTTTGAACACCTTTCCGTCCCTGGAACGATGGGTCCAAATACCGCGCTCCTGCAGAGCGGCCCCCTTTGTTTTACGTATGTCCTCCTTGAGACGCCTGATATGCTCAGGCGGCCGAATCTCAAATATCGTCATTCGGAGGAACTCATCTTCTGAATAACCATACCTATTGACGGCCGCATCGTTTACTGCAAGGAAGAGAAGAGTCTCAGCATCGTACACCCACATTGGATTCGGATTGCTTTTGAAGAGAAAGTCGTAATCCCCGGCGATCCTCCCGGTCCCCGCGAAGTTACCCTTCGGACTGGGCGGTTTCACCCCAGCTTGACTCTCACGCGTCACCTTACGAACCGGCATGATAACCCTCACCGTGAGTGCGCGGACAAATATTCCTTTCATTTCCTGAAAGGCCCAACGAGATTCCTTGTCCGGACAGGTTACATGGACCGGCCAGCGGCGTTGTGCTTCCGCGTTCCCCTTCAGTAAACCCGACGCGATATGAATGGCGGGAAAGCAATTTCCTCCCCATCCTCTCCTTCCTGATCACAACCGCCGGAAGAAGCTCTCCCCTCCGTAAAAGAATAAACTGAGAAACTTCCGGTTTTCGTTTACTCGGCAGACGATTAACGTTAATTCCCAGGGTTAGCTCCGGTTGCCCCGGTCTTCCTCGTTTATGTCTGCTTCGTTTTTTATTCAAGAGTCGGAGTCACAGGTTCAGGAATCCAACGAAAGACATTCCCTAGCCGGACGACCCGCCCTTCGATTTAAAACTTACTCAGCGGCTGAGACGTTCGCACGTCCCGGATAACGTAAATATTTTGTCATGGTTTTTGTGACAAACTGATTCGACCACAGGGTCACACCATCCGGCCGCAAGACTTGAGCCACCAGCAGAAGGGGGAAGACGACGAGCCTAAAGTGGCGGGAGGGAAATGATTCAGACTATGAGCTTATTTTCCAAAGCGAAACGCACGAGTTCTGCGTTTGTCCTCATTCCGAGCTTTGCAAGGAGTCGCCTTCTGTAGGTTGTAATTGTATTGACGCTGAGGGATAGCTGATTCGCTATTTCGCCTACAGATCTCCCCCGCGCTATAAGCCGCAGGACTGAGAGTTCCCGATCAGACAGAGATTGCAGCGGTTGCTTGTCGACAGGAGTTCCGATTTCGTCGACAAGTTGCTTCTCTACAGAAGGGCTCGCATACTTTCTCCCGGAGGCGATCGTCCTGATTGCGTCGACGAGTTGTTGTGTCACGGCCTTCTTAGTGACGTATCCGTGTGCTCCGGATTTTAGAGCACGTATAGCGAATTGCTCTTCAGGGAACATGCTCAAAAAGAGGAATCGTGCCTTGGGGTATGCCTTCTTGAGATCGGCAAGCGCCTCAAAACCGCTTCTCCCCGGCAAATCTATGTCGAGCACAATGATGTCGGCGTCTTTTGCGGCATTCTTGCCGAGAAGCTCCTCGGCAGACTCAGCTTCGCCCGTGATCATGATCTCCTTGAACAGGCCGAGCGTCCTGCGTATCCCCTGCCTTATAAGTTCATGGTCATCGAGAATAAACACCTTAATGTTTTTCATCACGCGATATTCCTTGAGAGAGGGAGACTGAGACGCACAAGAGTCCCACCGAGTTCAGACTTACCGATGGTTACAGAACCTCCTACCGATTCAGCTCGTTGATGCATTCCAAAAATCCCGAAAGAGCTGCTTCCCGAGATCTCATTCTCCACTATCCCCTTCCCGTTATCATGGACCTCTACGATCAACTCTCCGAGCTTAAACGATGATCTGATTGTAACTTTTGTGGCTCCTGAGTGCCTTGCGACGTTCGTGAGCGATTCCTGGATGACGCGGTATACGGCAATAGATTTCGCGTGCCCTATAGTGTACCCGTCCAGCTTCACCCGGGCGACGGTGGATATGCCCGTCTTTCTCTCAAAAGACGCTGCCAGTTCAGAGATTGCCGCGTCGAGCCCGACATGATCCAGGAGAGGAGGCCTGAGATCAGCTGCAATCTTACGGACCGTGTCTATGGCATCATCAATCAACCCCACAGATGATGTCAGCTGATTCGATACTTCCGACAGATTCGCACTTCTCCCCGACATCAATTCCTCATGAATTAAGTTGATATCCATCTTAAGAACTGTAAGCATCTGACCGAGCTGGTCATGTATTTCAAGGGCGATCCGTTTCTTTTCGTCCTCACGCATTGATTCCAGTCCGCGGGAGAGGACCTTCAGCCGCTCATTGGAGCTCTCGAGTTCTCTTTCGGTCTGCTTCGTCCGAGTGATGTCCTGCAGGACGAAGGTGACGCTCTCCGTTCTTCCATCGGCGTTGACAACTGGGGCGTAAGCGATGATCGCATCGATCACGGTACCATCCTTCCTGAGCCTCTTGGCAACGTGCCCGGCTGACGATTCTCCTTTTAGACCTTTTTCAACCATGGCCATGTAGTTGGCAAGGTCTGAGGACGGTACGGTTGGACAGATACCGCCCCTGACCTCCTCCTCCGTCCAGCCGAAAGTCTGCTCGGCCCCCCTGTTCCAAGTAAGCACTATTCCTCCACGGCCGATCGTGAGTATTGCCAGCGGCGCAGAGTCGAGTATCGCATTAAGTCTCTGGTTGGCGGAGCGAAGCAGTTGCTCGGTCTCCTTCAAGTAAGTGATGTCAGTAACGACACCGCCAATCGCATATATCTCGCGCTTGTCGTCCCGCAGGGGATACTTTACGACAAGACTGAAGTGGCGGCCCTTCTTGTACAACGCGGACTCCTCAAACACGAGAGGGATGCCGGTGCGCAGCACTTCTCTGTCGTGTGCGACATACTCGTCCGCCTGCTCCTTTGGAAAAATCTCTGCGTCTGTCTTCCCGAGTATGTCCTTTGCCCGTATTCCGAACGACTGTTCGAATTTCGCGTTGACCCTGACGTACCGGCCCCGTAGGTCCTTCATGAACATCATCGCGTGGCTGTTGTCAAAGACATCCTTAAACTGCTGAAGCTCTCTGATGAGCCTGTCTTCCGTTTCTTTCCTTTCGGTCAGATCTCTTGATATTTTCGAATAACCAATCAGCGTTCCATCGCCGTCGCGCATAGCAGTTATGAGTATGCCGGCCCAGAACCAGGAGCCATCCTTGCGCACCCTCCAACCTTCTTCCTCAATCTCACCAATTCGTTCGGCACTCCTTAGCAGCCTGGAAGGCACGTCCGATGACACTTGCTCGGGAATGAAGAATGTTCCGAAATTTTTCCCGATTATTTCTTTCCTGTTGTACCCATAAAGCCTCATGGCCCCTCTGTTCCAGCTTGTGACATTGCCGTGCTTGTCAAGCGTGTACATGGCGTACTCCTTGACCCCCTCCACGAAGATCCGAAACCGCTCCTCGCTCGACCTGAACGACTCCTCCTGGTTCACACGTTCGGTGATGTTCCGTGCCACGACCTGCCTTGAAAACCGGTCTTTCCTTGAGACCGGGGCAGATGAAACGTCGAGATAGATTACCTTGCCGTCGGCACGCATGAACCTGAACTGAAAACTCCGGTGCTTCTCCCCTCTCTCGTAGAGTTCCGTGAACATACTGACGACATGTCGCCTGTCGTCGGGATGGAGAAAGTCGCTTATCGGACGACCGATAACATCGGGAGCACTTTTATAACCCAGTATCCTTGCTCCGGCCGGATTGATATACGTAATCGTCCCGCGAGTGTGTATGGCGATAAGGTCAGGAGAGAACTGAATGAGCTGTCGAAACCGCTCGAGTTCCGGTAGTGTCAGCTTAACACGATTTCGCTGGCTGGACTTGTCTTTGCTCAACGCTAACACTTTTATCTGTTTGGACAGAAAGCAATGGACTAAGACGCCATTAGGGCGGCCCAAAACCGCTGCATCCCCGGTAGTTTCCTGTATCGACGAGTGGAGTTGGCATTGAAGTTTACGACACTTCTCTTTCGGTGTCAAGCATGGAATGAACCGTCAGGTGCTCACGCACCTTGACAGATTCATCGCAACGAAGAAAGCTGCTTGTCCCTGAAGATCGTGTGCCCCTTGACCAGCCAGGAGACTCCGAAAGAAATGAGAGCGATCGTTTCGAAAACGAGAACCGGGCGCTCCTTCGCAAGAGGCGTGTGCGAATAGAAAGCGATATAGACGATCATGCCAGCGACGCAGGAAAGCATGATCAGGCCGCTCGCGACGTACACGCCGTTCCGAATCTTCTTCTCCCTGCTAGGAGAACCGCCGTGCCTCGTGAAGAGGAACATCGAATTGAAGGAGAGCGAAAGGAGGAACAACACAGAAAATACGAGGTGATAATACTGCGAAATGTTGTCCTGGATCTGGAACACTCCGACTCGAACAACCTCCCCTGTGAACATGGAGGTTGGAAACGCGATAATGCCGAGCGCGAAAAAACCGCTCAGGTTCGTCACTACGTCGTCGATCAGCTCGTAACCCTTGTAGGAAATCAGAAAGATTGCCACACTGAAGAGCATCCCCACGAGAAAGTCACGCATGTTCGTATAGTAATAGGCGCTCAGCGAACCCTGCACGACAAATCCGCCTTCAAGGAACCCTCCTGCGATAAGAATTACGGGAAGGGCCATGGCGAGAATGCCGATCATACGCCTCATAAGAAGATACGAGTGAATTAGCGACTCTTCTCTGTCTATAAGCCTCATGTACCACTCTTCTGAGTTATCTCAGTATGATTATCGGATTTAAGGAGGAGAAAGTCCAGCGAGTACAACTGGCGGACCGAGATGCCGCTCTTTCAATTGACTGAGAAAACGACTCGCGACGAACCCGCATGTCTGTCCGCTACAATACTAATTATGCCGACCGCGTTTGCGAGTCGTCGGTTAGGCCCGTTCCACCCCGGCACTGTCAAATCTATTCAACGTGCCCGGTCGATGCAATGAGCGGCGGGCACCCGGCGATAAGAATGCACATCGGCCTCCGCACCCGTGACAGCCTATCTGACACAGAAGCGACGGTGCACCAACTACCGGCGCACACGTCGCTCACGGGATTGAAATGTATTTTCCTGAATCAGGCGGGATCTTGTCCTTCTTCTACTTCTCGCCCCTCTCGTTCTCCTCAAATGTCCTGATCACCTTGCCGGTCTTTGGGCTGACCCAGACTTCCACGGTCTTCTCGCCCGACAAAACGTCCATAGACCAGATGTACATCCCATGTTCGTGCTCGAGTTCCCCCTCAGTAATCCTTCCTCCCGGGACAGCCTTCAGCGCTATCCTCTCGGCCTCTGACTTCGAGATTCTCGGGCGTCGGACAGTTTTCGGCATCTTCTCCATGTTTGTGGCATGCCGTGACTTCATTTCCTGAGAGTTTTCCTTCTTCTCGGCCGCCGCCGATTCGGTTTCCATCCTGATGACTCTCCCTGAAAAGGGATCAACCCACACCTCTTTGATCCCGCCGTCCAAGCGGACATCGAATGACCAGATATGCCTTCCGTTTTCCTTCTCATACTCGCCGCTCAGGATCTTTCCACCCTTTACAGCTGAGAGTGCCGCACGCTCGGCCTCTGATTTCGTGATTCCGTGATTCGTCTGTGCCTGTAGGATAAGCGGCAGCCCCAATAGGGCGGCAAGCACCAGCATAATTCTGATTTTCATGAAGCCTCCAATTGTTTTATGCATATAATCTATGCTGGCACAATGAAACGGAAGTGAACGGTTCTCACCTTATTACAACATTTCCGCTTTCCTGGACAGGCGTGTAGAAACGACGATTGATAGAGGGGGATTGTTGTTTATGAAATCGCGCGTGAGCGGAGGAAGGATATCACCCGGTCTCACCTGACCGCTGAACCAGTGAGACCGGGAGCTCCGTTCTACTTCAATTCGTCCTCGAAGAATTCGAAATCGCTCTTGATTTCCTTGTTCACTTCCTGTGACCTGAGCTGGACCCGCCTGATCTTTCCGGATATTGTTTTCGGAAGGTCCTGGACGAACTCCAGTTTGCGAACGCGCTTGAACGGAGCGACTTTGTCCCTGACGAAGCTGAAGATATCTCGTGCGGTCTCCTTCGTCGGCTGGAATCCGGGGGCGAGAGTTACGTAAGCCTTTGGTACGAACCCGCGGATTGGATCGGGCGATGGGATGACCGCCGCCTCGGCGACCTGCGGCGACTCGACCAGAACGCTCTCTACCTCGAATGGACTGATCCGGTAGTCGGAGCTCTTGAAGACGTCGTCGGCCCTTCCGACGAACCAGAAATATCCTTCAGAGTCGCGCGTGGCAACGTCTCCGGTCCTATAATAACCTCCAGACATCACTGTTCGGGTCTTAGCGACATCGTCGGCGTAATTTATCATCAGTCCCATCGGCCGGGGATCGAGCTTTATAACGACCTCTCCTTCATCGGACTCCATTCCGTCAGCGTCGAGGAGCTCGAGTCGGTAACCGGGGGCTGGCCTTCCCATAGATCCCAGCTTCACAATGGCACCGGGCATGTTACCGACCTGAAGCGTCGTCTCAGTCTGACCGTAACCGTCCCTGATAGTGATACCCCAATCCGAACGCACTTTCGAGATCACCTCCGGATTTAGAGGCTCTCCCGCGCTCACCAACTCACGGAGCGAAGCGGGCTTTGGCTTTATGTCCTCGAGTACCAACATCCGCCAGACGGTCGGCGGCGCGCACAACGTGTTTATCTCGTGCTTCCTTAAAATTTCAAGAAGCGACTTTGGGATGAACCTCGAATACCTGTACACAAAAATGCCGGCGCCGGCGTTCCATGGAGCAAAGAAGGAACTCCAGGCGTGCTTCGCCCAACCCGGAGAACTGATGTTGAGATGAAGGTCCCCTTCGCGCAGGCCGATCCAATACATTGTCGACAGGTGGCCGATAGGATAGGAGCCGTTAGTGTGGAGCACCATCTTCGGCTGGGCAGTAGTCCCGGATGTGAAGTAAAGGAAGAGCGAGTCCGTGACTTTTGTCTGGACATCAGGCTTGAAGGCGGCCAAGGAATTGTAACCGTCTTCGTAGGCGTACCAGCCATCCTGTTTCCCTCCGACGACCACTTTCACGAAGTCCCCCTCTACCCCCTCAAACTTCGAAGTATTCTCCGGTACGGTGACGACAAGCCTTACCTTTCCCCTTCTTATCCGATCCTGGACGTCATTCTTTGTGAGGAGGAGCGAAGAGGGGATGAGGACGGCGCCTAATTTGATCGCCGCGAGCATGACCTCCCAAAGCTCAGGCTGGTTATCGAGCATGAGGAGGATCCTGCTCCCGCGGGTGATCCCCTGACGCTTCAGATAGTTGGCAACCCTGCTCGATCTTTCGGAAAGTTCGGCAAAGGAATATTTCCATTCGCCCCCCTTCTCGTCAACGATCCACAGAGCAGTCCTGTCGTTTCCCTCCGCGAGAGTGTCGAAATAGTCCGTTGCCCAGTTGAAGTCTTCTATGTCAGGCCACTTGAATCCATAGTATGCCGATTCGTAGTCTTCTCTCCTGCTCAGGAGGAAATTGCGCGCCTTCAGGAACTTCTCAAGCTCAGCTTTCATGAGTGTGTCTCCTCGGTTTCATCTTGATGTATAGTAAGCCCGCTCGGTTTGAAGAGAGGGTCAATTGTTCGGCTGCAGCTTGTACTTGTTCCAATAACGCATCAATCCCGGCACGTTCATCCAGAAGGGGTCGGCGTTCCGGTACTCTTCTATTGTTTCCTGACTCACGCCTTTGCCAGCCAGTTCCCCTGTCACGTAGGACTCGAACTCGGAAATTATCGCCGCTTCGTCCTTCTTCTCGGCCATCCTTTCGCCGACCCATTTCGTCCATTCGAGGAGCCTCTTCTCAAGCTCGTCGAGATAATGGTACACGTCCGTAGATTTTCCAAAATGAGTCGGATAGATGGCGCTGGGATTGGCTTTCCTGATTCTTGCGATTGACGCGAGCCAGACTTCCACATTGATGTCAGGAGCAGGAGTCGGCGGCAGGACGGGGCCCCCTTTTATTCTGACGCCTCCGACGTCGCCGGTGAATATGTTCCCTTCGACGATGTAAGAATTGTGGTGCGAGGCGTGCCCCTGTGTGTCGAGTGCTTTTATTTGCACATTTCCGACCGTGATTTCTTCTTCATCGATTGTGGGGTGAAGATGCTCAGCCGCTATCGGCTTCATCGTTCCCCAAAGCTCGTCCATCCGACTTCCGTAGATTTTTCCGGCCGAGGCAAGGAGTTTTGCCGGATCAGAGAGATGACGGGCACCGTTTTCGTGCACATATACAGTGGCCCCGAGCTCCGCGAAGCGCCAGGCGGCTCCTGCATGATCGAGGTGGACGTGCGTCACAAGCACCTTTGTCACCTGCCGGGGTTCGAACCCAAGCTTGTGTATGCCTTTAACAAGATTGCCGTACACCGACTCCGGTCCGCTTTCTATCAGCGCGAGATCAGAACCGCTTTCGATGAGGTAAGCTGCGATTGTTTCCGGTGTGCGGAACCCAAGATCGATGGTGTGAATGTTCACTTTGAGACCCGGCCTTCGAGTTAGTGTTGCTCCAACTGGGGGCGCTTAGATTTGCCTTGAAAGTCGAAGCAATTTAGAGGCATGCACCGAGTAAATCAAGCTTGGCTGCAAGAGAGGAACTCTGCTGAAACACTTAGGCACACAAAGCACGTAGGAACAGGTTCCTCCTCTATGTGGCTATGTGGTTGAATCACCTTTCCCATGAACCGATTCGGAGCTCAAGGACCGAAAGGAGCGCAGCTAAAGCTCCGACAATGAGGACCACATACGTCACAAGGTCACTACCGACGACGGTCGCCTTGATCTGTCCCGCCTGGAAGACGAGGCGATTCAAACCACTAACGAAACCGTCTACCAGCCCCGCCACCCCGGAGCCGGTGAGGCTTATTCCGAGCCAGATGAGCGCGTCCACCGCAATAAAGACAAGGAAATTCATCATGAAGCTGTTTACGATCCGCCTCCTCCGGCTCTCGCGGCTGATCGCCTTCATCGTTGCCGCCGTAAACTCCTGGTTGTCGAGCCGGACACTGCTCCTCATTAGCATGTCCCTCATCAGTTCGTCGTCAAACTCTTTCATCCCAGCACCGTATTGATTTCAGATTTAAGTTCAGCATGGATTATCCTGTACATTCTGCCTCTCGCCCTGTGCAGCTTCATCTTCAGATTCTCGCGGTTCATTCCGGTTATCTCCGATATCTCCTCGATGGAATTCTCATTCAGATAATAAAGCGTGAGAAGGAGCCTGTCCTCCACGTTTAGCTTTCCGAGTGCCCTGTCAACGAGCTCTTTCTTTTCCACCGCTTCGAGCCGGCGGTAAGCGGACCCTACATCATCGACGATAAATTCCGACGTCTCATTTTCATCGAGGCTTTCAGTAACCGTCTCAGGAGTCCTGACCCTCGAGAGAGAGCTGTTCACAACGATCCTATAGAACCAGGTCGAGAACTTCGAGCTGCCTCTGAATTTGTCGAGAGATCTGAAGGCCTTCAGAAAGGCGTCCTGCACCGTCTCTTCCGCGTCTTCCCTCCTCCCGAGTATCCGGTAGGCTATAGAGTACGCCATTCCCTTGTACTTCTCGATGAAGTAGGAAAACCTTGAAGCATCCCCTTCGAGGACGAGTCGAAGATAGAGTTCGTCCATCAACCGGCTGTCTTAGTCTCTGCGTTCTTCCTGTAGATGAAGTATCCAACCAATCCAATTCCGCCGAAAGCCAGCGACAATGTCGGCATGAGAAACTCTCGGTCCATCGGTGTCATGACAGAGAGAATATAGCCGAGAAACGCTCCGAGTCCAATTCCGAGGATGAAGAGTCCCCACGCCAGAGCGCTATAAGTCGAACTCTCCTCTTTCATGTAGATTGACGGGTCCGCCCCTTTCTCAATCAGGGCCAGCCTCTCGCTGTGTTTGGCTCTCCGGGCGAAATAGTAAACCAGAACAATTGCGGTCGGTGCTCCTCCGAATATGAGAATGACCGCCAGCAATCCGGTGAGTTTTCCGATGACTTCTTCCATTTTGATCTCCTTTCAAGTGACTTGACTTCCCGTCCATTCCGGGCTCATAACATATGACTACAACGAGGCGTCTCCGGTAACGGCCCTTCAGGAGATACTCAAAAGGAATCTATTTCAAACGCGCATGCAGCGTGCGAAGGAGTACCGAACGATAGTCTGATTTAAACGACCAGAACATCACCCCCTTGAGTTCGTGCGCCTTTATGTAATCGCACTTGTCGCTGAGCGACTCAACATCGTCATAGGAGATGAACGTGCCGCTCTGCCTGTTCAAAAGGTACGGGACACAGGAAGTAGAATCCCAATATCGGACGAATCCGTTCTTGTTGATCAGGTTTTCCACAAGGTCACCGTAAGACACATACAGGCGGCCCTGGGGAGGGCCACCGCGTTCGTACGGGCCATTGAAGCTTGATGTATCCACCTGCCATACGTGTCCGTAGAATGGTACACCTAGCACTATCCTCGATGGTGGCACGCCGGCGGCGACGAAATCCTGAACCGCCTGGTCGTCGGAATTGTGGCGCGGGTCCTTCGGGTTCGTAAAGAGCGGTGCGTTGTGCCCGGCCACCGAGTCTCCTCCCGGGGAGCTGAAGTCGTAGGTCATCAGGTTAATGAAGTCGAGGTACTTCATATCCTCTGCCATCTCGGTGTTCTCAAGGTATTTCTTGAACGCTCCTGCCGCCGCCGTGATCAAATAATGTTTGCCCGTTCTTGCGCCGAGCTCATCGAGCGCGATCCTAAGCTCCGCAAGGAGCGAAGTAAAGTTCTGTTTGTCTTCAGGTCGATGAACGTTTCCCGCCCCCGGCAGGCCTGGATACTCCCAGTCGATATCTATCCCGTCAAGACCGTTCTTTTCTATGAAACCAACGGCGCTCCTTATGAAAGTCTCTCGGCTTTCCTCTGTCAGGCACATGTCCGAGAATGCGCCAGACCAGCCCCAACCGCCTACGGATATGAGTATCTTGAGGTTAGGGTATTTCGATTTCTCCCCATTTAGGATCCTGAAATTCTCCGCGTCGTTCCTGAAACCTTCGGCGATGGTATCATCCTTGATGTTCGCGAACGCATACATCAGGTGGGTAAGATCACCCAGATCGATCGAATCAGGATTGACGAGACTGTCCCCCTGGAAGAGATAGCCGACTACGTATCTTTCATTTCCGGCTTTTTGCTGGACACTAAATGTCCCGGCACACGATACCAGGACCAGACCCATTACGCCCACCGCGATGCAGCGCCACATGATGGCTCCTTTGTGATTGATTGACTCGAATTAATCTATCACGTGCGGACTCTTTTCACAAGCCTGCGCCACCCTCATCATCCGGCCTATGCGACCCGCAGAGCCGGGATCAGTAGGAGGGCGGTTCGTCTTCCGCGGCGCTTCCCCAGTTTAGGTCCGGGGACTGGCCGATGTTGTATCTAACTGAACCGCCGCTGGAAATATCGGTGAAACGTATCCACGGTCTGTCACTCTTCTTCCCGTTGACCACGAGTCCCCGTACGTAGGGCGAATTCGCTGATGCGCCCGTCGCATCTATGGTGACGGTGCCATGCTCAAGGTGGAGAACGATCTTTGGGAAGAGAGGGCTTCCAAGCACAAGGACATCATCCCCCGGTATTTCAGGGTACATCCCGAGCGCTCCCCAGACGTACCATGAAGACATTTCTCCGAGGTCATCGTTGCCGGGATACGCATCCGGCTTGTCGGAGAAGAGTTCTGTCATGATTCGCCGAACGGTCTGCTGAGTCTTGTATGGCTTCCCAAGAAATGAATAAATCCATGGAGTCGAGAGGCAGGGCTCATTACCCATCCAGGCCATCCAACCGTCATCACCTCCGTCACCGACATTTATCTTTATGAAGAAGGAATCGAGCCTCGCCGTAGCCGCGTCCCTTCCCCCCATCTTCTCCGCAAGTTCCTTCAGATCGAACGGGACCATCCAGGTGTACTGGCCCGCGGTCCCCTCGACATATGCGCGGACGCCGTCGTAGCTTATCACGTTTCGCTTGAAGCCCGGCGCCCACGAGCCGTCACGACGGCGCATCTGGATATAGCCTGTCGCCGGATTGAAGATATTCCTCCAGTAGTGGGCATGTTCGAGAAGAAGCCTGGAGTCTGCGGTGTCCCCGAGCGCCGCCGCCATCCGTGAGACAGCGAAGTCAGAGGTGTTGTATTCGAGCGTCATGGACACGGTGCCGAATCCCCCCTTCTGGTGTTCGGGGACGTAACCAAGTTTCAGGTAGTCAGCCAGTGCGTCACGCTCGTAGGTATAAGACCTCTGTGCCACGACATGCGGGTCCGTGGCGGCCCTGACAAGCCCGGCGAGCGCGGCCTTCGCATCGAAATTCCTCGCACCAAACGCATAGAAATCCGCTATCATTGGAGCGGCGGGGTCTCCCATCATTACGCCGCTGTCCATGTTTGGCACGCCCCAGCGCGGGAATGCCCCTCCCTGCCGATAGTCTACGAGGAGCGACTGTGCCATGTCGCTCGCTTTATCCGGCGCGATCATGGCAAGAAGCTGGCACTCACTCCGGTATATGTCCCAGCCGGAGAAATTGGCATACTGCACGCGTCCGCCTGAAGTTGCGTGAACGTTCCCGTCATAGCCCATGTACTTTCCGTTGACGTCCGAGCATGTGCTCGGAAACAGGAGCGCGTGATAGAGCATAGAGTAGAAGGTCACACGCTCGGTCCTGGTCCCCCCGCTCACCTGTATCCTGTTCAGCACCTTGTTCCAGGCAGCGGATGCAGATTGGACCGCCGAATTGAAATCCATTTCTGTGAAGTGGGAAATCGGATTCTCCGCTTCAATATTCTCCCGCGCGTCAGCGATGCTCACGTAAGAAATGGACACCTTCAGAAGGACTGTACGGCTTGAAGATAAATCGAAGGATAGGAACGCGCCAGATTCCTTCCCGTTTCCGTTGACTCCGCCGGCCGTGACAGTCCCCCCACTCCAGGTACTGTAAGATTTGAATGGCCTGTCGAAGACCGCGTAAAAATAAACAGCGCCAACGTCCGGATAGCCGCAGAAATGCCCACCGGTCTGCGCCCCGCTGACGGCGTGCGAAGCGGCATCGACATGAATGAAAGACATTACCGCGCCATTGATATCACTCCCCGCGTTTATCATTATCGTGCCGTCTGAATCGACTGGAAAGGTGAATTTGCCAAATCCGGTGCGTGTGGTCGTGGTGAGCCCGACGCGGATACCATTGTCCAAATTTACGCCGTAATATCCCGGTTTCGCGGTTTCATTCCGGTGAGAGAAAGGTGTCGAATAGACCCAGCGGTTCGCCGGAGGGACAGATGGTTGACCGCCAAAGATGGGCATTACGCCAAAATTCTCACCGTACGGACAACCCGCACCGCTTATATGGTCCAAACTGAAGTCCGATATGGAAGAATCATTATATAGGTAACCTCCAGGATGTCTTTGTGACTCCCTCGTATCCGGGCTCCACTGAATCATGCCAAAAGGAGCCGCAGCACCTGGGAAGGTGTTGTTCCCATCGCCGGTACCGCATAGCGGGTCGACATACTGTGTAAGATCTATCTCCTGACAGGTCTCTTTACTTCCGTCACGCGCGCCCGTCTCTGCTCCGTCACCGGTAGGACGAGCGAACGCGACAAGGGGGGAGGCAAGGAGCAGAACGGCTAGTACTTTGCACAAACTCATTGACACACATGATTTCATATAGCCTCTCACTTTGACACCGAACACAAGACTCGAAAAGTTGCAGCTTGCCTCCCTCCGAACAACTTTCAGGAAGTTGCGGCCTGACAGGCGGGGAGGCGAACGCCAATTTAAAGATCCTCGGTACTCTTCTTAAGCTCCATGCATGTATCGTAGAATTCCGTCAGGTTCATCGACTTTACGAACACAAACCCGCGCGTGGCCCGGATCAGTGGACTCGGGTGCTCGTTGAAGTACTCTCTTCCAAGGCATGTCTTCAACATCTGGTACTGGTTCACCTGGATCTTCTGTGCGAGCTCGGAAAAGGGGCCGTCAAGTTCGTAGCTCGGGAACGATGCTCCCCGCTGTGATGCGAACGCGTTGTTAAATGAGTTCGACAGTACGGAAAACATATTGAGCGAAACCGGCACATACACGTTTGATTCGGAGGGATGGAACCTGTACCATATGTTCCGGTATCCAATCACCTTTATGTCATGGTTCCCGCTTTCCTCCTCGTACATCCTGAGCGCCTCCGCCATGACCTGGAGCACCTTATAGTGCGTGTCCGGACCGCTTGCCTCGGGGTCGAGCGCCACTCCAATTGTGTCCGGCTTGAGCTGACGTAGAAGCTGGAGCACCGGAAGCACATCCCTGTCGATCTTCGGATCCTCAGTAAAGACGTCTCCCTTATAGAACCCCAGTCTTGCGTGCATGACGGATGTTGAATTGAAGCCGAAATATCCCCACAGACACTCGGCCTCCCATTCGCGCGCCATCCCCTTCAGCCTCTGTATATGAGGGAGATCCTTCTTACCCGGATACTGCGTCTCAAAATAGTTCATGAGTTCGCTTATTCTGTCCATCAGGTTATCTCTGTTGCCGTCATCGAAGAGGATAACAAGATTTCTGAGAAGCCGCCTCGCTTCACCCTCACGCCGGGTATGCGCGTTGTTCTCCGCGACGCCGTCCAGGTACTGCCATATGTCCCTGTTTCTGAAGTGGGCGTCGTCCGGGGCGAAATATCCTTCCGCCAAAAGTCGATCGAACGCTCCGGTGCTTATAAAGTATCTCAGGTTCTTCAGCTGGTCCAGCATGTGCTCATTGGTCACGGAGTTGAAGCCGCTCGTCAGCGTGAGGAAGGTGTGGCTGTTTGAAGCGTCACGGGCGCGGCGAACCACGTACGCGAGGTAACCCAGCATGATGTCGTCATGGTGCGGCTCGGTGTGGAGAAACTTGGTATTGAGTTCAGACATGCTCCCGCGCTCGATTCTCTCGATGAGACACTTCTCGATTTCCGCGACTATAGTCTCAGGACTCTTCGTAGTTTTCTTTAGCACCTCGGCCGTGAAGCGGTTGTCCCGAAAATCCTGACTGCTCAAATCCCTGACCTTTTTTCTTTTCTCCAGGGCGAGGTTCACAACAAACTCCTCGATCTCCTGCTCCGCCAGGTTCTCTTTCCTGACAAGCCTCTCGTACTGTCGTTCCACCAGAAGCTTAGCGGCTCCCTGTGTGAGATAGAACCTCGCGTTAGGAAGCGTCTGGAGGACAGTGGCGGGATACCTGACATGCATCTTTTGCTGGACTGCGTCGGCGACAACCTGGGCCTTGGCTTCGCCTGCAGCCATGATTATCGCGGTACACTCGCGGTTAAATGTAATCGTGCTAAGCCCGATTGTAATTACGTGCCTGTTCTTGGATACCTCGATTCCTCCGAGGTCAGTAGCGGCTGCGGCCTGCGTCTCGTAATTCGTCGGTGTGAGTCGCGTCGTTGAGTTGAGGTCTGATCCCCTGATGTTAAATCCGATGTGCCCGTCCGGTCCGATCCCGCCGAGGAAGAATCCAATCCCTCCAAGGTCACGTATTTTCTCCTCGTATTCCGCGCACCATTGGTCCACGTTCTCGAGCGCCGTCTGCTGAAGCCGTTCCTGCGCGGTCTTCGCCTGCCTGAACCTCAGCGTTAAATCGACGTGGTTCTCAGGCCAGATCTCCTCGAGCTTGCTCCCGGCTGGGAGCCCGATCTCGTCGCAGTTTATCAACATGGCCTTGCGGCGGTCGAGCCCGAATCCGGCTATGTAAAATTTATTCACATAGTAGTGGAAACTATTGTGCTGATCCGGGTTGATTGGATAGAACTCGTCAATCTGAACGAAACTCAGCGTAGTCATGTCAGGCTTTTTCGAAGGGTCCACGCCGTTAGCTTCGAGGTCCTTTGCCACTCCCGCGTCCGACCATCCGCCCAGATAATGGCTCACCCATTTTATAAAGTGCTCCGGCGTTTTTCCCGTCGGGAGGGAGATAACGCCTCCCGGATTCTTTTGAACCCATTCGATGAATCGCAACGCGGTCAGCTTCCCGAGCATCGGGAAATTTTCCACCGTGATAACGCCCACCTTCTCGGTGGGAGAATAGACCAGTCTCTGAGCTGAAAGCTTCAACGCTCTATCTTCAACTGACGAATTTATTTTCATTTTAACTTTTCCTTTTTCATGCACGATACCTTGAAATTATAAATGACGCTTCGGGCAAGGCCGTGTCCGTGGAATATCTGTTAAGGGTTCCGACATTACGCACCCCCTTGTAATGCGGTAACGCTGAACCTCCGCACCACCGTTTGTTTCACCCGCGCAGCATGAAGGAAGTCCGGCAAATATATGAATCTTCGTGTTCGCTTGGGTGTTGCGCCGGAGAATCCTCAGCTCAGCAATCAGCTTTCAATTCGCGGTCTTCCACTCTCTCATCTTGTGCCCCTTTATCGCATAGAGGAATATCGCAAAGTAGCAGGGGAGGAGTATCCAGTAAGACAGCTGAGGAGAATGTGTATCCGACAGTAATC
>JAKAMG010000014.1 GCA_021812985.1 Bacteroidota bacterium
TTGTAAGGGAGGGAATTCCAACCGGGAGCTGAATTCTGATTCTTGATTTTTCTCCCTCCCATGGACATCTTGTCAGCGATCAGGCGGCGTGTTCGGTCGGGGACCAGATCCCCTCGTCCCCAATAAACGCAAATGTGAAACAGGTCACCATCGTGCCGCGTGAATTCAAACGGACAGACAGGAGGTACCCGGTTTAATGTTGAACAGATTTAAGTTTACGGCGGCCATCGCCGTCGGCGTCATTCTCTTTACTGGCTTGGGCCGGGCCGGACAGAAAACCGCGGGTCTTCCCGCTCCGGGCGATAACAAAGTGGCTTACTACGTCTTCGACTCGCACGGACCGGATCACTTTCCACTGACAAGCTTTACTGATTCTGCAAACATAGTGGTTATCTTTGAGGGAACATTGTGGGAATTGGCCGATTCGATCCACTATTCCACTGGCTGGATGAGGAATGTGAATTATCATTACTACAGTGAGATAAGAAGAGACATCGGAATCCTGCAGACGAGAGGGGTGAAGGTTCTTATGAATGTCGATGATGCCGCGTCGTGGAGCACCTCGACTCCTTTCACCACGTACGATGGTACTAAACTGAACTACCAGCAATTTGCGGCCTTTATAAAGGCATGCGCGATAGATTCGCTTCATCTTGATGGAATATCGCTCGATGTCGAACATGGCGCGACGGGCAACGCTGCGTACATCGCGCTCCTCAAGGAGATAGGGAAGTATTTCGGACCTCTCTCTCCGAACAGCTCATCAGAAATTTATACCGCTGCCATCTATTCGGGCGGGGCCCCCGGGTACGTGATAGGAAAGTCAAAGGACGTCGGCGCATATTTCAACTTTGTCATGGACATGGCCTATTTCAATCCCGACTATGTCTCGCGTTTCAACCAGTGGGCGGATTCCATTGGAGCTTCAAAGACGATGATTGGCGTTCTGAACGACATGAACGACCTCTACTTCGCGACCTCGGCCGCGGAGTGGCAGCCACGGTATCCTCCGAAGGCGGGTATCATGGTTTACGCCGCGAACAATCTGAAGTCGTACACTGATTCAGTCTTCAGCGCGCTTCCGGTCCTCGATGGTGTCAAAGAGGGTACGGCTCCCGCGGACTTTGCCCTCCTGCAAAATTATCCCAATCCTTTCAATCCTTCGACTGTAATCACTTACCGACTCTCGGCCGGCGGTCATGTGAGGATTACCGTTTTCGATATACTCGGAAGAGAAGTTGCAACTCTTGCAGATGCAAGGATGAGCGCCGGCGAGCACGAAGTTCGTTTCGACGGATCGAGGTTTCCCAGCGGTGTCTATTTCTACACGCTTACTGCCGGAGACAGGATATCTACAAAAAAGATGATCCTCGTGAAGTAAGAGCGCAAGTCAAGTCAAAGCTCGCCCTTATCATTACACCGCTCCTGGTGCCTGCGAGGAAATTCTCCTTGCGTGATTCCTTGGTGAGAGAAGAGGCCTCTCTAAAAGATGGCATATTCAGGGATTGCCTTCCTTGAGGCCGGCGGGTTTTGGACCGGTGTGAGAGATACCCTTGGCGTGCCCGAGATAAAGCACACTGTTGATCAATCCGATGTGGCTGAAGGCCTGAGGAAGATTCCCCAACTGTCTTCCTGTCTCGGGATCCACTTCCTCCGATAATAGCCCGGTCTTTCCTGCGTGCTTTGCGACCTTGTGGAGAATTTCTTCGGCCTCCTTGGTCCGTCCGGAAAGGGCTAGTGCCTTGACAAGCCAGAAAGAGCAGAGTAGAAATGCACCCTCCTTGCCGGCCAGTCCGTCTTCACCGATGTACCTGTAAACCAGGCCGGTGTCGGTTGTTAGCCTGTTGAGCGTGGCATTTATGGTACCCTGTACCCTCGCATCTTCCGCCGGAAGGAATTCCATGATCGGGATCATGAGGCCTGCGGCGTCAATGACTTTTGACCCAAAAGACTGGACGAAACTCCCAAGATCCTTGTCGTAACCTTTCTCAAGGATGGCCGTCCTTATCTCTTCTCGCACTTTTTTCCACTTCTCAAGCGGGACATCCGGTTTTCTGCGTTCGGCGATCCTGATTCCGCGGTCGATGGCGACCCAGCACATCAGTTTCGAGTAAACGAAATGCCTTGGGCCGCCACGTACCTCCCATATTCCTGAATCCGGCATGTGCCAGATTTTGGAAACATGATCCACTATTCTCATCACGAACTCAAGTTCCCCCTCTGGAATCTCGTCGCCGTATCTGCCGGTTTCATAAATGGCATTTATCAATTCTCCGAAAATATCAAGCTGCTTTTGCTTCGCGGCTCCGTTGCCTATCCGGACCGGTTTGGATTTCCGATAGCCTTCGAGATGGTTCAGTTCGACTTCCGTAAGCTCGGTCTCTCCGTTCATTCCGTACATAATTTGGATCTTCGAAGGATCAGCATACTTACGGCAGATGTCGACGAACCAACGGAGATGCTTCCTGGCTTCGTCGTAGTGGCCCAGATTGTACAGCGCCTGTACCGTGAACGAAGCATCGCGTATCCAGTTATACCTGTAGTCCCAATTTCTTTCTCCACCGATGGTCTCCGGAAGTGAAGTCGTTGGTGCCGCGCAGATTGCTCCGGCTTTTTCATGGGCGAGCAGTTTGAGCACCAAGGCGGAACGAACGACCAAATCCCGCCACGGCCCATCGAATACCGTCGTATCCGCAGTCGAGTCATTCCCCCATTTGGCCCAGTAATCTATGGTTTCGTCGAGCGCGATAGCGTAATCTCCCGCGTTCTTGTGGACCGCATCTGAAAAATGCAGGACTAACCAGATCTCTTCTCCCTCGGACAGGTCGAGGATTGCAGATGCCGAGTCTTCTTCAATTCTAAATGTCGCGTTTGCCTGAAGATGAAGCCTTCTATGCCCGGCGGAAGCTTCAAGACCGGAGGGCAGAGGAATGATTTTTGTCCGGTCCCGAGCATAGTTGAAACGTGGAGAAAACTCCACGTTGAATTTGACGGTGCCTTTCTTGCACTCAAGTTTTCTGAAAATGGCCATATGCCCCTGCTCACCGTCCGAGCTCTCCGACCTGACCGGCATGAAGTCAGTGAGATCGGCCGATCCACTTTCCGTTCGAAAAGTAGTTCGCAGTACATTCGTGTCACTGATGTATTCCTGCATGGAAACATATTTGCAGGCCGGAGAGACGGAGAACCGCCCTCCTTTCCTTGAATCAAGTATCGCTGCGAATACTGAAGGCGAATCGATCCGCGGATAGCAGAACCAGTCTATTGATCCGTCATCGCCTATGAGCGCGCACGTGTCTAAATTTCCTATTATGCTGTATCGCTCGAGGTCTTTGTAGTCTGACATATATGACCTTTTTCCGGCATTCGGTGCCGGCGGTGTGGACTGATGATTATTTGTGTTCCCAAAAACAGCCGGGCATCTTCATGAATTCTCGGTCCGCGTGATCTATTTCCCCGGCGGAGGCGCCACCGTTATGCTTTCTGCCCCGTTCTTTCCAACGGTCGCTATTCCGAATATATAGTCGTCCTTAGACATTGTAGCCAGATCATACTCCAGGGTCGGATTCTCTGAACCGTTCACGAAGACGCAGCCCTGCCATTCGGGCTGAGCGCTCTTCCGGTAATAGATCTTCCAGCCTGCGATCCCGACGCCGTGAAGAGGATTGTCCCATCTGAACCTCGTACCATATTCCAGCTTGTCGACGAGCATGACCGCGTTCGCCGGAGCCGGCGGCGAGATCGAGAGGAGAGCTGCGGTGAGTGAGTTTATTCTGCAGACTCGCGCGACATAAGAGGAATCGACAAACTGTGGGAGATCACCGTACAAGACTTTCACATTCCTGCCGTCCACTTTGTCGTTCTCCACACGGACGTCCTGGTGCTGATGACGGTAGTCTTCGTTCGGCTCGGTGAACCGGACTGCTGCGTAGCCGTACTTGTTGAAAGATGCGTGGTCGCCGCCGCGCAGGAACC
The DNA here is from genome assembly GCA_021812985.1 of Bacteroidota bacterium. Lineage (GTDB taxonomy): Bacteria > Bacteroidota > Ignavibacteria > Kryptoniales > JAKASW01 > JAKASW01. Next base: position 3,976 of record JAKAMG010000014.1, read on the forward strand.
TGTCTTGTCTGAAGATAAGCGATGTTCGGAAATTCGGGAGAAACTCATCTCCAGCGGCGTGGATGTATCTGGCAAGTTCACGCGAAGGGCTGTCGCTTACATATCCGATCACGTCCGGATTAATATCCCGGCTTCCCAGTTTCATTTCCTGGTAACCCTGCGAGAAGACGCGCACCATGTTGCTGATGACCTCGCCGTTCCCGCCTCGGATCGAGCCGACTATGTCATTGTTCAGGTCGGCGATGATATTGAGGCTTTTCTTTCGCGCCTCCATTGCGAAGTGTTCGCTCCCGTACAATCCCTGCTCTTCGCCAGCGAAGCAAATGAAGATGATGTTCGCATCGGGTCTGAAGCGAGTTGAGGTAAATGCGCGGGCTGCTTCCAGGACGAGCGATGAGCCGCTCCCGTCGTCATCCGCACCCGGCGCGTCGGATGTGTAATTCATTATGTCCGTGCACCGCGAATCGTAATGCCCTGAAATCACGATGTACCTCCCTTCAGGTCCCTCTTTTCCCCGCAGGACGCCGTACACGTTCACGAGCTCCGTCGGCTTTGAGATCCTCGGAACGCCTTCGAGCGTGAATCTGTCCTCGTAGACCTTGAAATAAGGGTCGGATTTGGCAAATGAGCTGAACTTCGCCGAAATCCATCTTCGGGCCGCGCCGATACCTCTCGTCGCGCTGTTGGTGTCAGACATTGTGTGCCTCGTCCCGAACGATGCCAGCGTGTTGTCGTAGATCCTTATCGAATCTGGCGAGATGGCACGGATGATTTCTTGAACTGCTTTATTGGTCTCCGCCGCATCAGGGGTAGGGGGTGTCTGGGCAACGAGCACTGACGCCGCTATCAGCGTAATGGCGACTGGTCCGAAAAATCTTTGCATCGTGGTTCTCTCCTTTGAATCCAATGTAAAGGAAAGGCGCGTTCTCCCGCAAGAGCTTTTATTGCTTTTATTTATTTCCATGTATAGATTGCAGTTCGATAAGTAAACCTATGAGGTCAGTTGCATGAACCTTTTTCGTACCAAGAAGCTTAGTGACATCATAGCGGATAGCGAGAAGCCGGAGTACAAGCTCAAGCGAAGCCTCAACGCATTCGATTTGACTACGCTCGGAGTCGGAGCCATCATAGGAGCCGGCATATTCGCGATGACGGGGACCGCGGCCGCGGGAAGCTCAAGCTACGCCGGCGCCGGACCGGCCCTCGTAGTATCCTTCATACTCACCGGCATCGCTTGCGGTTTCGCGGCGCTCTGTTACGCTGAGATAGCATCGATGATCCCCATCGCTGGGAGTGCGTACACATACTCATACGCATCACTCGGTGAGCTCATTGCCTGGATCATCGGCTGGGACCTTATCCTCGAGTACGCCGTGGGAAATATCGCGGTCGCGATAAGCTGGGCGGGCTACTTCCAGGAACTCCTGAGCGGATTCGGTATAACTATCCCATGGTACCTCGTGACCGACTACAGGACGACGCTTGAGACGCCGGGACTGATCAATACGGCCCCCCACATCTTCGGAATACCGGTCGTCTTCAACCTCTTTGCAGTTCTAATAGTCGCATTGATTACATACGTTCTCGTTATCGGTATCAAAGAGAGCGCGAGATTCAATTCGGTGATGGTTATTATAAAAATAGTGATACTACTGTTCTTCATCGGGATAGGCGCGTTCTTCGTGAAGCCCGGTAACTGGACGCCGTTTGCTCCAAACGGTTGGAAGGGAATACAGACAGGTGCGGCAATAGTCTTCTTCGCGTATATAGGTTTCGATGCCGTCTCCACCGCCGCCGAGGAAACGAAGAACCCGTCCAAGACCCTCCCCATAGGAATGATCGCCTCGCTGGCGATTTCCACCGTGCTGTATATAGCCGTGGCACTCGTGCTGACCGGGTTAGTCCCATACACCAAGCTCGCGACGGCAGAGCCGCTTTCCCTGGCGCTGCATATCATCCATCTGGACTGGGCAGCGGGGGTTGTGGCTTTTGGCGCCGTCATCGCCACCACCGCCGTTCTGCTGGTTTTCCAGCTCGGCCAGCCCCGTATATTCTTCTCCATGTCTCGTGACGGGCTTCTTCCTCCAAGTTTCTCGAAGGTGCATCCGAAGTACCGGACGCCTCACGTTACGACTATCCTCACGGGGGTCTTCGTCGCCTTCTTCGCCGCGATCGCGAACATAAGCGAGGCCGCGGAGCTGACGAACATCGGAACTCTCTTCGCCTTCGTCCTGGTCTGCGCCGGGGTTCTCGTGCTCCGCGTCAAGGAACCGGATGCCAAGCGGGGTTTCAGGACGCCCTTGGTCCCGTTCGTTCCGATTATGGGTATCCTCTTCTGTATCTACCTCATGCTTGGTTTGCCAGAAATAACCTGGCTGAGATTCGTCATTTGGCTAGCGATTGGCCTGGTGATCTATTTCATGTATGGAAGATGGCACAGCAAACTGCGGACGGAATCAGCCGCACAATAAAGGAGGAGTCCAATGATAGGGCTTTCATCCGAATCAAGCGTGTCCGGAATCCCGTTCCGGAAAATAGTTAAGCTTTTTCTCCTGTCAGTTCTGATCGCAGCGGCCGGATTCGCACCTACCGCTGCGGCACAGGAACGCTCCGGCAAGTACACCATAGTCATACATGGCGGTGCCGGCACGATAAGCGAGTCCATGCCCGAATCGGTGAAGGCGGCCTACTACGCCTCTCTGAAGAAGGCGCTCGGCATCGGAAGGGAAGTCCTGGCCGGCGGCGGAACCAGCATGCAAGCAGTCGAAAAGGTGCTCCGTTACTTTGAGACCGATCCCAAATTCAACGCCGGGATCGGCGCCGTTTTTACCTCGGCCGGAAAACATGAGCTCGATGCCGCGATCATGGACGGCGCTACGCTGAAATGCGGCGCGGTAGCGGGCGTGGAACACGTGGCTCATCCAATAACGCTCGCGAAGCTTGTGATGGAAAAGACCCCCCACATACTCCTCGCGTACCAGGGGGCCGACGCCTTCGCGGTAAAGATGGGCATGAAGCCGGTACCTAACAGCTACTTCGACACTCCTCAGCGGAAGTCTGAGCTGGAAATGTGGATGAAGCAAATAAAATCGCACGACCATGGCACAGTAGGATGCGTCTGTCTCGACGAATACGGCAACCTCGCGGCCGGAACTTCCACCGGTGGCCTGACGGGCAAGTTGCCAGGGAGGATCGGAGATTCTCCGTTGGTAGGTGATGGCACGTATGCCAACAACCAGACCTGCGCAGTATCCGGCACGGGCATCGGCGAGGAGTACATGCGGAACGCCGTTGGTTTCAACATCAATGCGCTCATGGCTTACAAGGGGATGTCTCTGAAGGATGCGGTTCACCACATCATCCACGATGTCCTCAAGCCTGGCGATGGCGGTGTCATCGCAGTCGACCGAAAAGGCGACTACGCCATGGACTTCAACACGACAGGGATGTTTCGCGGCGTGGCCAACTCGGACGGCCTGTTCGAGATAAGGATCTGGAAGGATAAGTAAGGAAGCCGATAACAGCGGCCATAGTTGTCTGGTGCCCGCACGGCTTTCAATACCGGGCAAATGGGCCGTGTGCGCCTCTAATCTTTCACGGTATATTCCGGATTGATATTTTCTCTCATACATTTTGGCACAGTAATGTCCTACGAGCCGGTCTATCACCCTTAAGACGCTGCTGCCGGTTCAGAAGTGAGCATCCAGCGAATACCCTCCCCGCGCGCTATTTAGGGGCTTATTGCAAAATCTCCCCCTCAAATTTATATTGAATCGATGTCAGTCCTTGATTTATATAATGTCTGACATTCGCCATTTCTGAATAAATTGAGGACGAATGAATTACGAGAGGAGAGGCGCTCCGGCGATACGCGGAGCGTTCACGGTTCCGGGAGACAAATCCATATCACATAGAGCGTTGCTTTTTTCATCGCTTGCTAAAGGGGAGTCCGTCATTAAAGGAATCTCCACGGGCGCGGATGTAAAGAGCACGATGAGTTGCCTGTCCCAGCTCGGTGTCAGAATTGAGAGTTCAGATGGCGTAATACGGGTTCGCAGCGAAGGAAAGAACTCGTATTCCAGCCCCGCCACCATGCTTGATGCCGGCAACAGCGGAACTACCATGCGGCTCCTCACCGGAATACTGGCCGGACAGAAGTTTGAGAGCTCCATAACCGGAGACGAAACCCTGCGCCGTCGTCCGATGCAAAGGATTGTCGGACCGCTGAGCGAGATGGGAGCGAGGATAGCGGGATCTGAAAACATGACCGCTCCTCTCAGGATCTTTCCTGTGGAAAAGCTCCGGGCCATCAGATATGAACTGCCAATAGCGAGCGCTCAGGTTAAGTCTGCCGTGTTGCTTGCCGGCCTGTTTGCGGAGGGAGAGACAATAGTCGTAGAGCCGGTGGAATCGCGTGACCACACCGAACGTATGCTCGGCCTGAAAAAGTCAAAGGGGTCGACAGGCATAGAGACTAGGATAACTGGCGACCTTGTGATACTTCCGAGGGAGTACGACGTTGCCGGCGATATCTCGTCTGCGGCCTTTTTTCTCGCGGCGGGCGCAATCCTCCCCAATTCTTCCGTGACGGCCAGGGGGGTCACGCTGAATCCGACTCGGACCGGTTTCCTTGAAGTGCTTGTCATGATGGGGGCGAAGGTGAAGATCGAAAACGTCCGCGAAGTGGCGGGCGAGCCGATCGGAGACGTCACCGTCTCTCACTCGGAACTGGTCGGCGTCGAAATCAGCGGAAGCCTTATACCGAGGCTCATCGACGAACTCCCCGTGGTCGGTGTAGTAGCCGCCTTCGCGAAAGGTGAGACAATCGTGCATGACGCGCATGACCTGAGAAGGAAAGAGTCGGACCGGATCGTTGCAGTAGTCGACAACCTGGAGGCTATGGGATCCGAGGTACAGGAGCTTGATGACGGCTTCATCGTCAACGGTACGGGGAACCTGAGAGGAGCGGAAATCGAGTCGTACAAAGATCACCGCATCGCCATGGCATTTGCGATAGCAGGGCTGGCTGCCGAAGGAAAGACGACCATCAGGGATGCCGAATGGGCGCAGATTTCCTTCCCGGAATTTTTCAGTATCCTGGACAGGCTCGCAGCCTGACTCGCTGCGTAATTAAGGAAAGAAACTGTATAGAATTTATTTCAATGAGTTTCTCAGAGAGATGAGCTAAAATGGAAATTCCTTTCCCACAATTGCCTGAACAGTCAAAGCTGTTCACCGATTATGTCTCCGACTTTGAAAGTCTGAGGAAATATTTCAATGTCAACTACTCGGACGATGAAGAGCTGAGGAGCCACTTCGCAAAAGTGGCCGCGCAGATCGGCCCGAGGAGAGAGAAGCTCGTTGAGCTTCTGAGGCAGCAGAACGCGCGTCTAAATAAGTCGGCTGATTACGAAGGGCTGCTTGAGCTGTTGAGCCGCGAGAACGCGGTGTGCATCGTGACGGGCCAGCAGGTTGGGTTGTTCTGCGGTCCGCTTTACACACTCTTCAAGACGATCAGCGCGATCAAGCTCTCCGGCGAGCTGAAGTCGAGGTTCCCCGAATTTGAATTTGTCCCAGTCTTCTGGCTGGAGGGCGACGACCATGACCTTGAGGAATCGAATCATGTTTATCTTCTCAATCCCGCGTCGGACGTCGTGCGCGTGGAGGCGATCTTCACCAGCGGCGAAACAGAAAGCGTAAAGCCACTCAGCGAGATAACATTCGACGCTTCGATTGAGCAGGTCTTTCAGCAGGTCGATGCAATACTTCCCGCGTCGGATTTCAAGTCTCCGCTCATGCAGCTTCTGACAGAGTCTTACAAAGAAGGGGCGACGTATACCACGGCGTTTGCGGCGGCCGTTACACGCGTACTCGGGAAGAGGAGTATTCTCCTCCTCGACCCATACGCGGCCGAGTCCAAGAAAATATTGAAGCCTATTTTCGAGAAGGAGTTTCAGTCGTTTCCCCGCACGAGCGAGGAAGTTATAAAACAGAGCGCCGAGCTTGAGGAAACATATCACGTCCAGGTCAAGCCGCGAGTCGTGAACCTTTTCTACATCGACGATGGAGCGCGGCGCGGGATGGAGCCCATCGGCGGAGGCTTCTCACTCCGCGGCACGAAACGCAAACTCATGCCTGAACAGGTCAGAACGATCCTCGAGACAAAGCCTGAGTCGTTCAGCCCGAACGTCGTACTCAGGCCGATCTGTCAGGACTATCTCCTCCCGACAGCAGCCTACGTCGCTGGACCGGGCGAGATCTCTTACTTCGCTCAGCTGAAAGGAGTGTATCAACACTTTGGAATAGAGATGCCGGCACTCTTCCCGCGAGCGAGTGCCACGATCGTAGAACGCCGCGTGGCGAAGGTGCTGGACAAGTACCACCTGAACGTCCTCGATGCGTTTGGCGATTTTGAGTCGGTAATGAAGAAGGCTCTTTCTGCGGCGAATCCGGAGAATATCCCCGGAGAATTTGAGAAGGTGACTTCGCAAATACGTGAGGCGGTCGAGCGGCTCGATCCCCTTATCACGCGCGTGGACCCGACGCTCCAGGGAAGCGTCGAATCTACAGTCTCAAGGATGCTCCATCACCTCCAGCATCTTGAGGAGAAGACCACTACCGCCTACAGGCGGAAGAACGAAGAAGTCCTCCAGCAGATTCGAAAATTCCAGCAGTCGCTGTTCCCCAACCGCGAACTGCAGGAGAGGGTGCTGAACTTCACTTATTTCTACAACAAGTACGGTGACGAATTTATCGAACTCCTCTTCAGAGAACTCCCCACCTACGCCGTGGCTCATACCGTGGTGACGCTCTGAGATGATCCGCGAGATTATTGGACGACTCGTCGGCGGTGAGAACATCTCACGTGACGAAGCGTACAGGACGATGCTTGAGATCATGAACGGCGAGGCGACCGAATCGCAGATCGCAGGGTTCCTCGTCGCGCTTAGAATGAAGGGGGAGACTGTCGACGAGATTGTTGGTAGCGCCCTCGCCATGCGCGAGAAGGCGGACAAACTCAGAATCGAGAGAGAAGTTATACTCGACACGTGCGGTACCGGCGGCGACAGCGCCGGGACGTTCAATATTTCGACCGCGGCCGCGCTCGTCGCTTCCGCCGCCGGTGTTACCGTGGCCAAGCACGGCGGAAGGGCGGTCTCGAGCAAGTCAGGCAGTGCGGACGTACTCAAGGCCCTGGGTCTCAATCTGGACGGACTCGATCTCGAGAAGACCGAGCACGCCATCAAGGAAATCGGAATCGCCTTCCTCTTCGCACCGCTCCACCATAAGTCCATGCGGTTCGCGGGACCGGTCAGGCGAGACCTCGGCGTCAGGACGATATTCAATCTTCTCGGCCCGCTGACAAATCCGGCCGGCGCGAACCGCCAGCTGATGGGAGTCTACAATAGGAACCTTGTCGAACAGGTTGCGCGGGTGCTAAAAGAGCTGGGGAGTCAGGCAGCAATGGTTGTGCATGGTGAGCCCACCATGGATGAGATTTCGCTCTGCGGAAAAACTCTTGTTGCCGAGCTGAAACTCGGGAAGATTACGCAGTACGAAATTGAGCCTGAGATGTTTGGCTTGAAACGTGTGGCCTTGAATGAACTCGTTGTCAGGAACCAGGAAGAGGCCGTCGAGGCGTTTATGATGGCGATCCGGGGACAGGCCTCTCCTTACCTCGATGCCGTCCTACTAAACTCCGGTGCAGCGATATATGTCGCCGGCCTGGAGCGGGACATCAAATCAGGTATCGGACGTGCTAGAGAAGCGATTTCAAAAGGACTTGCCGAGGGAAAGCTCCGCTCGCTGGTCGAAATTACCGGGGTATGATCGTAAGTATCCTCCTATTCGCGGTGCTGTTCATTGCGACGTCAATGGGTTGGGCGTTTGTCTCTCATGATGAACGTTCATCACTGTCCCACAAGACATTTCTTCTAGCGCTGTCCCTGACGACTGCTGCTGGAGTACTCGCCTCCGTCTTTTTCCTCCGGGCGTTCGACGAAACCAGCACTCTACTCACACCAGCGCTGGTCTTCGCCCTGACATTCGTGGTAACGCTTGTCGCCGGCATTGCCGTCGCGGCCTCCCCGAAAATGGCGTCGCTCTTTTCAAAAATCCGCGAAGTGTGGAAGGGAGAAGCGGGGGAGATGGACCGGTCTGACGTCGTCGACGAGATTCTCGACCGGATCACCGACACCGGCAAGGTCGACGCATTCGAAAGGCAGTTGATTGAGAATATACTCAAGTTCAGCGACAAGATAGTCCGGGAGGTGATGGTCCCGAGGGGCGACGTGGTCGCGATAAATATTGACGAAGAGCCGAGACGGGTGATCAGAAAAGTTGTCGAGGAAGGCTTTTCACGGATGCCGGTTTTCAGCGGAGCAATCGATAATATAGTCGGCATCATATACGCCAAGGACCTGATCACCATGGCGGAAGGAAGCGGAGCGATAGTCCTGCAGGATCTTCTCCGCGACCCTTACTACGTTCCGGAATCGAAGAAGATCAGCCAACTCCTCCGGGAGATGCAGTTGAACAAGGTACATCTCGCTGTCGTCGTGGACGAGTTCGGAGGCACAGAAGGGATAGTCACTCTCGAGGACGTGCTCGAAGAGATTGTCGGTGAGATTCAGGATGAGTATGACGAGTCTCTGTCTGAGTTCACGCGTGACGAGAACGGGGCAATACATTTCCCCGGTTCAATGACGGTTGACAGGTTCGCTGAACTCCTGCAGTGTGAGATACCAAGAGAAGACGACTACGACACGATGGCGGGTTTCGTCCAGAAACTGGCAGGCAAACTTCCGCAGAAAGGGGAGGTCTACAGATACGGTGAAATGTCGTTCGTGATAGAAGACCTGGCCCGCCATAGAATAAAGAGGCTAAAAGTCTCGTTCAGGGAACACCCGTCCGTTCATCCCCTTCCCGAACCACTTAACGAACCAACTGGGTTGGATACTCCGCCTGTCGAAGCCGAAGTGGCTGAAGTCAGGGAAGTTGAGGCCGCAGTTGAACAACCTCGAAAGACTGCCCGCAGGAGTGCTGTCCGCAAGAAAGGGGTTTCAAGGAAGGCACCTAAATCCACCGGTGTTCGCGCGAAGAAGGGGAGTAAGAAGAGTTGAATTTCCTTGAGACCATCGTCAGCAGTAGAATGGCGAGCGTTGAAAAGGCCAGGAAGGAATTGTCACTGACTGAGCTGATGGAGCGAGTGGAGGGAGCGAGGCCGCGAAACGACTTCGGGGCGCGGCTTCTTCGGACAACGGGAGAGCCTTTAAAAATCATCGCGGAAATAAAGAGGGCATCGCCCTCGAAGGGATTGATTGCCGGCGGCATAAATCCTGCCGACGTGGCCCGTGAATATCTCCAGGGGGGCGCATCTGCAATTTCGGTCCTGACGGAGGAATCATACTTCAAAGGTTCTGTCTCTGATTTTCAACTTGTCCGCGGAACGGTTCCTGAGATGCCATTGCTGAGGAAGGATTTCATCGTCGACGAATATCAGATATATGAATCGGTACTTATAGGGGCGGACGCTATACTTTTGATAGTCGCCGCTCTCGATCACAACGCTCTTTCAAGGTACATCGCCCTGTCTGGTCAACTCGGCCTTTCCGCGCTTGTTGAGGTTCATGCTGAGGAGGAGCTTGACGCGGCCTTATCGGGAGGCGCAGCCATCATCGGCGTGAACAACAGGAACCTGGTTACATTTGAGGTATCGCCAAAAGCATCGGAAAAAATAGCGGCTCGGATCCCCCCGGGAGTCGTAAGCGTAAGCGAAAGCGGAATTTCCGGCCTAGAAGGGCTCCGTGCGGCCGCCGAGTTGGGATATCACGCCGTCCTGATAGGGGAGCATTTTATGCGCGCCACTGACAGAGCCGGCGAGGTACGAAAATTGGCTCGTCAGGCGGGGGCACCATGATGGCACACCGCGGCATGGGGAGTCGTCTGGGCCTGCTTCTAATCTCCTCTCTCTTATGTTCGTAAAGATCTGCGGCATAACGAACATTCGCGACGCGTATTTATGCGCCGAGGCGGGAGCAGACGCGATCGGCCTGAATTTTTATTCCGGGAGCAAGCGCTTCATACCGTTTGACGACGCCGCTTCCATCGTGCGCGAGGTCGCCGCTTACGTAACCACTGTCGCGGTAATGGTCAGGCCGACTCTGCCGGATGTGCTTCAGGCGTTCGACGCCACCGAGGTCGATGCCGTTCAGGTCTACGAGCCGCAGTTCGCACTGTCGGACTTCGATCTCAGAAAAATGATTTATTTTTCAGTCCGCGTGAAAGACTCGGATGACGTAAGGTCCGCATCCGTTATCGGCGCGGACCTGATATTCCTCGACGCGTTTAAGCAAAACGAATTCGGGGGGACCGGCGAGCTGTCGAAATGGGATGAGATAGTCAGGAGCGGCATCGACCTGACTTCGAGGTTTGTGATTTCAGGCGGCCTGACTGACGCTAACGTGTGCGATGCAATAAGGACACTCAGACCGTATGGCGTCGACACGGCATCGGGTGTCGAGGAGAGCCCGCGCAAGAAGGATCATGACAAGGTCCGCAAGTTCATATCAAACGCAAAGCAATGCAGAATCGGCGGATGAATTGTCTTCCCTCACCTGGGGATCGACGCCGGTTGCATACGGCTTGAAAACAGAAAGCTATCCATGAACGACATACAAGAAAAAATTGCCAGCTATTATGCTCTCCCTGATAAGAGGGGTCACTTCGGGAAATACGGAGGTTCTTACATTCCCGAGACTCTTGTCGAGGCCGCGAAGGAGCTCGACGTGGCGTTCGAGGCGCTGAAGGACGATAAAGAGTTCAATGAAGAATTCGATTACCTTCTTCAAAACTATGCCGGCCGACCCACTCCGGTTTTTTTCGCCAGGAACCTGAGCGATAAGTATGGGGCACGGTTCTTTCTCAAGCGCGAGGACTTGCTCCACACCGGCGCGCACAAGATCAATAACACGATAGGGCAGGCGCTACTCGCTAAGAGGCTGGGGAAGAGCAGGATAATAGCTGAAACTGGCGCAGGTCAGCACGGAGTCGCGACAGCCACCGTCTGCGCACTCCTCGGGCTCAAATGCGTTGTCTACATGGGCGAAGAGGACATGCAGAGGCAGGAGCCGAACGTGTTCAAGATGAGACTTCTCGGAGCAGAAGTCGTTCCAGTCATGACTGGTACAAAGACTCTCAAGGAGGCTACGAGCGAAGCGATACGTGACTGGGTCACCAACGTGCGTGACACCTTCTATATCATAGGCTCCGTTGTGGGAATGCATCCTTATCCGAAGCTGGTCAGGCATTTCCAGTCAGTCATAGGAAAGGAATCCAAGAAGCAGTTTGCCGAGCTCTACGGGAAGCTTCCCGACTACGTCGTCGCGTGCGTCGGTGGAGGATCGAATTCCATCGGGATGTTCCATGAATTTGTGAGGGACGCCGGACGCGTCAACCTCATTGGCGTTGAGGCTGCCGGAGAAGGGCTCGACACCGGAAAGACTGCGGCGTCGCTCACGCTTGGCAGGCCTGGTGTTCTTCACGGATCCATGCAGTACCTCCTCCAGGACGAAAACGGGAATGTTCTAAACGCATACTCTGTCTCCGCGGGCCTCGATTACCCCGGCGTCGGCCCTGAACATTCCTACCTCAAAGATTCCGGGCTCGTCGAGTACGTCTCGGTGACGGACCAGGAGGCGCTGGATATGTTCGTGGAGCTTTCCCGACTCGAGGGGATCATACCGGCTCTTGAGTCGGCTCACGCGGCTGCTTACGCGGCAAAACTTGCCAGTGCACAAGGGAAGGGGAAAGACATCCTCATCAATCTTTCCGGTAGAGGCGACAAGGATCTCTTCAGCGTCGTGAAGAGGCTCAAGCTCAGCTGACAAGGCTGTAGGCTGTTTACAGGTAGAGAAGGACTGGATCGCGGAGGAAAAATCCGGCCCTATGGCAAAGCGGAAGTTGTCGGTAAAAATGGCGATTGTGCGCGTGTCTGGGGTAATTCACCGCAATTTGCCAGGGCGAGGCCAGTTTCCGTCACAAAAAGGGGGATTCTTTCGTGGCACGATTGATGTATGTTTAGGGGGTGTCGAGATTTTGACGGCTCTTCCTGCGATGCAGGGTCCTGACAGCTTTCAGATATAGCTGCGGGACAAGGAACTTTATCTCCGTATATGTTGTCTGTCAATTCTTGATTTTAGCTCAACCGACTTTTAAATTTCGAGCGAAAAATTTTTGCTGCAGATGCCGGCGAGAACCAATCCACATCTTCCGGTAGTCGTCGTCCATAAAAGGAGTTAATGACGGATGCTTTCTCAATTCGGAACGGTACTCTTGTTCTTTATCGTCTCGGCGATGTTCGTCATTGCCGGGATGTTTTCGGCAAGATTACTCAGGCCAAATAGACCCAATGAAGAAAAGCTGAGTACCTACGAATGCGGTGAGGAACCGATAGGAGAATCGTGGGTCAAGTTCAACATCAGGTTCTACGTCGTAGCGCTGGTCTTCTTAGTCTTTGATGTGGAAGTGGTCTTCCTCTTTCCGTGGGCCCTCGTTTATCAGAAGCTCGGCATGTTTGCTTTCATCGAGATGATGATATTCCTCGCTATTCTTGTAGCGGGGTATGTGTACGTCTGGGTGAAAGGAGATCTGGACTGGGACAAGCCGCGCCCGCGCTACATCGATTATGTTCGCAGCAAGCTCTCCGAGGGACAGTTCGCCGGCATGTCTGAGGAGGGGGAAACCAGCGTCGCCAATACCGAGGCTAAATAATGGGATTGCTTGATAAACAGTTCGAAGACGGAAATATAGTCGTCACTTCTCTGGATAACCTCTTAAACTGGGCGCGTCTCTCGTCGCTCTGGCAGATGCAGTTTGGTCTGGCATGTTGCGCGATCGAGATGATGGCCGCCTCCGCATCTCACTTTGACATGATGCGCTTCGGCGTGATCCCGCGCGCCACTCCTCGCCAGTCTGACGTCATCATCATCTCTGGCACCGTCACGCTCAAGATGGCCACCCGCATCAAAAGGCTTTATGAGCAGATGGCAGAACCGAGATACGTTATTTCTATGGGCTCGTGTTCGAACAGCGGCGGCCCTTACTGGGAGTATGGTTATCACGTGTTGAAGGGAGTCGACAGGGTCATACCGGTGGACGTTTACGTGCCGGGATGTCCTCCGAGACCTGAAGCGCTGCTTGAGGGACTGATGAGGCTTCAGGAGAAAATCAGACGTGAGAGCAGGGTAAAGAAGAACCAGCAGGACATTGCCCAGCCTCCTGAAGAAATCAGAGTGGTTTAAACGAATGAACGCGAACGAAATAAACGAGAAATTGAAGAGCGGCTTCCCGGAGGCTGTCGTTGAATTCAAGGCTGATGCAGTCACGGAGCCTTATATAGTCGTTCGACCGGAATCGGTACGCGACATCGCAAAGTTTTTGGCATCGGATCCGGAATTGAAGTTCGATTACCTCATGTCGTTGTCCGGCGTTGATTTCAATGACGGCAACATCGGGGTCGTGTACCATCTTTTTTCCATGGAGAAGCGGCACCGCATTGTCGTAAAGGCAAAGGTATCCAAAGAGAATCCGGAGATGCCGTCAGTGGAATCCGTCTGGAAGTCGGCCAACTGGCATGAGCGTGAGGCCTTCGACCTGTTCGGCATCGTCTTCAAGGACCATCCTGACTTGAGGAGAATTCTCCTGCCGGATGATTGGGAAGGCTATCCACTCAGGAAGGATTATAAGGTCCAGGAGTATTATCGCGGAATGAAAGTACCATACTGAATGCTGGCGGTCGTTTCTTCTGCTTCGATCTTAATAGCCCCCGCTACGCGGGACTGATCCCCCAAGGCTTGTGAACACGAAATGATTAGTCTAATTGCAAACTATAGAGGAATGAATGGCTGAGCTGCGTACCGAAGAGATGGTCCTTAATATGGGGCCGCAGCATCCGTCCACTCACGGTGTGCTTCGGGTTGAACTAGTTGTCGACGGAGAGGTCGTCGTCGATGCCGTTCCGCACATAGGTTACCTTCACCGGTGCTTTGAGAAACATGCCGAGGCGATGAATTATCAGCAGATAGTCCCGTACTGCGACCGCATGGACTATCTGGCGTCGATGAACAACGATCATGCCTACGTCCTTGGTGTGGAGAAGCTCCTCAACATACAGGTGCCTGAGCGTGTTGAGTATATCCGTGTAATAATGGCTGAGCTCCAGCGCATCGCGAGCCACCTCGTAGCGGTTGGGACGTATGGCCTTGACATCGGTGCTTTTACTCCGTTCCTCTTCTGCTTCCGCGACAGGGAAATGATACTCGACCTTTTCGAGAACGTATGCGGAGCAAGATTGCTATATAACTACATGTGGCCCGGCGGGCTTTCGCATGATCTGACTCCGGGGTTCATTGAAAAGACCAAAGCCTTCATCAAGCACTTCAGACCCACGATCAAGGAACTGAACGATCTCCTCAGTTACAATGAAATTTTTGTCAAGCGCACTGCGAATGTCGGAGTCCTTCCGGCGGACGTCGCAATTAATTACGCCGCGAGCGGTCCTACCCTTCGCGGGTCCGGAGTGAAATGGGACCTTCGCAAGGATGACCCGTATTCGGTTTACCACAAGTTCGACTGGGACGTGGTTGTCGGGACGGGCGAAGTCGGGACGCTCGGAGATTGCTGGGACAGATATATGGTGCGCGTCAGAGAGATGGAGCAGAGCCTTAGAATCATTGAGCAGGCTCTTGACACGATCCCTGACGGTGATGTGCAGGCGGCGATTCCGAAGAGGATAAGGCCCGTGGCCGGCGAAGTTTACGTCAGAAGCGAAACACCGCGCGGGGAACTTGGATATTACATAATCAGCGATGGCGGCCAGAAACCCTTCAGGGTGAAGGCGCGTGCGCCATCGTTCGTTAACCTAAGCCTTCTTCCGGAGATTTCGAGAGGTTATCTGATAGCGGACCTCGTCGCAATCATAGGAAGCGTGGACATCGTCCTCGGTGACGTGGACCGGTGAAAACTTTTAATCTAAAATCCAGGATCGAAGATCGTCGATACCAATATGCATAACTTTATTACTCAGTATTTAGGGACGGGATTTCTGGGAGGGCTCCTCTCTGCGGTTCTTCCGCTCCTGTTCATCCTGCCGTACGCTCTTGTGACCATTTGGCTCGAACTCAAGATATCAGCGCACATGCAGGACAGAGTTGGACCGATGAGGACGGGAAAGTGGCACGGTTGGGCGCAGCCTATCGCAGACGTCACCAAGCTCATCCAGAAGGAAGACATAATCCCCGCCGCGGCTGACAAGGCTCTTTATCTGCTTGCTCCTGCATTGGTGTTTACCGGGGCTTACGCCGCGTATGCCGCGATTCCTTTCAGCCCGGCGTACATCGGCGCTGACATCAATCTCGGAATCTTCTACATCGTCGCGGTCAGCGCGATAGTGGTACTCGGCATTCTCATGGCCGGGTGGTCGTCGAACAACAAGTGGTCGCTCCTGGGCGCGATGAGGACGGCGGCACAGCTCGTCAGCTATGAAATTCCATCGTCTCTCGCCATACTTGCCGTAGTGATGGTTGCGGGAAGCTTTAACCTAAACGATATTTGCGCCGCGCAAAGCGGATGGTTCTGGAACTGGTTCGTGTTCGGCAAGTTCCCGTTCCTCTTCATCACTTTTATAATTTACTTCATCGCGTCGCTCGCCGAGACGAACCGCGCCCCGTTCGATATTCCTGAAGCGGAGTCGGAGCTCGTGGCGGGCTATCACACGGAATACAGCGGAATGAGGTTCGCGTTCTTCTATCTCGCCGAATACGGGAACATGTTTGTTGTTGCCGGCGTGGCGGCGGCGCTCTTTTTCGGCGGATGGAACAGTCCTTTCGGCGTCTACCTGAGCGGTCCCGTCTGGGGCGCCTTCTGGATGATCAGCAAGGCCATGGTCCTTGTGTTTGTCCAAATTTGGCTCCGTTGGACTCTGCCGAGATTCCGCGTCGACCAGCTTATGTACCTCAGCTGGAAAATCCTGACGCCTTTCGCGCTCGTGAACATCTTTGCCGTTGGACTCTGGGTGGTGTTGCGCTGATGAATGGAGACTATCAGATGAATCCGGTAAGCAGATACTTTAGAAATATATGGAGGGGGTTCTGGACCGTCCTGGTCGGGATGAAGGTGACTATGAGGCACCTCTTCACTCCGGCCGTGACTGTGCAATATCCGGACGCCCGAATGACCATTCCCGAACGCGGCCGCAATAGGTTGTATGTCAACATGGACGATTGCATCGGCTGCAATCAATGCGGAATGGCCTGTCCTGTGGATTGCATCACGATCGAGACAGCTAAATCGCTCCCCACAGAAGATCTCGGAACGACTTCTACTGGCCAGAAGAAGAGACTTTGGGTAACAAAGTTCGACATAGACTTTGCGAAGTGCTGCTACTGCGGCCTTTGTGTTCCCCCCTGTCCCACGGAGTGCATATACATGACTGATGTATATGAGTTCTCCGAATATGACAGGAGTAAGCTGAACTACAGTTTCATAACGCTTTCGCCGGACGAAGCGGCTGCCAAGGTTGAGCAGGCAAAAGCAGCGGAGCGTGAGGCCGCGGCGAAGAAGGCCGCCGCCGCCGCGGCAGCAGCGGCTCAGAAGGCTGC
Organism: Bacteroidota bacterium; assembly: GCA_021812985.1. Taxonomy (GTDB): domain Bacteria; phylum Bacteroidota; class Ignavibacteria; order Kryptoniales; family JAKASW01; genus JAKASW01. Next base: position 20,634 of record JAKAMG010000014.1, read on the forward strand.
TCAGCCCGCACCCGTACCTGCTTCAGCTCAGGCCCAAAGCCAGCCGCAATCCACTGTGCCTGCGACGAAACCGGAGACACAGCAGGCCTCTCCGGCCGCAGCTCCCGAGCCTTCAAGGGATAACGGCGCGGAAGCGGACAAAAATGTCAGTCTCAAAGAGAAATCGGAATGAAATGAACTGGTACGATATACTTTTCTACGCGTTTGCGCTGATAACTGTCGTAAGTGCTGCCGGCGTGGTCCTTTCCAGAAACATAGTTTACGCCGCGTTCTCTCTGCTGTTCACTTTCTTTGGAGTGGCTGCTCTTTACGTCCTCCTCTCGGCAGACTTCCTGGCCATTACGCAGATTCTTCTCTATGTGGGCGGTGTCCTCGTCCTCATAGTCTTTGGAGTCATGCTTACAAATAGGGCGAACAAGGTCGAGGTGAAACACGGCGGACTTACGCTGGCACCGGCCGTCCTCGTCGCTGGAGTGATCGCAGGGACGTTGATAGGCGTGTTGACCACGACAAAATGGCCTGCCGCCTCCTTTGAGCCGTATGAGGAGACCGCGCGTCCGCTCGGCGCTCTCCTTATGACGCAGTTTGTTCTTCCTTTTGAATTGGCGTCCGTCCTTCTGCTTGTCGCGCTGGTCGGAGCGGTAATCATCGCCCGCAGAGAGAAAGCGAGGAGGGTTTAAGCAATGACCGTTCATGTCGGACTTACCCAATTTTTGGTCGTGAGTGCCATTTTGTTCTCACTCGGGATTTTCGGTGTGATGACGAGGAAGAATGCGATAATGGTACTCATGGGCATCGAGCTCATACTGAATGCCGCTAACATAAATTTCGTCGCTTTCACGCGCTTCGGCCTTATGAACCTCAGCGGGCAGGTCACTGCTGTCTTTGTGATCATACTCGCGGCCGCCGAGGCGGCGGTACTCCTGGCCATTGTCCTGAACATGTTCCAGCAGATCAATACCGTGAACGTCGATGAAGTCGACAAACTGAAGAATTAGGACGTACTCTGGCGTGTCCGGATGTCGAGTGCCTCGCCTCCGGAGGTTGCGCAGTTCAAGATTTGAAATTCAAAATTGAGAAATTAGAAGATGGCATCCACTGAATCACTGCTGTTAAATCTGGCTCTTGCGGTCCTGTTCCTTCCGCTCGCGGGTTTTGCGCTTCTTATCTTCTTCGGAAAGAAGATACCGCGCCAGGACCTTGTGGAAACCGGAATCCTGTTCACCGCGCTTGCGATCTCGATATATATCATGGTGCAGAAGGTGTTCTTTGTATCTGCACCGACAATAGATCTGACTTTTAAATGGCTGGACCTCGGCGCGGTAGCTGGTCAGCAGGGATTCTCGATAGACCTCGGGATCGCCATAGACAACATCGCGGCGATAATGCTCGTGGTCGTAACCCTGATTAGCTCGCTCGTCCACACCTTCTCTCTTGCGTACATGGAAGGCGATGTCAGGTACACTCGCTACTACGCCTACCTGGGACTTTTCAGTTTTTCGATGCTTGGGATAGTCCTCTCAAACAATCTTCTCATGATCTATGTGTTCTGGGAGCTCGTAGGCATCAGTTCTTACCTCCTCATCGGCCACTGGTACGAGAAAAAATCGGCGAGTGATGCTAGCAAGAAGGCGTTTATTGTCAACAGGGTGGGTGACGTTGGCTTCTTTATTGGAATAATGATAGTCTTCACGAGCCTCCACACTTTTCTCTTAAGAGATGTTTTCGGTGGGATTGCGGCACAGCACCTCACCGGTCCTCTGCTGACAGCCGCGGGCATACTGATATTCTGCGGAGCTGTCGGTAAGTCGGCGCAGTTCCCGCTCCATGTCTGGCTGCCTGACGCTATGGAAGGCCCAACGCCCGTCAGCGCACTCATTCACGCGGCCACCATGGTCGCCGCCGGAGTGTATCTCGTGGCCAGAATCTTTCCGATGCTTACCGCGGAGGCTCTCACTGTAATAGCGTATATCGGGGCTATAACCGCATTCATTGCCGCCACCATCGCCGTTACCCAGAACGATATCAAGAAAGTCCTGGCCTATTCAACTATCAGCCAGCTCGGGTACATGATCATGGCGCTCGGCGTCGACGCTTATTCCGCAGGCTTCTTCCACCTCGTGACTCACGCCGCTTTCAAGGCTGGACTCTTTCTCGCTTCGGGTTCTGTGATTTACGCGATGCACCACGAACAGGACATGAGGAATATGGGCGGTCTCCGCAAGAAGATGCCGATCACATACTGGGCTTTCGTAATATTCAGCCTTTCGATTTCAGGCATACCTTTCACATCCGGGTTCCTCAGCAAGGACAGTATTCTTGCGGGAGCGCTTGCCTACGGACTCCTTACCGGCAATTATCTGATCCCCATTATTGGGTACCTCGTCGTTTTCCTGACAGCTGCCTATATGTTCAGGCTGATCATCATGACTTTCCACGGCGAGCCTCGGGATCATCATAAGTACGAGCATGCCAAGGAATCCCCAAAGGTCATGACTGTTCCGCTGATTGTGCTCGCGTCTCTATCGATCTTCGTTTTCTACAGTTTCAACCCCTTCAATCCTGAGAAGGGTTGGTTCCTGCAGGCGGTTCAACAGCCGGCCAGCGTCGTTCCCGCGGCCCAAAGCTACGGTTTCGATCAGCCGGTAAACGATGTGCAGGTGACTTCTCCGCAGCAGCAGCCGAATGCGGCCGAGTTGAGCGTTGAGGCTCAAAAGACGGAGACGACAAGATACGAAGAGGCGATGGAAGCCGTCCATTACCCGGGCCTAGCGCTTTCTCTTACACTCGCCGTGCTCGGCATCCTGGCAGCCTTCGTCGTCTACGACTGGAAAAAGATAGACGCCGAAAAGCTGAAGCAGCGTGTCAAGCCGGTTTACACGTTCCTGTATAACAAGTGGTACTTCGATGAGCTTTACGACGCGACGGCTGTGGCGGGCACGTTACTCTTGAGCAAGTCGCTTGCTTGGTTTGACGGCCATGTGATCGACGGCGTCGTCAACGGGGCAGCCACTCTGACGCGGCTCTGGTCCACGCTCAGCGGAAAATTTGATCACTACATCGTTGACGGTCTTGTCAATTTCTCGGCCTGGTTCACAGGATTTCTTGGCAAGGCGACACGAAGAGTTCAGACCGGAAAGGTGCAGACCTATATCGTGTTTGCCCTTCTCGGAGTGATAGTAATCTTCTACGTTTTTAGACAGTTTTGATTTGAGCAGTTCGAATTTAGACATATCGTTGGAGGTATAATGCAGTATCAATTCTTAGGAATTGGATATCTGACCTGGATTACATTCTTGCCGTTAATTGGAATGGCTGTTGTGCTTCTCATTCCGAAGAGTAACATAAACGCGATGAAATGGACCGCTCTCGCCGCGACAATACTTCAGCTCGTTTTGGCGGCGATCATCTGGGTTAATTTTAAACCGTCACTTTCCGGTATTAACGACCCGAACGGATTTCAGTTCGTGGAAAAGACAAGGTGGATAGATCTCCCCGGTGTTGCCTGGTTCGGGCACGTTGCCGTCGATTACTTCCTGGGAATCGATGGGCTGAGCCTGCCGATGGTCATGTTGACCGCGCTGATCTCGTTCGTGGGTGTCATAGCATCGTGGAACATCGGCAAATCGCAGAAAGGTTACTTCGCTCTTTATCTCCTGCTCGACACAGGGATGATGGGTGTTTTCGTGGCTCTCGACATGTTCCTCTTCTACGTGTTCTGGGAACTGATGCTTCTTCCGATGTACTTTCTTATCGGAATCTGGGGGGGGCCGAGAAGGGAATACGCCGCTATCAAGTTCTTCCTCTATACGCTCCTTGGCTCGGTACTAATTCTGCTTGTCATGCTTGGCTTGTATTTCAGCGTGAACGTTACCGACCCTGCGACGGGGCAGGCGATGCACACCTTCGATATGCTCGCGATGATGAACCCCCAGAACTATGACCCGCACGCGCTCTTTGCCGGCATCGGCACCTACTGGCGCTATGTTGCCTTCATCGCCCTCTTCATCGGGTTCGCGATCAAGGTGCCAATTTTTCCGTTCCATACCTGGCTGCCCGATGCGCACGTGGAGGCTCCGACGGCTATCAGCGTCATCCTCGCCGGTGTTCTGCTGAAGATGGGTACCTACGGTTTCCTCAGGATCAGCTTTCCGATATTTCCAGACGCGGTCCTGAAGTTTTCATACGCGCTGGCGATACTCGGATTCATCAACATAGTCTACGGCGCTCTTTGCGCGATGGCACAGACTGATTTCAAAAAGCTGATCGCCTACTCGAGCATAAGCCATATGGGTGTCGTGCTCCTTGGGATTGCGGCCCTGAACACGCAGGGCGTCGCGGGCGGAGTGCTGCAGATGTTTAACCACGGTGTCGTCACCGCGATGCTCTTCCTCATCGTCGGCGTGATATACGATCGCGCGCACACGAGGGGAGTGAACGATTTTGGCGGACTGGCCAACCAGATGCCGGTCTACACTGGCATAATGACAGTTGCGTTCTTTGCCGCGATCGGCCTGCCGGGCCTCAGCGAGTTCATAAGCGAACTCCTCTCATACCTCGGAGCCTTCCAGACCTTCCGCTGGATAGCAATTTTCTCCAGCATTGGCATAGTGCTGACAGCCGGTTACATGCTCTGGACGCTGCAGCGGGTTTTCCTCGGGCAGTTGCCTGAAAAGTGGAAGGGCCTGACGGATGTGAATGGCCGCGAGCTGGTGTCGCTCGTTCCGCTGATGGTCGTCGTCATACTGCTCGGCGTATTCCCGTCGATCATGCTTCATCCCATGAGCGCGACTCTTAACAACCTCGTGGACTTCATTCACAAGGTCGGCACCGGCATGACAGCGCTGAAGTGACCGCGTCCGAAGTGAATCGGCGTGTGCTCTAACTAGGAATTCAAAATTAAGAATTGAGAATCTATTAAAATGGTACAGACCATATACGAGAGTTTCGGCTACGTAATCCCTGAAACTGTCCTCTCTGTTTTCTTCGTGCTTACGCTGCTGACCTCGCTTGTAGGGGACAGGAGGAGTAAGTATCTCCCCGCGTATACCGCGCTCCTCGGATTCGCTGTCACAGGCGCATTTGTTGCGGGACAGATTGGGATGGATCAGCTCGTGTTCAGCGGCATGTACGCAGTGGACCCCTTCAGTTGGTTTTTTAAAGTTCTCTTCCTTGTTAGCGGCGCTCTGATAGTCCTGTTTTCGATGCAGAGCAGGGAACTCGATACCGCCTCGACGAAATACGCTGAATATTACAGCCTCATTATTTCGCTGACCATAGGTGCTTTCTTCATGGCCGGGGCGTCAAATCTTCTCATGATGTATCTGTCGCTCGAACTCGTCAGCATCTCATCATATATTCTATCCGGTTTTACAAAAGAAAATCCGAGGGCGGACGAGGCATCGCTGAAGTACGTCATCTACGGCGCTTTCTCCTCCGGCCTTATGCTGTATGGCATTTCGATCTTGTACGGCTTAACCGGCGAACTAAATATTTACGCCCTTAACCAGGCATTCTCTTCTGGGGCATTGTCTCAGGTATCGGTGCTGATCGCAATAGTGTTAATGCTGGCGGGACTTGGGTACAAAATAAGCGCGGTTCCGTTCCACTTCTGGACGCCAGACGTTTACGAAGGCGCCCCGGTGACTGTCACGGCGTTTCTTTCCGTTACTTCGAAGGCGGCCGGATTTGCGATGCTCATACGATTCTTCAAGATAGGTTTCATTGATATCGCTGCGCAGCCCGCCGTCGCCGGTATGTGGCAAATCTTCCACGGCCTGAATTGGACCGACATAATCGCCGTTTTGTCCGTGCTTACGATGACACTGGGAAACCTCGTGGCGTTGTGGCAGACCAACATGAAACGTCTCCTCGCCTATTCGAGTATCGCTCATGCGGGATACATACTCATGGGCTTCGTCACGCTGACAGACCAGGGTATATCCGCGATGCTGATGTATTTTGTCGCATATCTCCTGATGAACCTTGGAGCATTCTACATAGTGATGCTCGTGGCGAACAAGTATCAAACCGAAGACATAGACGGATATGCTGGCTTGGGATACAGGTCGCCATACGCCGCATTCGCGCTGACAGTTTTCCTCTTTTCTCTTACCGGAATACCGCCGACATTCGGCTTTATCGGAAAGCTTTATCTTTTCGCCGCTCTGATTAAGACGAACTACATCTGGCTTGCCATAGTCGGCGTGCTCAACAGCGTTGTGTCACTTTACTACTATGTGAAGGTCGTGCGGAGCATGTACCTCGTCACTCCCGCGGATTCGACACGTGTGGATTTTGGCTTTGGCACTAACCTGCTGATGACGGTTCTTATGGTTCCCAACATAGCGCTGATGCTTTACTTCACCCCGGTGCTGAACTGGGCGGAGCACTCAGTGCTTATGTTCGGATTGCACTAAGGAGACTCGGACTTCATCGTACGGCAGCATTTACAAGGCCGACGGTCGAGGTCATGCATGTCATTCCGGCCGCTTCCAGCGGACTGATTGTGTAGCGAAGTGGCTTCCCGGATTTATTCAACAAGGGACCCCGCAACCGGAAATATCCAGTATTGTTTGCTGTGCAGGAAGAGGGCGGCGGCTTATAGCTTCACGCCAGAGTGATTTCGGCCATTCCGCAATCAAATTTGAAGGAGGAGTACCATGGGCCAGCAGCAACTTCTCTTAGTAGTTCTGGGGGTAATAATAATCGGCATCGCCATAGCCGTGGGAATTACCATGTTCAGAAGTTCCGCGCAGAGTTCAAATCGTGATCGCGTCATCGACGATCTGGAAAGGCTGGGGGGTGAGGCGCAGGCTTACTACAGAAAGCCGACCACGATGGCTGGAGGGGAAGGAGACTTCAGGAATTTTTCACTCTCTCCCGCTGACACAGGGAATGACGACGGAAGCTTCGCCGCCAGGACGAGGGCCCCAAACGATGCCGACTTCGTGCGTGGGAGCACTGCTCCGATATCGTCGTCTTCTCAGGTAATATATATAATCGGATACGGGAAAGAAGTGGGGAACAACAACCGGGAAGCCGTAAAAGCGTTTGCTACGGTGACGCCCGACTCAGTTGGCATAACCGTACTCAACTGATCCAACATCTCCGGTGAGACTAGCAACCGCTAGGAAAGATGGCGGATCAAACGAAGGGCTAAAACAAATCCGTCCTGCCGAAAGACAGGACGGATTTCCTAATCAACCGAGTTCCGAGGCAAGTTTCTGAGAGCGGCGTATAGCTTTTACGCGCTTCATCCTCTTGCGGACTGAAGGTTTCGTGAAATAAGTACGCTTCTTGAACTCTTTAAGAATTCCGGAGCGCTCATACTTTTTCTTGAAACGCCTCAGTGCTCTGTCGATCGGCTCATTCTCTTGAACAATGACGCCGACCAATCAAATCACCTTCCTTTGTTTTTAGGTTTACTACTGGATAAAGATAGCCATCCGCCTCCGGAAAAACAACCCCGTGAAGTTCTATCTTCTTATCCAATCGCCGGACAGCGCTTTCTGTAGAATCGCAAGCGGTATGTCTCGATTCCTTCCGAATGATTTTCCGCATTCTTCTGATTATATTATTGCGTTGTGGGATCAATGAACTCATCAAGCTTAAGATATCGATTCGGCGAGACGACTCTCGAGTTCGGGCGGCGCACATTCATAATGGCCATACTGAATGTCACCCCTGATTCATTTTCCGACGGGGGAAGGTTTTTCGATCAGACGGACGCCGTTCTTCACGCGTTCCAGATGGCCAAGGATGGCGCCGATATAATAGACGTCGGGGGCGAATCGACACGGCCGGGAGCGGAACAAATTACTGCAGAAGAGGAAAAGAGACGAGTAATACCCGTCATCTCAAAGATTGTTCAGAAATTGAAGATCCCCGTCTCCGTTGATACATGTAAGTCTGACGTCGCCCGCGATGCGCTGAAGGCAGGGGCGACCATCGTGAACGATATCACCGGTCTCCACGGCGATCCCGGCATGGCAGACGCCATAGCCGAAGCTGGCGCGTCTGTCGTGATAATGCACATCAAGGGAACGCCAAAAGACATGCAGTCGAACCCTCGCTACGACGACTTGATACACGAAGTCTATGATTATCTTGCTTCCGCCGTCGAGGGCGCCCGCAAGAGAGGGATCACTCAGATAATGATAGATCCCGGAATTGGGTTTGGAAAGACTCCTGACCACAATCTCGAACTCATAAACAGGCTCGACGAATTCCGGGGGATCGGAGTTCCGATTCTGATTGGCGTTTCCAGGAAATCATTCATCGGGAAAATCCTGGAGACCCCGGTGGAATCGCGGCTCGAAGGGACTGCGGCAGCGGTGGCTGCCAGCATACTGCGCGGAGCTGACATTGTGAGAGTGCACGACGTGAGGGAGATGCGGAGGGTGGCTCTGGTGGCCGACGCAATACGGAGACAAGGGATCTGATGAGATTGAAAGACTACCGCACTAAATGGGCCGGCGCCGGTTCATTTTATAATCGAACCCGGAATTAAAGGCAACGTTTTCCATGGAGCTCTTCCGCATTGGATTCATTACCGTATCGCTGATCGATATCGTAGATATCGCCATCGTAGCTTTCATATTCTACAAGCTTTACCAGGTCATGCGTGGTACTGTTGCTGCGCAGATTTTCATCGGACTCCTCATGATACTGGCGCTTTCCTTCGCGGCGCAGGCGCTGGGGATGCGGGCACTTGGATGGCTTCTCGGCACGCTGACAAACATCTGGGTGATTGCCTTCATTGTGTTATTCCAGCCCGAGCTCAGGAGACTATTCCTGTATTTCGGCAAGAACAGTTTCGTGAGGTTCTTTATACATATCGACATTAGCGAGACTGTCGATGACATCGCCGACGCGGCCGCCGAACTGAGTAATCGCCAGCATGGAGCATTGATTGTCATTGCCCGAGGGAGCGCCCTTCGGACAATTATTGAAACTGGTGAGGAGATTCGAGCCAAGGTGTCGAAAGGTCTTCTCGTGACCCTTTTCAATCCGAAAGCCCCTTTGCACGACGGCGCGGTCGTTGTCAGGGGAGACACGGTTGAGGCCGCGAGGTGCACCCTTCCGCTCAGCTCGACGACAAAGATTGGCGGTTACGTCCTCGGCATGAGGCACAGGGCCGGTCTCGGACTCTCGGAACAATCAGACGCGCTGGTTGTCATCGTCTCTGAAGAAACAGGTACAATTTCGGTCGCGGAGGAAGGGGCGTTGACCCGTGGTCTCTCCCCAGAGGGCCTGAGGCGGAAACTGAAGGAGACACTGCCGGGTCCATCGGACAAGGGAGCCAAGTCAATTCTGAAGCGCGCGGCCGAAAATGCCTAAGATCGCCGTAGTAGTCCCTGCATACAACGCAGCCGGGACAATCGGCGAGCTCATTTCCAGACTCTCCGGCTCTGTTTCCCGCGAGAACATATTCGTCGTCGACGACGGATCTGCGGACCAAACGGAGTCGATAGCCCACGACCTCGGAGTCTGGGTGTTGAAGCACCGGACGAACAGAGGGAAGGGATCAGCATTGAGGGATGGATTGAAGAAAGCAGTCGAACTCGATTATGAGTTGATTGTCACGCTCGACGCGGATTTGCAGCACGACCCTTCCGAGATTCCTTCTTTCGTTGAAGCCGCTAGTCATTTGGACATCGTCGTTGGGAAACGGAGCATCTCTCCGAGGACGATGCCTTTTCACAGAGTCATTTCGAATACGCTTACTTCTAAAATGATCTCCTGGCGGACCGGTTCAGTTGTTGATGACAGCCAGTGCGGTTACAGACTGTACACGGCCCGGGTTTTAAAGGCTATCGACTCGGACTGCCGGTACTTCGACTACGAATCTGATATTCTCCTGAAGGCCGCGCTGAGAGGCTTCAGGATAGGCTCGGTGCCTATCAAGACTATTTACAACGACTCCAGGAGTAACATGAGGGCCGTTGACATACTGCGTTTCGTCATTGTGTATCTAAAATCCTTCAAAGTGAAAAGTGACAAAGACAGGACTTCTTGACAAATACAGGGAGGCGCGCGAGGATATGGTGCGGCTCCTGAGAGATCGTGGAATTTCCGACGAACGGGTTTTGGCAGCGATGCTTCAGATCGAAAGGCATCTCTTCGTTCCCATCCCTCTTCGAAACCACGCCTATGATGACGCCGCTCTGCCGATTGGCGAAGGCCAAACAATATCGCAACCGTTTACGGTGGCCATCATGACTGAGGCTTTGCGGGTTTCGGAGGAGAGCAAGATTCTAGAGATCGGCACCGGAAGCGGCTATCAGGCAGCCGTACTCTCCGCCATGGGTGCCAGAGTGTTTACAATAGAGAGGATTCCTTCTCTTCTTAAGACCGCTAGGACAGTCCTCGAATCTGTGAACGCGAGGTTTGTGGCAAAGACAAGTGACGGTACAGTCGGCTGGAAGGAGTTTTCTCCATTCGACGGCATAGTAGTCACTGCGGGTGGTCCGGGAATCCCGAAGCCGTTGGTAGAGCAGTTGAAAGTGGGGGGAAGGCTCGTCGTGCCGGTTGGTTCCCACGAATACCAACAGCTTAAGATCGTGACTAAGACCGGCGCGAACAACGATTATTCCGTCGAGGACAAATCAGACTTCAAATTCGTTCCGCTAATCGGCAGGGATGGCTGGCCGGAGAGCGATGGCTGAAGGGTCGTCCGCCAGCGCCGGCAATCGCGTAGTCATTGCCATCGTCGGCCCGACATGCAGCGGTAAGACGGCTGTTGGCATAGAGCTTGCGAAACTTGTCGGTGGGGAAATTGTCTCGGCAGATTCTCGACAGATCTACAGATTGATCGATATAGGCACCGCCAAGCCGAGCGATAAAGAAAGGGCGGCTGTTCCTCACCACCTAATAGACACCGTCCCCCTTGATGAAGAGGTAAGCGCGGGGACTTTCGGGAAATTGGGGAGAGAGGCAATTGAGGGGGTCTTTTCGAGACACCAGATTCCCATACTCGTCGGAGGCTCTGGACTCTACGTCCGAGCTGTCATAGACGGACTCTTCGATGCTCCAGATGTCGACGGGGGAGTTCGGCGCGAACTCCGCGTGCGCCTCAAGTCCGAAGGGGAAGAGGCGCTCCTGCTGGAGTTGAAACGTTTGGACCCCGAAGCCGCCAATGGTCTCATCCCACAAAATTACAAGCGCATACTTCGCGCATTGGAAATCTACTATTCGTCGGGTAAACCCATTTCGCAATTGCGGAAGGAGAACAAGCTTACCCCTGGCTTCAGGACACTTCAGTTCGGTATGAGGCTGGAGAGGGGGGAATTGTACAGCCGGATTGAGAAGAGGGTAGATGAAATGATATCCGCCGGACTTGTCGATGAGGTAAAAGAACTCCTTCGTCGGGGGTTTGAACCCGGCATTAACTCACTCCAGACTGTCGGGTACAGGGAAGCGATCAGCTACGTGCAGGGGAAGATCAGATTCGAAGATATGGTATCGCTCATCAAGATGAACACAAGGCGGTATGCGAAGCGGCAAGTCACGTGGTTTAAGAAAGATCCGAGAATAATCTGGGTGGGTGTGGACGGGAAGTCGCCTCATGAGATAGCGGAGGAAATCGCCGGTAGGTTTACTTCCGCCTGAGAAAGGGGAAGGGCGTCAGCGGGGAGCGAGAGCCTTCAGCATCATCTCGGCGGCTTCCGCGGCATCTTTCGCGAGCCTGACGTACTTCGCGCAAGATACCATTCCTTCGGATTTGAGCTCCCTGTCGAGTACCTCGACGATTGGCTTCCAGTTCTGTGCCACGGCGATTATGGGCTTTTCCGGCGTAAGTCCTTTGTTCATCAGCTCCCACACCATGGCGAATTCTACCAGCGTGCCTGTACCCCCCTTTAGAATCAAATAGCCATCGCCCAGATCGACAAGCTTCTCGAGTCGCTCGTAAAGCGTCTGCGTGTGAATCTGGACGTTGACATACTGGTTAGGAGTCGGTGAGAATATTGCCGAGGTGACGCCGATAATCTTGACGTCATATTGGGAGGCTCCCTTGGAAACAGCCTCCATTGTTCCACGATATCCCCCGGTACAAACTGAAAGCCCATTTGATGCGAGGCGCTCGCCGAGCAATCTCGCGTCCTCGTATTCCTGCGTGCCTTCCTCGGGCTTGCTGGAGCCGAAGATCGTTACGATCCTCTGGGGGAGGGATGATTCCTGGTGTCCGGTATCGGCCACTGCTGTTAATTGTAAATGACGATACGCTGCCCGGGGCGGATGTCCGGACCGTTATCGTTCCATTCCTTCAGCTTGTGGATGCTAACGCCGAATTTCTTCGCGATACTCCAGAGAGAATCGCCGCGCCGCACTTTGTACACCATTTTGGATTCCGAAGACTCGGCGAGCATCCTCTCATCTTTCGATGCGCCATGGGAGGTGGCCTCGACAATCAGACGCTGCCCGGGTCTTATCCTGTTTCCGCCAAGGTTATTCCAATCCTTAATTTCCGCGACCGTGACCCCGTACTGTGAAGCTATCGTGGTCAAGTTCTCGCCCCTTCTTACCTTATGGTATGCGCTGTGATCCGTCGTCGGGACGAGGCGAGTCTTTCTTTCAGCGACGAGTGTCTTCTCGCGTCGGCTCTCCGTCGTCTTGATGGGGGCGGCCGAAGTAATCAAGCGCATCCGCGGCTTTATCATAGAGCTTCGCAGATGGTTCAAGCGTTTGAGCGCGGAGACCGTGGTTCCGTAAGCGTCAGCGATACCGCTAAGCGTTTCACCCCTTCGAACTATGTGTATCCGGTCCCCGTCTCTTCCAACTGTCCGGCGACGCGAGGCTATGTTATTCTCGCGGGATGATGCTTCGCTCGAATAATATGAGCTTCTAACTGGTATAATGAGGAGGCTGCCAGGCCTGACGCGGCGGGTTCTCCATGAAAGGTCGTTGGCACGCCTTAGGGCCACGAGGCTGACCCTGTACCTTCGAGCTATTCCGTAGAGCGTTTCGCCGCGCGTTACTTTGTGAAACGTCCATGTCAGTTTGCTCGACTCAGGAAGCTTCTGGTAATCCTCCGCGAACACAGGACCCATCCCTTTGGGGACCAGCAGGGGGTAACCCTCTCCGTCGAAATCAGGCGGGGTTACACCGTGAACGAGCTCGGGATTCATCGTCCTAAGGGAGTCGTAAGACATCCCCGTGGCATCAGCAAGTACCTTCAGGTCAACGCTGTCCGGGATTCTGACAGTATCGCAAGGAGCAGGAGCCGCGTCGACGCTGTCGACAAATCCGTATGCTGTCGGATTAAGCGCGATAAGTGTTACCGCAATATATTGCGGGACGTAGTTTCTCGTCTCGCGCGGGAGGAAGCGCTTGATTTTCCAGAAGTCCATACTTCCGCCGCTTCGCCTTATCGCCCTGTCAACCGAATGCGTGCCGCAGTTGTATGCCGCGATTGCCAAATACCAATCGCCGTAATATGAGTATAAATCCTTCAGGTGGCTGGCCGCTGCTTCCGTGGCCTTTACGGGGTCACGTCTTTCATCGTACCACCAGTTCGAATGCAGGCCGTAAAGGCTTCCGGTGGACTGGATGAACTGCCATAGACCAACAGCACGTGCCCATGACCGTGCGGCGGGGTTGAGTCCGCTTTCGGGCATCGAAAGATATGCTACCTCGGGCGGGAGGGAGTCTCTCATGAAAATCTTCTGCATCATGGGGATGTATCTGCCCGAGCGATAGATCCAGTCCTGCATGTGCCATCTGCCGCGTGTCGTGAAAAACTCTATGTTCTGCTCGACGAACTTGTTCATGACAAGAGGGACAGTGGTTGGAGGGAGTTTCGTCGGGGCAGGAAACGTTGCTCCCGACACGTTTATCGAGTCGACTATCTGAGAGAGCTTCTCCTGAAGTGCGAAGACTGAAGTCCCCGGGCCCAGGTTCTGAACAGTTGAAATGTATCTTTCATAGTCGCTGATAGTTTTCTGGCTGAGGTCGACAAAATCCTTATTCTCTTCGATATCAGGGTAATAGCTGAGATCGTTCAGGACATCGATTGCCTGCTCAAATTCGATTGCAGACGAGTCCTGTGCCCCTGACTTCTGCAGCCTGAGCGCATCCTGATAATGGTCGCGGGCGATCGAGAGGAGCTTGTCTACTGCGTCGTCATCGGTGACGATGGAATCTATGCCGTACCTGTAAAGTGATGAGAGCTTCGTCTGCTGAACGACTGCTCTCCGGCTTATCTCTATAGAGGATTTGAGACCAAGCGAATCAATTTGACTCTTCGCATCATTGTTTGAAAGCTTCTGCAATTCTCTGTTGGAGGAACAGGAGAACGAAATGATACCGAACAGCCCCCCCAAGAGCATCAAAATAGAGCGTTTTTTAAGCATTTGCCTCGTTCGTTTGAAAATACTCACAAATATAGGCCTAACCGGCAGTTTTGTCAAGAAGAAGTTTAAGCGTTTCGTGAAACTGCCGATTCGACTAGGACTTAGCCCTTAGTATAGTTTCGGATTTTCGAAAAGAGTCTTGAGTGCGTCAGAACACAACAGGCTCTTCGTAAACTCCGAATACCTCCTTTAAAGTTTCGCACATCTCCCCGATTGTGGCGTAGGCGCGAGTCGCCCTCAATAGATGAGGCATCAGGTTGCTTCCGTCCCTGGCAGCGGCGAGAAGGGCGTCGAGCGATTCCTTCACTTCTCTGTCGCTCCTTCCTTTCCTAACCTCAGCAAGACGTTGTCGTTGCTTCAACTCCACTTCTCGCGATATTTCAAGTATTGGAATGGATATCTCTTCATTCTCCTGAACGAACTCGTTTACCCCGACTATGATCTTTTCCTTCCTGTCAAGTTCCTGCTGGTAACGGTAAGCGGCATCGGCGATCTCGCGCTGAAAGAACCCCTGCTCAATGGCCGGTATCACGCCTCCCAGTGAATCTATCTTCTTGAGGTAGCTCTCGACCTCCGCTTCCATCTTGTTCGTCATGCTTTCCACGAAGTAACTCCCTGCGAGCGGGTCAATTGTATTTGCGACACCCGTCTCATGTGCCAGTATCTGCTGTGTTCGGAGTGCTATCGTAACGGCCTTCTCGCTCGGCAGGGCGAGCGTTTCGTCCATCGAGTTTGTATGGAGTGACTGAGTACCGCCGAGCACGGCAGCAAGAGCCTGGTAGGCCGTTCTGACTATGTTGTTCTCCGGTTGCTGTGCAGTCAGTGAGCAACCGGCAGTCTGGGTATGAAATCTTAACGCTAGAGTGCGTGGGTTTGTAGAGCCGTATTTGCCACGCATCCGTCTAGCCCAGATTCTTCTGGCGGCGCGGAATTTGGCGATCTCTTCGAAGAAATCCACATGAGAATTGAAGAAGAAAGATATCTGCGGGACGAAATCATCGACCTTCAGACCTGCAGCAATGCCAGCCTCTACATATGCAAAGCCGTCGGCGAGAGTGAACGCAAGCTCCTGGGCGGAGGTGGAACCGGCTTCCCTTATGTGGTAACCGCTGACAGAGATTGGGTTCCACTTCGGCATCTCCCGGGCGGCGTAACCGAACATGTCGGTTATTATTCTCATCGAAGGTTCAGGTGGATAAATCCATTCCTTCTGCGCAATGTATTCCTTTAATATGTCGTTCTGAATCGTGCCGCGTAGCTGGTTCGGCTTGACTCCCTGTTTCTCGGCGACCACAATGTAGAACGCGAGAAGCATGGCCGCCGGGGCATTGATCGTCATCGAAGTCGAGACTTTGTCCAGCGGTATACCCGAAAAGAGGATCTCCATATCCGCGAGTGAGCTGACAGACACTCCGCAGACACCGACCTCTCCGTCTGAGAGAGGGTCGTCAGCGTCCCGCCCCATGAGAGTCGGGAGGTCAAAGGCCACGCTGAGTCCGGTTTGACCGTTCTCGAGAAGATAATGGTACCGTTTGTTCGAGTCTTCTGGTGTTCCGAAGCCCGCAAACTGTCTCATTGTCCAAACTTTTCCGCGGTACATCGTCGCGTGTATGCCGCGAGTGTAAGGGAACTCTCCCGGGAAACCGAGGTCATTTTGGAAGTCCATACCGGCGATATCTTCCGGGGTATAGAGCATGTCCACGGGCTCACCGCTTACCGTGGTGAACTTGACAGGCCGGGTTTTGGTCTTATCCGCCTTCGCCTGCCATTCGGCCTTCCGTTTGCTGAATTCTTCATCGATGTGCTTCATCGAATCACCTCTTTTTTATCCGCCCCCGTTGGGTCAGGGGGCTGGGATCTCATTTTGTGATAAGATTCCGTTAATGCTCTCAACGCCGCGAAGGACATCATTATGTAGCCGATAAAAAACGGGAGCCATGTGAATCCCTGCGGGACGTAATTTTCGAGGCCTTTTGGGCTACGATATATCAAGATATAAAAAATTTTCCCTGTAAACGAGTAGAGAACTGGAATACATCCGGCGATGAACAGCCAGATGTTGATTGGTCTGAACTGTACAGCCGCGCCTATGGTTCCGAGTCTCAAAAGCATCATTGAGGTTCCACCCAGGAGCAGCGCTATCATGATCGGGGCAATCACAGGCCCTATCCAGATTACTGGTATGAGAAAGAGTACGTCCGGTGTAAGGAGCGAAGGGGGCCAACCGACGAGAGACTTCAGCGTCAGGTAGTAAACCAGGTCCCAAACTGCGAAGGCGTACACGAAGAAAAGCCACCGTTCCGTGCGCTCCCTCCCGGCCAGATAGCCGACCGTGGCAAGCATTATCACCGTCGCGATCTCCCGACCAACTTCCATCGCTCCCAGCTGTGGCTGGAGGAGCCGCAGTGGAAAGACCTGTATCGGATTTCCAAATATCATCTCTCGTATGTAGATGACGAGCGCGCCTTCCAGGTAACCCATCGCGACGGAATAGAGTGTGACTGTGGCTAGCCTCTTCATTATCAAATTTGGGAAAGTAGGCGGATTGATACAACGTGAGGTGCACTTACGGTAATGTGTATTGGCGGTGAGCCGCGCGGCCTCGCCGGTTCGCATGGCGGGAAGAGGAGGAGGGGGAGGAAAGCCGGGCCATGTTTCTTGCTTTGCGAAAATGGCTTGGTTAAATTGGTCTACGACATTTCAGATGAGGAAAAAAACAGGGATCGCGATACTCGGCTCGACCGGATCGATCGGTAAGAGCAGCCTCGATGTTATTACCAGCATGAATGAGCACGGTGAGAACTACGAGGTCACATTTCTTGTCACAAACAAGAACGTTGATCTACTGTATCAACAGGTCAGGAAGTACAATCCTTTAGGCGTCGTCATAATCGATGAGAGCCGGGCGAATCAGTTCAGGTCGTATCTTAACGGGGAGAAGCTCAAGGTTTACTCCGGTGAGGAAGGGCTCATGGAAGTCATGGCGGGCGGAGAGTTCGACGTTTTGATCAGCGGACTCGTCGGTTTCGCCGGATTGCGACCGACCCTGAAGGCGCTGGAAGCGGGCAAGACGGTCGCTCTCGCGAACAAGGAGACAATGGTCGTCGCAGGAGAGATTGTAAACGAAACCGCGCGGAGGCATAACGCGAAAGTCCTCCCTGTCGACAGCGAGCATAGCGCCATCCTGCAGTGTTTCTCGGGTGAAGGGAAGGAGTCAGTTGCGAAGCTCATTCTGACCGCGTCGGGTGGCCCTTTCCTTAATCATACCAGGAAACAGCTCGAGAACGTAACGGTGGAAGAAGCCTTGAACCACCCGAATTGGCGGATGGGAAACAAGATCACCATAGATTCAGCTACGCTGATGAACAAGGGGCTTGAAGTCATAGAGGCTCATTACCTTTTTGATCTACCGGCTGACCGCATCGAGATAGTGGTACATCCACAGTCGATCATCCATTCGATGGTGGAATTTGTTGACGGGTCGATAAAGGCGCAGCTCGGAATGCCTGACATGAAGATACCGATCCAGTACGCTCTGACCTATCCACAAAGAGTTCGCTCGAAGTATCAGCGCGTGGATTTCGGTAAGATCAGCCAGCTGACATTTATGAAGCCTGACACGGACAAGTTCACTCTGGTCAAGTCTGCGTACGAGGCACTGCGCGCCGGCGGTACGGCGACGGCGATATTGAACGCCGCTAACGAAGCGGCCGTCGATCTGTTTCTGCGCGGCAAGATCAGATTCCTGCAGATCGCGGAGTACGTCAAGGGGGCTCTCGATTCGATTGAATCTAAGAGCGCGCCGGCAATTGAGGAGATTTTCGAGGCAGATAGAGCTGCAAGACAGTTCGTTTATGCCGAGACGGAGCGAGTCTGAGTTTCCCGCTTTTATTCGTGAGTTGTGAATCACCGGCCTCGACGGGCATATTTCGAGACCCTATCGTAACACCAAAAATTGAGAATTGCTGATGACATATATCATTTATTTCATCATAACGATCGGCGTCCTGGTTCTTGTGCATGAATTCGGGCATTTCATAGCTGCCAAGCTTTCAGGCATGCGCGTCGACACGTTCTCCATAGGTTTTCCGCCGCGCGCATTCGGCAAGAAGATAGGCGAGACTGACTATTGCGTCTCGTGGATTCCCATCGGCGGTTATGTGAAGATTGCCGGCATGATCGACGAAAGTTTTGACACCGAGTTCGTGAACAAGCCTCCGGAGCCCGACGAGTTCCGATCCAAACCAATGTACAGAAGGATAATTGTCGTATCCGCGGGCGTGATAATGAATTTTCTCCTAGCCTTTCTGATTTTTTATGGGATTAATCTTGCCAACGGGAAGGTTTTCCACTCTACGACTACCGTAGGTTACGTGGATCCGAAATCTGTCGCCGAGAAGGTCGGGTTTCAGCAGGGGGACAAGCTCCTCTCAGTCAACGGTAAGGGGCTGAAGAATTGGGAGGACGTGCAGACACGTTTCTACCTCGATGATGTTGCAGGCACGCTTTCCGTTCAGCTCGACCGCGGCGGAAACGTGGCCACGATCCAAATCCCGAAGGGGAGCGTCAAACCGGACGAACCAATCGGGATTTACCCGGACCACATGCACGCGATGATCGACGCCGTCACGCCCGGAATGCCGGCCGCGAAGGCGGGAATAAGACCCGGTGACGTGATCACATCGATCAACGGGGTACAGATCGCAACAAATGCACAGGTCGTCGACCTGGTTATGAAGAACAAGGGCCGGCAGATTGAGATGGGCATCCGGCGTGCCAGCGAAGACAAGGTTATCGAAGTGACTCCCAATTCTGATGGAAAGATAGGAATCGAAATTGGGACGGAGTACACGGGCCCTGTTCAGAGGTTCAGCTACAACGTCATATCGGCCATACCTGCCGGGTTCAATCAGACCGTTGGTGCGACAGCTCTTCTGATTCAATCGATCTCGCGGATGATAACGGGGAAGGTATCCTTCACTAAATCGATAGGCGGGCCGATCAAGATCGCTCAGCTCGCCACGCAAAGCGCTGAGATGGGACTGATCAGCTATCTTGGTTTCATTGCGCTGCTGAGCATAAGTCTGGCAGTGCTGAACATACTTCCCATCCCGGCGCTCGACGGCGGTCATCTGGCGTTCTTGATTTACGAATCGATATTCAGGAGGGAAGTCCCTGCCAGGGTGAAACTGCTGGCGCAGCAGGTCGGATTTGCGCTGTTGCTTCTCTTCATGGCTTTTGTAATCTACAATGATATTGTGCATTTCTAACCGCAGGCTTTGCCGGGAGTGATGCTTATCATCCACTCTTTCTCCGGTGAGTCTATAGATTTGTTATGAAAAGGGAGGAGAAAATGCGGCTTTTCGGCAGATTGCTCATGGCTTTGAGTCTGTTTGTGATTTCGCTGCCGGCCAGAGCGCAGGTGGGACAGCAGGCCGTGACACTCACGCTTACCGTTCCTCAATACAACCAAATCTATGTTGCCGATCTCGATGTCCAGCATGTGAAGAATGCCGGGGTCTTGTTCTCGGCCACGCTCCATTCAAACGTATTAGCGCCCGTTAGCGTAAAGCTCAGGATGACCGTGAACGTTATTCTCGCAGACGGGACAGCTTATGAAGACATCGCGGACGCTACGACCAACCCGTTCACGCTTGCTCCCGGTCAGACAAAAGTAATAACAAACGTGGATTTTTCCGGCGACAACCCTTCGATAAGCATCGAGAGCTCGAATTACAATTCGGACCAGGTTGACAAGTTGAAGAGCGTCGCCCTTGCGACCGGTAAGGCGCCCGCCGGAGAGTACCAGTTTCATCTCGAATGCCTGAACGGTGCTGATAACAGCCCGATCAGCGAGGCTACTCAGTCAATCTATGTGACTAACCCGAGCAGGGTAGAGCTTGTTCTACCGACGAATCAGGAGAGCATAACAACTTTGTTTCCCCATCTCCAGTGGTCATCGAATGTCGACACTGTGGTCTTGTCTGTGTACGAGAAGCTTCCGAGTCAGCAGAGCCCGGAGGATGTAGTTTCCGGAGTGCCGTTTCTTCGAATGACAGTTCCAAACTCGACGTCACCCTCTCCAGGGTCGTTTAACTATCCGCCCTCCGGTCCGGGCGTCAGGCCACTTCAGGCAGGTAGGACCTACTACTGGTATGTGGAAGTCCCTTCCTCGTCATCAAGGGGAAGCGGAATCAGAAGTGACATTTGGAACTTCTCCATCGAGGGCACGGGGTCAGGCTCATCATCCTCAGGCGAAGGCGGCAGCAACGCCGCAGCGACTACCACGCTTAAGGACCTCCTCTCCGGGACGCCTTTCGGGAATTTGTCCTCCCAGATTCAGTCCCTTACCGGTGTGGCCACCTATGATGGCAGCACGTTGGATATTCAGCAGGTTATGGAGCTCCTCAGGACGATGGATAAATCAAAAATTACAAATGTTACGGTTCAGTGAGGAGGCGGCGATGAAAAAGAGAAACGTAATATTACTCGTTGCCTTGTTTGTCGTCTCCGCTTCACTGGCTTTCAGGGCGGCCGAGCCGAGCAACGTGGCCCTCTTCTGGATCATAAAAAACGACGTCCAGAAAAAGCCGGCCGAACACAGTTGGGAGAACGCAAAGAAGGGCGAATTGATCTATGGCGGAGACTTTGTCAGGACACAGAAGGAGTCCTTCGCGCTCATAAAGTTCAACGATGCCAGCACGCTGAGGCTTGGACCGAACTCGGAGGTCCAGGTGTACGGGGAGAATAATCCGTCAAGCACGAACATAACGAGCGGCGACGTTGGCTTTACGATGACAAAGAGGAAGACGAAACCGTTCGAGTTCACGACACCCACCAGCGTCGCTTCCATACGAGGCACTCAGGGGATGCTCGGAGTACAGATGGATGGCACGGACTTCCTAACGATCGTCGAAGGACTAGTCAGATTTTCGAACAAACTTTCAAACAAAACTGTCGACGTAGGCGCCGGACAGACAGGCGAATCGTCCAAAGACGGGAGCATATCGGTCCGTGAGTCGACGCAGAATGACCTTAAGAGGGTCACCGATCTCAACAACCAGTTGGGTCAAAAACATGAGATGAAGATACAATTCCGCGGCAGCGACGGACAGCTGCATGAGCTGATAATCGAGACTCAGCAGTAGGCTGCGGATCAGAACAAACAAAGCAGGCTTGGTCGGAGGGAGTGTGAGGAGAAACAGGAGGGAATTTGCCTGGCGGCAAATCGCGGCTCTGTTGGCGTTCGGTTGTGTCCTCTTCTTGGGCAGTTCCAGGGAGGCGAATGCGCAGCAGGGTCAAATCATAAATATCACCGCCACATCTGGGGCTACCGAGAATAATTCGTTGAACGTGAAAGCGGAGGTGAAAAGCCTTCAGAACATTTCTCAGGCGCTTCTTTTCTACAGGAACGACCTTTCAACGGATTTTCAACAGACAGAAATGAGCTTCGATGAGTCGTCGATGACTCTTAATGGCACCGTGCCGGCAGCGTATGTGGTCAGCCCTTACGTCGAGGTGTACGTGAGACTGGTGATGCGCGACGGCACTTCCGAGACTTATCCCGTTGAGAGTCCGACGGAGAACCCGGTGCGTATTGCGGTCGCGGCGCCTGAGGCCGGACAAGATATACTTATAATCAGCCCGGAGCGGAACCAGAGGCTCTCGCTCGACAATCTGATGATAGCCGCTTCGATGCTTTACGCTCCTCAGTCCGTCGACAGGAAGAAAACGAAACTTTACCTGGACGGCATTGATGTCACTTCTGACGCAGTCGTTAGCGGCGATATAATTGTCTACTCCCCTTCCAAGTTTCCTATGACCATTTCACGCGGCATCCATACCGCACGAGTCGTGCTGTACAAGTCTGACGGCAGTGAATACAACAGCCTCGAGTGGAGCTTCTTTGTTATGACCGCTGAAGAGGCCGAGGCCGAAAGCCGTGTCACCTATCAGGGCAACGCACAGGTCGAGGCGAGAAACGAAACGATAAGCGGAAGCTCAACATGGTACAACAGGGGAGACCTCAATCTCGGCGGCGCGGGTTATGGCATGAACGTGGGCGCAAATCTCCATCTGACATCGGAGGAAAAATCTTACAGACAGCCGCAGGACAGATACGGGCTTTACCTCGGCACCTCGTGGTTAAGCCTGAGGTTCGGAGACAGCTATCCGGCATTCAGCCCTCTGATTATGAACGGACTCCGCGTCCGCGGCGTCTCGGGCAAGGTCTCCCTGGGATTCTTCAATTTCGAGGCGGCGTACGGCCAAACGGTCAGAGGAATCAACGGCCAGTATCTAGACACAGTGGTCGTCAGCCCCGGTTCGCCGATGCAGCTGACGGGCGCGAACTACATCAAACTGAACGATTCTACTTTCGTAAACGTGGACTACGGGACTTACTCCCGCAATCTTTTCGCCGTGAGACCGTCTTTCAATTTCGGCAGCCACGCTACGCTGGGATTCACGTACCTGAAGTCCTCGGATGCAGTAAGCTCAATAGGCATCGGGACCAATCCGAACCAGAACCTCGTGCTTGGAAGTGATTACTCGATGAATTTCGACAGTCACAGGATCAACTTCCTGGCTGAGGCGGCGATGAGCATGGTCAACCAGAACACTTCCGTGGGAACGCGCTCCGCTGCATATATCGACTCGGTCTCGCAGTCGGACGCAGGGACTCAGATCAACAACGTCGTCCCGATCACGACTCTTTCGCAATTCATCACGATAAATGAATTTCTCGTACCGCTCGATCCTACGAAAAGATCGTCGCTCTCATGGGATGCCAGTCTGAGCCTAAACTATTTCAATACGTTCGCCAAAGTCGGCTATGTGTATCGTGGGCCGGATTACAATTCGTTTGGACAGCCGTTCATCAGGACCGATATCCGAGGCCTTAACTTCTTCGTCAGGCCGAGACTATTCAGCAATCAGGTGCTCGTTTCCCTCTCGTACGAAAATCTCTTCGACAACCTGCAAAAGAATAAGTTTGCGACAACGAATTATGTGAACTCAAATTTCTCGGTATCGTATTTCCCCCTGGGCGCTGTTCCCAACATTACAGTCGGCTTTTCTTCCTACGCGAATTCGAACACCCTTCCGCTTGATTCGCTATACGCAGTCGACAATTTGACGGAGAGGTACTACATCGAATCAGGCTACTCCTTCAATCTTCTCGTAAGACAGAATGCCTCGGTGAGTTTCGGAATAAGCAACAGGAAGGACAAGATCCTCCTCGGGACCGATCTGAACAATTTCAACGTCTCATTCATGCTCAACTCGGATTTCGGGGCCGTGCCCTTGAGAACGACTGTCGGCTTCAATATCAACGGAAATAAGACCACGCTTCACGACACGACTGCGGCGACACTGGCTGAGCAGATACAGACATTCAACTACACTTTTCTGACGGTCGGAGCGCAGTACAGGCTCTTCCATGACAAGCTCAGCATAGGTGCCAATTACACTCCGACGTTTGGAGATTTTGTGAGGAACACATTCGGCTTCGTCGCTAGTTATGCCGTCGCGAGGTCGCAATCGCTGAACCTGAACGTTAACTATTTCGCCGTAACCGGATCGAACGATTTTGTCGGCTCGCTGATATACGCCATAGATTTTTAATCTCCGCCGTGGTTACCTTTAGCTGATGCAGCAGATCGGCGGCACACTTTCGAGGACGCGGAAGTTCGTACTCCCGCTCATAATGGCCTTTGCCGCCTCGGCCGTTTCGTTTCTTCTCTCCAGGAACATCCCGTTCCATGTCCCTTTCCTCGAAACGGCTCAGTTGAGAACGATCGACGAGCGCTTCGAGGCGAGGGGCCCTGTCAATCTCGGCGATACTTCCAAAGTCGTCATTGTAGCCATTACTGACCAATCTTTCCAGACGCTTCCCAATACGCTTTTCTTTCCAAGGGAATATTACGCGAGGGCGGTCAGGAACCTCTTTGCCGCAGGGGCCAGGGCCGTCGCAATCGATGTCACCTTCGACGGCGATTCTCCGTTGGAGGGAGACGACAAAGCGTTCGCTGAAATGCTCAAAAAGTATCCTGCTACAGTCCTTGCCGTGAGAAGCAGCATTTCGGTCTCAGGGAAGTTCAAGGTGTTGAAGAGTGAAGACTTCTTTCACAATATTTTCGTGCGTGAGGACAGCTCCATTGGGGCGGTTCTCGTTAAGAACGATCCGGACGGAGTGTACCGGAGATACATGCCGATGGTGGCATTCCAGACTGGGGAGAACCGATTCATGGACGTCCCATCGTTCGGGTTCAGGGCAATGTCAGAGTATCTCGGGCTCAGGAATCCGATAGCGGCAGACAGCTCTTCTTATTTTCGACTCGGGCCTGTGAAGATACCCAAGTACGATGAGACATCCATGCTTATCAACTATCCCGGCCCTTCGGGAACATTTCCCACGTACGATATCTGGCAGGTACTCGACGATTCGTCTTTCACGACGAATGACGAAAAGGACTTCGGCCTCCAGATAAATTACTATTACTCCCTTCGTGACAGCAATGTGTTCAGGAACAAGATTGTTCTCATTGGAGCGGAGTACCCTGAGTCGGGCGACCTTAAGCCGATACCGTTTCTCAAGGACCCGACCGACGAGCACAGCAACCTCGCATATGGGGTCGAGATTCACGCGAGTGCGATCGAAACGGTACTGGACCAGGATTTCCTGAGGCCCGTCGGCCAGCTGGCTGATTTCCTCGAGATGTTTCTGGGGGCATTCCTGATCGCCATGACCTCATTCCTCTTCAAGTCTGCGAGGCACTCGCGCATGGTCCTCGTCATATTTCTCCCGCTGGTCGTGACCGCCGGTGTCATATATGTCTCGTACCAGGCCGCGTTCATCCTTTTCGTTGAAAGCAGGCTCGTCCTTAAGATTATATACCCTATTCTCTCGTACTCCCTTACATACGTGTCCGTTGTCGTCTACCAGTTTGTGTCCGAGCGGAAGGCCAAGACGGCGATAAAGTCGCTCTTCAGCAGATATGTCGACCCTTCAGTGGTGAACCAGCTTGTTGGAAATCCTGACCTCGTCAGGTTGGGAGGGCAGCGCAGGATCCTGTCCGTCCTGTTCTCGGACATAGCAAACTTCACGTCAGTCAGCGAGAAGCTGTCCCCTGAGGACTTGATAAATCACCTTAACGAATACCTCTCGGCGATGACTGAAGTTGTGTTTGAGAATTCGGGCACATTGGACAAGTACATAGGCGACGCGATAATTGCCTTCTGGGGTGCCCCACTCGAATTGAAGGACCACGCTTATCAGGCTTGTAGGGCGGCTATGGAGATGACCCGAAGGCTTGATGGACTGCACTCCAAATGGTCCGCGGACGGGAAACCGATTCTAAACTTCAGGATAGGTATCAATTCCGGCGAGATGGTCGTGGGCAATGTCGGAGGAAGGGACAGGTTTGATTATACCGTTATAGGGGACAACGTGAACCTCGCATCCCGGCTCGAGTCGGCGAACAAAATGTACAGGTCGAGGATACTCCTGAGTGAATACACGTACGAGCTCGTCAAGGAGAGAGTTTTCGCCAGGGAACTGGACCTCATCGTCGTCAAGGGAAAAACGAAGCCCGTGAAGATTTACGAGCTCCTGTCGGATCAGAAAGACGGCATAAGCGAGGATAGACGGAAGGTCGTCGAGCTGTATTGCGCCGGTCTTTCCAAATACCGGAGCAGGGAATGGGGTGCAGCAGCTGAGCTTTTCATTAAGGCGCTGGACATCGATTCATCCGATTATCCTTCAGAGATGTACCTCGAGCGAAGCAAGCTTTACGAGATCGAGCCTCCGCCTCCTGACTGGAACGGCGTCTTCATTATGACGACCAAGTAAGCGAAGCCCGAAATTGCCTTTCAGAACCCGCAGATTTAAATTTACATCGTGAGCAAAGATAAATCAGAACGTAGGGTTGACAAGAGGCCGCATCGTGGTGTCACTCCGGATCAGGTGGGCGACGATGCGAGGTTCGACAGAGCCCTTCGGCCCAGGCAACTAAGCGAGTTCGTCGGCCAGAAGAAGATCGTTGACAAGCTGAGCGTGTTTGTGCAGGCGGCGAAGAAGCGAGGTGAGGCCCTCGACCATGTCCTTCTCATGGGACCGCCGGGACTCGGAAAGACCACGCTCGCCAACATAATCGCCAACGAACTCGAATGTGAGATAATATCTACCACCGGTCCCTCCCTGGAGAAGGCGGGAGATCTTGCAGGCATACTGACATCCATTCAAAAAGATGTTGTCGTGTTCATAGATGAAGTGCACAGAATCCCTGCCTCGGTTGAGGAAATTCTCTATGGAGCCATGGAGGACTACAAGCTTTCCATCGTAGTGGATAGGGGGCCCGGGGCGAGAAACGTCCAGCTGAACGTAAACCCGTTCACGCTCGTGGCCGCCACAACGCGCGCCGGTCTCCTCAGTAATCCTTTCCGGTCGAGGTTTGGCATCATCGAGCGGCTCGAGTATTACGACGATGACTACCTCGAGAAGATTGTTGCAAGATCCGCATCGATATTGAAGGTTGCGTTGGATCGAGATGCAGCCTTTGAGATCGCGAGAAGGAGCAGGGGTACTCCTCGTATTGCAAACCGGTTGTTGAGGCGAACCAGGGATTTTGCGGAAGTGAAAGGGAAGAGAAAAATAGACATAGAGATCGCGAGGCACGCGCTCGACCAGCTGGAAGTGGATAAAACGGGCCTGGACGAAATGGACAGGAAGATACTTGCCACGATAGTCGATTACTACAAGGGAGGGCCCGTCGGAGTCAACTCGATAGCTGCGGTCGTAAGCGAAGATGCAGGAACTATCGAGGAAGTCTATGAACCATTCCTTCTTCAGAAGGGATACCTCAGGAGGACTCTCCGCGGCCGTGAAGCAACCGACAAGGCTTACGAGTTTCTCGGTAAGAAGACTCGGGGCGCTTCGGTTCAATCGAGCCTTTCGTTCGGTGAATCGGAGAAGAACCCGGATGCATAGCGGGAGTCCCGCATCCTGAAACACAAAATCGAATCCGCGGGCGTTGAAGTACACTTTGCTGCGGTTCTGGCTATTTCCTCAGTGCCGATCAGGCCATCGTTCCTTCAAGAAATCCTGATTCCGTCCATGGTCTTATGATGAGACTGCCTGCCTCCGCAAAGGGGCGGTCCGATCCAAGGAGCAGATAATGTGAAGGCCCCATATACTCCCCTTCCTCTGGCGTTTTTCCGCCGTGACACTTTCACAATTATCCCCGGTGTTCTCGGGAAAGTTCTTGTTCGCAAGATGGGTCCGAGAATAGTGGCCGGACGGATTGTCGAAGTGGAAGCTTATGTCGGGGATGATCCTGCCAGCCACGCTGCCAAAGGGATGACTGAGAGAAACAAGGTTATGTTTGAGGCAGGAGGAGTTGCTTACGTATATTTCACCTACGGCATGCATTTCTGTTTTAACATCGTTACTGATCGAAAGGACTTTCCCGCGGCTCTTCTCGTGCGGGCGTTGGAGCCGGTTGCCGGAATTGATGAAATGAAGAGGCGGAGAAGGACGCAAGACTTCAGGAATCTCACAAACGGTCCGGCGAAGCTGTGCCAGGCACTGGCCATAGACAAGTCACAGAACGGGATTACGCTAGCCTCCGACGTTCTTTTCATTGCCGATGACGGTTTCACGTTGTCGTCTGGAGACATTGCGAGGTCGCCGAGGATTGGAATAAGGAACGGAACTGAGGTGGAGTGGAGATTTTTTCTTAAGGGGAACGCCTTCGTTAGCCGAGGAAAAACAGATTGAGGTGCGGCAGGAAGAGGATGTACAGCGCCCACATCGTCAGCCCAAAAGAGATCGGAACGGCGATGTTATCATCAACAATGCTGTACGAGAGGACTTCAGCAACAGCCGCAACCAGCGACGCCGCCACCCCAACCGCATACTCGGCAAGCGAGTAGTTGATTTTCGGAGTCAACGCAACCGCGACAACCGCGGCCAAAATGAACGCAAGGCTTCCCTCGTAACTCTTCGGGATGCCTCGCCCGGGCAGGACCTTGTGTCTTCCGTAACGTTTGCCGAACACCGCCGAAGAAGCGTCGCCAAGTATGAGCACCGTGAAGCTGTTTATCATTATGAACTTGGGGAAGATTATGACGCATATGACCGCCGATATGAGCATGAAGGTCGCGCCATTCAGGGCATGCTTTTTCTCGTTGACCTCATGTCTTCTCAGGAGGAATCCGAAGAATTTGTAGAAAAGTTTTGAAATGAGAGGGACGTCGTAACGAGCAAGATCCACGGTGACGAACGCAGCGGTCATGGGGATAAGAATCAGGAGCGCGATAGCCTTTGGAATGAAGTAGTAGGTTAGCGGAATCACGAGGGAGAGGAGGTGTATCCCCTTCCTCACCAATTCCGCTTTGAAATCTACGTTGTCCTGAACCGCCACCTGCTCCATCAAATCAGTAGATGTCAACCTGCGAACCCGGTCAATATCACATTCAATTCGGGCAGGAGAACCTTAGAGCGTCTCAATTGCTGTTCGCGGCCGGGGTGACCTGACCTTGCGATTCATCGGTCGGATTCTTCCCGTTTCCGTTTGGCTTCACAAAGGGAGGGAGCTCCTCGCCGCGGATCGACTTGTCAATTTCGTCAGCATCAAGTATCTCACGCTCGAGGAGGGCGTTCGCGAGCCTGTCGAGCGAGTCCCTGTGTTCGTTTATGATCTTCTCCGCGCGCGACATGCAAGTAAGGACGATCGACCTGATCTCCTCGTCTATCTCGATCGCCGTCTTCTCGCTGTAATTTCGGTGCTTGGTTATCTCGCGTCCGAGAAAAATCTCCTGCTCGTTCTCGCCCCATGTGAGGGGACCGAGCTTGTCGCTCATGCCCCATTCGCAGACCATTTTGCGGGCGATGTTGGTGGCCTTCTCAATATCGTTGCCGGCACCTGTCGTGAATTTCTCGAAGATGATCTTCTCCGCGGCCCGTCCGCCGAGGGCGTAGGTTATCATGGCTAGGAGGTACTCGCGTGAGTAGGTGTGCTTCTCGTCTATCGGCAGGTATGTGGTTACGCCGAGCGCCCTTCCGCGGGGAATTATCGTGACCTTGTGCACCGGGTCAGCTTCGGGTATCATTTTCGCTACAAGTACGTGACCTGACTCGTGAAATGCCGTGACCTTCTTTTCCTCATCGGAGATGATGGTGCTTTTTCTCTCGGGACCCATCATCACCTTGTCTTTGGCCTCTTCCATGTCAGGCATGCTGACGCTGGAACTGTTTCGCCTTGCAGCGAGCAGCGCCGCCTCGTTCACGAGATTGGCGAGCTCTGCGCCGGCGAATCCGGGAGTCTCTTTCGCGATTATGCTCAGATCGACATCCGGAGCGAGAGGAATATTCCTCGTATGTACCTTCAGTATTCCTTCTCTTCCCTTGACATCGGGTCTGTCCACGACGACCTGCCTGTCGAACCGTCCGGGACGGAGAAGGGCAGGGTCGAGTACGTCGGGTCTGTTGGTCGCGGCTATTATTATCGTTCCGCTGTTCTGTTCGAAGCCGTCCATTTCGACGAGGAGTTGATTGAGGGTTTGTTCTCGCTCATCGTGCCCCCCGCCGAGTCCGGCGCCGCGGTGCCTGCCGACCGCATCGATCTCATCGATGAAGACTATGCAGGGAGCGTTCTTCTTCGCCGTATCAAAGAGATCTCTCACGCGGCTCGCGCCCACTCCGACGAACATTTCTACGAAATCCGCGCCGCTGATTGAGAAGAATGGCACACCTGCCTCACCGGCGACGGCACGGGCGAGCAGAGTCTTGCCGGTCCCCGGAGGGCCGAGAAGGAGAACACCCCGCGGTATCTTTCCGCCGAGCCGCTGGAACTTCGCAGGTTCCTTCAAAAATTCTATTATCTCGCCGAGTTCCTCTTTTGCCTCATCAGCTCCCGCTACATCGTGGAAAGTCACCTTGACTTGGCTTTCGGTCATGAGCTTGGCGCGGCTTTTCCCGAAGCTGAATATTCCCTTCGTGTTGTTCCCCTGCATCCGTCTCATGAAGACGAGCCAGATCCCGAGTATCAGCACCCATGGGAGGAAATTGATGAGCCCGTTCACCCATTGGTCGCTTTCCTTCACGAAGTTGAACTTGACGCCGTCCTTCTGCCACTGTGCCACCGTGCTGGGGTCTGCGGCCTGGGGGAGGAATACGACGAACTTGGTTATCTTCATCCTCTTGCCGGTGTCCGTCGTGATCTCGGATGGCTCCTTCAGCGTGCCATGGAAGTCGTAGTTGTTTATGTCCGACTTCTTAATGACGGCTTCCTTCACAAGCCCCGAGTCCAGCAGAGACTGGTATTGCGTGTATGTTATTTCAGTTTCCTGGTTGTCGCTCCCTCTGAAGAGGGTCATTACGAGGAAGACGGCGAGTATGATTGCCGCCCACCCAATTATGATTCTGCCGGTCCTCCAGTTGAAGTCATCCTCAGGGGGCTGGTTCGGCTTCCTTTTCAGGTTGGCCGGTGGCCCTTTTCTCTTCTGTGGGCCGTTCTTGCTTCTATCGTTCTGAGAATTCGGCATCTATTGAAACTCCTGTGAACTATTTATCCAGTATATATATTGATCTTAGGTTTCTGGCTTTTTGAGCGTAATCCAGTCCGTATCCAATGACGAAATGGTTGGGAATTTGGAAACCTATATAATCTACCTTAAAATCGATTTTGACGCAATCACTCTTATAAAGGAGGGTTACAACCGCGAACGACCTCGGATTCTGCTTTGCTATCAACTTTTTGATGAAGTCCATGGACAAACCGGAATCGATTATGTCTTCCACGATTATTATATCCCTGTCTGTAACCTGACAATTCAAGTCCTTCAGAAGTTTCACGTTACCGGACGAAATCTTGGCGTCGCCGTAGCTTGAGAGCTTGAAGAAATCGATTTCGCAGTCGATCGTGATTTGCCTTATCAGGTCTGAGAAGAAGATGAACGAACCGTTCAGCACACCTATGAAGATTGGTGTCCTGCCGGAGTAGTTCCTGTTCAGCTCGTCGGCCAGCTCGCCGACTCTTTTTTGAATCTCTTCTTCCGGAATGAATACGCGGAACTTCTCGCCATTGACAGTGACGGATTGTGCGGGTTCATTTATAGCCGAATTCAATTCTCAGTATTCTCCTTGTCTCATCTTTCAGTTTAAAACGATCGTCCACTCTCAGGCCGCAGAGCCAGATTATTCCATCCCTGTTGTTCAGGACCAGGACGCTGTTCTTCTGGTACACCGGGATCTTACTGTCGACGAGAAAGTCGCTTATTTTCTTCCTCCCGCCCATGCCGAGCGGCATGAACCAGTCGCCCGGGTGCCAGTTGCGGAGCGTGAGCGCCTCGCCCGCAAGGTCAGCATCCACAAACTCAACAACGGGGGAGAGGGAAAAGTGCACATCCTTTCTTTCGACCACCTCGCTGCTGAAGTAAAACTCCTCGAACTCGTATTTTTTGCCGGGAATGATCTCCGCGATGAATTCTGCGGGCTCCTTCGGGTGCCTGATGAATACCAGGTTATGCCTGTCACGGTACACTATCACATCGTTGCCGACCTCAACCGCGCTCCCCGTTTCGGAGTGGATGAGGTCCATCAACGAGTGAATTTTCGCGAAGTCCACCTCGCCCCGCACGAACTCCTTGAGTGCCATGATGAGTATGTTCTCCTGGATGAAGAGGAGCGAGTTCTTAAGCTTAAATATGTCGAGTACCAGTTTCTCGTCGTCGAACCTCTTCGAGATATTCTGGTACAGTATGTCGACTTCGTTTGTTATGAAATGGCCGAGCTGCTGGAAAATCTCTCCGGCCCTGTTCAGCGTTCCGATTACGCCTGGGTTTACCTTCTCCTGTATCTCAGGAAGAATCTTGTGGCGGATGATGTTCCTCGTGTAATAGTTCTTAAGGTTCGAGGAATCCTCACGGTGCCTCAGGCTTTTCAATTTCGCGTATTGTTCAATCTCGTTTCTCTGCGCGAATATTAACGGTCTGATGATGTCGCCGCGCTTCACCGGTATTCCGCCGAGCCCGTTCGCGCCCGAACCGCGAAGAAGGTTGAACAAGATCGTCTCGGCGTTGTCATTAGCGTTGTGGGCGGTAGCAACCCTGGTGAAGTTCTTCAGTATCCTGACGGTCTCAAAGTACTTGTACCTTATCTCGCGCGCGACGACCTGCAGCGATGCTTTGTGCTCTACCATCTGCGCCCTCGTGTCGGCCGCGTGAACGAAGCACTCGATGCCATATCCGTCGCAGAGTGATTTCACAAACGCCTCGTCGCCGTCTGACTCGTCGTTCCTGAGGCGGTGGTTGATGTGTGCCACAGCTATCTCGAGATGACGACGGCTCTTCAGCTCCATGAGGAGGTCGAGCAGGACGCACGAATCTATGCCGCCTGACACTCCGACGATGATCTTGTCGTTGTCGGAGATGAGCTGGTGTTTCCTGGTGAAAGCTTCGAACCTATTGAAAAAGTCGTGTAGCATCATTTTGAAGAAAAATATCCCGCCTGGCGGGATTAATTTTCTAAGAAGTTATTATTTGAGGCCGTTAATTGCAATTTATGGGCCGCTGTCGTAGAAATGTGTTCCGGAGATAATTGGATGACCGGGAAACCGAGTTGGCATCGAGAGGTCCTAACGCGTAAAAAGAGGGAGGCGATCCGTGTCCTCGATATCGTTAATTCAGCCAGGATAGTCCAACCGTATCTGTCTTTCGATTGAGGCGCTCATCGCTTATATTATTCCCGATTCATGCTGCGCGGGGAAATCTGCCCGCGGCGTTTGTTGTTCATTGTTGTCAATTTCGGGGTGTGGCTCAGTCCGGTTAGAGCACCTGCCTTGGGCGCAGGGGGTCGGAGGTTCGAATCCTCTCACCCCGACAGAGAAATCCTTCAATCCGTAAGGAGTTGGGGGATTTTTTTTGTTTGAACCTCTTATTTGGTTTTCGTCTGAAAAGCTCCATTCCACGAATATGGCACTGCATCTCCGCGCTTGAAAACCGCATGTTCGCCTTACGCTCGAAGAGGGAAGTCTCCATGGCAACGCTCATGTCGGCCGTGCGGGCCGCGCAACGCAAGGGGGCGAAGGGGGAAGAGGACTGCGCTCTGACACTTGAGCATCGCGGCAGGGGACTCGCCTGCAACGCTGAACTCGATATCGCCAACAGGATCCTTGCATCCACCGAAGAGAAATACGAGCAGGATCTCCGGAATATTCAGATCACCATCGAGCGCCTGCGGACCGGCCTGACCACCAGCGAGAACAAAACCGTCATCACTTCGCCCGTCGATGGCATCGTCGTGGAACTCCGTTCCACTCCTAAGAGCCAGCGGAAGTCATCGTACTCTGTTGTTCTTAAGGTCAAGGATGACACGTTACAGAAACACCAGTGACCGACATTCAGAAATAATGACGATCAGGAAATTTCGCAGCGGAGCGTTCAGTCACGCCTTGCGGGATGCCGCGTCATTTCATATAACTATAATGTCAGAGCGGCAAAACAAATATGGAGTTACTCTATTCCGTATGTCTCTTCGGCTTTTTATTTGTTTCAGCGGAGCGGAGAAATTTCCGGTCATTTTTTCTGCAGTCTTGACCCTTTGGTTCTTTCGTGTCAAGACGAAAGAACAAGAATCTATCGTCTGCAGAAAGTATCATAAAGCGATACTCCATGTAGCTGACAGCTCACCGTGTCTCCCGATCTCCCGGTCACCACGTCCCCTTTCCCTGATCCTCGCGACGATCCGATCAAATCTCCCTCATCTTGTTTGGCCAGCGAATTTTCGATAATTTTCTTTAAAGAGGACCGTTATGAGCAAAACACTTCTTGTAAAACCGCGGACAAAGGCCGACCTGAAGCTGCTTTCCGAACTGCTCAGGAAACTGAAAATCGAATCCAGCCTGGTCGATGATGAACAGCTTGAGGACGCAGGGCTGACACTGTTGATGAAAGAGGCGGACAGATCCAGGAAAGTCAGTCGCGACCTCATAATGAAGAAGCTCAGCCGTTAGTGCGCGTCGAATTCTTGGACAAGTTCAGCAAAGACCTTGATAAAATCTCGTCAAATGTCACAAGAGAATCCGTGAGGCGACCTATCCTCCGGGTGGAGTCTGCCGGGTCGCTGCGGGAAATTCCACAATTGAAGAAACTTTCCGGGTTCAAGGCAGCATATCGGCTACGTCCATGAGAATATCGTGTGGGTCTTTTTATTGAGGGGGACCATGTGCAATTCGCGAGAATAGCTCACCGAAAGGACATCTATAAAATGTTCCCCTAGCACCACCATGTTACCGGGCTATCATTTGCGAAGAGTATCATAAGATGATCCATTTTGTAGTTAATAGCTCAGAGAGCACCGATATTGTGCTCTTACCCCGCAGTACCATCTGGACATCAACTCGTTATGCTCATTAACCACCGACTTCCCGATTCTCCCCGTCTCCCCGTCTCCCCGTCACCAAGTCTCCCTTTCCCGATCTCCGCCAGGACCCCTTCTTCATCGGCCGCTCGGAAGAGCTCAACACAAATCATCACGAGCGTTCGCCGGCCAGCTTGTCAGAGCGGGGCAGGGGAACCCCTTCCAGCTCAAGACTTTCCTCCACGCCGCCGCGGCAAGGGGATATCTCTCCGCGCCCGACATCTCCGCTCCTCCCGGCCGCGAAAGAAGGGCTGCAATCGGATGGGGCCCAGGCCGGCGCAGTTTCCTCTACCGATTTCCTCGCCGCATCATTCATAGCTCCTCCTGTCAGCGGGCTGCCATGATCACAAAGGCGACTATAGCCACATCCTGCGCGGCATGTATGAGCCACGACCATCCAATTCCCTCCGTTTCGATCATCGCCTTTCCCCAGAACCATCCAGCGAATCCGGCAAGGAGAACGCCGGTCGGTCCCGAAGGATGTCCGAACCAGTGAGCCAGCCCGAACAGGGCGGAAGTCATAAGGAGGGTGTGACCCGTGCCGACGACCGGGTGTATCCGCGCGATCAGTACAGACCTGAACCTGAACTCTTCGCTCACGGCGTTCAGTGCGGCGAATACGAGGATTGCGGGAAGCGCCCGCATTGCCTTGGCCGCCATCGAGAAATTCGGATGAAGAGTCAGCGTCAGCTGCAGAACCAGCGGCAGGACGAAGATTACTGCCAGCGCGGGACCTAGGATCGTCCAACGGACCGCGCGAATTCCGAACGGCATCCTGCTCTCCGCGTCAAGGCTCCCCTTCGA
The DNA here is from genome assembly GCA_021812985.1 of Bacteroidota bacterium. GTDB lineage: Bacteria > Bacteroidota > Ignavibacteria > Kryptoniales > JAKASW01 > JAKASW01. The sequence continues at coordinate 56,211 of JAKAMG010000014.1, forward strand.
TATGAAGACGTCCTTTCTGCCGAGACCGCTGCCGGAAAGGGTGAGCAGCATCAACAGGGCAGGGATGAAAGATAGCAGGGTCCTCGCGGTCATCTGGTACTCGACGGGCAACGCGCCCGCCTTGTCAATCCATACACTGCTGCTTTCTATCAACCAGCAGGCCCAGTCTCCCGCGGCGAAAGCGAGGAGCGCCAGGAAGAAGCCCCGCGCGGCTCGGAGCGAAGACAGCCTGAACGAAGCCGCCGTTACTCCCAACAGACCCGCTCCCTGAATCGCGGGGATCCACAACGAGTTTTCATTACCGTGGAGCAGGACGCGCCATATGATCTCGACGAAATTCCCGGCGCAGAGAATACCTATCCAGCATGAAAGCAAAATGGGAAAGCGCGATTTTTTGAGAGACATTACCCTGTATCCCTATATGGTGCGTGATTTCTAAAGTTAAACGAACGCGATGTGAAGAAGTTACAGCGGCCCACAGCCGCTGGTGAACGGACTGATTCCTGGGACACTTTTTTGGGAGGGGACATATAGCGTGTGGAAGGGATCTGGGCCGGCGTCATGCACTGCCCGAGCGCGCCGCCCCCTTCATGCCGGCGTCACAAATTCAACATTCATTCACTTCAAGGCCAAAAATCAAGGAGAATGAAAATGGAACAGCGACAATCACAGCCATGCCAGTATCCAGTTGGAACTGACTCGGAGTCCGCCGTCTGCGGCAAACCCACCGGCGTGCCCACCGAAGTGGGCTGGGACGGCATGACCACCCGGCTCCACCTCTGCCCGGAACATTCCGGCCAGTGCCGCCGGTTTCTCTCGATACTGCGCACGGTCTACGACCGGTTCGAGGAGGAACGCGCGGCATCGGGCGAAGTCGATGAACCTCGGCCCGATAACCGGGAGGACGAAGAGTCTACCGAAACTTCAGATTCAGACTGGGTCTGCGACAGGTGCGGAGAGGAGATCCCGAAGGGTAATCCCTTTTTCAGCCTCGACTTCTCAATAGAGTACGTCGACAGTACGACACCCGACCGCGGCGACGAGATTGAAGTAGTCCACTCCGAAAACCTCATGACCCTCTGCGGCCCATGCGGAAACAGATACGACTGGGACCGGCTCTTCCAGATGCCGGCTGAATTCGAGCCCGATCGCTCCGCCACCTGCAACACATTCGAAACACAGGTAATCGCCATGCTTCTGGAACGGCGCCGGATCTCCAGAGACCTCGAGGCTAAACTCGCGGCCCTGGAGCAGTCGCTCGGGGAAACCTCAATGAAATTGATGGATTCTTTAGCTTAAATCCTCCTCAGAACACAACAAACTCCTGGCCCACTTCACACACTACGTTTGTTGTCGACTCTGCTTGTTCGAACGCTTGACTTCATTCTGCTACAGTATTATACTTAGCGAAAATCAGAGCGGCTGGAGCACCTGGTTTGGCATTGTGTGTGTGGGTAAAATTCGATTAGGTGCTCAATTGGCTCGGAAGGTGGGTATGCAAATCGGAAACCCATCTCTCCGGCAATGCTCTCTTCATATAGATACGAAGGCTCGGCCAACGACACCAATTGTGGCCAAGCATTGGCGTAGAATCAAGAATGGAGAAAGCAATGCAGCAAAGTTGCAGGGGGTCGAGTGCGCATATTTTTCTCTGTAACCTACTTGTCGTAATAGCGTGTATTCTGCCGGGATCAGCTACCGCCCACGGCAAAGGGAAAGGACCTACCCGGGGAATTATTGAGTCAAACGGGGTCTATCTTTATTATGAATCTTATGGCAGAGGAGCACCGCTGATCATACTTCACGGTGGTCCCGGCCTTGACCACACATATCTCCTTCCTCAGATGCTGAGGCTTGCGCGTCACTATCGCCTGATTTTATATGATCAGCGGGGAAGCGGTCGCTCGACCGGCAATGTAGATTCAGCCTCCATGACTGTGAAGAACTTCGTCGACGATCTTGAAGGGCTAAGGCGGGGACTCCATCTTGGAAAAATAAACTTGCTTGGACACTCGTGGGGAGGGCTGCTCGCCATGGATTATGTGATCAAATACCCTGCGAAAGTTGGCAAAATCATTCTTGTAAGTTCCATAGGGGCGGCCTCCGACTGGGTAGCGCCCTTCGTCCACAACAGGGAATCGAGGAGGACCTTCCAGGACAGTGTCGCCCTGGCAAAGCTCACGGGCTCGGAGGCATTCGGAAAGAGGGCTCCACCAGTCATGGAACAATTTGCCAGACTCTTTTTCAAGAGCTACTTCTACACTCAATCTCTCGCCGACAGCCTCACAATTACTTTTACTCCCGAAACTGCCAAGAACTTCCTGTCAATCTTTGGATTGATGTCGCGGGAGATAACACACTACGATATAAGATCGAAGTTGCACGAACTGACGTGCCCCGTACTGATCCTGCATGGCGAGGATGACCCTGTGCCGCTAGAGACTGCAAAGGAAGTCCAGTCCTCTATTCCTGGTTCGAAGCTTGTGGTGCTCGGGAAGTGTGGACACTTCCCTTTCATTGAGTCGCCGAAAGACTTCTTTGATTATTGTGAGAAGTTCCTGGGTAACGACAGGTGATGATTCGTCACGGGCACAGTCAGGAATGTAGATGAACCAAATCAGCAGGGCAGGGACCGGTCATGGGGAATTGAACTGGTGCATATCGACCAACCGCAGCTTCACGTGGACGGGCTTAATGTCTTGGCTGTTTCTTCTCGCTTTGGCTTTTGAATGCGCCGCCGGAATGATTCAGCCGGTACAGGCCGGCAACAGATCGTCAAAGAATATCCGGGACTCTGATGTAATAGTCCTGAAAGATCCCAAACGCGCCTATCCGCTTGGCCCCCACTTTTTCGTGTACGAGGATCGCAGTGACACCCTTACCGTCAATCAGATTGCCTCAGATGTCATGTCCAGGCGCTTCGTCCCCGCATCTAGTCCTGTTCCTAACATCAGCTCTACGAAGTCAGCCATCTGGGTCAGATTTACCGTAGAAGATTCTTCGAGCGAATACAGCTTCTGGCTTTTGGAGGTGGGCTATGCCGTACTGGACGAAGTGAGGCTTTACAGCGGTTCCCCCGCGGCAGGATTCACAGAGACCATTTCACGCAGCTCTACACCGGTCCAGGAGCGGACTATCCGACATCGGTTGCCATATTTCCGGCTTCCACTGCAGAAGAATGTTCCTCAGCAATTCTATCTTCGGATAACGGCGAGAACTTCGATCCCGCTTGCTCTCACTATCCGTCATGTGAGAGAGTTCATGGATTATGACCATAATGCTCAGATAGTCCTCGGTATCTTCTATGGCGCTATGGTTATCATGATTCTGTACAACCTCTTCCTATTCTTCTCCGTCCGTGACAAGACATACCTCTACTACGTCCTGTATGTCAGTGGATACACAGTCTATCAACTTGCTCAGGACGGGCTTGTGAAGGAGTACATCCTCACGTACGGTGATGCCTTTTTCTATGTCGCCTACGGAGCCATCGGTTTCTTCTTTCTTTTCGGTGTTCAGTTCACGCGCACCTACCTTTCAACGAAACAAAGGACGAAGGTCCTCGACCGAGCACTTCTCCTTATTGAAGGGGGCGCATTGGTATCTTTATTGTTCTCACCGGTACTTGCCGGTGGTCCGCTGAATCTGATAGCAGGCATACTTGCTATAGGATATGGTATCACAGGTTTTTCTGCGGCCATCCTTTGCAGGAAACAAGGGTTCCGCCCCGCAAGTTATTACATGATAGCCCTTTCCGGCTTCTTCCTTGGTTTTGTCATCAGAGTCGCCCGGGTCGATGGGCTCGTGCCCATGAACTTCTTCACTCAGAACGCCTTTCAGATTGGAGTGCTGTGGGAAGTCTCATTGCTCTCTCTTGCACTGGGGAACAGAATTAACACCCTAAAAGGGGAGTATGATCACGATCGAGAAATGACGAGGCATCGTATTTCGAGCGACCTCCATGACGAGATAGGGAGCAACCTGAGCAGTATTGCAGTCGCAAGTCAAATGCTGAAGTCGGACTCTCAATTGAATAGCGAGCAGCGCGAGGAGTTGGATGGCATCACCTCAGCCGCACAGAGAACCGCGGAGGCGATGCGCGACATCGTGTGGTTCATCAACCCGGAGCACGATACTCCTCGTGAAGTTGTCACGAAGATAAGGGAGACAGCGTCAAGTCTCCTCCGGGATGTCGATTTATCTTTCGAGTTGGATGAGAAGGCAATACAGGACATAAAGGATTTGCAGGTTCGTCGGAGCATCTTTTTGATTCTAAAGGAATCACTCAACAATATCGCTCGCCATGCCCGCGCGAGTTCCGTGACGGTATTCCTCGGGAGAGAAAAGAATGCTGTGTGTCTTTGTGTGAAGGACAATGGAGTCGGGTTCAGCGAGAAGTCGATCAAGCCAGGCAATGGGCTGAGAAACATTCGAAACAGAGCGCGGCAAATGGGAGCACGCTTGGAGATCAAGAGCGAACCAGGGATGGGCACGGAAATCTGCTTTTTCTACGGAATACCTTAAACGCGGTATTGAATTCGAGTCCTCAGAAGAGATATCTCCTGGAGTCATGACTTCAAGAGCTAAGATGCGACGCGAAAGCCGGGCAACAGTCAGCGTCTGGCTGATTGAAGATAACGACTATTATCGGAGCACGATGGCGAAGCTAATCGACAGGAACCAAGGGATGAATTGTGTCCAGGCGTTTCGCTCCTGCGAGGAAGCAATTTCGGCCTTTCGCAACGAACCACCACCGGAGATCATCCTCCTCGATATCGGTCTGCCTGGAATGAGCGGCATCCAGGGAATTTCAAGATTCAAGGCCTGGAGTCCGTCCACTCACATCGTCATCCTCACTGTCCACGATGACGATGCCGACGTGTTTGACGCCATCTGTGCGGGCGCATCTGGCTATCTCCTGAAAGATCTTTCTCCTGAAAGTGCGGTCGCGGCAATTAACGAAGTTCTTTCGGGCGGGGCCCCGATGAATCCGAAGATCGCCAGGCGTGTCCTCGAAATGTTCGCCAGGCAAGGGGCACCGAAGGGGGAATACGGCCTCAGTGACAGGGAAAAAGAAATCCTGAAGTTGCTAGTCGAAGGTTACAGTCAGAAGAAAATAGCAAATGATCTCTACCTTAGCGTACATACGGTGAATACTCATCTCAAGAACATATACAATAAACTTCAGGTCCACTCCCGCACCGGGGCGGTCTCGAAAGCGTTTAACGAGAAGCTCCTTTAGTCCCTCGTCCATTCCGGCTATTTAGCCTTATCCCGACTGTCTCGATCCACTTCCTCGAAACTCGGCTATCCAAAATACCGTAAACAAGTGATTGCCCTAATAAAGGCCATGGTACAGATTCATCTGCGAAGAGTGGTCCCGCCATGACAAGAGTTTTATCATGAGTGCGTCATCGACCCTCATCGTATGTCATTCAGATTAGCTTCACAGTGAAGGGAGGCAATACATATGAGCAAATGTTCTCTACTAGTTGTCTTGACGGTGGCTCTTTGTTCGCAGTTGGGAGCAGGAAAGGCCACACCTTTGTCAGCGGGGGTAGCCCCTCACTTGGTCGCCGTTGGCCAGCAATCGGGGCCCCGAGAGCAGGTAGGGCCTCAAAGTCGCACCTCGAGCCTGGCCGTTCGCGGAATGGAGGTGTCGGGACTCGTTACATCGACACCTTACTCTGCTGTTCAGACAACGACCCCTGATAACCTGCCATACGGAGGCGTCTGGTCCGCGAAAGAATTTCAAGGATCGGTATGGATTTGCGGAGACAGCAATCTGGTGGCGAAGGCGGATACTTCTAACCTCGGCTCGTGGACATTGATGAACAACGGCATCCCTGCCGACGGAATAATGTGTCTGGAGTTCGTTAGCTCATCAGTTATCTTCGCGGGCGGATACAGCGGGGCAATCTACAAAACAACCGACGGCGGGAATTCCTGGAATTCGGTCTACTTCAATGCGAGCGTTACGAACTTCATCGATGAGATCAAGTTTTTTGACGCGAACCATGGAATGGCTTGGGGGGATGGTCTTTCATCTACTAGCCCCCAAGCCTGCCTGGTCACCACCGACGGAGGAACAACCTGGACAAACAATAATACTTTCATTACAGGCACTTCATATCCTGGAGATGTGGGTTTTGCCTCGCCGTCTTTCGTCACCATCGCGGGATATAACAAAGTCTCCGGGTCCACCTGCAGAGGCATCTGGCGGAGCACAGATGCGGGAGTAAGTTGGTCCTTTTCGACTGTCGGGACGGCGCCTAAGGACTCGGTTGCCATCACCGCGTCCGTCGCCTTTCGGGACCAATTTGTCGGAGTTGCATCTCGAAACGACTCCACGATCTGGTCCACCTCTGACGGGGGAATTACCTGGCAACAAGTCGGTTCGAAATTGCCGGTGTATTTTGCCTACGCAACCTTCGTAAATGGAACCAGCTTGGCGGTTTTGGGTGGAGCTAAAGCATCCATCGCGGAGGTAGACCTCAACTCGAACTCGATGACGATTTACCAGGACACAACCAAGAACATCGGTTTCTCCTTCATTGATTTTCCGGCCCCCACACGCGGTTACATGACGAATGGCGCCAAGCGCACCTTTTACTCGATACGGAATCTTTCCGCGGGTAGTAATCCATCTGCATTCAACATAACATTCAATGTCAATATCGGAGTAATGAAGGCCGCAGGCATCTTCGATCCAAATAGAGACGAAGTTATCGTCAGGGGAGACTTCGAGCACTACGTTAATCCCTCGTATCAAGACTGGTTGGGGAACGAGTTCGCCATGACTCATAATGCGGTTTACGATTCTGTATATGGTATTACCGTCCAACTGAACAACGTTCCTCCCGGGACTGAGCTTCAGTACAAATATGCAATCATAGACACGTCAAACGGGCAGACTTCACTCAGCGATCAAACCGCATTTACTGGGCCATGGATTACGTGGGAGGATAATTTTGCGGGTCCCGGACCCAACGGAAACAGAGTTTACACATTGAATACATATCAATATCAGACCCCGCCTACTGTTTATTTCGACAACATGATCGGCGCGGTTCAGACTCATCAGGTTACATTTCAGGCCGATATGACATCGCTCCTTTTAAGCGGATTCATTAAAGGTAGTGATACGATGTCCGTCAGAGGAAGCCTGCCGCCATTAAACTGGTGGAGCAACGTAGTTATGTCACCCAATGCAACTAATCCTGATATCTATCATGGCACAGTCACCGTTTCCATGCCGGCAGGTGCGATTTTGGAGTATGACTTCCATGCAAGTCCTGAAGGGCTTTTTGTAAATTCCGGTAACGACACGACGAAAGGTAACCATCTCCTCGCCTTCCCAAATCACGATACCACACTTGCGCCAATCGATCCCGCAATTTACTTGTTGCACCCCGCGCCGCGGCTTGACTGGACAATCGGCATTTCCGCGACTTCGAATGGGTTCACAGATTCCACATCTTACGCAGCTGTTGACACCAGTGCGACGGATGGATATGACAACGCAATTGACCTTCCAAAGCCGCCGAAGCCGCCGAGCAATTACGTGTACGTCTATTTCCCTCATCCGGAGTGGGGAGCAATACTCGGACCCAACTTCATGACAGACGTCAAACACGACACAGACATGACTTCGATGGCGAAGGTATGGACGTTTGTTGTAGCCACAGACCACCTGAACAAACAAATGACAGTTGCTCTTACCGGAAGCAATGGTATTCCTTCGTCCTATCCCATGATCCTGAGGGACATGAAGACAGGCATGGTGAGCGATATCCGCGTTACACCGAGCTACAGTTATAATGCGGGAACCGATTCCAGTCGCATGTTTCAGCTTATTGTGGGAACACCATATGTATCGCTCTCTCACACCTACAATGCTGGGTGGAACCTCATCGGACTCCCTGCCAAGACAAGTTTCCCCGCGGCATCTTCCATCTTCGGTTCTTCAGACGTTTACCTTTATGGATATTCGAATGCTGGAGGCTACTTTTCTGCAGACACTCTTGGAATGGGAATGGGGTACTGGATCGGTGCAGCGAGTCCAACCAGCGCTGGAGCAAAAGGCATCGAAGCGTTGGGACCGGTGAGCCTTGCTCTGAATCCGGGTTTTAATTTAATATCCCTTCCATATCCTGATTCTGCATACTCCAAAGAGGAATTCTCTTTCACGAAGGGGAATGTTACGGTAGGACTCGACAGCGCGGCTTCGCTCGGATGGGTTTCTCCGTCATTGTTTTCGTATCTGCAGACGACTGGTGGCTATACTGCAGTGAATGAACTTTCGTTATGGAACGGATATTGGTTTGCCGCACTTGACAGTAACCTCACGCTTATTTTCAATCCTCCCGTGAATAATGTAATCCCGTCGGCAGCGAAGAAGAATGTTGTATCAAACGGGAAGACTGTAGCCAGCGTGTCGGACACAAACTGGACCGTCAGACTGACGCTACAGGCCAATGGCTCTATCGATCGACTCGGTGAATTCGGGGTAATGCCCGGCGCGAAGAGCGGATTCGACGCGCGATACGATCTTCCGCATCCACCGAATCCTCCGTCGTCCGGTTCCAATTATGCTTACCTCGCATTCCCACATCCCGATTGGAAAAGCATAGTAGGTTCGAATTTCAGCTCTGATTTCGTGCCGGTCGGGAGCTCATACTCCTGGAAGATGATCGTGGGATGCACCGGAGGCAACAGCATGGGTACACTGTCATGGGATTCCACCGCCGTTCCAAAAAATGTTTCGATTGAGCTCGTGGACCTTGGCAATGACGGACAGGCGCTTGATATGCACACATCAGGGAGTTACAGATTCTCGCTAAATGGTACAGACTCGATGCTTATAAGTGCAGTCTTGACGGGAGTGAGCGACCGCGCTTCCGTGCTACCGTCAAAGTTTGCTCTTTACCAAAACTACCCCAATCCGTTCAACCCTACCACGACAATCGCATACGATCTTCCGAAAGCCGCACATGTCACATTGAAAATTTATGACGTGTTGGGAGAGGAGGTAGCCACTCTCGTCGATGAACAAAAGGATGCGGGCTCTTATAAGGCATGGTTTGACGGCTCAAGGTTCGCCAGCGGAGTATACTTCTATCGGATAGAAGCCGGTTCGTTCATGGCATCAAAGAAGTTCGTGTTGATGAAATAACTCTCTCGTTTTGGCGTAGGCATACTGCCGCAGAGGCCTGAGCTTTTTCACGAGGCTCAGGCCTCTTTGCTTTTAGACTCCTTGCAAGATGCCAAACAATAGGCACGCACCTGAAAAATATCTGCAACAAGCCCAAGGTCCGGACCGCGTCGGAGCAGTCTAGAAAGTCCTTAACGAAAAGCCCCTCTGGTTTCCCGTTGCCTTCGGCTAATCAGCCTTATCCCTACTTCGTCGATCTTCTTCGTCGACAGCCCGGCTGTCGAAAATACCGTAAACAAGTGATTGCCGGCGGCCGTGCAAGCAAATAGATTTGGTGAAATGAGAATCATCTGGTTTATCAGAAGGCTCAGATAAAGAGTCTTGTCAGGGGATCAGGTATGTCGCGGGGCCGTTCATACAATACAAACGTTCGCGTCACAAATTTGAAGGAAGGAGAAGTATTGTGAGGAATGTCAGACTGTTGCTGCTTTCGTGGTTTATTACGTTTATGCTGATCGCGGATGTGTCAGCGCAATGGGTGCAAACCAATGGTCCTTATACCGGTGACCCAGTCAATGTATTGGCGTGCAGTGGATCACGCCTATTAGCGGGCACGTTGGACGGCATATTCACTTCCACGGATAGTGGAGTGAGCTGGCATAGCACCCAAGTGAAAAACTATCCCATAGCCGCGATAACCAAGTATGGCGGCAGCACGTTTACAGGAGGGGGAAACGGTATCTTTCTTTCGACGGACGACGGGGAAACGTGGTCGCCCATGAATTCTGGTTTGACAGGCATGGGTAAGAGCATCACGTCACTGGCGGTTTCTGGGTCAACTGTGATAGCCGGAACTTGGCAAGGAGTTTATGTCTCAACGGACGAAGGATCGACTTGGAATTCCGCAAATTCCGGTCTGCCTATCTCCAACGGGTGGACCTTTCGAGTCGTATCCCTTGCTATCAGTGGGAGAAAGGTTTTCGCAGCTACTCAGAGCGGGCTCTTTGTATCTACTGATAACTGCTTGACATGGGCAGCTGCGGATTCCAGCTTAGCCAACGTATATGTTAACGCACTGGCTGCGACTGACACAATTGTTGTTGCTTGTACCACCACAGGTACTTTCGTATCAACTAACGGCGGGTCCCAATGGGCTCCTGCCGATTCCGGGATGGACTTGATGGGATGGGAAATTCATAGATTCGAGATAATTGGAACAAGTTTGCTGGCCGCCACGGACAAAGGGACATACTTGTCAACGGACCGGGGAACAAGTTGGGCACCCACCAATTCTTCGGGCATTGCGACCTCTGACGTATGGGCCTTGGCAGGAAACGGCGCATCGCTCTTTGCAGGGACTGCTGTCGGAGAGATTTACCTTTCCACCGACAAAGGCATGACGTGGGGCAAAGCGGGAGATATTGTGATGCCAATACCGATGTCGAATCATGAATTTACCTCTGTTGGGGACACTTTATTTGCGGGCGCTGGATACGCCGGAGTTTATTGCTCCAGCGACAAGGGCGCCAGCTGGCTGCAGGTCGACCACGATCTGGCAACTTATCCGGTTACCACCCTTGCAGGTGATGGCAACGTGATACTTGCAGGCACTTACGGTGGTGGCATCTTTCTCTCGACAGATAATTCGGCAACCTGGTCTCAGGCAAGTTCCGGATTACCTGCTCCGTATGCTTACGCTACCAAATGCTTTGCGCTTGCATCGGATGATACGGGAGGTAGACACGTATATGCCGCTACGGATAGTGGAATTTTCGTTTCGACGAATATCGGGCAAAATTGGAACTGCATACTAGGGCAAGATCCTTCGATGGGAGGTCCTTTATCAATCGCAGCCTATGGTGGCGGTGTCTTCGTGGGATATCTTGGGGGGATAATGCGTTCCACGGACTTCGGCTCAAGTTGGAGTCGATCTCTCGCCTTGAACGGAGAGAGCGTCAGGGACCTTGTCACTGACGGAGGGAATCTCTATGCGGGTGTCTCAAGTGGCGCCGATGTTTATGGAGTTTATATTTCGACAGATAACGGGACAACCTGGTCTTCCGGCAGGTCAGGACTCCCTCCTTGGTCGGATGTCAATGCTGTTGCTGTAAGCGGCGCCAGCTTGTTCGCAGGAACATTTGCCGGAGTCTTCCTTTCAACAGACGGAGGGCACAGCTGGGTTCCGGTAAGTTCAGGCTTGGCCGACACTTCAATTAGTACCCTGGCGGTAAATGATGGATATCTTTATGCCGGAACCTACTATTACAACGGGGTCTGGAAGAGACCGATATCAGAAATGGTTTCCGCTATAGGACAACACCTGAATAATACGCCTTTGAAATTTGACATGGAGCAAAACTATCCTAATCCCTTCAACCCCACGACAACAATAAAGTTCGGGCTCCCAAAGCAATCCCAGGTCAGCCTCGTCATCTATGACATACTTGGCAGGGAAGTGAAAGAACTTGTTAACGACAAACTCCAGGCTGGTTACTACCACTTCACGTGGGACGCCACGCGGTTTGCGAGCGGAGTATACTTCTATCGGATCGAGGCACAGTCACTAAGCGGAGATAAGAAGAGCTTCGTCGAGGTGAAGAAGTTACTCCTCCTCAAATGAGTTCAGAGGTTAAAGAGCTTCTGCTCTTGGCCCAACGGTATTAGACCATCGCGCACCCGGCGATGAACCCGACGGCACGCGTCCCAGCTCAATGGGATGTGTGCCAGGGCCTCAAACCTGCGCGGCTTCCCGGTGCAGGGCGGACATCCCTTTTGCCAAGATGCTTCCGCTCTGCTATCCCCTGAATTCTTTCTTCACCTGAAGGGGAGCCCTCACTTACTACTCCAACCGCGTCCTCCAAGACTTGCATCTGAAATTCGGTATGCTTAAAATTCGACATCATCCTGCTGTAAGTGGGCGCAAGCCATTAGGGGGCTTGGGCAGCCTAGGTAATAAATGATAGGGCTTGGTAACGAAACATCCAGCTTCTTGGGAACCATGAAGAACCGTTCAATTCTGAGGGTTTAGGCCTCTTCTCGGCCAAAAAACTGGCGCTGTTTACCTTGTGCAAGGCTAGCTGGGCGATGTTTCGTGCTTCCGCTGATCGTGCACTATCTGCCTATATATATCGCTTGTGCGGATTGCGTTGTTCCGCTGAACCGTAGTCCAATCTCCGACTCTCGGATAAGACATCGAGACATTCCCGGTGGTTAAGGTGTACAGGAGTTCCCGTTCATCATACGACATTTCCATGCGTGTAGATGAAATCAACGGACGTGTTAAAAGGGTCCATAATGTCACTTTCCCCCTCCGTTATTTTCTACTCCTTACAGTCACTTTTCAATCACAAACCTTCTCTCAGAATAGGAATTTTAGGTTCACGCGCATCGGTGTCGAACATGGTCTTCCAACCTCTACCGTTTACAGTGTATTTCAGGACAGCAAGGGCTTTATGTGGTTCGGAACTACAGGTGGTCTGTGCAGGTATGACGGTTACACCTTCAAGATCTACGACGAGACTCCCGTGTATGCTGGGTCGATGTTTCTTGAGGACAAGCGCGGCTCCCTTTGGTTCTTCCCCGGAGGTGGTGAAGTGCACCGGCTTGATCTGTTGTCCAACAATGTAACGCGTTATTCCATCGGGCTTGGACACAGGGCGTATGTGATTTCCGAAGATGACCTGGGCGATATTTGGGTCGGCACAATGGGAGACGGGCTTGGCAGATATTCACCCTCTGCGGATTCCTTTCTTGTTTACAAGAATGATTCTGCAATTGCCGGAAGCGTCTCAAGCGACACTATCTATGCGATCCATCAGGACTCACAGGGGAATCTCTGGATTGGGACCGGACGCGGGTTGGAAAAGTTTCAAAGGGCCTTGGAAAAGTTTGTTCATTGCGAACCGGTCGGTACGGACCCCGTGAGAGCAATAGCTGAGGATAAGGACGGATCAATATGGTTGGCGACATCTGACGGACTCTGCAGATTAGACATTGCCACAGGGATTTTCGTGCGTTACCGGAACGGTGATCCCACGCTCAACCGCATCTATTCACTCTACATCACCCCCAAGGGTAAAATACTAGTTGCGGTGGGGGACGGGCGTGTGGAGCAATTCGACAAACCATCGGGCAAATTCAAATCGGTAAAAAGGTTGTCCGGTAAGCCGGCAAGGGTAGCTGCAACAATGGTCGATTGTTTTCTTGAGGACCGGGAAGAAAGGTTCTGGATGTTGACATCCCGAGGCTTGGGTTTATTGGATCAAAGAGACGGAATCATACACATGCTTGAACCCGATGAAAATGATCCGCACACTATGCCGGAAGGGAATGCGACTTGTATGATTGAAGACTTGGCCGGCAACCTCTGGTTTGGAACCCAGACTGGGGGAATCTGCTTCCTTGATCATGTCGCTAACGATTTCCAGTACGTCTCAAGTAAGCCATCTGATAGAATCAGCCTGAGTCACGCTTCTGTCAGCGCAATCATCGAGGACAAGTCGGGTGTCGTTTGGGTCGGTTCGCTGCACGGTCTCGACCGGCTCGATTTATCCGCCGGAACTAAGACTCACTATGATGAGAACGCGGCTGGTGCGGCCGGACTGAAGAACGGTAGGGTCCTCAAGTTGCTGCAGGATTCTTCGGGTCTCATCTGGATCGGGACTTCCGGAGGACTATGCATGCTTGATCCGGCCACAGGAAGATTCTCCTATTACCAGCAGCATGCCGAACGCGTCGGTCTGTCCGCCGCACAGGAAATTGTCTCCATCTGCATCGACCGGAATGGGGCAATGTGGCTGGGAGGCGGTATAGGGTCGGGGTTGCTAATGAGATTCGACAGGGAGAGTCGCAAATTCGACGATTACTACTTCTGTGGCCTTCCTGGTTATTCGGGACAGCATTCCCACCCGGCTGCAAATCTCTTGGAGGACAGGAACGGCGTCTTATGGCTTACTGCCGGAGCATTGGAAGCCTTTGACAGGAATACGGGACGTGCACGTTATTATCGCCACGAACCAGAAGACTCCACCACTCTGTCGAGCGGCAACCCGGCGTCGATCTGTGAAGACAGAACTGGGAAGCTGTGGTTCGGACTATCGACTGGTCTTGATTGCTATGAAAGTAAGACTGACAAATTCAGGCACATTAAGTTCACAGATGGCCTCATGCGTCCGATGATATACGAATTATTAGAGGACAATTGCGTGTTGGGGGACGGCACTCGACGGGTAGGTATGTTCTGGATGGCCACGGTCAGAGGAATTTCAAGATTCAATCCGGTCACGGGTGTGACCGTTGACTATGGCCCCGCAGAAGGAGTGCCAATCGCACCATCTGAATTCATGCACTCAAGTTATAAGAGCCGTGACGGTCACCTCTACTTTGGCGGCGCCAATGGATTCGTCCGCTTTAACCCTGACAGCGTAAAGGACAATTCATTTATCCCACCAATCGTCATCACCTCTTTCCATTTATTCAATGTGGAGGCTCGGCTGGACAGTGACGTAAGCATAAAGAGGCAGATTGACCTCTCCTTTGAACAGGACGTTCTAACCTTCGAGTTTGCCGCGTTGAATTATTCTCATCCGGAAGAAAACCGTTACTCATACAGGATGGAGGGATTCGACAGGGACTGGGTTTCCTGTGGAACGCGACATTCGGCGATGTACACAAGTCTCCCGCCGGGAAGTTACGTGTTTCGGGTTAAAGGGACCAACAATAATGGCATATGGAATACTAAGGGTGCGTCGGTTGCTCTGGTCATCCGGCCTCCCTGGTGGCGAACAGACGCTGCGTATCTCGGATATGCTCTTATTCTTATCGGAGCATGTTGGCTGGGATGGCAAATCCAGTTGAGGCGAATCAAAATCAGACACGCATTTGAAATGACGCGCTTTGAAGCCGAGAAGCTTCATGAAATCGACGAACTGAAATCTCGTTTCTTTGCAAACATCTCACACGAATTCAGAACACCTCTCACTCTGATACTCGGTCCAGTCAAAGAGATCGCTGGCAGGATAGCGGACCGCCAGATGAGAGAAGAGCTCTGGATGGTTCACAGAAACACAACCAGGCTCCTGAACCTGGTCAACCAGTTGCTCGACATAGCGAAGCTTGAATCGGGGAACATGAGACTTCGGGCGGCGCAGACAAATATAGTCCAGGTATTGAAAGCCTGGACGCTTTCATTTTCCTCCCAAGCCGATAGAAAACGGATCACGCTCGTTTTCAACCCGCAAACAGAAAGTTTAATCGCCTACGTCGACATGGAGAAGCTGGAGAAAATTGTGATGAATATACTTTCCAACGCATTCAAATTCACTCCTGAAGATGGGCGGGTCGAGGTCGGCGTCAAGAACTCCGGAGGTTGGGCGGAGATAAGCGTTTGCGATACGGGCATCGGAATTCCCAAAGAGAAGCTTTCTAAAGTATTTGACCGCTTCTATCAGGTGAATGGAGGACGCACGAGAGAAGGCGAGGGTACCGGTATAGGGCTCTCCATTACTAAGGAACTTGTCGAGCTCCATAAGGGGAAAGTATCGGTAGAGAGCGTCGAGGGGAGAGGGACCACATTTAAAGTAAGTATTCCATTGGGTAAGGACCATCTAACGTCGGAAGAAGTGTGCGACCTATCGCCGGGCAGCGATGAAAGGCCGATGGCGGTTTGGGAACAGGTTCCAATCGCGGACAGACGTCCGAAGAACCACGAGCTGGGTGTTGCCGGGGACGCCAATAAGACGGCCGTGCTGGTGGTTGAAGATAATCCAGACGTCAGACGCTACATCAAGGTAAACCTTGATGGGGAATGCGAAGTGATGGAAGCAGTGAACGGAGAGGATGGACTGAACAAATCACGTGAGCATTTGCCCGATATCGTTATAAGCGATGTGATGATGCCGAAGATGGATGGCTTTCAACTTTGCAGGTTTTTGAAGACAGATGAAAGGACAAGCCACATTCCGGTAATACTTCTTACAGCAAAGGCTACCACCCGGGACAAGATTGACGGCTTCGAGACTGGAGCGGATGAGTATATAATGAAGCCGTTCGATCCGGAGGAGCTGAAGTCGAGGATAAACAATCTGATCGAGCAGAGGAAAAGGTTGCACGATCACTTCAGGAGAAAAGGGATTGTGGAACTGACCGGTCTCAAAGTAACGTCGGTCGACGAGAAATTCCTCCGAAAGATATCTGGCCTGATCGAAGACAATATTTCGAACGCTTCATTTGGTGTCGAATCTCTTGCGGAAATGTCGGCTGTAAGCCGGTCGGTGCTTCACCGGAAAGTGCTCTCGCTTACCGGCGACCCGCCAGTGGAACTTATCAGGAAAGTGCGGCTGAAGAGGGCCGCCGAGCTGATAGACAGGAAGGCGGGCAACATGTCTGAGATAGCTCTGGAAGTTGGCTTTACCAATCCCGCATATTTCTCGGAGTGTTTCAAGAAGCAGTTCGGAGTATCTCCATCTCAATACAAACGCTCCTAGTCTGAACAAAGACCGCTCAGTTACCATCGTCATTTAGTCGAATCGCTGAGTCACATGAATATTTAGAGCCCACTTAGAATCTCATTTCTCTGCCACTCAGTGTTTCTGCGTCATCGTTGCGCCCTTTGACGTTTGGCCGAAATACCCCAAAGAGCCCGTCATTCCGGTTAATCCTCGCCATGTCACACGTGGATGCTACAAATCCGTAAATTTCCGACACAATTCTGGTAGAATCGCCCTTCCCGCCGCTGTTACTTGTACAGTGTCCGCGGCAAGAAGGAAGGATTCAAATTCGGGATGTTAGGGGGTTTCTCTTGGCTGCGGCGGGAATTCAACTTCAGGAAGCTGCTATGAAGGTGAAGGAATGAAACAGCTATTAGGGAATCGCGGGGAAATTCCGTATTGGCCGCTGTCTGTTGATGGCAATAGGCGATGTGGCGCCAGTTTGGGATCGGAACTCCCCACCGCATTTGTGAATCGCTTCGGCGAAACCGATAGGCGGACTGATGGCCGCGGAATGCGCGTCGCCTTCAGGCTTTCGTGCTTGCTCGTCACAGGACTGATTCTGCTGGCGAATGCGGCCGACGGGGTGTCGCGTGATCTGAGAGACAAGAACAACTGCGCGGATTACATAGTAATTACGATCTCCCCTTACCGTCAGGTCGCCGAGAAGTTGGCGACATTTAGACATGAGAAGAATGGCTTCCAGACAATGGTTGTCCTCCTGGACTCCATCATGGAAGAGTTCGCCGGCTATGCATCTCCAGACACCGCAATAAGGGACTTCGTGCAATATGCGCTCAACAACTGGTCGGATCCAAAGCCGCAATACTTTGTCCTTGCCGGGAACATCAACTCGGTCCCGTCACACCAGGAACGTGAGGGTATAAGCACCGACACTTTTGGCCGATCTGTAAATCCTCCGGATTCGGTTCTGATGATTGACCAGTGGTTTGTCCAGTATTTCGACAGCAGTGGAACTATGAGCGTCCGAGCAAATATCGGGCGGTTTCCCGCCTGGGATTCCACAAGCCTGTCCGTAATGATCGACAAAACCATTGGATATGAGACCGGTCCCATCGGTTCGTGGTGTCAGCGGGCCGTCTCTCTTTCCGATTACAGTGAAACCGATGGCCACGTGTTCGAGACAGATATCCGGCGGTTAAACGGGTGCCTCGCACCGCTGTGGTCCGACACCACTTCTGTAGATATCCGGGACGATTCACCGTTCCACCTGAGCTCCACTGAGTTCATCCAGATGTGGGATCGCGGTGCCGCGGTAGTGGCATATGCCGGCCACGCCCGCGACTCAGTATTTTCCACCTCCTGTTATTTCACTACAAGGACCGTAGATTCCCTTTCAAACGGCGATCGGCTTCCTTTCTGCATGTTCTATGGATGCAATCTGAATTTCCACACGCCTCAGTCAATATCGATCCCGACGCGTCTGCTTGAACATACCAATGGAGGCGCAGTGGCCGTCATCGCTTCCGAGGGATTGATGTACGGCGGGGTGGCGGCCCTTTTTTATGAGACGCTGATTAAGTACTTGACCGAGAATCCTCTCGAGCCCTTGGGAAAAGCGTACAGCTTTGCGATGTCTAAGTGGGGATGGCCGATATGCCGCCGGCTTGCTTTCCTCGGCGACCCGGCGCTGAGTGTCAAGCGTTCGCTGAGCTCAATATCACATCCCGAACATGCTGCCAATCTGGATGCTCTTTCACTTTCTCAGAACTACCCCAACCCCTTCAACCCGACCACCACCATTCGCTATGAGCTGTCAGCCAACAGTGTCGTGAGCCTGAAAGTCTACGATGTGCTTGGCAGGGAAGTGAAGACGCTTGTGAATGAATTTAAGCCGGCAGGAACTTATGCGGTCGAGTTTGACGCGAGCGGCCTGGCGAGCGGAGTGTATTTCTATAGAATCAAAGCTGGTGTTTTTACTTCGATGAAGAAGATGTTGCTGGTCAAGTGACTTCCTCGCTTTACCAGCAATTCGCCATTTAGTATGGCGGCTTTCCGATGAAGTGAACTATCTGGCGCATAAAGTGGAAGACGCTGCCACATATGAAATCGACTTCAAGCCAAATGCTCCACTGAATTGTATTTCCTATTACCAATTGAGAGCTCCCGGTCACGTGGAAAAGAAGATGATCCACAAAAAGCAGCAAAACTACAAACACATTATATAATCAGGAGGAACCCATGAAAACAATCTTCATTTTTGCGGCAGTATTCCTGCTAAGCCTGCCGGTGATTCGGATTGAAGCGCTGGAACTCAGACGAGACAAATCCGCTGGATGCGACGCCGGACCCAGCGCTTCCACAAGAATTCAGCGTCCTCTAGGAGTCAGAGTCCGACACGACATGCTTCAGCGACAAGAATACCTCAACAGGAAGGCCAAGTTATACCATCCTAGGGAGCCCGAAAGCAACGAGCGACGCCAGGCAGAAGTAAAACCGGGAGCGAACCAATGGGATGAACTTGCTACGACAGCTTCATACACTACAGAAGTGTACTTGCTTGATACGGTGGTTGTTTACACCTCAACGAAGGATACGACGCGTTCCTGCCGGACCTATGATGAAGCCGGCAACATGCTTACGAACACGTGGGAGCAGTGGTACAGGGGGGAATGGACTAAGCTCTCGCGTGAATCTTATACCTACGATGCCAGCGGAAACTATTTGATCGATTTGGTGGAATTCTGGCAGCGTGACCAATGGGTAAGTGCTTATCGCTATACGTACTCCTATGATGCAAATGGCAATGAGCTGGTAGAGGTATCTGAAGAATCCCAGAATGGCCAATGGGCAAACATAGATCGTCATACCTCCACTTATGACGCGGACCGAAACAGGTTGACGTATTTAACTGAAAATTGGCAGACTGGCCAGTGGGTCAATTGGTCCCGCTATAGTTACTCCTACGATTCACAAGGAAATATGTTGTCTCGGTTGTTCGAGAGTTGGGACGGCAGCCAGTGGACTTTATTGAATCGTGACACCTTCACGTATGATGAGAATGGAAATGAGTTGATAGGTCTCTATGAATGGAGCCAGGATGAAGTGATCACAAACCGTGAGCGTGATACCTACACCTACGATGAGGACGGTCGGGAATCCACCTATCTGTTGGAAGTTTGGGAGGCCGGTGGATGGGTTAGCTCAAGGCGGACCACCAACACCTGGGATGCCAGCGGAACCGTTGACACCATGTTCAGCCAAGAATGGCAAGAAGGCCAATGGGTCGATTCATATAGGTTCGCCAGCAGCTACGATGTAAACGGTGCTTTCCTTACGTCCTCAGTTGCCTTCTGGCAAAACGATCACTGGGCTGTCACGGAGGACATCGCAATGACTTACAATGCCGCCGGGGAGTACCTCACGTGGACGTGCTGGGAATGGGAAAATGGAACGCTCACATCCGCTCAAAGGGACACAAACACGTACGACGCAAATGGCAATTTGATTCTATACATGCACCAGGTCCTTCAGGGTTCGACCTGGGTTACTTCCGACGGGGACGGGACCATGAACTATGCGCCCTATGGATTTCAAGGCGATAGCCTAACATACATTTGGGAAAAGAAGGAGATTGTGGATGTGGCTTCGGGAAAACCGCTTGTTCCGGTAACCGCCTCGTTGTCCCAAAACTATCCTAATCCCTTCAACCCCACGACAACAATAAAGTTCGGGCTCCCAAAGCAATCCCAGGTCAGCCTCGTCGTCTATGACATACTCGGCAGGGAAGTGAAGGAACTGTTAAACGACAAACTCCAGGCTGGTTACTATCACTTCACATGGGACGCCACGCGGTTTGCGAGCGGAGTGTACTTCTACCGGATCGAGGCACAGTCACTAAGCGGAGATAAGAAGAGCTTCGTCGAGGTGAAGAAGTTACTCCTCCTCAAATAAGTCCAGAGGTTAAAGAGCTTCTGCTCTTGGCCCAACGGTATTAGACCATCGCGCACCCGGCGATGAACCCGACGGCACGCGTCCCAGCCTGATGGGATGCGTGCCAGGGCCTGATACAACCAGAATCAGGGGCTCAAGGACGAGGCGTTCGATTATCTTACAGGCGTCGCGCACACAACCTGCGGCCGGTTTGCGGCGAACGACGTCACTGCCGACGTCTACGTCTCTTATAGTCCGCAAAGGGAATAC
>JAKAMG010000015.1 GCA_021812985.1 Bacteroidota bacterium
CTTGAGAATGAAGTGAGGACGGCCAGAAGTATCCATGCAAACTGCCACACCCTGTTCCGCCACAAACCGGCCATTACGACCGAAAGGGCAAAAACAACCGCGACATCTCCTGACGGAAATGAGAGATACGCGTTGGGTCCGAATATAAAAGGATGAAAAGTCAGGTTGCCATGCCATTGGTTTGGCCTCCACCTCCCGACGAGTGACTTGAGCAAAATCGTAATCAGCCCGGAGTAAAGAAAAGACTGAAGTATCATAAGGCCGCCCAACCTCACTCGTTCGGACCTAGCGATCAAACCGCCAAGGTATATTGCGAGGAAGATATATAGAGACGGTTTTCCGGTTCCGAATGAGTGCACGAAGGCGGCGATTTTATCCTCGAGGGGTCCATGCATCGTCAATGAGAAGTACCTGACCGATTCGTCGAAGTAGGCCGCTATCCAGACGAGAAGAAGGAACTCAACCAGGATGAGCCATTGCTTCAGCTTCCAACCACGCGGAAGGCTATAGTACTCACCCCATTCCACGAATAATTTCTTGAAATCACCCCCAACTGTCTTCAAACGATTATTCAATTGTCCTCCTCCAAATTCATTTTAAAAATTCTCCGATCCGCACCTCTCTGCGGACACTGTCCCGCAGAAAAGATCTCTCCATAAACAGCGAAGCTCATTGATAGCGAATCCAACACAACGCTTAGAAGATAAACGGTACAAGCATCTTTGTCCGTTTCATATACGCATCGTACTTATCCCCAAATTTCAAGAGGTTCGCCTCCTCCTCCGACCTGACAGTTGACATCAATGTCACGATCACCCCGACCATCAGGATCGAAGTGAACAGCGATGGCCCCTTCAGAAACGCGCCGAACGCCAGAAACAAAAGCGATGAGTAAAGCGGGTGCCTCATATTGCTGTATATGCCGGACTCCTTCAGTTCGCCAGACTCCAGATCTCCCAGTGCGTCTTTAAAACCCAATTCACGAAAGCCCGAGATTGCCAGAAGGAGTGAGATGATGAGCGCGATCCATGACAAAATATGCAGCGCCGAGAAAGGGTCATCGAACCACACTCTCATATTCCTGACCAGCAGGAGGAGGATAAACTCCAACGCAAAGAATCTATAGTACCCGTAGGAGTGGCGCAGCCTCAGCCACTTTATTGAACGAAGGAGTACAAGCGCGGAGCAAACCGCAAAGATAGTAAGTTCTATGACAGTTCCTCACCGTAATTCATGACCATGGGTTATTTTAATCCATTTTCCCTTAAAATAATATTGTCAGCCGAGAGGACTTGAGGGGGACACACGCTGCATTGAATACCCAATCGAACGCAGCGGCCCGTCAGGATAAGCTGGAGCGCGGCACTGTGGCTGCATGGAACTTGGATTAAAAAAAAGGAGCGATTGCCGCCAGATGCAATCGCTCCACCAGAAACCGCCGGGGAAATGGTCTGTCTAATATCGAATGACCTTCACAGATGAAACACCTGCCTGCACGTCGATGAAGACTTTTTTCTTAGCGGAGTCATAATTGGGGGAACGATAAAATCCATCGTCCCCTTTCGTGAAACCTGCGAACGATTTGCTTGAGAGTTCCGCATTGTCCATGATGCGGCAGCCGGCCGATTCGGGGACATAAATAGCAAGCTTCGATGCCCCCGTTTCCATACGGAGGGAGGTAGTGTCAGCTTTATCGCCGACGCGGAGCGTAATCGATGAAGCTCCCGCTTTTATCGAAGCACGTCGCACCTTGTACGGGCTAAGATCAAAATTTACTGAACAAGCACCGACGTTAATGTCGAGGTCCCATGCAGGCCTGGTATTCAGGCTGAGGTCAAGCGTGTTTTTCGAACTTCCGAAGTGCCAGTTATGCTCCTTCCCCTCGAAAGTAAGATTCAAGCTCTCGGCAGTACCCTCTTTGTCCGAGTCGAATGAGTAGTGCCCAATGTTAGATTCACTTCTAGCTTCGAGGAGGTCTGAAGTTGTATCCTTCAGTGTGAATGCACCTGCTCCGCCGCTGATGGTCAGGCTGGCCCGTTTAACATCCTTGTCCATTTCCTGCGTGAATTCCTGCGACCTTACGTTTCCTCCTTCCCCATCGAAGACATTACTGAGACTCCTCCATCCTGATGTCGCCGCTGATATCATCCACACGATGACGAGGACGATGGTGACGGCGTACAGGACGGCCTTCCATTTTGGGTTCGATACGAGGACAGAAATTCCGGCCAAGACCAGGAGCACAGGCCACATCTTAAAGAAATATTCCCAGTCGAAGTGAAGTATGTTATAATTCGAAAGGAAGAGTGCGATGCCCAGAAGGACGATGAGCACTCCGGCAAAGAGTCGACTAACCTTCATGACCGTCTCCTCTTTCCCCGCGACGGGTCGATTTAAGTATTAATCCCGTGCCAACTGCCACGAGGATCAGCGGCCATGTGTTAGAAAAATCAAAGTCTGGCATATAGTTGTTTGCCAGGAAAAGCGCGCCAAGGACGATGAGAGTGATCCCACCGACCATCCCTGAGCCGTGCTTCCTGGACGAGGTCCGACGGTCGTTATCATTTTCCGACATTGGTATTTCTCCTTGGGTTGTTTGTGCCCCTGTTTCAAACGCAAGATTTTCCTTCGGGACTACAACCCAAAGGATTACGTAGGCTAAAAGTCCCCAGGCGCCAGCCAGCGTGGCGAGGACGAACACGACCCTGATAAAAACCGGGTCCATGTCAAAGTACTCGCCGATCCCCCCGGCCACTCCGGCCACGATTCGGTTCTTCCTCGAACGATACAGTCTGCGTTCCATGTTCCGACTCCTTTTGAAAAAGTCTACGCAGAGATATAGGCAATGTTACCGGATTGAGATCATTTCCGGGCCCGACGCGTCGAGCTCCGGACAAAAAAAAAATCCCGGCTGAAATGATCCAGTCGGGATTTGAAAGCAAAGACGGCCTTACAGCTTCTTTACCTTGGCCGCCTGCAACCCTTTGGGGCCTTGTTCAACTTCGAATTGAACTTTGTCCCCTTCTTTCAAAGTCTTGTAGCCTTCACCGATGATGGCTTTGAAATGAACGAACACATCATCACCACTCTCGCGAGAGATGAATCCGTATCCCTTGGTTGCGTTGAACCATTTTACGGTTCCTTGCTCCATTGCTGGATCCTTTCACTGATGTTTCTGAATATGTACCCGAGCCGTCGCGCCAGATGTTCTTGGCTTATACAGAATTGTCCCGACTCCAGTCGGAATCCCGACCGAAAGTCAGACTGGGGAAGCAACGGAAGACCCGCAACTCCACCTCCGCATACGATGCTACGCCTCGTGTAGGATCCGCAACAACCTAGCACGCAAACCTGCGTGTCATAGCACTTCCAGTTTCCGCCGGAAAGGTGGTGCGTAGACACACGGGGAATTACATCTGCAGCCACAACCCATAAAAGCATGGCCACCTACATCCCAGAGGATGATCGGCCATCACTACCGCCCCACCTAACGGTGAGAGCGGCATGACGCCATGGGCGTCATTTGGCGCAAACAACGGTGTACTGTTATTTGCGGGTATATGATAGCTTTTGAAAATGTCAAATGCAAACAAAGATTTTCTCGCAGGAAAAAGATAACCCGCGAAAACAAGCTAAAATTCCCGTTTCGTCCCCTGCAGCCCAAAACGTCGGCAACTCTGCAGTGAATATCCCTCTAAAATTTCCCGTCCCCGGGCTTTTCGTTGAGTCCAATGAACTTATCTATGAGCTGAGCACGAATATCCTGAAGCGTGAATGGCTTGTGCAGAAGAGCTATGCCACCATTGGTCATGATATCTTCGACCTTCCCTTCCGCGCTGTATCCGGTCGATACGAAGACTGGCAGATTTGACTTCAGGCTTCTGATTTGGAAATAAGTGTCTCTCCCATCCATGCCGGGCATTATCATATCCAGAACAACCAGATCAACATTCACTCCGCTCTTCAACAGTTCAAGCGCCTTTTCGCCGCTATCAGCAGTGAGTACCGTAAATCCGAAACGAGTCAGCGAGTCTTCGAGTATGTCTCGAATCTCTTTTTCATCATCGACGACAAGACAGGTTTTGTCTGATATGACTCTCTCAATCACATCTTCCGCGCGCGAACTCACAGTGGATACGACGTGCGTCGATGCGGGAAGGAATATTCTGAACGTGGTCCCTTTCTGAAGCTCACTCTGCACTTCTACTTCGCCCCCATGGTTCTTCACTATTCCGTAGACCATAGAGAGTCCCAACCCTGTACCCTTTCCCTTCGGTTTCGTGGTGAAGAACGGTTCAAACATCCTCGACTGAATTTCCTTCGAGACTCCCATGCCCGAGTCTGCCACTTCGACAACTATGTAAACTCTGTCCTCAAGTTCAAGCTTCACGTTCCCGCGTTGCTCAGGGCTGAGGAAGGAGGTTGATATTCTCAAAGTTCCTCCGTCGGGCATGGCATCTCGCGCGTTGATCGCGAGATTGAGCATAACTTGTGACAGTTGGGACTCATCTCCCTCAACCGGCGGCAGATTCTCGAAAAGGTCGAGCGTCACGATGATATTCTTTTCTATCAACTTCCTTGTCAGCTCGACCGTCTCCGCGCAGATACGGTTGAAGTCGACGGTTGTAACGCTAGTCTTGCCCGCCCGTGCGAACCCCAGGAGCTGCTTCGTGAGATCCGAGGCTCTCCTTGCCGATTTCTCTATTGTCGACAGGTATTTGACGAGCTTCTCGTTGTTCTTCAACTCGACCTTCATGAGCCCTGCGTATCCAAGGATGGCACCGAGAATATTGTTGAAGTCATGAGCCACACCGCCCGCGAGCGTTCCGAGGCTCTCCATTTTCTGCGAATGTCTGAGCTGTTCTTCAAGCCGCCTGGTCTCTGACTCGGTGACCTGCCGCTCATATTCGAAAGCCAGCCGCTGTTTGATCAGTTTGAGGATGCTCATCTGGGCGCGGCCCATCGCCAGCACCTTCTCGCTGGCCAGTACGATTAGACCAACAGATCGATTGTTGACATCTATCGAGGTGGCATGATATGATTTCCAACCGTTTCCGTTCCTGAAAATCTCCCCGACTTTAATCAGCCCTTCAGGCTCGTTGCGGAGTAGCAGCTGAACACCCGTGAATGCAAATGTATGGAGATAATTGCTCCCTATTTTGGCGATCTGAGCCAGGCTCGTATCTTCTGAGTCGTTGCATTCTCCGATGTAGACAAGCTCGGAGTTAAAAACATCGGACAGTAGGTCTGTGTAGCTCTGCACGAGATCTATTCCGCTCCGATTGAGTCCTACTTCATACGCTCTTTCCATCCAATCGCCGGTACGGACGAGGTCGGAAACATCATTGAGGAACAGAATCTTCCGTGGGTTTCCCGCGTCAGTCGCTATACCGCTTGACACAACGTCGAAGTGGTGTCTCAAGCCATCAATCACTGACGTCACCCTGTGCCGCTTCTCGGCGGAGCCACGCTTAATCATATCGGCCATGACCGAACGTGAAGATTCCTCGAAAAGTGGAACCAGGCTCTCACCCCTCAGAGAGGCCGCAGTCCTGCCGAAAGTTTCATCAAACTTGTCATTTGTAAACTCGATCCTCCCTGATTCATCCGTAACGACGATGAGGTCGCTGCTCGATTCAGTGATGGTCCTGTACCTCGTTTCCGATTCCTTGAGATCAGCATTCATTCTTTCCTTCTTGAGCGCGAGTGCCGCCTGGTGTGCAATGGCCTCAAGAAATTGAAGCTGCTCTTTGCCGAAGGCATGAGTCCTCGTGAAACTGTCGAGTGAGATTATTCCAAGGACTTCATTGTCTACCACGAGTGGAGCTGCGATGAAGGACTTGGGGCGGAACTCCTTCGGAAACTCCTTCATGCTGGGAGGTAAGCTCCCCCCCGAGGAATCGCCGATTACGACAGGCCTTCCGCCCTCGAAAACCGCCTTAACCCATTCGTTACTTCTGTCAAACGCAAAGGCATCCCTCAAGTGAAGCGGATATCCCGATGATGCGCTAAGCTTAAGCGTACCGGTAGATCTGTCATTTATCATGACTGCCCCCGCATCTGCGTTGGGGACGGCGCCACGAGCAGCAGCAATGAGCTTCTCAAGAAGTTCGTTTGAGTCCCTGCTGTGCATGAGAAGCATGTTGATATCGAGTAGCTCCTGGAGCTGCTGGGTTTTCTGCTCGAGATTCTTCCGCGCGATTATCTCATCTGTGATATCACGGGCAACGGCAAGCAGACCAGTAATCTTTCCGTTTTCGGATATCGCCGTTACACTGTACCCCACTGTCCGTATCTCGCCTGATTTCCTGACCACGCGAAACTCGTACCTCGCGGGAGCTTCCTTACCGGTGATCCTTAGGAGATAGTAGTTCTTTACCATCTGGATGTCTTCCGGATGAATCAGGAAATCAAACTCCTTACCCAGTACCTCATCAGGCCGATAACCGGTAAGATCCTCGAATTTCGGGTTGACAAATAAAAGCTTTCCTTGAACACCGACGAAAAGAACAGGGTCGTTCACGTTCTCGAGGACGAGCCTGTAAAGGCTCTCGCTGCGCTGAAGATTCTGATACAGGCGCGAATTATGGAACGCGATCCCGAACTGAGAAGTGAATATCTCAAGTGCCTCTTTATCAGATTCCGAAAACGGCTCGTCTTTGAGCCTCGTCATAGAAATCATTCCGAGAAGCTCATTGTTGTGGGTTATCGGAACGGCCAGAATATGTTCGACATTCGGACGACCGGAGGAGTAAACCGAGTTCGGGTTAAGGTGAGCGTCGTTCTCCAGGAGCGATCGCGATTCTAGCGCCGCCTTGCCAAGCAACCCCCTCCCCACTATGATTTCAGGGAACATGAATGAGGGGCGCTTCCCCTTTCTCACAACAATCTTCTTCTCAACTAGTACATTTCTGTCCTTCTCAAAGAAGAAGAGCTGAACAACGTCAGCGGGTACTATCGTGTTCAGCTTCTCGTGAATGATATCGAATATCTTTTCGGGTTCGAGATTCTCGTGAAGCTGAGAGCTTATCTCATGAATCGCCTGGAGCTTGTGGTTTTGAATTATCTGAGATTTTACTGTCTGGTTGTACTCAAACAGTAGCGAACTAATATGAACGATGGCGTCAAACGCCTCGAGTTCCTCTTCGCTGAAGCTCTTCCGGACGTTGCCGACCACGATTCCGCCGAGAAGCTGGTCCTTACTATAGAAAGGCGCGTTGTAGATTGAAGACACGCCGGCAAACTTTTGTATCATTCGCGACGCCTGAGCCGGCATCGTCGTACCAAAGACATCTGCAAAATCGTTGCCTACCCACGGTTTTCGCTCGAGCGTGTACTGATCAACTATGCAGTGCTCAGGGTCAAAGGGAAAGATGAAGCTGTCGAGCGAAATCCCGAAAAACATCTGCGCAAACTTGACAAGCTTCCCTTGTGGATATATACCGTAGACCGCGAACCCGTTCTGACGCGGGAAGTAACGCTGGAGGCTGACGGCCTTCATGTCCAGCTTCCTGACAATCTGCTCCGCCATTTCTTGCATGACAGACTTCAAGTCGTTGGTTTCCACCATCTTGCGCACGAGGGAGGCAAGAATTTCGAGCTGATACGACTTAAAAGTCGACTGATGTCTTGATTCTATTGCTTCCCTGATGAACCCAATCCCCTCTACTCTTTCGAGGAGGACACGGGGGAACATTTTGATCGCGACCTGTGTGAATGGGATGTAGGTATCAGCCCCCATTTGAATCGCGTCATGGTAGACTGAGTCGCTGTAATTCCTCGAGATGACTATGACCGGCATGAAAGGGTCGATCTCTTTCGCCGATTTTATTATCGACTCCGGGTCCCCCACCGCGATGTCGAAATCAAGGACGACCGCGTCATACTTCTTTGTAGTGAGTTTTTTGTTTAGCCCTACTGAGCTGGGGAGAGTTTCCACGATGAACCCCAGGCGAGAGG
Source organism: Bacteroidota bacterium (assembly GCA_021812985.1). Lineage (GTDB taxonomy): Bacteria > Bacteroidota > Ignavibacteria > Kryptoniales > JAKASW01 > JAKASW01. Next base: position 7,960 of record JAKAMG010000015.1, read on the forward strand.
CTTCGAGAACACGGATGAACTGCTCCCGCAGGTCCATCGAATCCTCGAGTATTAGTACCTCTATCTCCTGAAAGGAACGCTTCTTCGTGGGCACTCTTCCTGTTTTTCAGTGAAGTTAACAACGGTCACAAAGTTTTCAAATAAAAAAGGCATCCAATTTTGTGGATGCCTTCATCGGAGAGATATCCGATTTAACCCAGGTAAGCCCTCAGCGCTTTGCTCCTTGTCGCATGGCGCAAACGTCTTATGGCCTTTTCCTTTATCTGCCTCACCCTCTCACGGGTCAGGTTGAACTTTTCACCGATCTCCTCGAGGGTAAGAGGGTGCTCACGCTCTATTCCGAAGTAGAGACGTATAACCTCCGCTTCCCTGTCGGTCAGAGATTTCAAAGCCCGCTCGACCTCGGTGCGAAGCGACTCCTTCATCAGCGTATAATCGGGCGGTAGCTGGTTGTCATCCGCCATGACGTCAAGGAGCTTGTTGTCCTCGCCTTGCACGAAAGGTTGGTCGACAGAAAGATGCCTTCCGCTTATTTGCAGCGTCTTGTCGACCTCATACAAACTCATGTCGAGCTGTTCAGCGATTTCCGAGGGGCTCGGCTCTCTCTCGAACTCCTGTTCAAGCTCACTGAACTTCTTGCCAATCTTATTGAGGGCTCCGACCCGGTTGAGCGGGAGTCTGACGATCCTCGACTGCTCCGCCAATGCCTGGAGGATTGACTGCCGGATCCACCATACGGCATAGGAGATGAACTTGAATCCGCGAGTGGGATCGAATCTCTTTGCGGCCTTTATCAGACCAAGGTTTCCCTCGTTGATGAGGTCACCCAAAGAGAGCCCCTGGTTCTGGTACTGCTTCGCGACACTTACAACGAACCTTAGATTTGCCTTTATAAGTTTTTCAAGAGATCTCTGGTCATTCTCTCTAACCTTAATCGCCAGCTCAATCTCCTCCTCGGGGGTCAGAAGATCTACCTTTCCAATCTCCTGCAGGTACTTGTCTATCGTCTGGTTTTCCCGGGAAGGATATTGCTTACCGACTTTTATCATTTAAATTCCTCGTTTGTTTGCAGATACTTCTCTAACAAAACAAGCCACATTAAATTTGACACTGCTCAGGCAAAATGGTTCAAAGTGCTGACGTTATTCCAATCACCTTGACACACATTAAATCTCAGATGCCGTAGCAGATGGCTCGTGAAATTGCCGCCGCAAGCACGCGCGGTGTTGAATCGGTCAACTCCCGTTAAAAGTCCGGGGTCCGGTCAACTGTTCAGCCCGCGGCAACTGTTGTCAGGCGTACACTTCCTTTTCGTTGCACTTGCAAACTTTAACGAAATGCTGGTTATACTTATAGTGTGCCCTTTCTCCCTTTTCGGCGGAAATAACCAGGACGTTCTGCATGGTTTCTCCGCATTTCGGGCAATCCGACCCCTTCTTTCCCTGCAAAGCCTTAGCCGCTTTTTCCGCAAAACTCGTCGTCTTAGCCATCTAATTTTCTCCTTTTTTATAAGATCTTCACAACATTTCCACCGCTTGTGTGAGCCCTTTGAAGTACTTTCTGGGCAGTTATAACAAGTTCGGATGGTTCATTCTTGCTATCTATGTTCAAGACTGCAACACTAATTGTAGCCATATAGTTTCTTGTCCCAATCGGGTACACTTTTGTGGCCAGGTTCTTTCGGAACTTCTCGCCCCAGGCGAGGGCCTCGTGCTGTGAGAAGCCCTCGAGTATGATGCCGAAGGAATGGGCAGAGACTTTGCCTATTGCATCGTAAGGCTTAAGCCATCCGCGCACGGTTTCCGCTATGTCGGTCAATATGTAATCGACACCTTCGACTGAAAACCTGTTTCTTATATCGTCAACCCTGTCGAGTCCCATCAGAACAAGGGCGCTCTTTATCCCGAGATCGCTGACTCTTCCGATCTCTTCCTCTAGTCTTTCAACGAAAAACCTTTTGTTCAGAGTCCCGGTGGTCCTGTCAAACACTACAAACTTATCAAGGAGCTGAGAGGCCTGGCTCACCTCGGCGGCGAGCGCGCCCAGATTCACGAGCTGTTTCATCCCGTCAACTTCAAGTGAGGAGAACTTTGCCGGTGTGAGGCTCTCCACGGTAATTGCACCGAAGCACGTGCCCAATCCGGAAATGGGTATCGCTACAAATGCCCCCTTTGCCAGGGGTTCGGACTGATTGAAGCGATGTTCCTCGACTCTCGAAAGGTCCTCCATATAGAGAGTCCTGTTCTCCCTCAGAGCCCTGCCGGAGAGGGTATCGCTCAAACTGACCTTGCATCCCTCTTCTACGTACTCGGCGCCTGAGCGTTTCACGATTCTTGTCACCGCCCAACTGTGCAGTTCACCCTGGGACACTAAACTCACAAACTCCGCGTCTATCGTGTCTGAGATCGCCGTTGCGATCGTCGTCAAAATCGAATTAACGTCGGCCTTCGACAGGAGCTCATTGCTCAACCATTTGAGCGAATTGAAAGCATTCTTTACGACTGCGAGATCGTACTTGTCAGTTATTGCGCGAAGTATCGCGGAAAATAGTCTGGTAAAATTCCCGAGGAGCGGAACGGTCTCTCTTCCGAACCCTTCATCAGTTAGGCTATCCGCGACGAGGACGGCAATGACTTCGTCTCTGAAGAAAATCGGTACACCGATGAGACTCTTGACGCCGGCCGGCGATTCGTAGTACGGGATGACGTCAATCTCGGCGGCCGGGTTTATCTCAGATATGATTTCAGGCTTCCCGCTGACGGCAATTCTACTGATGACGTCGTTCCCTATTGGGAGTCGGAGAGCCTTCGTGAATGATGAAGCTTTTGTCATCTTCTCGGCAACAGCGAGAAGCTGGCGCTCCTTGTTCACCCAGAACAAAGCTGCCGTGTTCGCGAACAGCACTTCCTGAACAAGCTCCAAGAGCTTGTTGAGTATGGAATGGAACTCTGCTCTAGGCTCAGCAGGGGCTTGTTCCTCAGGCTTGAAATAGAACGTGTCGATAATACTGAACCGCGGCCCCTCTTTTTTCGGGACGAAGGTGCGCTGTGGCTCAGGAGGGTTTGGCGGAGCGGGTTGTCGCGGAACTTCCTTTTCCGCGCGGACGACCTGCGGTTCCTCGTACTCCGCGTAATACTCTGAGCTTATGTCGTCAAAGACATAACGCTTTACCGGTTTATTTTTTTCTTCGTTCACTTGAGGAGTTCAGCAGAGATTGTGGCCACAATTATTCATTTTGCATGAAAGATAATAGATTTCGCGCCACAAATTCAATCACAGAATAGTTTTCCACCGATAATCTCCCCCCGTTTGCCGCCCCCTGACGTTTGAAATGGAACCCTCGAAAACGTAAATTTTGGCATGACCATGGAATCGATTAATCCTGCAACGGGAGAGAGGCTAGGGGAAATAGAGCCAACACCGACCAGCAAGATAGTGCGACTGCTGACGGAGGCCAGGGCCGCACAGAGAGAGTGGTCTAAGTTGCCGTACAGCGTCCGGGGGCAAACATTACGCGCCTTCGCAAATCTCCTCGTTGAGAGGAAACGCACCGTCGCCGAGCTAATTTCGAGGGAAAATGGCAAGCCGCTGGTTGAAGCTTATTCATCAGAGATTTTCCCTTCCCTGGACATCGTGAACTACTACGTAGCCCGGACGAGGAAGATACTGAAAAGCCGGCGCGTCAAGATAGGAATTCCGCTTCTGAAGACTAAGAAGGCATTTGTCCGATATGAACCATACGGCGCGGTCGCGATAATCTCACCATGGAACTACCCTCTCCTGCTTCCGCTCGGACAAATAGTTCCGGCACTGATGGCCGGAAACGCAGTCCTCTTTAAGCCGTCTGAGTACACCCCGCTCGTCGGAAACCTGATCTCGGAATTCATGTGGGAGGCGGGGGTTCCTCGCTCCCTGCTGACTCTTGTTCAGGGAAAGGGGGACGTCGGCTCAGCCCTGATTTCCGCAGGACCTGACAAGGTGTTCTTCACGGGGAGCACGGCCACCGGAAAGAAAGTTGCGGAAGCTTCGGCAAAGAATGCCACTCCCGTTTCTCTTGAACTCGGAAGCAAGGACGCCATGATAGTTCTGGAAGACGCCGACATCGACTCGGTCACTAGCGGCGCGCTTTGGGGAGCTTTTATGAACGCCGGTCAGACGTGCATCTCGGTGGAGAGGTGCTTCGTTCATGAGAAGGTGTTCGATTCTTTTATCGGTCTCCTCCAGAAGAAGATGAAGGAATTGAAGATCGGCGCAGGCACAGACCCTGACAATGAAATCGGAGCGATAATTCACCGCGCTCAATACGAAACCATAACAACTCAGGTAAACGAAGCGGTTAAAAAAGGTGCTCGAATAGTTGAGGGGGGCGATTTTTTTGAGCGAGACGGTGGCTACTTCGTGTCTCCGACCCTGATGGTCGACGTTTGCATGGACTCCCTTCTAATGACGGAGGAGACATTTGGTCCCGTCCTTCCCGTAATAAAGTTCCGCGACGTTGCCGAAGCGGTGGAGCTGGCAAACGCCTCGAAATTCGGGTTGGGGGCAAGCATATGGACAGCCGACTCGAAGCGCGGCCTCCAGCTTGCGAGAAAAATTAGTGCCGGCGCGGTAATCGTTAACGATGTAGTGAGCTATTACGGGATCGCCGACGGCCTCGTCGGTGGAGTAAGCGAAAGCGGAGCCGGTCGCGTACATGGCAGAGAAGGAATACTCGAGATGGTCTCGCCCAAATACTACGAGGTGGAACGCGCTCCGAGGATGAAGAAACTATGGTGGTTCAACTACGACGTTAACACGCTGTCTTTCTTCGAGATTGCCATCGATTTTCTGTTTTCACAAAAGATATACAAGAGAACAAGTTCGTTATTCAAACTGGCACCAAAATTACTAAGGATGAAGAAGTTATGAAATTGTTCGCATTGGCCTTCGGGGCTCACCCGGACGACATAGAGATGAGCTGCGGAGGTACTCTTTCAATGTTGCATAGAAATGGCAAGCCCTTTGGGATGGTTGATTTTACAAGGGGGGAGATGGGTACACGCGGCAACGCGGCGATTCGGGCCCGCGAAGCAAAGGAGGCAGCCAGGATTCTGGGCGCGGAAGTGCGCGTCAATCTTGGAATTTCAGATTCGCACATCGAACTGAATCGCGCCAACCTCATCAAAGTCGTCGAGGTTATCCGAAAGTACCAGCCGGAAATCGTCTTCGCTCCTTATCGCGAAGAGAGGCACCCTGACCATGTCCACGCGCACCAGCTCGTAAGCGATGCCGTATTTTACTCAGGCCTGAGGAAATTAAAGGTCGGAAAATTCCAGGCATATCGTCCAAAGCACGCTTACTACTACATGCAACACCGCACATTCGAGCCGTCTTTTTACATCGACATCTCGCACGATTACGATACGAAGGTCGCATCCATACAGGCACATAAATCGCAATTCTTCAACCCTTCGAGCAAGGATCCCCAGACAATGCTGTCGACGCCGGAGTTCATGGAGTATCTTCTCGGAAGGATGAGGTATCATGGCCGCGTGGCAGGCGTCAGATATGCGGAGCCCTTCTGGACGCCTGAGCCGGTCGCCATAATGAACTTCGACTCTATTGTCTGATAGCGGCGTCACGCCGGACAAAACTCACCCGTCGCGTCTCAAGGCATAGGATGTCACACCGACGGTGCGGGAGTGAATGAAGACGACTCGCAGTTGAGGTTGAGATCATCACACTGACCGTATGGGGCACGTTTTGATAAAGACCGCCCCACTCGTTAACTTAGATAAAATGGTGGCGAGGAATTATCTAAGCACAGCGGCAGTCACGCTTCTACTGTCGACACCTTCATTGGCTCAGTCAAATTCGCAAAGCGACGGTTCACACCTCTCAATCTGGCCTCTTGAAGCGCGCGCAGACAGCGTTAGGATTTGCGTTGCGTATTCTATCCCTTTTGGCCGGATAGTATTTGAGAAGGAGAACGAGGGGAAACACGGTTTCCTGGCGCGCCTAACTTTCTACGTGGACGCCTCAGATTCAGCTCGCCAGATCAATTATCCAGCATTCAGCCAGAGCGAAGTGGAGACTGAAACGTTTTCTGTGACCCGATCCAGAAAGGAATCGGCTGAAGATTTCGTAGTCATGAAACTACCATCCTCCAGTTATAGGATATCTGCGCAAGTCCGCGACGAAACCCAGGGGATCTCTTATATCAACACGACACTCCAAGGGAGATTCTCAGCTCCGGACTCAACTGGCATTCTCGGAGTATCGTTTTTGGATTCGCTGTCAGGAAGAGATTACTTCCCAGTGTTCGACAGAGACTCAGCTCCCTTTCCGCGGAAGATCCGAGTAGCAGTCCTCAAGTACGCAACACGCGGGCAGGTATCGTTGAGCCTTAACGGAACAGATGGCCGATTGATATGCGACGCGGAATCAACAATTTCACATTCGGAACGGCTCGAACCGGTTCGCGCCGGTAATCGCGTGCACCTTGTTGGGATGCCGGACAAGTCCCTCCGAATATTCTCCGGAGAATTTCTTTCAGATACGTTAGGAGAAGGGATGCTGCAGCTCGAAGTCCATTCGGGAGAGAGAAAGAGCTCCTTCCCTTTTTGTTATTCGTGGACGGATAAGCCTAAGACTCTCCGGAACTTCAACCTTGCCCTTTCATTACTAAAATACATTGTAGCCGACTCGATTTACTCCTGGATTGACACAGGAAGTGAGGCGGAAGCCAAGCGAAGGTTCGACATGTTTTGGAGGTCCCAGGACCCATCACCAAATACAGCATACAACGAACTTGAGGCAGAATACTACAGAAGAGCTGATTACGCCTTGGAGCATTTCGGATCAACTGCGACGCGGAATGGTGCGTCGACTGACCGCGGTAAAGCTTACATCCTGATGGGCCCACCCACGCACATTCGGAGGGAATTCAGGAATGACGGCACTTATGAGATATGGGAATATCCAAAGATGAACAGGAAAATGGTCTTCAGGGGACGGAGCTTCGGCGAGTTCAGGCTCTATCAAACGGAGAGTTTATGAGTGTAATTGCGATAACAGTCGGAGACTACAACGGAATAGGGCCTGAAGTGGCACTTAAGTCAGCGGCAAGCCGAACCATCAGGGCAAACTGCACGCCGCTTCTGATAGGCCCGTACAAAGCATTTGAGTTTTACGCGGAGAAGTACTCACTCAGGAGGAAGATTCTCAAGGTAGATTCCCTCTCGGAGGCAGTCGGCAGAAGTGAAATTACCATACTTGACATCTGTCCCGACTTCAACGAGAAGATAAGACCCGGGAAAATAGACAAGCAAAGCGGAATGTGGGCGGGACGGAGTATTGAGCGTGCGGTGCGGCTGTGCGTCGAAGGGGAGGCAGATGCGATGGTTACGGCCCCGGTCTCCAAGGAAAGTCTCCGCCAGGGAGGATACGATTTTCCGGGACAGACCGAGATGGTCACGACGCTTTCACACTCAAAGGGTTCAATCATGATTATGGCGTCGGGCTTTGGAAGGATTGCCCTCGCCACAATACACATCCCGCTCTCTCAAGTGGCACAGACACTTACTAAGCAGCTCCTGCTGGAGAGGCTTAGCGTTTTCAACGATTCAATTCGGAAGGATTTCGGAGTCAAGGCGCCTAGAATTGCAGTCCTTGGACTGAATCCCCATGCCGGAGAGAACGGGCTTATTGGGACTGAGGAGAAAGCGATAATCAGGCCCGCGATCGACGAGGCCCTTTCAAGAAAGATCAACGCGGAGGGCCCTTTCCCTGCCGATGCTTTCTTTGGAACGTACAGGGACGGAATGTTTGACGGAATTTTCGCAATGTACCATGATCAGGGGCTGATCCCTCTCAAGATGAGGTCTTTCAGCACAGGAATTAATTTCACTGCCGGGATCAAAATAATCCGCACTTCGCCCGACCATGGTACGGCATTCGACATCGCCGGGAAAGGAATCGCCAATCCTTCGAGCACGATTGAGGCAATCAAACTGGCACTCGAAATCTCACGAAATCGGAAAGCCGCGCGGAACTAAATCTGAATACGGCCACGAAAACTCCATTTGACACCAACGAGACCGACCTCTTTAAGGGAGCCGCGAAACCGGCCGAGCCCTACTCAGCCTCCGCGAAGATCTACGACCACATGATGAAGGCGGTAGATTACAAGGGGTGGGCGAGGTACATTCAGCTTCTGATGGGTGTCGCTGGAAAGGAGACCAGAAGGTCGAGAATCAAGGGCGAAACGCTCCTGGAGTTTGCCTGTGGCACCGGCAACATATCGCTCATGATGTCCGGCTTCGGTTATAACGTAACTGGGATGGACTCCTCCGAATCAATGCTGGAAGTCGCGAGGGCTAAGCTTTCACGCAGGAGAGGAAAACCCCTTCGCCTCCTCTGCGCAGATATGGTTACTGGCTCCTGCGAGGGGGAATTCGATAGGGCGGTTTGCGTTTACGACAGCATAAACTACATTCCAACACCTGAAGGCCTCCGCCACTTTTTCAGGAACGCATTCGCGAGTCTTAAGGAAGGTGGCGTCTTTGTCTTCGATGCCAGCCTCGAGTCCAATTCGCTTAACGATGCCTCACTATTCGTCCAGCGCGGCAGATACAAAGGCACTTACTACCACAGAAAATCGCTCTATGACCCCGTTACGAAGATACACAAGACTTACGTTAGGGTCAGAATCAACGACGAGATAATCGAGGAAGTTCACATGGAGTACGTCTACCAGCTCGAGCTCATCAGGGAACTGTTCGCTGCCGCCGGGTTTGTTGAGAAGTTCGCAGCAGGCGATTTCACTATGCTCGAAGCCGACGAAAAATCTGAACGAGTTCATTTTGTATTGGTGAAACCTAGACATGATTAAGTGCACTAACTTAGCATTTGCTTTCGACGACCACCTGATCTTTTCTGAGGTCAACCTGACAATTCAGAAGGGCGAATTTGTCTACATAGTGGGTGAAACAGGCTGCGGCAAAACGACATTGATGCGGCTTATCTATATGGATCTTGCCCCCACTTCAGGAGTCGTCAAGATAGACGCATTTTCTTCAATATCCGTCAAGAGGCGAAGTCTGTACCAGCTTAGGCGAAAACTTGGAATAATCTTCCAGGATTATAAGCTCCTCGACGATCGGTCGGTATTTGACAACATTACCTTCGCCCTGCAAGCCGTGGGATACTCGAGCCGCGACATGAAGATGCAGGCGACACAGGCCCTGACTCAGGTGGGGCTGATTCACCGGAAGAACTCGCCGATCAGCGAATTATCGGGAGGCGAACAGCAGAGACTTTCTATAGCCAGGGCCATTGCCAAGGATCCCATCGCAATCCTTGCTGATGAGCCTACGGGGAATCTCGACCCGGCAACTTCTGCAGATATCCTTACACTTCTGAAGAAGATCAATCTAGGTGGGACAACCGTCCTACTCGCCACGCATAACTACGAGCTCATCCGGAAATTTCCGGCAAGGACGATCATGATAAAGAACTACAAATGTGAGGAACTCGACCCCTTCACATTGTAGAGTCACGCGACAAGACCCGCCTCGGCGTCTTTCGGAGGATCATGGATCGCTTTAGATTATCGGCATCAGCAAGCACATCAGCCAGTCGCAGAGATATCGGATTAGACATTCAGCCTGGTGGGCCGGTGCGGGTCCGATCAGTTGAGCGCGAGCTCAACGCGTCTGACTTCGGCCACCTTGAGCAGGACCGCCCGTTCTACCCCGGCCCTCAGGGTCATAGGCCTGAGCGGGCAAACCGCGCATGAACCGTGAAACCTCACACGAAGAATTCCGTCATGCTCCAGGTCGACATACTCCACGCTGCCGTGGTCAATCGCAAGGAACCTGTTAGACTCTGACAGCGCGTCCTTTATTTTTTCCACCACTTCCGGAGCGAAATCGGTCATAGGTCAGAGTGAGATTTCTATCTTGGACTTGCTATCTGCGGACATATTTGAGATGCTAATCTTCGCGGCAAGCTGTCTTGCTGCGGCCCTTATCATCTGTGACTGTTCCGACTCGGGCTCAGTAAGCACTATGGGCCTCCCAGTGTCTCCGCCGATTCTTATTGGAGTGTAAATGGGTATTTCTCCGAGGAACGGCACACCAAAAGATTCTGCCGTCTTTTTGCCGCCGCCGTGGCTGAAAATATCCTCACGATGACCGCAATGGGAACAGACGTAGTAACTCATGTTCTCGATCACGCCCATTATAGGGACATTGACCTTCTGGAACATTCTCACCCCTCGCCTCACGTCGGCTAGCGAAACATCCTGCGGGGTCGTGACAATAACCGCTCCCGTTAGGGGAAGAGTCTGGACAAGCGTCAGCTGGACGTCACCTGTACCCGGAGGGAGGTCGAATATCATATAGTCCAAATCATCCCAAACCACGTCAGTCAGGAACTGCTTCACAGCTCCGCTCGCCATGGGACCGCGCCATATCATCGGCGTCTCTGTGTCCACTAGAAAACCAATGGACATCATCTTGATTCCGAACTTCTCGACCGGAAAAATCTTGAACCTATTCTCGTCGATCTTTTCAGTCTCGGGTCTTTCCGTCACTCCAAGCATCAGGGGAAGGGACGGACCATAGACGTCAGCGTCAACTATTCCGACTTTTGCACCATCTGCGGCGAGCGCCATTGCAAGATTAACCGCGACTGTCGACTTACCGACACCCCCCTTCCCGCTCGCGACGGCTATAGTGTTCTTTACGCCCGGTAGGATTTGCTCCCTTACCTGATTTGAGTGTCCTACGACCTGGCTTGTCATATCAACTTTGATATCGCCCCTGAATCCCAACTTTCTCACTTCCTCAACCGCCTGAGACTTCATGTCGTCTCTCACGGGACAAGCGGGAGTGGTCAGTTGGATTTCGATATCAACCTTATGATCTGTAATCTCGACCTTCTTAACGAAACCGAGTGATACAATATCCTTGTGCAAATCGGGATCTTTTATGTGGGAAAGTGCTGCGATAACTTCATCACGTGTCATTTAAAAATCTCCAGAGCTTTCATTTTGCTTAATTGTAAATAAAATTAGCTTCCCCTGCCAAGAATTACAACCCACGTCCTCTTAACGCAGGACGCGCACCCTGCAACTAGTGAAACTCAAAGGGACCAAGACCGCCGGAGTTCAGTTCACTCTGATGTTACTTCGCACGATACTGGGCTCCCCTCTTCTCCGTGGTTGTCTCCATGAACAATGAATCAAGCTCGACTGTCCCGACATACGGCACAAACCCGCGTTTCCGTGACCATGAGATGATACCGGACCGTGAAAGAGAATCATCCGGCGCCACGTAGTCGAGCTGCAACACGGTTAATCTGTCTTCTCTGGCAATCCTGACTAGAGCATCCGCCTCCCTGCCGGCGATGCTGTCCGGACGAACCGCATATTCTTCCGCGCTGAAGTCATAATAGCCCTTGAGTCCCTCGACCATGACGGCGTCTGAGTACTTAGCCGCTTCCACCAATATTGGGATTACCCCATCCACGATCAGCAGGTGCCCTATGGATTCCGCCCTAATCTTTTTCAGAAGCATGATGGCACAAGAATCCATAGCCGGATATTCGTCCACGATACCGGCGAAGTCCACAAGGACACCGCAGAACCCCTTGCTGAAGATTTCAGGAAGTCGCACATCCCGAATTACCTTCCACCAGCTTGGGTCGCAAATATCGACATAATACCTGTCACTCCAATTCAAATCAGGTGAGAGTACCATCGAGGTATCAATCAAATCGAAATAACTTCGGTATGTTTCTACCTCGCCCACGTTCATGTAGGCGATCGGTGTGCATCCGTGGGACTTCAGCACTGCAATCGCTGAGGAGTCATAGTTGTCCGGGTCGAGGATGACTAAGTTGAATTTCTCCAGGTCGGTGAGGAGTGTATCCTGATAGTAAACTGCGGCAAATGAGGCGAGGTCGCCGATTGAAGAACGGCAAGTCTGTTTGGTTCTTGTTTGTGCGCCAGGCTGCGATTGTAGAATTAAGACTAGGACCGCGATATATCTCACGGCCGCGGTCTCCGCAAGTCGAGCATCAATTGTCGAGTATGCTCCTGGCTATGACCATTTTCTGAATCTCGCTCGTCCCCTCGCCAATCGTCAAGAGCTTTACATCCCTGTAAAGCTTTTCCACCGGGAAGTCCTTGGTGAATCCGTAGCCACCGTGGATCTGCACCGCCTCCTCTGTGCACTTAACCGCAACTTCGCTGGCAAAATATTTTGCGGTTGCAGCGGCCAGGTTTATATTTTTCCCGCTGTCCTTCAGGAATGCCGCTTTGTAGGCGAGGAGCCGGGCGGCGTCAATCTTCGTCGCCATATCCGATATCTTCCACTGTATGGCCTGAAACTCGGAGAGGGTTTTGCCAAACTGAACGCGCTCGGTTGCATACTTGACCGATGCATCCAGTGCCCCCTGAGCAACTCCAACCGCGAGCGCGGCGATGCCTATCCTGCCTGCATCCAATACCTGTAGCGCCTGTTTAAAACCGTCTCCCTCAGCGCCAACGAGATTCTCTTTAGGGAGGCGCATATTATCAAATATCATGGTGGCAGTGTCGCTCGCCCGCATCCCCAACTTGTTTTCCTTTCTGCCAACGTGGAATCCCGGCGTACCTTTTTCGAAAACGAACGCGCTTATTCCCTTCTTGCCCTTGGAAGGATCTGTTAACGCCATCACAACGATAGTATCTGCGACTGAGCCGTGGGTTGTAAACTGTTTCGTCCCATTGATGACATAATAATCGCCTTCGCGAACCGCAGTAGTGCGCATCGCCCCGGAGTCGCTTCCACTTGACGGCTCGGTCAGCCCCCATGCCCCGATTTTTCTCCCTGAGGAGAGGTCCGGCAAATATTTCCGCTTTATTTCATCTCCGGCAAAATTATACAAATGACTCACGCAAAGCCCGTTATGCGCCGCCATCGACAGTCCAACCGATGGGTCAACACGGGATATCTCTTCGACGATGGAGCAGTAGTCTAGGTAGCTTAGGCCCGCACCCCCGTAGTTCTCGGGGACTGTAACACCCATAAATCCGAGTTCCCCCATCTTTCGCATGAGCTCCATCGGAAACTCCTGCGCCTCATCAAATTTCATGACTGAAGGGGCAATTTCAGTTCTGGCGAAATTCCGCGCCAGCTCCCTTACCTGTTCGTTCTCGACACTGAGTTTAAAGTCCATACGGCATCAATCTCCTTCGATAGAGTGTCTTGGCGCTAATCGTACTTTTGAAAGGGCTTACCTTTTGGGCCTGGCCCCTTTCATCTCGTCAAATCTTCAGCAAGTTGTATTGCAGATAGTTTGTTTGCAAGTACCAGATCGAGTTTTCCTTCGAGCTCAGCCAGGCGAGCTTCATTCCAGAAGCTTCGCCTCAGCTTCTCCGCCACAATGTCAAGAACGACATTCCTAATGCGTTCCCTGCGTCTCGGGAGGAGTTTGTTGGTCGAAGTAAGATAATTATGGTGCTTTTCAATTCCCTTGACAACCTCTTCAACCCCCCTGTTCTCGCTCGCGATGGCCTTGACGATGAAAGGAGACCAGATCTCACTGTCCCTTTCTTCCCCCATCTGGGGGTGTGAGATTTGGAGTATCGTGGAAATCGCGTTGTATGACTGATCCACACCAGGCCTGTCAGCCTTGTTCAGGACAAAGAAGTCGGCGATTTCCATCAGACCTGCCTTCATGGCCTGGACTGAATCGCCGGACTCAGGAGTCAGGACGACAACGGTTGTGTCAGCGGCTTCGGCAATGTCAAGCTCCGACTGCCCCACACCGACGGTCTCCATGAAGACGTAATCATAACCCGCCGCATCAAGAACGTCTGCCGCAAGCTGGGTGGTCTTGCTGAGTCCGCCGAGACTCCCCCGAGTCGCCATGCTGCGGACAAATATCCCTTCTCTCGAGCTCAGTTCCATCATCCTCACTCTGTCCCCCAACAGGGCTCCACCGGTAAAGGGACTCGTAGGGTCGACTGCGATAATCGCGACGCGCCTACCGCCATCGTTCAAAAATCTTGCGAGCTTGCTGACCAGTGTGCTCTTCCCCGCACCCGGAGGTCCCGTCACTCCAACCCGGTAAGCCCTCCCGAGCCTTTGTTGAATCGAGGTCAAGAGCTTTAGGTGGTCGTTCTCCTGATCCTCGACAGCAGATATCGCCCTCGCGACCGCCCGCTTGTCCGATTCGAAAAGCCTCTCGACGAGATCAGTGACTGCCATGATTGGCTACTTCTTCCTGAAATACTCCACGGTTGTCCTGATCCCTTTGTCGAGACCGACCTGTGGCTCCCATCCCAGAATCTTCTTGGCCTTGGAGTAGTCAATAACGCTCCTCAACTGCTCGCCAGCCTTTGCAGGTCCGTGCTTCTCAGGCGAATTGATCCCGACCGACTCTCTGATCTTACCGAAGAGGACGTTTACGTCGGTCTCCTTTGAAGTGCCAATGTTGAACGTATCAGACTTGTCGTAGTTCAGCGCAAGCACGTTCGCTCTGACAACATCCCCCACGTAAGTGTAGTCTCTAGTTTGCCTGCCGTCGCCGTTAATGACAGTTTCCTCCCCCTTCAACAACTTGCTTGTAAAAATGGCAACGACTCCGGCCTCACCGTGAGGATTCTGCCTCGGGCCGTAGATATTGGCATATCGAAGGACGACGTATTTCATGCCGTGAACAGCGTTGTAATAGAATAGATATTTTTCGACCGCGAGCTTCGCGATGCCGTATGGGGAGAGCGGGCGAGTGGGATGCTGTTCGTCTGCAGGGAAATAATCCTGCTCCCCATAGATCGCGCCACCCGTCGAGGCAAATATGACTTTTCCGACTTTATACCTCAGGCAATTCTGAAGGAGGTTCAGCGTCCCGACGACGTTCACCGTCGAATCGAAGACTGGATCGGCGACAGAGCGCCTGACATCCATCTGTGCCGCGAAGTGGTTCATCACGTCAAACTTGTTTTCCTCAAATATCTTTTCCACGTTCGCGTCACGGATATCAACCTGAAAGAATTTCGCCTTAGGGTTCACGTTATCCAACGACCCTGAACTTAGGTCATCCACCACGTAGACGTCATGCCCCGCTTCTATGTATGCGTCAACCACATTTGAACCTATGAATCCAGCTCCGCCCGTCACAAGAATTTTCACAGACTGTTTCCTTTCTTTGCTTCAAATTCAATGGCCCTCTTGCCTATATCGTGACGATAAAACATACCGTCAAACCTTATTTGCTCCAGACGTTTGTACGCCAATTGGGCTGCGGCCCCGATGCTTCCACTTGGATCGGTCCCGACAACGCCGAGCACCCTTCCGCCCGAGGTCAATATCCTCACCCCATCCAGCGTCGATCCTGAATGGAAGACTTTAGTTCCTGCGAGGGTCGATTGAAGACCGCTAATTTCTTTCCCGTTTTCGTGATAATCGGGATAACCCTTCGATGCGGCAATCACGCAGACGGAGGCTGACCCGTTGAGAGCAAGCCTGTACGAAGACAACGATCTGTCCGCGCTAGCTTCCAGCAGTCCGACGACAGAGGAATCTATCATCTGCAATACGGCCTGCGTTTCAGGATCACCGAACCTGACATTGAACTCAACAACTTTTGGCCCATCGTTCGTAAGCATCATACCACAGTAGAGACATCCCCTGAATGGGTAACCTTCAGCGGATGTGCCTTCAATTACTCTCTCAATCACAGCTGATTTTATGAAGTCGAGGTCGCCTTGATTGAGAAAAGGTGTTGGAGTGAACGCCCCCATCCCGCCTGTATTCTTGCCGGTGTCGTTGTCTCCAGACCGCTTGTGGTCCTGGGCAGCGGGTAGGACGACGTAATCCCTGCCGTCAGTCACCGCAAACACCGAGGCTTCAACACCCTCCATGAATTCTTCCACGACGACACGCTCGCCGGCACCGCCGAACACTTTTTTGACGAATATTCTTTCGAGCTCCCCTTCCGCGTCCCTGGCGGATTCAACAATCGAGACTCCTTTTCCTGCTGCGAGCCCGTCGGCCTTAAGGACAAGCGGGTATTTTTCACCCCCCAGATAGTCGAGAAGCTCTTTATGCTGCTGTATCGTGAATGATCTCGAGGCGGCGGTGGGAATCTTCCACCTCTTCATGAATTCCTTCGCGAACACTTTGCTGGTCTCCAACCGGGCCGCCAGCTTCTTTGGGCCGAAGATCTTTTTTCCCCTGCTTTCAAAAGTGTCGACTATCCCTGCGCCAAGAGGCTGTTCAGGACCGACGACAGTCAGATCGATCTTATTGTCATCTGCGAAACGGAGTAGATGAAAGACATCATCCGACTTTATGTTGACAATTTCCGCCTGGCTCGAAATGCCCGCGTTGCCGGGTGCGCAGTAAATTGTCACTCCTTTGTCGCGGGCAATCGCATCAACGATGGCGTGCTCGCGCCCTCCTCCTCCAATCACCAATACTTTCAATGGACGACTCCGACCTTTTCGTAAGAACCCCGGTAGTCGAGCTGATTTGACAGCTCCCTCGCCAGATCTCCGGCGAGCTTCAGGCGGTCATAATTGCGCGCAAACTCGGCGTCTATCTCAGGAAGATTATTGCCTTCCCAAAGACGGATGTAGTCTGCCATTGCCGCCTTGATACCTGCGACATCGTCTGGATTCACTACCGTACCAGCTCCGCTCTCGAGTATCGTGCTCCTTGCGACACCTTCAGGGACGAGACCGAGTATCGGTTTCCTGCTTCCGATATATTCGTAGAGTTTGCCAGTTGAAATCATGTCCTCGCCGCGTCCATTCCCTATGGTCATCCACAGAACATCACTTGTAAGGAGATATCGGATGGCAGATTTGTGATCGAGGTATCCGAATATGCGTACGACATCGTTCAACCCAAGTGATTCCACGAGCGCAAGGTTCTCCTTCCTGAACGTGCCCACAAATACAGCCTCCACCTTCTTCCGGAGCTCCGGCCGCTCGTTGAGAAGCTCCGAGAGGGCACGGAGGAAATACTTCGGGGTCCTGTTTCTGTAGAATGTCCCGGAATACGTAAATCGCATCTTGTCGGAGAACGGCAACTTTATCGGGTCCTCTACGGTGAAGTCCTCCGGATCATATCCCTGCGGAATCAGCGCAATGTCGTTATAGCTGAGGAACCTGTAGCGTCTGAGCATCATCTCCTTGATTCTGCGGTTGATCGTAATTATCCGGTACGATGTTCTGAGCACTTTCTTCTCCAACCGTTGATGAAGAAGCTGATGAATCGGGGTCAGATAGAAATGGAGCGGGTTATCGACCCAGGCATCGCGATAGTCAAGCAGGAGTGGAATGTCAAACTCTTTTGAAAGCTGGGCACCTATGAGGTGGCACGTGTACGGAGGTGCAGTAGAGAAAATCGCGTCGAATTTCTCCTCGCGAAGGAGCTTTCGTCCGGTCTTAATCGCGTCGCGCTTCCAGCCGATCTTGTTGTCAGGTATGAATACCGCCTGACTGACCGTGCTCAGGAAGTTCCTCAGTTTCTCTTTTGGCATCTTGACCGGTTTGCCGGCGTCGAAGAGCCTTGTCGGATCTATGGAATTAGTTCGAACGGTTCTTATCCCGTTGTCGTTTAATTCTCTCAGCATTCCGTAATCGAGCGCGTAGTAAGCCGTCGGGGTAACAGTCAACACCGTCGGCTCCCAGTCATACTTGGGCAGGTACTTCACAAATTTTAAGGTGCGCTGTACGCCGCTTAAGCCCATTGGGGGAAAATAATACGCGATCACAAGTACTTTATTAGGCATTCAGTAAAAATCCTTTGTCTAGCCCAACGCCATGGTGCATAATTGAATCAACGCCCACCGAAGGATGAAATATAGTAATCAGGTTCTTTAGAAAAATGAGAGAGCTGTTCAACCCCGTCACGCGTCACGAGAAAGTCGTCTTCTATTCTGACGCCGCCAAGACGAGGCAGATATATCCCTGGTTCAATCGTAATCACGTTGCCCTCCTCGAGAACGTCCTCACTTGTCCTAGAGATACGCGGGAGCTCATGGATTCTCAAACCCAGCCCGTGACCTGTGCCATGACCGAAATACCTGCCGTACCCTTTCAGCTCGATGTAATCGCGGGCGGCCTTGTCCACTGCCTTCCCTTTCTTTCCTGCCCTCGCCGCATCAATCGCTTTCCGCTGAGCGTCGCGGACAATACTGTAAATCTTCACCAGCTCTCCCCTCGACTTCCTTCCCAGCTGGAAAGTCCTGGTGACGTCTGACGCGTATCCGTCGTAGAAGCAACCGAAGTCTACTGTCACAAATTCGTTTCCGCGGATGTCTTTGTTCGAGGCGACACCATGCGGCATCGCACCGCGGCGCCCGCTCGCGACGATGGTTTCGAAAGACTTGTCGGAGGCGCCGAGGATCTTCTGGTTGAACTCAAGCATGGCGGCCAACTCGTTCTCCGATTTGCCTATCCAATCCTCCCGCACCAGAACATCGAGGGCGCTCCCGCTGATCGCACAGGCCTTCGATATCCGATCCACCTCCGACTTTGATTTCACCGCTGCCAGCTTCTCTATCACCATTGAGGTCCGGCTAAATCTGCAGGCCTTCAATTTACTCTCGGCTTCGGCAAGCGTCCCGACTGAAAGAGTATCTTCGATGCCGACCACCACATTTTTTCCAGCGCGAAAGAACCTCCTGGCGATGAAGTCGAGGACATTGCCGGAATAGATTAAGTTTTCGCAACTCCTGACCTGCTCGCGGGCTTGTGCCCGGTATCGGAAGTCCGTGAGGAAATGAGCGCTATCTCTGAAGATTAGCACGAAGCCTGAAGTCCCGCTGAATGTGGTTAGATAGCGGACATTCTGGATATCAGCGACGAAGAAGGCGTCGAGAGAGTTCCTTCGCAGATAGCGCTGGAGCTCTTTGACCGCACGCATCGAGACCTTCTGCAAGTCAGTCATGCTCATACGTTATAGTTCGGCGCCTCTTTGACGATATCAATATCGTGAGGGTGGCTCTCGGAGAGTCCTGCGGAAGTGATTCGGACAAATTTTCCTTTGGTCTTCATCTCTTCAATAGTCCGGCACCCCTGATATCCCATGGCTGCTCGAAGGCCGCCCACCATCTGGTAAACCGTATCGCTCAGCGGTCCCCGATAAGGGACTCTGCCTTCAATACCTTCCGGCACTAGCTTCTTAATGTCATCCTCAACATCCTGGAAGTACCTGTCGCTGCTCCCCGCCTTCATGGCATCCAGCGACCCCATGCCGCGATAAGTCTTATAAGCTCGACCTTCGTAAAGCACCTTCTCTCCGGGACTTTCCTCAACTCCAGCAAAGAGATTTCCAATCATGACGCTGTCTGCGCCAGCGGCTATCGCCTTGGCTATGTCGCCAGTCTGCTTGATGCCTCCGTCGGCAATGAGGGGCACTTTATTTTTTGCGGCTACGGCAGCACACTCCATGACGGCGCTGATCTGAGGAACTCCAATACCTGCGACGATTCGCGTAGTGCAAATACTTCCAGGTCCAATGCCAACTTTAACCGCATCCACCCCTGCCTTAATCAGAGCGGCAGCCCCCTCTTTTGTTCCAATATTTCCAGCCACCAGTTGGAGTTCCGGAAATTTCTTCTTAACAGTCTTCACCATTTCGATGACCCCACGTGAATGCCCGTGGGCAGTATCGACGATGACAACATCGACGCCAGCCTTTACGAGAGCGGTGACTCGGTCCACGGTCTCAGATTTCACGCCCACCGCCGCACCAACACGGAGTCTGCCACGCTCGTCTTTGCAGGCGAAAGGATGCCGCTTCTTCTTCTGAATATCCTTGAACGTAATTAGGCCTCTCAGTTTCCCCGAGTTGTCTACAACCGGCAGCTTTTCGACTTTGTATCTCTGAAGTATCTTCTCCGCATCTTCGAGTGTTGTGCCGACCTTTGCCGTCACGAGGTTCTCGGTCGTCATGAACGCCGATAGCTTCTTGTCGTGGTCATCGACGAAACGGAGGTCCCGGTTGGTGAGAATACCGACAAGAAGTTCGCCCTTCACTATGGGTATACCTGATATATGGTACTTGTTCATCAGGGCGATAGCTTCACGGACGGTGTGATCCGGACCAAGTGTGACTGGATCCGATATCATTCCGCTCTCAGATCGCTTGACGTGGTCGACCTGCTCAGCCTGTTGTTCGATCGAAAAATTCTTGTGGATTATCCCTATTCCACCTTCGCGCGCAAGGGCTATGGCTAGATCACTCTCCGTTACAGTGTCCATTGCAGCGCTGACTAGCGGGATGTTTAATTCGATTCCCCGTGTAAACTTCGTGCGAACGTCAGTATCCCTTGGAAGCACGTCTGAGTAATGAGGAACCAGCAACACATCGTCAAATGTCAAGGCATCGCCGGCGATTTTGCTGTTCATCTTCATTTATATTTTCTCCAATCCAATCAGTGTAAACAATCTCCAAATAAATCCTATCAATTCCCGGCAGGTCCTGCGATCTCAGTACATGGTCGCCTGCCCCGCTTCTCCATTATCATGGCATAACATCACTGCGTCAGCCCCGCCAGTTCCGATTCGGCGTATCTTGGTCAGTTGAATGCAGGAAGTCCTGTAATGTCCGCGCCAATGATGAGAGTATGAATATCATGTGTTCCTTCGTATGTATATACGCTCTCAAGATTAGCCATGTGTCGCATTACCGGATATTCGTCGAGGATTCCATTCGCGCCCAATACCGTTCTGGCCAGTCTTGCAATTTCGAGCGCCACATGGACGTTGTTTCGCTTCGCCATTGAGATTTGAACCGCCTTTTGCTTCCCCTGGTCCTTCAATCTTCCCAGCTGATGGACGAGGAGCTGCCCTTTGGTTATCTCCGTCAGCATGTAGACAAGTTTTTCCTGAGTGATTTGAAATGCCGCGATCGGCTTATCGAACTGCACCCTGGACTTGGCATAATTAAGCGCCGCGTCGTAGCATGCCATGGCAGAACCCATCGCTCCCCAGGCGATGCCGTAACGAGCCTGATCCAGACACATCAGAGGGGACTTGAGCCCCGATGAACCTGGAAGTATGTTCTCTTCCGGAATTTCGCAATCCTGAAAAACGAGCTCGCTCGTGACCGATGCACGAAGTGAATGCTTTCCCTTCATCTCCGGAGCAGTGAAACCCTTGGTTCCCTTCTCAACGAGAAAGCCCCTGACTTTTCCATCGAGCTTCGCCCAAACGACGGCCACGTCTGCAACAGTCCCGTTTGTTATCCACATCTTCGCGCCGTTCAGGACGTATCGTCCCTCCTTCTTCTCCGCACGAGTCTTCATGCCACCCGGGTTGGAACCGAAGTCAGGTTCTGTCAAGCCGAAGCAACCAACCGCTTCGCCGCTCGCGAGTTTCGGGAGCCAATGATCCTTCTGAGCCTCCGAACCGAACGTGAAGATGGGATACATGACCAACCCGCTCTGGACGGAAGCAAAACTTCTGATGCTTGAATCCCCTCGCTCGAGTTCCTGCATTATCAGACCGTATGACATGTTGTTCATCTCAGCACAACCGTACTTTGCGGGAAGAGTCGGGCCGAGCAGACCTAGCTCCCCCATTTTCCGAATCAGATGAGAAGGAAAAGTCCCTTCCCTGTAGTGCTTCTCAATGATGGGGATGACTTCATTAGACACGAAGTCGCGCACGGTATCCCTGACAAGTTTCTCTTCCGCGGATAGGAGACTTTCAATATTGAAGTAGTCAACGCCGCCAAACTGTACCATCGCAACCTCAAGATTTTGGTGGGTTCCCTCCGACGGCACCGAATTGTAATCGAGTGCCGGCGAAACAAATGTTTAGAATAACAGGAGTTCGCTCTCAGCGAACCAGGTTGGATGAAAAAATAGCCAAGAGAGGGGTGATAATCAAGGATGCGCCGGCCACATCAGGAGCTCTAGGAGCGAAAACTGGGGGGCACGCCCTTGCCCCCTCCTTCATCTCGCCTCATCGGAGCCGTCATTCGGACCACGGGCCGGCAGTTTCAGTTGAATACGAAACTAGGCAAGAAGCCTTCGGACGGCATCAACAACAGCATCGCTCGTTATGCCGAATTCCTTCATAACGACCTCGCCGGGCGCAGAGGCACCAAATCTATCTATGCCTATTGCTATGCCCTTTGTTCCAATGTAGCGGCTCCACCCCTTTGTTATCCCCGCCTCTATCGACACTCTTTTTTCAACGGAGGATGGTAGGACAGACTCACGGTATTTATCGTCCTGCGAGTCAAAGATCTCCCAGCTTGGCATACTGACGAGTCGAACATTTCTTCCGCTTGACACAAGCGTCTCATAAGCCTTCAACGCGACTGGTACCTCGCTCCCTGTTGCGATTATTATCGCCTCCGGCGAACCATTCTCTGCTAGGATGTACCCGCCGCGTAGTGTACCAGTGGCCGGAGCGTACTTCGTTCTATCGACGACCTGTATCTTCTGTCTCGTCAAAGCCAATGCGACAGGTCCTTCTTTGTGTTGCAGGGCAAACTTCCATGCCTCGGCGGTTTCGTTGGCGTCAGCTGGGCGGATAAACACTAGCCGAGGTATCGATCTCAGGGCCATGAAGTGCTCTATCGGCTGATGAGTGGGACCATCTTCGCCGAGACCAACGCTGTCATGAGTG
Organism: Bacteroidota bacterium; assembly: GCA_021812985.1. Taxonomy (GTDB): domain Bacteria; phylum Bacteroidota; class Ignavibacteria; order Kryptoniales; family JAKASW01; genus JAKASW01. Next base: position 30,587 of record JAKAMG010000015.1, read on the forward strand.
AAGACATATATGGCTTTGAATTTGGAGATCGCCGCGAGCCTGATTGGAGGTCTCATATAATCTGCGAACACAAGGAACGTGGCGCCGAACGGAATTAATCCTCCATGGACAGCCATGCCGTTCATGATGGCTCCCATACCGTGCTCCCTGATCCCGAAGTGGAAATTCCTTCCGAGTCTGTCCGTCGAAGAGAACGAGGTCGTGCCCTTCATGAGCGTATCTGTCGACGGCGAGAGATCCGCCGCACCTCCGAGAAAATTCTTCACCTTTGGAGCCAAAGCGTTTATGACTTTCCCCGATGCGCTTCGGGTGGCCACGGCACCAGCCGCAGGATCGAACACCGGGACTTCACTGAAAGCGTCCTTCGGCATTTCGCCGGATAGCCATGACTTAAACTCACTTGCGAGTTCCGGGTACTTCTTCTCGTATTCGCGGAACAATCCGTCCCAGGACTCTTCCGCCTTCTTCCCTTTCTCCACACAGCCTCGGAAGATCCCGAGCGCCTCTTCAGGCACAAGGAATTTCGGCTCGATGGGCCAGCCAAGGTTCTTCTTGGTTAGCTCAACCTCTTTGTCTCCGAGCGGTGAACCGTGCGCCTCCCCCGTGTCTTGCTTGTTCGGCGAGCCGTACCCGATATGCGTCCTCACGGCGATGATCGAGGGCTTGTCCTTAACTCCCTTCGCGGCCTCGATCGCCGACGAGATCGCGCCGACATCGTTGCCATCGCCCACGCGCTGAGTATGCCATCCGTACGCAGCGTAGCGTCCAATGACGTCCTCACCGAAGGCGAGAGCGGTATTGCCTTCAATTGTAATATGGTTGTCATCATAAAACACTATGAGCTTGCCGAGCTTCAAATGTCCCGCGAGCGAGCATGCCTCGCTCGTCACTCCTTCCATCATGTCGCCATCGCCTGCGATGACATAGGTGTAATGATCCACGATATTAAATCCTGCGCGGTTGAAATACGCCGCGAGGTGTTCCTCGGCAATAGCCATTCCAACGGCATTGCCCAACCCTTGACCCAACGGTCCGGTAGTCGTCTCGACGCCGGGAGTCATTCCGTATTCAGGGTGACCAGGCGTAATGCTCCCATATTGCCTGAAGCTTTTGAGGTCATCCAATGAGACATCGTAACCCGTCAAATGAAGAAGAGAATATAGAAGCATTGAGCCATGCCCGGCGGAGAGGACAAACCTGTCCCTGTCAAACCATTTCGGGTCTCTGGGATTGTGCTTGAGGTATTTAGTCCAGAGAACGTATCCGATGGGTGCGGTTCCCATTGGCATACCGGGGTGACCTGAATTTGCCTTCTGAACGCCATCAACCGCAAGAAATCTAATTGTATTTACACACAGCTCTTCAAGCTTTGTCATCTGCTTCATACCTCACTAACTGTTTTCAATTTTGCCAGTGTCCGAAATGGCGGGGCGGGATCTTCATTTAGCGTCTTGCTCCTTCGCCATCAAGCGATTCCTTCACTTCCGATTTTATTACTTTTCAAGATAATATTTGTTTATGTAATCCCTAACCATTCTGTCCGTATTATAAACAGGCGCGATGGTCTTCATCGATTCCTTTATCATCTTAATCCACTTGGAAGGGAGTCCGGAGGCATCCCTGTCATAGAAAGTCGGGACCAAGTGCTTCTCAAGCACTTCGTAAAGGCTTTCCGCGTCGAGCATGTCCTGTTCGTCGACAGGAAGCTTCGAGTCCTTGTCATCGCCGATCGCGAAGCCGTTCTTTCCGTTGAATGCCTCACGCCACCAGCCGTCCATCACGCTACAGTTGAGACCGCCGTTGAGGATTATCTTCTCGCCGCTTGTACCACTTGCCTCAAGGGGTCTGCGCGGGTTGTTAAGCCAAACGTCGCAGCCGGCCACAAGCTGCCGCGCGACTCCCATGTCATAGTCCTCTAAAAAGACCACATGCCCCACGAAACGAGGGTCACGGCTAAGCCTGACAACCTGCTGGATGAACGCCTTCCCCGCATCGTCTCGTGGATGGGCCTTGCCGCTGAATATAATTTGCACGGGACGCTTAGTGTCACCAAGCAGACGTGAAGCACGCACGGCGTCAGTGAAGACGAGAGGTGCGCGCTTGTAAGTGGCGAATCGCCTTGAGAAGCCGATGGTCAGCGCATCAGCTGAAAGGGTTTTCTCGACCCAGTCTGATGAGTTTCCAAACCTGATCTGCTGCCTCCTCATTCGTTCCCGGACAAATTCAATCAGCCTCCTGCGGAGTGCGTACCGAAGCGCCCAGACCTCTTCCGGGCTCATCTTATCTATGACCTTCTTCCATTCCGCGGGCTTAGCGAGCTTGTCATGCCATTTCGGCCCCCCAACCTTCTCGAGAAGCGCCCGCGCTTCCATGGACTGCCACGTCAGCGAGTGAATTCCGTTAGTAATATGTCCGATCGGCACCTGCTCGGCCTTCTTTCCGGGATACAGGCCGGTCCACATTTCCCTGCTCACCTTTCCGTTCAACTGGCTCACCGCATTCGCCGCCCTGCTCATCTTCAGCGCGAGGACTGTCATACAGAAATGCTCCGCCTTGTCGTCCGGATTTTCCCTGCCGAACTTCATGAACTCTTCCAGAGATATTCCGAGAGAGGAGATGAAGCCACTCAGGCTGAAGTTGATCAGGTCCTGAGTGAATCGGTCGTGACCAGCCGCAACCGGAGTATGCGTAGTGAATACGCACTTTTTCCTAACTGCATTCATCGCCTTGGAGAGGTTCTTCCCCTTCAGAAATTCTTCGTGAAGAAGCTCGAGCGTGAGGAATGCTGAATGCCCTTCGTTCATATGGTACACCGCCGGATCGTATTCAAGTTCTCTCAGGAATTTGGCCCCGCCGATTCCAAGTACAATCTCCTGTAAAATCCTCGTGGTGCTGTCCCCGCCATACACTCTCGACGTCAGCCCTCTGTAGTGTTCTTCGTTTTCAGGGAGATTCGTCTCAAGAAGATAGAGTATGGAACGTCCGACAACGGCTTTATATGCCGCGACCGAGACGAGACTGCTTCCAAGCTGGACCTGCACCTTGACCGGTTTGCCCCCCTCGTCGACAACTAGCGAGACCGGAAGGTTTGCGTGGTCTTGTTGGAGGTATTCCTCCAGCTGCCAGCCGTCGCTGTTAAGTCGTTGTATAAAGTATCCCTGCCTGTAGAAAAGAGTGACTCCGACGAAATTCAGGCCCAAGTCACTGGCGCTCTTTGTATGATCACCGGACAATATACCGAGACCGCCGGAGTAAATCGGAAGGCTCTCATGTATGCCGATCTCAGCGCTGAAGTAAGCTACCGGATGTTTCTCAAAATGCTTCAGTCCCCCAACCGGTTGACGGACCCTTCTTAGATAGTCCACCTGTGATTGATACAGCCTGTTTAGTTCAGCCCGAAGTTCGGTGTTCATGAGTCGGGACCGGAGCTCATCTTCGCTGATCTCATTCAGGACGGCGATCGGGTTATGATTAGATCTATCCCAAACGCGAGGGCTCAGCTTGGCGAAAAACTGCTGGGTCGGACAATCGAACGACCATCTCAAATTGTGGGCGAGCTCGTAAACTTTTTTTCGTTCCTTGGCAAAATGAAAAACACTACTGGCCATATCACCTCTTGATTAAATAAGGATACCTTGCAATTGTTCTTCTTTATGATTCTTAAAGAATTTAATCAAATTCGGAAAATAGTCCGTGAACTTTGGACACACAATTTTGTGCTTGGCGAGGAGCTTAGCCGTGGCATCAGATTCGTAGTGGACGTTATGCACGAAGTAATCGACAAGCTGGTATGGCATCGTGTAGACTTTTCTCACAAGCCCGATCCTCATGGCATATCTGGCCAGGCCGGGGGTCAAGGGATAACTTATGAACTTCTTCCCCAGATACTCGGCGAAGAGTGTCTCGAGCTGGCTGACTCTCAGCGGCGTCGGGTCGGTAAGGTGAATTGTCCTCCCGATTGACTCACGGTCTCCGGTCAGGGCAGTCATCGCCTTTACGATGAAGTCGATGGGGACCAGGTTCACTTCCGTATCCCCTCTTCCAATTTTTGGAAACGGGAAATGATTTGGTAGGGCGTCCATAGTTTTCATCACATAGTACGGCCCGTCATACTTCGAAGTCTCTCCAGTCACCGAATCACCGACGACGATACCGGGACGGTATATTGTCCACGGCAGGTCCCGTTCCTTCCTGACGACCTCTTCCGCGAGATATTTAGTCTCCTCATAGTAGTTCTTGAACTTCTGTCCCACCTCGAAGTCGCTTTCGGAGAAGGAACCCCGATGGTCGCCCGAGACGTAAGCCGTGCTGACGTAGTCGAAACGCAGGAGATTTCTGCACCCCCGCGCGAAGGCGATCACGTTCTGCGTACCCTCCACATTTATCGTCATTCCGCGCTGTCTTGATATCGCGAGGTCGTACGCGGCCGCAAGGTGCAGGATACCCGTTATCTCCTCTGACCTGACGCTCCCTTCTCCAAGTCCGAGTTTCTCCTGAGTAATATCTCCCGTCACCAGCGCGAACCTTGACGACGCCGAAGGCACTTCAGAGCAGATGCGGGCGCGGGACGTTTCGGCCGCGCCCAGGAATTTCGGCTGCACCAGTGCCACCACTTCAAACGTTTCATCCTTCCTGAGCAGCTCCGTTAGAAGCCTTGCACCGATGAATCCAGGGAAACCGGTCACGAATACCTTGTTCATGTTGCTAATCTCCTCATAGATTTTGCGTTTGATAGCTCAACGCCGAGCAAGAACACAGTCGTCGAATAGAATATCCAAAGGAGGAGGCCGATGATTACCTCAAGCGTGCCATAGACGCGGCTCAGCTCGCTGACGTGTGTTACATATGCCGCGAAGACATATTTCGCCAGTTCGAAGAGCGCCGCCGCCCACACTCCCCCGAAGGCAGCGGGACCGGACCTCAACTTTCCGTACGACAAGAACCTGTATATCGAGAAGCAGAGGAGAAAGGTCAAACCGAATCCTGAAAGGAGGGGGACGACTTCTCTCACAAGGACCAATCGTACGTACCCAAAGGGCAGACGGAGCGCGGCCTCCCGAACTGTGGCGAATAGCGCCGTCACAAGTGTGCTCCCCGTCAGGAAAAAGCCAGCGATCAGGAGTACCCGCAGGTCGTATATTGTCTGACGCAGAAATGATTGACTGAGATGAATTGAGAGGATATGGAAGATTGATTTCCGCAAAGTACTGACAAGACCTAAAGATGTCCAGAAGAAGCCAATAAGACCGATGGCGCCATAAATGCTCTTGTGCCTCGTGAAAACCTCGGCGCGCGAGACAAAGAGCCGCCTGATCTCATCCACAGAGTGCACTTGACGGGGCAAAGCAGAAGCGCTCACTATTTCAAGCTGGCGTATCAGCGTCTCACGCGAAAGGACTATTCCAAGAACCCAGGTCAAAAGGAAGACGGTAGGTATGAGACAAAGGAAGACCTGGAATGAGAGAGCCGACGCGTGGAAGAAAACATCATCTGCAAAGTATCCCCGCGTTGCAGAGTCAATGTAATAAGCAATGCTTTTCCGCGTACTCGCGACGCCCCGCAGGACAAATTTCAACGGCTTATGCTTCACCCTTCGGTTCCCGACGGCTGGTTTGCCAGGACGATTCAGACCGCGGCGGTGATCCTGAACTTCCCCGGCAGAAGGCCGAAGTAAATCCCTTCGAGTTCCTCAACCTTAACCGCAATAGTATCGTTTATCTGAAGTGCGTCTCCCGAAACTACTCCCAGAATCTCCACGGGGAGATGATACGCCTTCAATAGGGCGTGGACTTCCTCGGACCTGTCGGGGTGGTACGATACGACGACCCTCCCGCCCCCCTCGGCGAAAAGGGTCCAATCCCTTCGCATAGAGAAATCCATTGCAATCTTGGCCCCCAGCTTCGCGTCGCGATCCAGAATGCAGCACTCCGCGAGCGTGACGGCAATTCCACCCTCTGACACGTCATGGGCCGAATGGAGGAGTCCATTCATCGCCGCTTCCTGCAGGAATGCGTGCAGGCTCTTTTCGTATGCGTAGTCAACCTTCGGAACTACGCCGCCGACTGTATCATGGACCACCTTCAGGTATTCACTCCCGCCCATTTCCGGCCTCTCCGGCCCGATGACCGCGATCAAATCGTTTTCCCGCGTGAAGTTCGCGCGCAGCGACTTTGCGGAATCTTCGATCAGACCAAGCATACCAATTACGGGCGTTGGGTATACTGTCCTGTTCGGACTCTCGTTGTAGAAGCTTACATTACCGCCGGTCACTGGAGTCTCGAGTTCGGTACATGCTTTCGTAATCCCTTCGATCGCCCGCTCGAACTGGTAGTAAACCTCCGGCTTGTATGGATTGCCAAAATTCAGACAATTCGTAATCGCAAGAGGCTTCCCTCCGACACAGGCTATGTTTCGCGCGGCCTCGACGACGGCGTGCTCAGCACCGGCCATCGGCTCGAGATAAACGTACCTCGAGTTGCAGTCGGTCTTCATGACTAGTCCGCGTTTCTTCCCCTTCGAAGAGGCGGCCCATCTTTCAAGCCGGATCACTGCCGCGTCTCCCTGGCCTGGAAGGACGACCGTGTTCGTGCCGACCATGTAATCGTACTGCTCAAAGACATAGTTCTTTGCGGCAATATTCGGTGAGGAAAGGAGCCTTTTCAGAACGTCGTTGTAATCCGATGGTTCGGGAAGAGAAGCAATGTCGATCCCAGCGAGTTTGTCCAGGTACTCAGGCCTTTTGCTTTCCCTCACGTAAACCGGCGCGCCTTCACCGAGCGCCAGTGTCTTGGAAGGAACTTCCGCCTCTATCCTGCCGAACCGGCGGATTCGAAGTATTCCGTCATCCGTGACCTTGCCGACGACCTCAGCATTTAGGTCCCATTTCGTAAAAATCTTCTTGATAGCTTCCTCGTCCGAAGGCTTAACGACGACGAGCATTCTCTCCTGCGACTCCGAAAGCATTATCTCGTAAGCCGACATGTCCGACTCGCGAAGCGGGACGAGGTCTAGATTAACATCCATCCCTGTGCTTCCTTTCGCACTCATCTCCGACGTTGAACACGCGATCCCGGCCGCCCCCATGTCCTGGATCCCGACGACCAGGCCCGCATCAATAGCTTCAAGAGTCGCCTCCAGAAGAAGTTTCTCGGTGAACGGATCGCCCACCTGTACCGAAGGGCGCTTTGCCTCTGATGCTTCCGATATGTCTTCGGAGGCGAATGTCGCGCCATGTATCCCGTCTCGTCCGGTAGATGACCCAACAATCATAACGAGGTTACCGACTCCGATAGAAGCGGCCTTCGCAACCCTGTTGTGTCTGACTATTCCAACCGCCATGGCGTTCACTAAGGGGTTTTCATCATAACACTCGTCGAAATATACTTCGCCCGCCACAGTGGGGACTCCAAACGCATTTCCGTAATCGGCTATTCCCTTTACTACATTCTCGAAGAGGTATTTCACTCTGGGTCCCTCAGGATTGCCGAAGCGGAGCGAGTCTAGAGCCGCGACGGGTCTCGCGCCCATAGTGAAGATATCGCGGAGTATACCTCCGACACCTGTTGCCGCACCCTGGTAAGGCTCGACAGCGCTGGGATGATTATGGCTTTCTATCTTGAAAGCGACGGCCAGGCCGTCTCCGATATCCACCAGTCCGGCGTTCTCCTCACCCGCGCTAACGAGAAGATTTTTCCCCGACCTTGGAAGGCGTTTCAACTGCAGAATTGAGTTTTTGTAGCTCGCGTGCTCAGACCACATCACGGAATAAACTCCAAGCTCCGTGTAAGTTGGGACCCGACCTAGAATCTTTTTTATTTCCTCAAACTCATCAGCTGTAAGCCCCATTTCCTGGGCGGTCTTCAGGTTGACTTCTATGCTCATTCCGGTTTTCCGATCAGTAATCTTATGATTTTTTCAACGATTTCGGTACTGTGATTAATGATGACCAAAAGAACCACAATACAAACAAGGAGGATGACGGCAAACAGATTAGACCTGAACGCCGTGGCCCTTTTGCCTCGACCGCGCATAGTGAAGATGACGCCGCGCCAACCGCAGTCCCTGCATCTGAATGGCTTATAGCCCAACAGTCTCGTTAACGCTTCGCCTAAGCCTCGCGTGCGACTTCGCCTTAGGTTCATTGAACGACAACTTGGACATATCAACGCGGCCATTAGGACTCGATCAATTTACAAAAAATAAGCCCCGATTACACGGGGCTTATTTCAGACTTCCGGTTCGCCCTTGCCTCTCCCGACGCAATCTTTATCGTCAGGCCGGACCCGGCTGACGAGGCTACCTCGAGGAGTTCTCTCCAAGAATGAGATTAAGGGTGGGCGCGAGGCCTGAATAACGCACATCCGGCCAGCCTCGCTTCGTGAGCGAGACCTTTCCGAGCACTATCGAACTGGGGACGGATGAAATTGCCACCTTCGGGACATTGGCCCCAAAGGTACTGTTGATTGCGTTTATAAACTGGTTGGCAACGTAGGCGTAGCCCTGGGAAGTCGGGTGGACTCCGTCAAGGCCGAAGAAGCCGCCGGTGATGTACGCGCTCGAGAGCTGTACCCCCTGGCCAACGTAACCGTATCGCGCAAAGTCGTTCAAAACGGTATAGGCATCAACCAGAGCAATCCTGGTCGGATGAGCCGCCGCAATTGATGCTATGGTGCTGTTATATGCCGCAATGGCCGCACGAGTCTTCGCCACCTCCAGGGAATCCAGAACAAACCTGTCTGGGAGCGGACGACCCGTACCCCCCGCTATAGTCGGGACGCCTACGCCCGCATCGAGTGAATCGATGGCGGTCAAGAGTATATAATCAGTCTTCGCATTAACCGTACCAGCATAGAGAGTCCCGTCGGCGCGATGCCTTTCGACGATGAATGCGCCGACCTTCTTACCCGTGAGAGGGTCAGAGAAACTGTCCGGAACGGTAGTAAAGAAAGGAATCGCCGTCACGTCAGGAATGTTGGCAATCGCGAACTTCGCGCTATCAGCGCCCGCGAGGAGAGCGTTCATCATATTCGTGTAAAGTGCCTGAAAAGTCGCAGGGTCAGTCGGGCCTGTCCCGGGACCGAGCGTGCCGACGGTCCCACCCGTCGTCGCGTAGCCCAGGACGTCGTTGTTCCCTATCCACACCGTGACAAAAGTGGGATGAAGCGCGAGCGCCTGAGCGACCGGACTATTCCCAAGCGCGGCCGATCTAAGGACCACCTGGAAGAATGGGTTACTCCTGGGCGGGGAGGCTTTCGCGGCAAAGCTCGATGTATCGACCAGATCGTACAAAACCGCGCCAGGGACGCCGAGGTTGTTGTACGGACGGGCCAGTGTTGAATTCAACGGAACTCCGGCGGCTGCTGGATCGCTCCCGATGACAGGTCCGGCGAGATTCAGTATCTTCATCCTTCCGCCGATGCCAGGCTCACTAATAAGCGGCTGCTGGAACTGAGCATCAGGAACCCCTGCCTGTCGTGCGATATCAGCGGGGTAACTGTATTTCTGCGCCGACTCGTAGAGAGCTCCGCTCTGATAACCCGCGGTAAGCGAGTTTCCTAGAGATACGAAAACGGAGAAGTTGACAGAACCGTTGGAAGGAGGCCCGACCACATTCGTCTTCTTGAAATCTCCGCATGAAATAACAAGGAATGCCACAGCGGAAATGACTGCCGCCACTGTCATCCTGGAATAGAAACTCTTCATTCTTGCGCCTCTTTGGTTTTGTTATGCTTTATGCTTATAGGCGGATCAATTTCGAGTGCATGACTCTTGCACGGTCAGAGTCTATAGCTCAAATCAAGGCCAATCACGTTCGCCGTGGTATTATACGTGCCGTTGAACCCATAGACCGAATTCGTAATCGTCCTCTGCTTGAACGGGAGGAACATATAAGAGGCACTCAAACCGACATGCTGCGTGAGGTTTACTCCCACGCCGACATTGACTCCAAACCTGTCTGCATCCGGAAGCACCGGCAAATCGTAAGCATCAGGTATGGGATTCTTGTCATAGAACACACCTGCCCTCGCCGTCCAGACGTCATTGATCATGTACTCTCCGCCCGCGCGCAAGAGGTAAGTGTTGCTATAATTACCGACAAGGCTGCTGTTCTGTTGCAGCGTCGTGTGAGTCGCGAAGTTTATATCCAACTGTTTGTATGCACTCCAACCCACATACTGGTAGTCTGCTTCAATCGAGTAGTTATCTCCCTTGTAGGCAATTCCGGCGTACCATGTTTCCGGAAATGGCAGCGAAGTCGAGACCGAGCCACCCGGTAGCTGAGATGCAAGCACTCCTGCCTGGGAGAAAGTCGCAGTCCCGCTATTCGCCTCAAACGTAATCTTGCTTCTGTAAGAAAAGCCCAGTGACAGATTCTTAACAGGCTTCAGCATAACTCCGAAATTGAAACCTGTACCGGAGGCATTGCCGTTCATGTGAATGAAGGGGCTGATCGGGTTTCCGAGTGAATCACTGAATGGAGTAGATATGTATCGTTCCAGCGTGACGCTTCCCAGAGCGTAGTCGAAACCAACGCCGACTGCGATCACGTCTTTATACGAGTAGGAAATAGTCGGGTTAATGTCAAACGACTGAAGATTGATCTTTGTGACAATATACTTGCCGACCCAGTTGGCTGGCCAGCTCGTTCCAAGCCCCTCCGGCGTAAACACGCCAACTCCTGCTGCGAAGCCATTGTCAAAGTTGTATGTCACATAGGCATTCGGCGGGAAAAAAGTGAGAGAGTTCATCTTTGTTTCAGTGTTGTTCGGATAAGGGCCGGTGAAAGTTGTGCTCGGCAGAATGAGCGTCCCGCCCACCATGACGTTGAATCCCTTCACGAAACTCAGTCCAGCCGGGTTGAAATAGATCGCCGACGGATCATCCGCACGGGCGACAAATGCTCCCCCCATCGACACGGCTTTCGCGCCATGTTCGTTAAGCTGGTATCCACTTGCGAACGCTACTGCCGCGGATGATAGAAGCGTGACGACAAGCGCCAATACCCTTTTTGTAGAAGCCACAGACTACCTCCTTTTTGTTTTGGCTGATGCGCTAATTTGCTTCATCCCTGAAACAAATTCAAACTGCCTTGAAGAGGAACCTCCACCTCATAGTAGAGATTATTTTGCACGATTTCCTCGCTTGTTCAGCTTATCTGGAGGGATTATTTTGTCTCCACCAAACGAAAGGAACCACCCATGGAGATCAAAGGAAAAACAGTCCTTGTTCTTGGCGGATGGGGCTTGGTGGGCTCTGCTATCTGCCGGAAACTCGTACCGGAACAACCTGAAAAAATCATTGTCTCGTCACTTCTAAAATCTGAAGCGCTGGACGCGGTCGAACAGCTGCGCAGCGAATACCCAGACCACGATCCCGATTTCTTTGTACCATATTACGGAAACATCTTCGTGCGCGAGGACTTCAAGGACCTCCGGCGCGAAGACATTCTTGGCAACTCGGAGAGAAGACGAGTACTTATATCGGACACACTCGGCGAACTCTCGGAGGAAACACTGAAGGCAAGCGCGGTATACAACCTTATCACGGACTACCGGCCCGAACTAATCATAGACTGTATTAATTCTGCCACGGCAATTGCGTACCAGGATCAGTTCCAATCGAGTCGCTCCCTGCTAAAGGAACTCGACAAGTCTAAATCTGGAGAGGAAAACATACTCTACGATTCGATCGAGCGTCTCCTCTGCACTCTGTACACACCACAGCTGATAAGACACATTCAGCTTCTCTACCGGTCGATGCATGATGCCGGCACGAAAATGTATCTTAAGATCGGCACGAGCGGAACAGGAGGAATGGGACTAAACATTCCTTACACACACAGCGAGGAGAAACCAAGCAGCGTTCTTTTGAGCAAGTCCGCGGTCGCGGGGGCGCATACCCTCCTCATGTTCCTGATGGGGCGTACTCCAGACGCGCCGATAACAAAGGAAATAAAACCGACGGCGGCCATTGCTTGGAAGCGTGTCGGCTTCGGTGAAATAAAGAGGAGGGGAAAGCCAATTCTACTTCAGGACTGCTCTCCCGATGACCCGTACGTTATCGGCGACCATCTTGAACTGCGGACCGCGGCCAAGACCCGGATCACAGACGAGACCCTTCACTCAGTCTTCATTGACACAGGAGAGAACGGACTCTTCTCGAGGGGCGAGTTTGAAGCCATCACGACACCTGGGCAGATGGAATATGTCACGCCGGAGGAAATCGCGGAAGACGTCGTCTTCGAGATAAAGGGGGGCAACACGGGCCACGATATTATCAACGCGCTGGACAACGCGACGCTCGCTCCGACTTACAGGGCAGGATATTTGTTTCACTCTGCGTTCGACAGGATGCGCGAACTGGAGCACAAGCACAACGTCGACAGCGTGGCGTTTGAACTCCTCGGCCCACCGAGACTCTCGAAGCTCCTCTACGAGAGCTATCTCCTGTCAAGAGAATTCGGAAGTTTCGATGCCATCGAAAAGACATCACCTGAAACGATGTCCCACGAACTCGTCAGGATGATCAGGGAAGACGGAAAACTCCGCTCGGAAATAATATCGATTGGAATTCCGATACTTCTTCCAGACGGCAAGAGCCTGCTGAGGGGCGAGGAAATAAAGATCCCACCCTACCGCGGCGAAGGGACATTACCATCCAGCAAGAAGGCGGTAGATGCGTGGGCCCACGACGGCTGGGTCGATCTGCGCGTCGCCAACATGTCTCTGTGGAAAGAGAGGCTGAAAGCGATCATTTCAATGACAGAGCCGATACCTCACGGGGATACAAGCTCGAGATTCATTTACACGAAAGAGTACTGGAATAACTTCGAGACAATTGAGCCAGGCAAGGTAGTTGGATGGATCTTCTCGTACGAGGAAAAGGGGCTGAGGATGAAGGCGTGATTATGTGTTAGGTGGAATGCCGGTTTTCTGGCCTAAATGCCAAAAGGGATAATGAGAATAATGAACCTGTCCCCGTCAGTCCTGCATTCCACCACTCCGCCAATTCTTCATCCCAATAGTTAATTACTCATATCTCAGGGATTCAATCGGGTCGACGCTGGCAGCTTTGTAGGCGGGATAGACTCCGAAGGTAACGCCGACAAGCGAACAGACTACAAGCCCGATCATTGCCCAGTCGAGAGGAAAAGCGGCCTTCATGTGAAGCGCCAGTGCGGCGAGGTTGCCTCCGATTAGGCCAAGAAGAATTCCGACAACTCCACCTACCTCGCATAGTACCACAGCCTCGAGTAGGAACTGCGCAAGTATGTTCCTCTTCGTAGCGCCGATTGATTTCCGAACTCCTATCTCCCTTGTCCGCTCCGTCACACCCACGAGCATAATATTCATTATTCCGACACCGGCAGCCAAGAGCGCGATCGCGCTAACCACGATGGCGCCTATCCTGACATAAAATGTTATGTCATTGAACTGGCTGATCAGGGATGCGTTCGATACTATTTCAAAGTCATCCGGTTTGCCGGGCGGGACCTTCCTGATAGCTCTCAGAAGGCCCTCCACTTGTTCTTGCGTTGCCGTAAAGTCCTTCTGATCCTTCGACTGAATATAAAAGTCCAGGCTTCTCTGGCTCCCGTACCTCGCAAAAAAAGTCGAGATAGGGATAACCATGTAATACTGCTGACCTCCTACCACATTCCCCTGGTCCTGGATTATACCAACGACCCTATAGCCGATCCCGTCCACCTTCACATCAGCGCCGAGACCGTCGCTGTGGGGAAAAAGCGTCTTAGCCAAGTCAGGACTCAGTACCGTGGCAAGTCTTCCGACCTCAATATCGCTTTGCGTCAGAGCGCGTCCCTCGCCAATTTTCTCGTTACGCGCCTGAAAAATATCCGGGGTGACACCGATGACGTCCACGTTTGGGTTCGTCTTCTGGTCTTTGTAAATAACGATCTTCCCTCCCCTGTCCGCCATCACCCCTACGGCACTGGCCAGGGTTGCCTTATCCTTGAGTATGTTGGCCTGCTCAAAGGTCAGGTCCTTCCGGTTACGATACTTCATCCACCAGCCGGGGCCGCCGGCATGGAACACCGGGAATTTCGTTATGACAAAAACGTTTGAACCGAGGGAGTTCAGCTCGCCTTCGATATTGTTCTGCAGGACGCGCATCGCAGTGGTCACGGCAATAATCGAAAAAACTCCGATCACAATGCCGAGCAACGTCAGAATCGATCTCAGCTTATTTGATTTGATCGCGGCGAGCGCCATCATGAAGCTCTCGGACCATTCAGACCACAAAAAGGATTTATTCATGGATAAAAATCTCCGGGATTACAGCAACGGAAGAAGTCTTATTCATAGCGTAACGCGTCCACCGGATCCAGTCGCGATGCTCTGAGGGCGGGCACTATTCCAGAAACGACTCCCACCGCGAGCGAGATCATTATTCCGATAAACGCGAGTGACACGGGCATCGATGTCGGGAGGAATTTGTCCACCAGCATGCTGAGCGGATACGATATGGCGAGCCCCACCAGACCGCCGCCGAGGCATATCAAAGAAGACTCAATTAGGAACTGTGCCAGTATAGTTCTTCTCCTCGCGCCCAAAGCCTTTCGAATTCCTATTTCCTTCGTCCTCTCGGTCACACTCACGAACATAATGTTCATTATTCCTATTCCGCCGACAAAGAGAGAAAGGGCCGTGACGAAGAAGCCTACCCCGCCGATGATAGTCGCGATCTTATCGAACGCGTTGCTCAGCAGGTCCTGCTGGTTTATCGAGAAATCATCTTCCTGATACGGAGATAACCCTCTGATCTTCCGCATGATGCCGCGGAGCTCCTCGATGGCATCTCCCATATCGTTCTTGTTGACGACCCTCGCCTCGATAGTTGGGTGGAAATGGGTGCCGTATATATTCTGGAATTGGCCGATAGGAATTATGACTAGGTTGTCCAGACTGAACATTCCAAGAAAGCTTCCCTGTTTGCTCCTGACACCGATCACTCGGAAAGTAAGGCCGTTGATCTTCACGGTTTTGCCGACAGGATCCTGGTTGGGGAAGAGCTGGTCCGCCACGTCCGACCCAAGGACCGCCAGAGGCCTGTCGCCGCGAGACTCGATATCGGTGAAAAACCTCCCCTCGATAAAGCTCATGTTGGATACATACGACAGGTCTGATGTTGTTCCTTCGACCATGACATTGTTCGCCACTCGGTTGCTATACTTAAGCGTTCCGAGTCTCTGTACAACCGGTGCCACAGCCGAGAGGAGGGTCGCGTCTTTTCTGATCTTGTCCGCGTAGTCTATCTTCATGTCTCTGCGATTGCGGTATTTCCACCATTCCTGGTCACCGCCGCCCCAGGGCCACTTCTGAACATAGAGCACATCAGCACCGATAGAGGATATGGAATTGTTGAAGGCATTTGTTAAGCCGGAGATGGCCGCGCCCATAAGCGTAACCGAGACAATGCCGATGATTATGCCAAGCATAGTCAGGGCCGCTCTCGCCTTATTTGCTTTGAGCGCAGCGTAGGATAACTTCAGACCCTCCTTCAGTTCAGAGCCGAGCGTCATCCCTTGACTCCGATGCTCGAAGCCGCCTTTTCAGCGTCGTGGTGAACCTTGACCTTGCCGTTCTTTTCAATGGGAAGGTCGCTTTCGATCATTCCGTCCCTGATTCGTATGATGCGCCGCGAGTGTTCGGCGATATACTCCTCATGCGTGACTAATATGATGGTGTTTCCCTTCTTGTGAAGTTCTTCTAAGAACAGCATTATCTCGTCGCCAGTCTTAGAGTCGAGGTTGCCGGTAGGCTCATCCGCGAGGATAATAGACGGATTGTTGATGAGAGCCCTTGCGATTGCCACGCGCTGGCGCTGCCCGCCCGAAAGCTCGTTTGGCTTGTGGTGAACCCTTTCTCCGAGTCCCACCATCTCGAGCGTCTTCTTCGCGCGATCTTTTCGCTCGGCGACCGGCACACCGCTGTAAATCAGTGGAAGTTCCACATTGTGGAGCGCGTCTGATCTCGGAATAAGGTTGAACGTCTGGAACACGAAACCAATCCCCTGATTCCTTATTTTTGCCAGCTCATTGTCGTTCATGTCGCTGACGTTGACGCCGTCGAACAGATAGAGTCCGCTTGTAGGAGTGTCAAGGCAGCCCAGGATATTCATCAACGTAGTCTTGCCCGACCCCGAAGGTCCCATGATGGCAACGTATTCGCCCTTCTCAATCACAAGGGAAATATCCTTGAGGGCGTTGACCTGAACCTCAGCGCCCATGTCGTAGACCTTGTTTACTTTTACGAGCTCGATTACCTTCTGTCCGCTCATCCTCCGACTCCCTTCATGGCCACAGTCTTGTTATTCTCGACTCTTACCTTGGATCCGTCGTTGAGTTCCCGGCTTATCGCGACGAAGCTTCCGCTAACGACCTCTTCGCCCTGTTTCAGGCCGGAAGTGATCTCGACATAATTATCATCACTGATGCCGCGTTTGACCGGAACGGCCTTGACCGTCCCCTTGTTGACAACAAACACAACCTCCTGAGCCTTCTCGCGGTTCCCCGCCGGCTTTGAAGCGTTCGGGTTCTTCGCCCCCTCCTCGGCTTTCGGCGTCCTTATAGTCACGCTCTGAATGGGTACCGAGAGCACGTTGTTGTGGGTTGCGGTCTGGATATCAGCAGTCACAGACATGCCGGGCCGGAGCTCGTAAGCAGATGGATTGATTACCCTTATCTTGACAAGAAAATTTGTTACCTGATCCTGTGTGCCCGCGCCGGTCGTAGAGCCGGAAGTGGCTATCTGGTAGACCACACCTTTTATCTTCACGTCGGGGAGAGCGTCGACCGACAGTATTGCTGTATCACCGACGGCAACAAGAACGACATCGTTCTCATCAACATCCACCTGTGCCTCCATGCTCGCCATGTCTGCCACGTCCATGACTTCCGTGCCGAGACTGAAATTGGTACCGAGCACACGCTCCCCCAATTTGGAATTGAGTGTTGACACGACACCGT
The DNA here is from genome assembly GCA_021812985.1 of Bacteroidota bacterium. Taxonomy (GTDB): domain Bacteria; phylum Bacteroidota; class Ignavibacteria; order Kryptoniales; family JAKASW01; genus JAKASW01. The sequence continues at coordinate 47,574 of JAKAMG010000015.1, forward strand.
CCATCGGGGAATGGATTGTAGTCTTGTTGAGATTATCCTGAGCGACCTTAAGGGCGCCCTCAGCCTGTGAGACGTCAGAATTTCCCGCGTCGACCTGGGCCTTGGTCACCTCGTACTGAGTCTTCGCGTTTTCGAGGTCAGAGGCACTCATGAGATGTTTCGCGTACATTTCCTTCGCACGGTTGAAGTCAGCCTGCGCTTTGTTGTTGTTGGCCTTCGCGAGTTCGAGATTGGCTTGAGCCGCCTGGAGCGCGGCTTCGTTCTGCTGGACCTGAGCCATATAAGTGTCCGGCCTTATCTTAAGCAGTAGCTCCCCCTTCGTTACCCTCTGCCCTTCGACGACGGGGAGGTCCACGATCTCGCCGCTGACTTCTGGATTTATTTTGACCTCCACTGTAGGCTGAATGGAGCCGGAGGCAGTAACAACCTGAGTTATGGTTCTCTGCGCAACCTTCTCAGTCTGGACGGCAATTACTGGTTCCTTCTTTCCTCCAATTATTATGGCCGCCACCAGAATGATAACCAACAGGCCCGCCCCTGAGAATATGAATATTTTCTTTTTCTTCTTGTTATTTGTCGCCATTGATTTCCTCAATAGTTGATTGTTCCGATGGCATAATCCATCTGTTGCTTTGCCTGGACATACGTGTACGCTGCCACGACTTGATTAGACAGATCCTGCGTATAGATCGCATTTGCCGTCAAAACGTCCAGAAGAGTCCCGCTACCGATTTTATACTTTTCCTGCGCCGTCTCAAGATTGATCTTGGCATATGCCACGGCGTTGACGGCAGATTCGTACCCCTTCTCTGCGGCAAAAAGGTTCAGCATAGCCTTGTAGACATCGAGCTGGACCTGGCGCTTCGTCGCGTCAAGGGTTTCCTGTGCAGACTTCAGATTGACATCTGCGACCTGTATGTTCGTCTGCGTCTGGAAACCATTAAAGATCGGGAGGGATATTGAAAGTCCGCCGTACAGTATTCTGTTATCACCTATGTTGCTGGTCTTCGGACCGAACACCTGATACTGAGCGAATGCGCTTACCGTTGGAGAATACGCCGCCTCCGCAATCGTCAGAGACGACTTGCTTGCGGCAACGTTTTCGCGAGCAGCTTCATAATCGGCTCTCGAGTTAAGAGCATCCTGGATAAGGACCGCCGTCTGGTTGTATTTCCTGTTGACCGCCGCGAAGTCCGTCGTGTCTATCTCGCTTGTAATGCCTTCATCCGCAAACGTGACGCTGTCAGTCACCGGAATTCCGAGAAAGAATCTCAAATTGGCCTGAGCTTGATCGTAGGCGTTCTTCGCCTGTACGAGCGAATACTCGTCTCCGCTGACCACCGCCTGCTGCTGATAGACATCCGCGAGAGAGGCCGAACCTACGCTGTTCGATTCCTTTATGCTTTCCAACTGTCTCTCATCTCTCTTAAGGTTATCTTCGCTAATCTTCAGCTGGTCCCTTGCATTGAAGACGGCCAGATAGTTTTGAGTAGTCTGGTACACGGCTGTTTGCTTTGCTCTACGAAAACTCAAGTCCGAGGACTGGCTCTGATGTTTCACTAGATTAAGCCCGGCGATATTCGCGGTCCCGTCAAACAACGTGTAATCTGCGCTGAGTGTCCCCTGATACCTACGCGATATCGACTTAGTACTAAGGGGAATAATGACACCGCCGACGTTGACGCCGTTAAGGATCTGGCTGTTCTGATACGAGAACTGGCCACTCGCGTTAACAGTCGGCAGAAGAGCGCCGTACGCTGAAAGGAGCTTAGCGTCCTGACTCTGCGCCTGATACTGTGCCTGAAGCACGCTGGTATTTCGTTTCATAGCGATCTTTATGCAATCCTGGAGCGTCAGTTGCGTAATGCCGCTTCCGCTTTGCCCTAATGCCGTTCCTGCAAGTACAAAAATAACACTCAGGGTCATCAATTTCTTGTACATCTAAAGACTCCTCGGAATTTGGACTAATTCAGACTTTTAATTGCCTCAAATACTTAGACGGATTAATGGCGTAACTGTTTCAATTTTCGGCCAATATTTTTTCAGCATTCTCCCTCAAATAGGATACAGCGGCGTCATGATCGTTTGGTATTCGCCCGTCAAGGACCGCGCTCTCCACTGCCTTTTTGAGTATGCCGACCGCCTTCCCAGCCCCCAGTCCGAAGAGTTCCATGATCTCGTTCCCATTGATTGGAGGTTTCCAGTTCCTCACCCTGTCCTTTTCCTCGACGATCTTGGCCTTCTCCTCGACCAAATCGTAGTTCCGGGTATATTCGGTCACTAGTTTCTTGTTTTTGCTTGTTATATCGGCCCGGCAGAGCTTCATAAGATCTTCGAAATCGTCCCCCGCCTCGAACAACAGCCTCCGGACGGCAGAATCAGTTACCCCTTCGACCGCAAGCGCCATTGGCCTCAGGTGGAGTCTTACGAGTTTCTCAACGTACGTTAGCTTATCCATGGGGAGCCTCATACGCTGAAACAACTTCTTCATCCGCCTCGCGCCAACTTCGTCATGCCCGTGAAAGGTCCAACCGATTCCCTCAATGAATTTCTTCGTGTAAGGCTTCGCGATATCGTGGACGAGGCCGGCGAAGAGGAGCCAGACGTTGTCCGACACTTCTGCAAGGTGGTCCACTACGCCAAGTGTGTGAAGGAAAACGTCCTTGTGGTGGTGATCCTGGCGCTGCTCAACCCCCGGCATATCGCTTATCTCAGGGAACACAATCTTCATCACCCCGGTGTCCTGCATGAGCTTCAGACCGATTGACGGGCGCGCTGCCGAGAGCATCTTCATGAATTCATCGGTGATGCGCTCCTGGGAAACGATGGAGAGTCTTTCACTCATCGCTTCAACGGCGGATTTCACTCTCGGCGCAAGCAAAAAACCGAACCTGCAGGAGAAACGGATCGCCCTCAGAATTCTCAGCGGGTCTTCACTGAATGTCTCCCTGGGATCGAGAGGGGTGTCTATAATGCCTGCACGGAGTGCCTCTGCCCCATCGAACGGGTCTACCAGGTCACCAAGCTTACTCTTCGATTTCTCGGATCTGTTAAGCCCGATGGCCATCGCGTTTATCGTGAAATCACGCCTTGATAGGTCCTCCTCGACTGTGGCTGACTCGACAAGCGGCTTTCGTGAGCCGGGATCGTAGGCTTCTTTCCTGGCCCCGACCACTTCCAGCTTCACTTCGCCCACTGTCATCTGCGCTGTCCTGAACTTCTCGAAGACAACCATATTCTTTCCGTCGAGAGCATGCGCGAGCTTTCGTGAATAATTGACCGGGTCTCCAACCACCATCACGTCAATATCCTTCCCCTCCGCGCCGAGCATTAGGTCCCGCACGAATCCGCCGACGACATACGCATCGAGCCCAAGCTCGTCAGCGAGTCTCCCGCATCCGAGGAGGACAGGGTCGCTTATTTTGAATTTCCGGCTTCCTGTCATTTTATATACTTAGTAACTTTTTTGAATCCTCGATTTGTCTAACGATTGAATCGGCAACTTCCATAACCTTAAGCGCATCCTCCGGAGTCACGGCGGTTGGCTTGTCTTCAATTATGCTTTGAGTGAAGAGCTCTAGCTCCATCTTAAGCGAGTTCACTTGAGGAGCTTCGGGTTGTTCATAAGTTACTACACGCGCAGCGTCTCCTATGCCTATCGTCCCAAGAGATAACCCGGTCGCCGGATTTGCACCGGGCTTCGTCGCCCTGTACACCTCGGCCACCCCTTCTGCAAAGTCGATCGATATATATCCATCCCTCTGGAACATCCGCATCTTCCTCATGGGATGCTGTGAGATGCGGCTTGAGGTGAGGTTCGCCACGGCGCCATTTTGGAATTTGATGCGTGCGTTTGCAATGTCTACGGTATCCGATATCACCCCAACACCGCTCGCGTCGATGCTCACGACTGGACTCTTCACGAAGCTGAGGATAAGGTCGATGTCATGAACCATAAGGTCGAGGACGACTGCGACGTCGATACCCCGCGGCTTGAACTGAGCGAGACGATGGCACTCGACAAACATCGGTTCCAGTTTCAGGTGAGCCAGAGCGAGGACGGCCGGATTAAATCGTTCTATGTGCCCCACCTGCACCTTCAACTTCTTCTTTTCCGCAAGGGCGCTGATAGCTTTCGCCTCCTTGACCGTGACAGTAACAGGCTTCTCTATAAAGCAATGCTTCCCGGCATTCATCAGACCTTCAGCAAGCTGATAATGAAGGCTCGTCGGTGCGACGATCGACACAGCTTCAGTCGAACTCGAAAGTTCATCGATCGAACCGAAGGCCATCACTCCAAGTTCTGCGGCAAGGGCCTCGGCCTTCACCGAGTCAACATCGTAGACCCCGACCAGATCGGCGGTCTTTACCTGCTTGAGAAGACGCGCGTGAGTCTGTCCAAGATGACCAACGCCAATGACCCCGATTTTTACCTTGTCACTCATTTACCATCCCCGCATTTTACGACCTGCACGAAGTAATTCTTGTCTCCTTCATCGTATGACGTAGTCAACATCAGCCTGCATCTTCCGATGGTGTCTCCAACCTTTGATGTACGTTTCGCCACATAGACCACGGAACTGCCGGAGAACTCAAAGCCGCCGATCGGAACGGCGACGCCTTCCACCGAGTACACGGTTCGGCCCAGTTTAACCGACAGCTCGTGAGGGGCGAAGTTGCTGACAACCTTCGTATCGGGTGAAGAAGCCGCGACAGACCGAACAACGTCGCTTACGGCTTCGCTCCTCTGATATGAATCGCTGAGCACCGTATTCTTCAAGAAGGTGTTGTTCGAATAGAGATCGCTGAAGAGAAAAATAACTACGAACACAAACACGAAGGTATCGGCGGAGACCAGCCTAACGCTCCAGAGCGAGCTGAACCCCTGCAGGAAAAACATGGATAGGACGGTAGACACCGTAAGGGCGACGAGGAGATTGAGCGTCGAGGGTTGAGCCATGCAGACGGCGCAGGTCGTAATCCACAGCATTAGCGCGTGAAAGTGCGTCTTGTACACGTCGTAGCGCCTGTTGACGACCACGTAGGCGATCCCGGCAATGTTGAGTATATTCGCTGCCACAAGTGCGAGCGCGCCGTCCATATTCCATTTCAGGTCAGATTCTACCACCGGTATTGAAAACAACCTGCCGTTCCCGGAATAGAGCGAATAGAGATAGACAAGCGCCAGCACGGCCGAGAATCCCGCCGTCGTATAAATGAGACGAGATATCAGCTTCTTCCTTTCCTGAAGGTTCTGCAGAAGATCGAGCACAGAAATGAGAAACATTATTAGACCGGGGAGGTTCGCCGCCACTGCCACGGCTGACAACATTGCGGCGTAGACATACTGGTTTCGGTAGAGAGCCATAAGAAAGAGCAAGGCTAAGGCGCTTGCCGCCGCCGCTGAGCTTCCTGAGACTGCTGCCACGACTGCGAAAGGTGAAAGTGCAATGAGAAACATCCCGAGGAATCCCCAAAACTTCTGCGCGAGTATGTAATCAAGGAGCTTCGAAGCCAGGTAGGAGTCAATTATCACCATCAGAAGCCCTGTCCAACGGAGGAGAGTAATTTCGTGAGGAGTGATCATCCTGTCAACCAACCCGAAGAAATCCCAAACTATGCTTCTCGCAGTCACAATTCCCTGACCCACAACGGAGCGGATGACATCCCCCTGAGCTACGTAGGCGTAAACGCCTGAGATTTCTATCGAGTGGAACCTCCAGTACGTAAGGAGCGCAATCAGGACGGCAGCCCCCTTGAGGTATGGCGCAAACCTGTCAAACTGGCTGAACTTCATAACGGACTCACATCAGTATTAAGGCTCGCCAGAAGACTTTTTAGTGCAGCGACCGACTCAGCCTTTTGACAATCGATTCCATCGAACTTGCTCCTCGACACCGAATCATACGTCACCGCAATGAAACCTGTTCCGGCAGATGTCGCGGCTTTATAGTCAGAAGGTGAGTCTCCGACAACGATCGTCTCGGATGCCGGCACGCCCAGTTTCTCTAGCGCGAGATGCACACCCTCCGGATGGGGCTTGTGGTTTCTGACGAGCGAGCCGGTAACCACGATGTCAAAGAGATTCCACAAACCATAATACTCGAGCGTGAGCTCTGTGGTCGTGGAGCCCTTGGCCGTGAAGACGCCTATACGCTTTCCGGCATTTTTCAGGGAAACGAGAAGCTCCCTGACGCCGTGGAAAAGCGAACTCTCCTCAAGATGGGATCTGTAGTAGTCTATGAAATCCGCCCACATGTCATCGAAACCTTCAGTACCGATTATGTTGCGGATGCACACTTCTTCGGTCGGGCCGAAGTAGGACAGAATTTCCTTTGGCGATTTCTCGGCCCCTGTGTATTTGCGCAATATGAAATTGAAGCTGTCGAATATCAGCTGATGTGTATCGGCGAGAGTGCCGTCGAGATCAAACAAGATCAGAGAATAATCTGCCACGTCAGTCAGTCCGTTATTCCCTTTTTGCTTTCGACTCGCCGGCAAGGCTCTCTTCAATAATCCTGACTATTCGTTCGGATGCTTTGCCATCTCCATACGGATTGTGTGCACGACTCATCGCGGCGTACTCTTCCGGATCGCTCAAAAGCTTCGTGACATTTCCAACTATCTTCTCGCGATCAGTGCCCACCAGCTTTACGGTACCTGCCGTGACGGCTTCGGGACGCTCAGTGGTGTCTCGCATCACGAGAACGGGCTTTCCGAGCGACGGGGCTTCCTCCTGCACGCCGCCGGAATCGGTGAGGATCAGGTAAGATCTATCCATGGCGTACACAAACGGCTCATAGTCAAGAGGCTCGATCAGATGAATATTCGGTATTCCTTTCAGTATCCTGTTCACCGGCTCCCTGACGTTTGGGTTGAAGTGAACCGGGTAAACGAACTCTACGTCATTCCATTTTCTAGCGAGCTCGCTTATGGATTCGCATATATTCTTAAATCCTTCGCCGAAGTTTTCTCTCCTGTGCCCCGTTATCAGGACAATCCTCTTTGAGAAATCTATGCCCTGAAACAGATTGCCAAAATCCGGTTTCGATGCGCGCAGCATACCGACAACGTGCAGGAGCGCATCGATGACGGTATTGCCTGTGACGAAGATATGCTTCGGATCAACGCCCTCCCTGACAAGGTTCTCCCTGGCCCATTCGGTTGGCGGAAGGTGGATATCAGCGATCACGCTAGTGATCCTGCGGTTGATCTCTTCCGGGAACGGTGCAAATTTGTTTTGAGTCCGAAGCCCCGCCTCGACGTGTGCCACCTTCGTTCTGGTGTAGTAAGCCGCGAGGGCACCGGCGAAAGTGGTCGTCGTGTCCCCCTGCACCACAACTAGGTCAGGCTTCTCTGCCTCGAGTACCTGATGCATTTTCGAAATTATTCTTGAAGTTATATCGAAGAGGCTCTGGTTGCTTGTCATGATGTTGAGATCGTGGTGCGCCTGGATCTGGAATATTTTAAGGACCTGGTCCAACATTTGGCGATGCTGTGCCGTAACGCAAATCCGCGCTTCAAGGGCAGGCGATTTTTCGACTTCCTTGATGAGGGGTGCCATTTTTATCGCTTCCGGCCTCGTTCCAAAGACGAATAATACCTTATGAGACACGATTTCTCCTGTTCAAGATCATTTATGGTTGTAATTTAGGCAAAAACGGGGAGAATTCTCTGCCGGAGCCCGCTGCCGGCCGTGATCCAGAACTGCGCGACCGCCCTAATGAGCCGCCCGGATGTTACTTCTTAATTGAGCCGAAAGCCTCTTTGAGCTTCTTGTATGTCTGATCCAGCCCCTCAGATATCACCTTCGCATCAGCCAGAACGGGCATGAAATTGACGTCGCCGCTCCATCTGGGTACGATGTGGAAGTGCACGTGCTCGGCGATTCCCGCCCCGCTGACTCTCCCGAGGTTGGCTCCAAAATTAAAACCGTCCGGGTTCGAGCTGACCCTAAGGAGACTTATCGCCAGGCGTGTCTGGCGCATGACATCGAGTCCCTCATCTTCCGTAAGCTCCTCGAAACTCCCCTTGTGGGAGAAAGGCACAATCATGAGGTGGCCGCTGTTGTAAGGGTAAATGTTCATGACGATTGCGGAAAGCCCTCCGCGATGGATAATCAGATTCTTCTCGTCGTCATTGTCGGCAAGCTTTTCGCAAAAGACGCATCTCTTTTCGCTATCGTCCCGCTTCTCTGAAAAAGATTCGATATACTTCGATCTCCATGGTGACCACAATCTTTCCATACGCTGCTCTACTATGAATTCCTTATCGCGATTTAATAGTTACGGCCGGATTCCGAGAAGCACGCCGTGGCCCGGGCAATGCATGCCCGAATCGAGGATTACTTTAATACAGGATGGCTGTGCGGACTTAATCCTGCTCTACTTTGTCCTTCTGTGCCTCGGTTATGATTCTATCGGCGACTTCCTTCGGAACTTCCTCATAATGTGAAAACTTCTGGACGAAGACGCCTCGTCCCTGAGTCATGCTTCTTAATATGTTTGCATACTTGTACAATTCTTTAAGCGGAACGTGTGCCTTTATTTTTTGATAGGAGCCCTCTCCCTCCATGCCGAGTATTTTACCCCTCCGGCCGGAGATGTCCCCCATTATATCTCCCATGTGTTCGTCAGGCACGAGGACTTCGAGTTCGTATATCGGTTCGAGGAGTATCGGCTTTGCGTCCTTGAAACCCTTCCTGAAGGCCATGGACGCGGCGATCTTGAAAGAGATTTCGTCGGAATCGACCGGATGAGAAGAGCCGTCGAAGAGTGTCACTTTAACGTCAACGACCTTGTGTCCTGAAATGACTCCGCGATCCATCGCTTCGACGACACCCTTCTCTACCGCGGGGATGAACCTTCCCGGCACCACGCCGCCGACAACTCCGTCAACAAACTCGTATCCCTTCCCGCGGTGCAATGGCTCAAGCTTGAGGTGAACGTGTCCGTACTGGCCCCTTCCGCCTGATTGCTTCTTGTGTTTGTATTCTGAATCGGCCACGACTCCCCTAATCGTTTCTCTGTATGGAATGTCAGGCTCGACCATTTCGACTTCGACTCCGTACCGCTCCTTCAGTCTTTTCACGACGACCTGAAGGTGCATTTCTCCCTGGCCGCTCAACACAGTCTGCTTGAGTTCTGGATCAACCTCAACGAGGAACGTTGGATCCTCCTCGTGAAGAGCGTGGAGGCCGGAAGCAACCTTGTCCTCGTCGTGCCTGTTCTTCGACACGATAGCAACTCTCATGATGGGAGGGGGAAAATCTATTCGCTTCATCACGAACGGATGATTCTTCGCGCTCAAGGTGTTGTTCGTATGCGTATCCTTAAGCTTCACGACGGCGGCAATATCGCCCGCTATTACCTTCGGGGTTTCTTTGCGGTCCTTACCGTTAAGCATGTACAAAGTTCCGAGGCGCTCCGATTTCCCGTTCGCCTGATTGACAAGATCCATCCCAGCCATGACAACACCCGAATAAACTCTGAAGAGGGAGAGCTCTCCGATGTTTCGCTCGGAAATTGTCTTAAATATAAAGAGAACGGTATCGCCGCCCGGATCACACGGGATAGTTGTCTCTTCAGTCCCCCCGTTGGGCTTATACCCGATCGGCGCCGGCATCACTTCGGGCGAGGGGGCAAAAGCTGATATGAAGTCAAGAATGGACGCCACCCCTGTGAGCTTCTGTCCGGCGGCCGCAAAGACGGGAAACATCTTCCTGTCCACGATCGCCTTCCGCAGTCCTACCGCGATCTCGTCAGCGCTCAGAGCTCCCTTTTCAAGGAAAACATTCAGGAGGGCCTCGTTAGTCTCAGAAAGTTGTTCGACAAACTCCTCTCGATACTTGTCCGCCATGGGTTTAAGCGATACCGGTATTTCCTCCTCGGTATACTTTCCTTTCGAGTTCGCGCTGAACTTCAGGAGCTTCATCCTGATCACGTCGACGACGGATTCAAAGCCGGGACCCTCGGAGACCGGAAACTGTACCACCACGGCATCGTGCGAGAATTTCTCCCGTATTTCTCCCACTCTCTTTTCAAAGGCGGAATTCTCCGCATCGACTTTGTTTACAACGAAGAAAACGGGCGTCCTATACTCTTTCGCAAAACTCCAGTCTATCTCAGTTCCAACTTCAATTCCTTCGACAGCTTTTACCAGGATTAAAGCCAGGTCAGAGACCCTCAGCGCCCCCTTGACTTCACCGAGAAAATCGGGATAACCAGGAGCGTCCAGCATGTTGAGTTTCGTTTCGGACCATTCGGCGTGGATAAGGGATGTGCTGACCGAGAACTTGCGCTCGATCTCATCGTGGTTGTAGTCTGATACGGTATTTCCTTCTGCTACCGTTCCCATGCGGTTTGTTGCTCCCGCGGCATAGAGAACCCCTTCAGCGAATGTCGTTTTGCCACAGCCACCGTGGCCGACAAGTGCTACGTTCCTAAGGCTGGACGGAAGGTATTCCTTCATGTCATCTCCTTTTTTCCGATCAGGAAATTAGGCGGGCCGGATGCGACGTTGGTATATGCCTGTCCGGCTAGCTCTTTAAGACTCGCAGGAAAGTTCTTGCTCCCTTAGTGAGTGCGGCTATGAAACCGGCCGTGTCCATGACTGGATCCTCAATTCTGGACTTCACTCGCTTCTCAAACTCTACAATTTCATTGACGGCTCCGACGAGAGAATCGACCGCCTCCTTCACGCTGGTGATCTCGCCATCGACACTTTCGGCCACTGCTCTCACCTTGCCCGCGATGACGCCCGAATGCTCAAGGAGCGGGCGAGAGGTCTCGGATATCTCTTTCACCGAGCTCTCCAGCTGATTCAAAACCTTCTTTGCGTCCTTCATCAGGACGATCGAGTAAATGCTTGCGGCCGCAATCGCCAGGAGGGCAACCGAGGCCACTATCAAGAAAATCGTCGCCACGGAATTATCCTCTCAAATATTCTTTGCCCGTTCTTCCCTGAATGCGTCTGTTCCCGCTTTGACCGCGGACTTCAGCTTACTTCCCTCGCCCTTCGCCTGACTGATCGCCCTCTCGGCATCGGAGAGAAGCGCTTCGGCCTTCTCCTTCGCGTGGCTGATCATTTCGTCTGACCGCTTCTTTCCCTCCTTGAGAAGGTCCTCGGCCACGCTTCGCGCCTGCTTCAACTGGTTCTGCGCCGCGTCTTTGAGCTGATCTGATTTCTCCTTGATATCTTTCCTCAATTCCTTCCCCGATTTGGGCGCCAGGAGAAGAGCCGTGACCGCGCCTACCACACTTCCTGCGATGAATCCTATTATCAGCCCGCTAGCGAGACCTTCGTTGTCGTGTGCCATGATACACCTCCTGTTATTTGAAACTCAATCTGAAGTTATCAACGCCTCCAGAAAAAATCAAGAAAACGAATCCCTGCCGTAATTACCTCTGGCGGTCCCGCACATAGAATCGGGAAGCCAGGATTGTCGCAAGGAACCTGCCAGAATTAGATTTGACCAGAACATTGCCCGGCGTGTCTCCCTATTTAGGGGGAGACTGCAGCCGCAGCTGATTCAGATACCGCTGAAGTTCCTCCTCGTCGACGGAGCTGTCAGCCAGGTGTCCCTGCAGATAGTCATCATAAGCTCCCATGTCGAAGTAACCATGCCCTGACAGGTTGAACACAATGACCTCCCTCTTCCCTTCCGACTTGGCCCGGAGCGCCTCGTCGATCGCGGCCCTGATTGCGTGCGACGACTCAGGAGCCGGCACTATTCCTTCACTCCGCGCGAACTTAACGGCCGCATCGAAAACTTCGTTCTGGGTGTAGGCCACCGGACTGATGAGCCCCGCGTTCACGAGGGAGGAAATCAAAGGCGCCACACCGTGATACCGCAATCCTCCCGAGTGAATGGCAGGCGGTATATAGTCGTGTCCCAGAGAATGCATCGCAAGGAGCGGCGTCAGGCCGGCAGTGTCGCCGTAATCGTAAGTGAAGACGCCTCGTGTCAATGTCGGACACGCCGACGGTTCAACGGCGATCACTCTCATGTTTCTCGCCCTGGCCTTTTCTTCGAGCTTCTCTCTTATGAACGGGAATGCGAACCCGCCAAAGTTCGAGCCACCTCCGACGCATCCGATAATCGTGTCCGGAAACTCTCCCGCCTTCTCCATCTGCTTGAGTGCCTCCTCGCCGATCACTGTCTGGTGGAGGAGGACATGGTTCAGCACGGAACCCAGTGAATACTTCGTCTCTACGTCGCTAGCGGCGACTTCCACTGCCTCGCTTATCGCTATTCCGAGACTTCCGGTGGAATCAGGATGCGTTTCGAGGATGTTCTTCCCCGCGTTCGTCTCCTCGCTGGGACTCGCCGATATCTCCGCACCCCACATCTGCATCATGGCACGGCGGTACGGCTTTTGGTCGTAAGACGATCTGACCATGAAGACCTTGCAGCCGAGCTCGAAATAATTGCAGGCCATCGAGAGGGCCGTGCCCCACTGTCCCGCGCCTGTCTCAGTGGCCAGCCGCTTGACTCCCTCAAGTTTGTTGTAGTAAGCCTGGGCTAGCGCCGTGTTGAGTTTGTGACTCCCGGAGGGACTGAGGCTCTCGTTCTTGAAATAGATATGTGCCGGCGTCTCGAGAAGCTCTTCAAGCCCCCTCGCCCTCACGAGCGGAGTCGGACGCCATTTCGCATAGACCTTCAAAAGCTCCTGAGGTATCCTGACGAACTTCTTGTCTGTTACCTCCTGTTCAATTAGACTCTGCGGAAAAATGGCGCTCAACCTGTCCGGAGAGATCGGCTGTCGAGTTTGCGGGTCCAGGGGTGGCGCCGGCTTCTCTTCGAGATCGGCGGCAATGTTATACCACTTCTTCGGTATTTCCCGTTCGCTTAATAAAATCCTGTTGGGAGACTGTTTTGACTTCATAGATTCCTTTTTCACCAGAACTTAGGCTTGCCTGCGTTCACCCAGGCCGTGTACCAGTACGAGGCAACCGCGCGCATCGCCGAACGCATCTGAGATTCGACCATACCGTTCAGTTCGGCGTTGAATTTATTGTAATACTCGTCCGAGTAGATGTACTGTTTCTTGCCGTCTTTTGTCTCAACCCTGTAAAGCTTGTCTTTGGGAATACCAGCCTTGGCAATGCTGTCCGCCCTGAAGACCTGATCGAGGAGAGAATAACTGTGCGTGAGAATCTTGATTGCATGCTCTTCCGGATTCTTTATATAAACAGCCCCTTCAATGCCACCGAAGCTGTAATCCTTGCCGAAGTGTTCTGGTACACCGGTCTCCCAACGGTAATGGACACCGATGTTACCGGTGAGCTGGCCGTCGTAATTCTTGGTTGCGTGCAACGGCACGTTCATATCGGCCACGTAGTGGCCGATATCTGCCGAGAGATGCAATACAAGCGGAATATCCCTGGCCTTCATGGCCGCAGTCAGGCTGTCTACGTCCACGGCGACGCGCCAAGGCACCATCCCGGCCTTGATTACCGTCTCCTCGCCGTACTTCTTGACGGCATCATCATAAGTTGGGGGAACCTTAAAATTCGGATATGTGCCATAGTCATCCAAATCCATGTAATGGTAGTTCCCCTCGTTCTTCCACTTTCCCCTTCTCATATCGGGGTCGACGGCATGCTCAATGACGTATTCAGAGTTCGCCTGGTAGAATTCCCTGAGTGGAGGGGGGAGGAGCCCGATGGCCGCCTTATTTATCGACTTGTGCGCCCAGAATCCCCAACCGAATGCGGCCTGGGAGATGAGTGTAAGAGCAATCGTTGAAAAAAGATAGAGAGAAACCCGCCCAACCGTTTTCATTCTACATTTCCCTGTGATGATTTTTGAATTTGATCCCGCCTCTCCCCGTTCAGGAGAGAGGCAGGACAAATCTAAAAGAGACTAACGGATCTTCTTTTTGTGACGCATCTTGCGGAGCCGCTTTTTCCTCTTGTGCGTCGCCATCTTGTGGCGTTTTCTCTTTTTACCACTCGGCATTTTACTTCACCTCCTGAGATGTAATGTTTGCGTGTTGTTCCAAAGTTTGTGCTGCCTTCTTGCCGATATCGCTGTTCGGATCTACCTTGACGCATTGCTTGAAAGCGGCGTTCGCCTTCTCAAAATCACCGGCGTTCAGATAGACTATCCCTAGATTGAATAATCCTATCTGATGCTTCGGCTGAATCTTAAGAGCCTCTTTCAGCTGCGAGATAGCATCCTGCGTGTGCCCCGACTCGAAGAGCGTTACTCCGTAGTCGACGCGCGCATCAACGTTATCAGGCTCCTTGTCTAGATATCGTTTGTAGTATATCGCAGCCTGATCATAGAACCCGTTATCCTGAAGCATGTTGGACAATCTCAGAACGGAGCCGAGATCATCAGGCTGTTTATTGACAACTTCCCTTAATCTGTCAATCTCTTTTAAAACGTCCGGGCTTGGCTGAGCTGCAGTTGAAGTCTGTTGCTGCGGCGGCATGTTACCCATGCCACTGTCGGGAGTCGTTGACTTGGAGCTCATCAATCCGTAGATCAAGACCCCGCCGAGGAGCAGCGCGGCTGCGATGGCGACGATCTGAGTCGTCTCGAGACGGAACCCCTTCTTGCTGGATGGCTGCGGCTTCGGGGCATCCCTCTTCTTTTCAGCTCTGGGACGTGACGCCTTCCTCTGAGTGTCCTCCCTTTCAGGCGCAGCAACCGGTCTGCTTTCAGACACGGCCCTTCTGGGCGACACACTTCCTTCACCTCCGAGGAAAGTGCCGCACGATTCACAGGCGCGCGCGCCGGGAGCATTTTCAAACCCGCACGTCTGGCAAACGGTCACTCCACGTTCTTCCTCATTCGCTGCTGGTTCAACCTTGCTTTCACTCTGCGGCAGCCGCGCACCGCAGGTCGGACAAAATTTAAACTCTCCGTTGATTTCAGTACCGCACTGGGGACAAAACTTTGCGATCATCCCTGGGCCGCCTCCTCAACGCCCCCCTTCTCCCCGGATTCTTCCCGGCCGAGATGTTCATCTACGAAAGCCTTGAATTCCTTGGAGACCTTGAAGTACGGTACGAACTGTTCTTTAACGGGGTAAGCCTGGCCGGTCTTCGGGTTTCGAGCCATCCTTCCCTTCCGCTTGCGGATCTTAAAACTTCCGAAGCCCCTTATCTCAATCGCCTTTCCCTCCGCAAGAGCATTCCGGACGGAGGCGAGAAATCCCTCGACGACCGCCTGGGTCTCTATCTTCGTCAAGCCAGTCTGCATGGCGATCTCTTCAACGATGTCTGCTTTGGTTACGCTCATCATCTCCCCTTTCTATTGCCCGAATCTGTACTGCAAGATCGGCTGTTCGACAAAATCCTTCTCAAAGAAATGGAACTTCGAGAGAAAATCTCCGAAGATAAGGTCTGCCAGACTGCGAGGCCTCTTCTCCTCCACAACGACGGGTTTCCCTTTTATCCCTCCCAACTTCGCCGCAATAGAGACGGCGTCTTCGAATGACCCAAGAGTGTCGACAAGACCGAGCCCTAAAGCCTGTTCTCCGGTGAACACGCGTCCGTCAGCAAATTTTTTCAACTTGTCAATCGGAAGTTTTCGCTCCCTTGAAACGGCGTCGAGGAACTGCCCATAGCTGCTTTCGACCACGCCCTGAAAATACTGCCGGTCAGCCTCTGTCATTTTTCTAAACGGTGAACCGGAGTCTTTATACTTCCCGCTCTTTATTACGTCCATCTCCAGTCCAAGCTTGCCCATCAGCTTCTGGTAATTTGGAAACATCGCGATGACCCCGATGCTCCCGGTTATCGTTCCGGGATTGGCGACGATTCTGGTCGCGCCGCAGCTGACGTAGTATCCACCGCTCGCAGCCATCGATCCCATGGAAACCACTATCGGCTTCATTGAGTCGCGTATCGCTTTGACTTCTTCGAATATCTCCTGACTTGCCGCAACGCCACCGCCGGGTGAATCGACACGGAGCACTATCGCCTTGACGCTCCTGTTTTCTGCCAGTGACTTCAGCTGAGAGACTATAGGCCTGGAAGCAAGGATTGTTCCCGTCAGATTGACCACGGCAACCTTCGCGCCCGGTCCGGATAGGTCGGATTCAATTCTCCCGGGACCGAGGCTTGAGATCACCAACACGATGACTACCCCAACCGCGAGGAGGATACCTATTACCCAGAGGAATACTTTAGTCGATTCTTTCATCACTGTAAGTCTTAAATACTCGGTATTTTACAACATCGGGCCATCAAAATCAAACACAGGAATGCTCCCCCGTCGGACAGGAGGAGGAGCCCAATGTCCCTGGACCAGGAGTCTCAACCGAGGTTCAACTTGAAGACGCTCCCGATCAGGACGCTTACGAGGATCACCAGGAATACGACGATGGTGACGCCAACGTACTTATAGTCCTTTTCCTTCCAGAACGCGAAGACCGAAATAAGGACTCTGCTAACCGGCGTCAGTATCAGCGTGACGGTACCGAGGTAGAGGAAGGCACGTGCGTGCAGCGTGAAGAGGCTTGAGAAGAAGCTACCAAAGCTATGAAAATACTGCTCAGACAGACTCGGGACGGAGTCTCCCTTGATATACAGGATAGCCAGGCCAATAGCGTAGAAAGCGATTGTGGTATACATACCTGTGGCAAGTATTATCGCTACGACCCTGTTTATAAACTTGGTCTCGCTCTTTAGTTGTATTTCGTCCATAGTGGTCACATCAATCCAGGAAGTTTAAACGCGAAGCCCATCATGAGGCCTTTGCCTATCATCTGATATCCGAGGTAAATCATGAGGAGGAAGAATACCGTCTTAATCACCTTGCTGTGGAGTCTGTTCATGACAGCGCTCCCGCCGGTAGCACCGAGCATCGTGCCCAGCGCGACAGGCGCAACTATGTAGACGTTGATCCCTCCGGCGATGAAATAGACCACTGCGCTCGTGGCGGCGGTTACACCAATCATAAACTTGCTCGTCGCGACGGCCGCCTTCATCGGTATGCTCATCATCGTGTTCATAGCCGCCACCTTTATGACTCCGCCACCTATACCGAGAAGACCGGAGCCCACCCCAGCGAGCATAGCTACGAAGCTGCCCTGGATTGGCTTGGTGGCCCGATAGCTCACTTCCCTACCGAGGGCGTGGTCGTGATAAGTGCCCTCGAGCATAAGAGCGCGCGAGAGGTTGTCCTGCTTTGCCTTCTCGTAGCCGCCTGACTCGATCATGCGCTCCTCCTTGTTGCGCGTACGGAAGGACACAATCGCCATGTAAAATATAAGCGCACCAAATATCAGGCTTAACACGTATCCATGCATCAGGACACCGAGCAATGCGCCCAACAGCGCGCCGGTTGTCGTGGCAACCTCGAGGAACATACCGAGGCGCACGTTAGTGATCTGCTGATCAACATATGATAGCGCTCCGGCAATCGAGGTCGCGATCACGGAGACGATGCTCGCCGCGATGGCCAGGTGAATTGGAAGGTTGAAAAGTAGGGATAACGCCGGAACTATGATAACGCCGCCGCCTATGCCAACGAGGGCACCGAAGAAGCCGGCAAATATTGCGATGAGAAACATCAGTATGAATTCATGTGCCATGCACACAATATATTCGCCGATGACCGAATTAACAATGTAACCTAGCGCTCCCCGCCTTGGCTTAACCGAACTCGATTGAAGCGTTCGAAACCTAAATCCGTCCATACCGTCTTGCAGGACGTCTTCCGACACAGGGGTAGAAAACATTTGATTAACAAACCGAGTCTTCGCTAAATTAGTCTCACCAACTCACAGGTACGACCCAGATGAAGAGAGTCACGAACTACCTTAAACTCATGCGCCCATATCAATGGGTGAAGAACGTCTTTGTCTTCGTCCCGCTGATATTCTCCAAGAACCTCATGGATCCTTCACTCCTTTGGGCGACGCTTCTAATCTTCTTCGCTTTCTGTTTGACCGCCTCATCTATTTACGTGGTGAACGACATCGCTGACAGGGAATCAGATCACCTTCATCCGCTCAAGAAGGACCGGCCGATCGCTTCAGGCTCTGTCAGCGTGACCGAGGGATGGATACTGTCAGTCATTCTCCTCGCCGCAGCGTTCGCAATCTCTGTTGCCGGGGGGACGCGCCTTATGGCCGGGGTCGCACTCGCCGGATATGTCGCCCTGAATCTACTCTACTCATTCGAGCTTAAGAGACACGTCCTCATAGACCTTTTCGTGATCGCAATCGGTTTCATTCTCAGAATCCTCGCCGGTGGATATGCGATCGACGTAAAGGTGTCGAGCTGGCTGATTATGACTACACTTTTCATTTCGATATTCCTCGGGGTCGCTAAGCGCAGAGGCGAATTTGTCCAGGTAGGCAGGAGCGGTGAGGAATCATCGAGAAGAGTCCTGGCCCAATATGATCTGGACCTCATCGACCAAATCCTTTCGGTATCGGCTGCGAGCGTCATAATTGCCTACGCCCTTTACACGGTATCAGAAAGAACAGTGCACGCCTTTCATACGGAAGCTCTGATCTTCACGACGATATTCGTGACCTACGGAATATTCAGGTATCTGTATCTCGTACACAAGATGGGATTGGGAGAAAACCCGACAAACGTCCTCCTAACTGACATGCCAATGATGCTTAATTCTGTTCTCTTCGTCATTTCGCTGGTTGGCATAATCTATAAGCAAGAAATATTTCATCTGATCGCGAAGTATGTCCCGTAGGGCCGAGCTAATACTTCTTTCGATAACGCTCATCTGGGGGGGAACATTCGCGGTTGTCAAGTACGCGCTCAACGATGCCTCTCCTCTGACATTCCTGGCCATCAGATTCGGCGCGGCCTCTTTGATTTTCCCTCTTGTTTACCGCAAGAATTACTTTGCGATGGACAGGGGCACGTTGCTCGGGGGATTGGTGCTGGGTTTCCTGCTGATGATCGGTTTCGCCTTTCAGACAGTCGGGCTGAAATACACCACGGCATCAAAGTCCGCCTTTATAACCGGACTCCTCGTGGCATTTACGCCGATCGCCCAAGCCGCAATTGAAAGGCGGATGCCCGGAAGAGGCAACCTCATCGGGGTCGTACTCGTCGCGGTAGGCCTTTACCTCCTCACATCACCGGGCGGGCAGGGTTTCAATACAGGCGATATACTGACGCTCTTCTGCGCGATCTCTTACGCCATTTACATCGTCTACCTCGACATTTTCTCGAAGAAGCACGACGTGTCAAAGCTCACATTTCTCCAGCTCGCGGTCACAGCAGTTCTCTCGCTTGCTGCTGCGCCGTTCGTCGAGACGGTACACGTGCATTTCACCGCGGGGCTCTTTTGGGCGTTTCTCTACACCTCCGTGCTCGCCACAGTCCTGGCAACTTACCTTCAAACAAAATACCAGCGCGAAACCACACCTGTCCGTGCCGCGATAATATTTTCGATGGAGCCGGTCATGGCGAACGTCATCGCCTTCTTCGCGTTTGGAGAGTTTGTAGGTTGGGTCGGAGCAATCGGAGGGGCGCTTATCGTCGCTGGGTTGCTCGCCTCCGAGCTCCTCGATCGATAGACACCAGAGCGTTTTCTGAATTCAATTCATTAGAAAGCTAAGGCCCACTCGGCACCGGGCCGGCATTGTTTGGAAAAGATCTTTCCCGCGCGGCAACTGCAGTTTATTCAAAGTCCAGATTCCACTTCTCGAAATAATCGGGCTGGACAACTTCGATGTACCTGCTCGGCTTGGTGAATATCCTCCCGCTTTCCCTGTCATAGACGTTCATCGGGTAGGTCAAATAAAGATTGTCCTTCGCGCGGGTGCACGCGACGTACATTAGCCTTCTCTCCTCTTCGAGCGCTTCAGGGTCGTCTGTGGCATACATCGACGGGAACTTACCATCGAGTGCCCATATGACGAACACGGTATTCCACTCGAGCCCCTTGGCTGAATGGATGGTAGACAGTGTGATCTGCTCTTCCTTCTTGTCCTTTTCGCCAAGGTCGACGACGCTTTCAGTTGGAGGCTCCAGCGCGAGGTCCGCGAGAAACGCCTGAAGCGTCTTGTACCTCTCTGCTATAGAGGAAAACATGTCAAGGTCCTTCTCGCGTTTCTGATAGTCATCGTATTTGCTCTGCATCAAAGGATGGTAGTAGCGAATTACGGACTCGACCTTTTCGAGAGGACTTGAATGTCTCTTCCCCTCCTCAGAAATGAAGCTCACAAGCTCTTCGGCCGCCTGCGGAAATTTCTCTGCGCCCGTCCCGTCTTCCTCCGCGGCGACATCCCCCTTCGCGAGCCGGTCAATCACTTTCTCGGCCACCCTCGGCCCTACGCCGGGATGAAGAAGAAGTATCCTGTGCCACCCGACAGCGTCCTGCGGATTCTCGATCACCCTGAGAAAAGCGACAATGTCCTTGATGTGCGCGGCCTCGACCAGCTTCATGCCGCCGAACTTTACATACGGAATATTTGCCCGGGTAAGTTCGATCTCAAGATCGAAAGACAGGTAAGAAGACCTCACGAGCACGGCGATGTCATTGAGCGTAATCCCCGCCTCTCGCAGTTCCAGTATCCGCTGGACGACGAACTTGGACTGCACGTTTTCAGTCTCAGCCGCGACGATTACCGGTTTTTCGCCGGTTTTCTTACGTGAATATAGTTCCTTCTCGTATTTCTCCGAGGCGGCATCAATTATCCGATTCGTAAAGTTCAATATCCCCTGTGTCGACCGGTAATTCTCGGTAAGCTTGATGATCTTACATCCAGGGAAATATGACGGAAATTCAAAAATGTTTTTGAAGTTTGCGCCCCGGAACGAATAAATGCTCTGCGCATCATCTCCTACCACCATGACGTTCTGCTTGTCAATGCCGAGAAGTCTTACGATTTCTCCCTGCACTTTATTCGTATCCTGGAACTCATCGACCATGACATAGCTGAACTTGCCGGCAACTGTCCTCCTGACGGATTCGTTCTGCGCGAGAAGATTCTTCAGATTTTTCAGCAGGTCATCATAATCCATCAGGTTGTACCGGCGCTTGTACTCGTCGAACTCCCTT
This sequence comes from Bacteroidota bacterium, assembly GCA_021812985.1. Lineage (GTDB taxonomy): Bacteria > Bacteroidota > Ignavibacteria > Kryptoniales > JAKASW01 > JAKASW01. The sequence goes on from JAKAMG010000015.1 coordinate 68,575, forward strand.
TTCAGTCTCATGATGTCGTCAATCTGCTCTATGAAACGCGGATATTCCTTGAAGACTACCTCCTCTAGCGTGGTGAGTGTATTCTCGGACTTGCTGTAAATATCCACGAGTGTTTCTTTCTTGGGAAAGCGTTGTGATTTCTTTTCCGGCCTTAGTCTGGTCCTGAGAAGATTGACCACGTCCGCCGCATCCGAGTCGTCGAGTATCGTGAACTGTTCCCCGTAACCAAGGAGCTTCGCATACTGACGGAGCGTCAAGTTCGCGAACGAGTGGAAAGTTCCTCCGGAGACCTGCTCGGCTGAGGTAGACTTGAGGAGTGCCGACGCACGCTTCAGCATCTCCTGTGCGGCCTTCCTTGTGAAGGTAAGGAGGAGAATCGACTGAGGGTTCCCGCCGAGCTCTACCAGATACGCCACGCGGTAGATGAGGGTCTTGGTCTTCCCCGTGCCGGCTCCCGCAATCACGAGTACCGGCGCATCAATCGTCCTGACAACTTCGAGCTGGTCAGGATTGAGATCCCGCTCATAATCTATCGTAAAGACGCGCCGTGCGGCCTCGCCGACGACGCTCTTCTTTATCGTGTACTTCCTGGAGTCCATTACTGAGGTATGGTGAAGAAGAATTTCGAGCCGACGCCTATCTCGCTCTCGGCCCAGACGCGGCCCCCATGCAGCTCGACAAGCCGCCGCGTGAGAGCCAGACCCAGTCCGACGCCGCGGTATTTCTTTGCATATGGATTCTGCGTCAACTGCTCGAACGGCTTGAACAGTCTGTCGATGTCCTCGCTCTTGATGCCCATCCCAAAATCCTCGACGCAGAAGTGGATCGCGTCCTTCTCACGGTTCGCTTTCAGGTTTATCTTTCCCTGGTGGTGGCTGAACTTCACTGCGTTCGAGAGAAGATTGATTACGATCTGTCTTATCTTCTGCGGATCAGCGAAGATTTCGCCTATGCTCTCCTCGACATCCGTGTTAATGGTTATCTGCTTCTCAGCGGCCATGGTCTCCACTATCTTGACGGCCTGGTCAAGCTCTTCGCGAAGGCCAAACCGGGATTTTTCCAATTTAAGCCGCCCGATCTCGAGGCGCGAAAGATCGAGAAGATCGTTGACCAATTCAAGCAAATGCCGACCGCTCCTGTTGATGTTCCCGATGAACTGTTGTGCCATCTCGGGGGGCATCTCTTTGATGTCCGTCCCGAGTATCTCGCTGAAACCTATTATCGCGTTGAGCGGAGTGCGAAGCTCATGGCTCATGTTCGCGAGGAACTCGGTCTTGGACCTGTTTGCGTTTTCCGCCTTCCTCCTCTGGATCTCGAGAGCGATCGTGTTCTGCTGCATCTCGTCGAATAGCCTGGCATTCCTGAGTGCGAGCGAACACTGGTGCGCAAAAAGCTCGAGCAACGCGCTTGAGCTGTCATCCGTGTTGAACTGGTAACAGAGCAGCCCGTCAGGCACACCGTCTATCTGCAGTGGGACAAGGACATACTGCCTTATGTTCCAGATACCTGCCACGTTGTGGACTGATTTGTCACCAATGTAGAAGCTTAGAAGCTCCCGCACGTCCGTGCCAACATACGGCCTCCGGTCTCTCGCGATGTCTCTCAGGAAACGGTACTTAGACACCGGGAGTTCGATGTTTCTCAGGTTCAAATCGTAGAGGTCGACAAGTTTCTCGAGCACCGCTCCCCCGTTGCCCGCGTAGTAGCTCGCGTCAAGTGTCTCGGTTCTCGTATTGAAGAGGAGAAGGGATGAGAAATAAGCTCCCGTTACTTCCTGAGCGTTTGTGACTATGCGCTGAAGAACGTCCTGCACGCTGCCTGGAGATGCTAGCGCCATGCTGTTCTCCTGCAGTTTCAATAGATGCTTCGTGAAGAGTTTGTTCTGCTCTATAACCTTCTTGTCAGCCATCGTTGCCACGAAGTCATCGATGGAAGGCATAAGTCGCACCAGGCCGTATCCGACCACAGAGACTCCCGGGAGGAAGAAGGCGAAATCCTGAACGAGCTGGTACGTCACCATCCACGCATCCGGGACTTTCACGATGGACTTCAGGGCCTCCAGAGCCATGCCGCATGTAACGAGCATCAATCCGACTGGAATAAACGTCCACCCGGTCATCATGACGTAACCGCCTTTTCTGTCGCGGTAGTAGGTGTAGACCGTGATCACGAGCATTATCAGGAATACGGCGACAAGGTAGATAATCCGTGTCATCTCAGCTCAAATCGTCCTTTTGTATTCAGAGGGATTAAGTTTCCAGACGGGAACGCCGCAGTACCGCTTACCCTCCGGACAAAATGGTTTCGTTCCTGCGAGAAGGCGGATCGTGCATGGTGGCAGCAGGTACTTCCCGAGTCTGGGATGAACATCCACTATTTGCCTTACCTCGTCAAGAGAGGCTTGCCAGATCTCCTCCTGGGCGTTATAGCATAGGCGCATTTCGATCTTATGGTGAAGGTTAAGGAGGTCGGCGGATTCTGTGAATCTTATCGGGAATGCGTTTGGCAGGAGGTATGCGGCGAATTCCTTTTCAACGCCCATCGAAATGAGCTGGTACATTGATTCCCAGGTTGAATCCATGACACTTCGATAAACGCTCTCGGCCTCGGAATCCATCATGATGAGGGACGGCACGATATAGTCGGGTTGCTCGGAGATATGCTCGGATATCACAGGCCTCGATGCCGGAGTCATCCTGTGCCGCTGGTCCTGAGAATCGGCGGTGTGGCTCAGCTTCTTCCGAAATGTGTAAGAGGCATGGTACAGGGCCCTCGAAAGTTTGTCGTGAGTAGTAAGGACGAGGGCGTTGCCAAGTATCCTGTTCTTCGCCGGATTTATGGCAAGCTCTATCGCCTCATTATCCGTAAGCATTGAGTGAGTGAACCCAAGCACTTCCCTGACAGAATCGGCGACGACTCTCTCTGAATTGACCTTATAATCGATGAGCTGCGAAGTATGACCCCCAAGTTCGCGGTCGAACTCACGAGCGAAATCGGGACCCGCGCCCGCGCCGCCGTACTGGTATTCGGTAAAGTACGACTCATCGAAAGGTTCATCCAGGACAAGCCTGTAGTTCGGGTCAAACTTCAGAAGCTCAGCTACCATCATGTCGACGACCTGTCGAGTCTCGAAAGCCGCGTCGCCCCCTTTTTTCATTTTAGCGTACCGCAGGAGGGTGATACCGCTGACCGTGTGATAAAGGTACGAATAAGTGGCGACGGGGAGCACATATCTCGCAATCTCCTGGGCCTTTTTCTTGATCTCGCCGGAGAAGCGCTTGTCGTTTACGCGTCCGGGGAACCTCGCGTAGTATTCCGCCGCCGCGGGTTTCTGTAAAAGGGTGACCAGCTTCTTGTAAGCGCTGAGCTGATTCGAGGCGGCCGTAACGTAGAGGGAGAGAGCCTCTCCCTTGATCGGAGGAATGAAGTAGTTTCCTTCCTTCACCTCAACGTACCTCTGGCTGACCTGCTCCGAGTTGTAGAAGGGATGAGAATGCAGGAAAGACCACACAAACTGCCTGGATACGTCCGACAACTGGAATTGGAATGTTGCGTGCTGGAAGGTAGTGTGATGCCCCGCTTCGTAAATGCTCTTCGCCAGCTCTGAATATTTCTCGACGTCTACGTTGTCGTCCTCTATAATCCCCTTCGAAGAGTAACATGTCCTTGCCGTCGCGATTACATTCTTGAAGGCGTTGGGAAAAGCTTTGACAAGTCTCACCTTTGGTGGCCTGAAGGCAAGGCTGTCTGTTCCGGCCTCTTCTATCGGGGTAACGTCCTGAGACATGCCGGCTCCTACTGAACCCTTTTTATGACTACCAGCGTCTTGTCATCGGCGTAGGGCGATGAGGCAGAGAATCTCTGGACCGATTCGACGAGCTCGTAGCAGATTTTCTTCGGTTCATGGGCCGCAAGCTCGATCAGATTGGACTTAAGCCTGTCTTCGCCGTAAAGCGTAAAGTTCGTGTCGGTGGCCTCGGACACGCCATCAGTGTACAACAGGAGTATGTCATCCTTGTCGAAATTAACATTGCCGATGTGGTATCTCGCATTCGGGGCGATGCCGAGAGCGGGCCCGGTAGTCTGGAGCTGAGTCACCTCGCCTGTCGCCTTTCTGTAGAAGAGGGGTTGGTTGTGTCCGGCGTTGACGTAAAGGAAGAGGCCGCTCTTTCCGTCCGTGAATTCGCCGTAGAAAAGAGTGACGAAGCGCGAATCCGAGAATGTCCAGTTCACCAGGTTGTTTATCTTTCTAATAAGCGAGGCCATGTTCGTCTGCAGTTCGACGCCCATCTTAAGGGCGCCGGAGACATATAGGGCCTCGACCGCAGCGCTGAGCCCCTTGCTCGCCGCGTCGCCGATTCCCACACCCATGCGCTCGCTGTCCTCACCAGTCGGGAGGTAGTCGAAAAAATCCCCTCCGACAACACGTTCCGGCACAGATATGCCGAACATCTGGTAGTTACCGTATTTTTGTTCATGCTCAGGTAGGATGCTCCGCTGTATATCCCTGGCGTGGTCGAGGTCCTGCTCGAGCTGCTTGGTACGGGCGAGCGCATGACGGCCTCTCAGTACTGCCGTGACGGCGCTTCCGATCACGTTAAGCGTGTCGAATAGCTCCGGGCTCTCGCCGTCGGTGTTGAACGCAAGTATATACTGGTACAGCGGGATACCCTTGACCTTCACCTTGTCCCCCACCCCGGTCGCGGAGTATTTCTCGATGCCTTCTTTCCTTAGCTCGGCGTTCCGTTCGGAACTGAGAAGAGTCTTCTCGTTTCCAATTCTGACGAAGTCCGGATATTCCGAAACCTTGATGGTGTAGTTTTCATCAAGGAACCTGATTTTCCCTATTTGCCTGACGAGTATGTATGCGTTCTTCCGGGGAAAAAGTTTCCAGATCCTCCCCCCTTTGATTCTCATCTGATCAGAGTTCGCCACCTCATTGACGACACTGTTCAGGAGCTCTTCATCGGTCTTGTAATCTTTTGAGGCTATTTGTTCGATCGCGTGAAATAATTGTCTCTGGTTCATCTAGTAGTTAATCTTTCTCCATCTTTCAACGACATTCTGCAGGTCTACCGCCGGAGGGAGTATACTCCACTTCGTAAAGAAGTCGACGTCCTTGCTTTTCGGAAAGGGGTTGGGCGGGTCTATCTTGGTTCGCAGAGGAAGTATGCTTGCGTCTCCGAGAAGAAGTCCCTCCCCCTGCTTCAGCGCTGGAATCACATCCAGCAGATCTCCCATCGATTCGGGCACCAGCTTGGCGATATACGCCTGGTCGTCCGGATTAGAAAGCCTCATGGCGACGAAGTTGCTGCACTGAGAGAGAACTGATTCGGCCACATCCGTCGGCCTCTGGCTGACGATCATGCAGCTTATCCCGTACTTTCTCCCCTCCTTGACGACGCGTTCTATCGTCCTTCGGGCAGTCTGAGACGCGCCGCGAACGTTCAGATAATTGTGTGCTTCCTCAAGAACAAGAAGGATCGGAAGGTTCGCCCTGAAGGGGTTCCACATATTAAAATCGAAGACGAGCCTCGCCAGCAGCGAGGCCAGGGCGTTTATCACCTCAGGCGGTACATTGCTGAGGTTCAGCACGACTACCGACTTCCCGGATTTCAATCCGAAGAGTAGCTCCAGGAATTGAGAGAAGGTCTCGCTCGTTCTAAACCTCTTCGGCTTGAATAGGAATTCAAACCTCTTATCGTTTACCTTCGTGTCGAACTTGAACAGGAACCTGGTGAAATCGCCGTAGAATGGGCCCTCCTTCCCATTCGGGAGCCTCTCGGTATCGAGCGATTGCATCTTCACCTTGACATCGGTAAGGTCGAAGTAGACCGGTGAATCCACGGTGATCGAATCCTTGTATGCGAGGTTCTTTGCCCGCTTGCTGTTGAGAACGATTTCGGACATGACGACCGACTCGCTTCTGGCCGCGGGATCATCGGGGTCTATGAAAGTCTCGAGGAGCTCGTCAAAATTCATGGCCCAGTACGGAAGCTCGAATTCGCCGATGTTGATCCGTTCGGCGAGATCGCCAAACGCGTCGCCGTACTCGTCGTGCAGATCAAGTAGAATGATTCTCGCGCCCGGAAGCCGGGCCACCTTCTGAAGTATCGATGCGACGGCGCATGATTTGCCCGAGCCGGTCGCGCCAACGACGGCGATATGCCGGCTGAAGAACTTGTCGGGATCTATGTAGTTCTTTTTCCCTTTAAGGAGCGACATCTCTCCGAGGGCGAAGTCAAATCTCCTGTGAGTGTTGAATATCAGGTCAAGTTCGCTTTCGGAGGGGATCTCCACGACGGCGCCCGGATAAGGGAGTTCTTCCGTTCCGCGCTGGAATCTTCCCGAATCAAATTTCCCGAACAGGTTTGCACTGAATCTGATCACGCCGCCTGGTCCGAGTTCAAGTGAGCTGATGACTCCGAGTATTTTGCTCTCGGGCATTATGATCGTAATGTAGGACCCGACGCTGAAACGATCCGCAGTCGAGGTTTCGCCCAGGACAGTCGCCCCCCGAACCGCCACGACTTTTCCCGTTGGTTCCATCGGTTATTCCTTCTCCAATATTTTCTTGAACTCCGCAAGCTTATTGAGCGCCTCCACGGGCGTAAGATTGTTCAGGTCCACTCCTTCGATCTTCTTCCGCAATTCCTCGTCACCGAGCTGGAACATCTCTATCTGTATGTCTCCCTCGCGACTCTTCTGCAGTACCCTATGACGCTTCGGCATCTTAGATTCCTGCTGACCGGACTGAGCCGACTCAGTTGCCGAGAGTTCAAACGATTCGAGGTTCTTCAAAATCTCCTTCGCTCTTCCCGTGACAGCCTTCGGGAGCCCGGCCATCTCGGCCACATGAATTCCGTAACTATGGTCAGCGCTCCCTTCGGTTA
>JAKAMG010000050.1 GCA_021812985.1 Bacteroidota bacterium
GTTCTTTTTCGACACAGTCAGGCTCACCGCTCACTCGGCCACACGGATGGCGGTCGATGTGTCGTAGTCGGCGTTCTTGTCAGTTGATGTGTGCTAAGTCGGCAATCTGGCTTTCAACATAGATAGTTCTCGTTATTAGACATCCAAAACAATGGTTTTCAATTAATCCAAGTTACTCACCGCATCAGCTAAATCCTTCTGTCTTACATGAGCATAAATCTGGGTCGTGCTCAACTTCTCATGACCAAGCAGTTCCTTCACGATCAGGATCGGAACGCCCTTTTGGACCAAGTTCGACGCAAAGGAATGCCTGAGCGTATGGAAGTGTACCTTAGTATTTACTCCTGAAGCTCGCACCGCCATCTTGAATTTCTTGCCGACAAATTCTCCGTTATATGGAAGACCTCTATCAGTCGGAAAGACAAAGCCCGTCGGCGCCGAAGTTAAGGCCGAATTCCGCCTTGTAAGCAACTCAATGACGGTTCTGTTGAGAGGGATTATTCGCTCCTTCTTCCACTTCGTCGAAAAGCTCTGAGTGCTTTCGACCTTTGCGGTCTGCGCGGCAAGATCGATCGACTCCCACCTCAGGTTGAGTATCTCCCCGCGCCGCATCCCTGTGTGAAACGCTGTCATGAAGATATCCTTAAAGTCCTGGGTCTCCGTTTTGTCCAAAATCCTCTGGAACTCTGCCTGGTCAATAAATACAGGCAGGAGCCTCGGGAGGCGCGGAATCTTCACCTTGCCGAACGGATTCTGCGAAATATATCCCCATTCCATCGCTCTCGTAAAGGCGGCTTTCAGAGTTCTGAGATACTGACTTGCGGCATAAGGAGCTTTAGAATATGTCCTCACGATGAATCTTTCCGCGAGATTGAACGAGATCTCGTTCATGTACTTTGCCTGGATATCCCGCTTCATCATCTTGATCGACCACCTAACGATCTCGAGGTATGATTTCGAGAACATCGAAGCAACATGCTGTTCATATCTCTGTTCGAAGTCTTCGATTGTGTAACCGTGTTCTTTCGGTTCCTCTGGAAGCGGCTTTGCGATAGTGAAATGAATTCTCTTCGCGAATCGGTTCAGAGATTGTTCGGCTTCCGCTTTTTCGGTTTCTCCAGTCGATACTCGTTTTTTTCTTCCCGACTTCTTGTCGAAGTACTGGATGTAGTAAACATTTCCGCGCTTGAGTAAGAACATGATGTTGCTCCTTCTGTTTGGAGCAACCATGGTGGAACTGTACACCCAACTGTACACCCAGAGTCCCAAAAACGGCGAAATTCGTTCGGAAACGCAGGAAACACCTGCCTGTCACGCAGGAGGTCGCGAGTTCGAGCCTCGTCAACCCCGCTTTGCTTTCCTTGTAATCTTCCGCATTACAAAGGCTTACGAATCGCCCACTCCCTTTGTCCACCCATGAGCCAAGCCTCCTGCGTTATAGGCAGGAGGTCGCAGGCCTTATCTCTTGACGCCGTGCCTGACCCCGAAATCCGTCTTATCGCTTACTGACGCCACGATAAACTTACCTATCCTTATTGATTTCGATAGGTAAAATTGTCGGTGATGAATTGGACTCAAGAAGGCGTCAGACACGTCCCGTCCATTTCGGAGGGCGTGACGCCATTGACGATCGGTTCAAAGCGGCCGCACATATCAGTAAAGTGCGGAGGAATAGAACCAAGCCGTAAACTTCCATGCCGGTTATTTGCCCGGTCATGGGGAGAAAAGCATACCAGAAGAGACTCTGATCAATCGAGAGGTTTGCGAAAGCGAGGTCAGACGAGTGAATTCGGTTTGTCTCGTACTTCGTAACACCCGTCGCTGAATCGATGTAGTCCCTTTTTCATCCTTTTGACCTAAGGCGCGTTATCACCTTTGTACATATAATGACTCAACGGTAAAGCCCGAATCAGTTCGGACACGAATGATTCTGTTTCAGGGCTGAACCGTAAACGAAAGAGGGAAGATTATGAGCAAAGGTCGTGACAGCAGAAGGGGTTCAAAGAAGGAACCGGCGAAAACCATGAAGGAAAAGAAGGCGGCCAAGAGGATCAAGAAGGACGAGAAGAGGAACGAGAACAAGGGTCTCGGTATCCTGAAGTAACAACAAACCTGGCAAGAGTCGCGAACCCAATTGGAGATCCCCGAAGCGCCGGAGTGGCTCTATCGTTTAGTCGACTGTCCTGGTTGATCTCGCTCTCCTCGAGACGTGATTCGCTGTACCCAGGGCATGGCTGTTTGTGCCGCTGATAAATGCCGCCGCCCGGAGATGCTGCTCTCTTCTAAATATTCCCCTGAGTGTTCTACGGGTGGGGCATGCTTCTCATCCGTCCGGTAGTTCTAGACAAAGATTAATCTCATGAAGATGCGGAAAATAAAATGCAATCAGAAATAGAAATTGCCGGTGAAAAATCGCTGCAAGTCCTCGAGTTCCTCGAATTGATGCTCGCCGATGAGTATGTGCTTGCCGTGAGAACGAGAGATGCCCGGCGGAATGTATACGGGAGAAACGTCACCGGGCTGCGCAGGCTGCTCAGTGAACACTGTAAGTATCTGGACGGCGCCGTCGTCGACTTGGAAAGTAGAGCCCGGTCACTGGGAAGACTTACCCGGGTGAGCTTTGCGCACTCCATGAAGTCTACACGGCTCGGCCGGCATAACGAAAAGCCGACGGGACAGAACAAGATTCTCGAAGCTCTTCTAGAAGATCACCAATCGGTGATCCGCTCGCTGGCCCCGGCGAGGAGAAGTCGGACCAAGTGCGACATTCTTGATTTTGTGGTATGCCTGCTGGATCGACACCTGGAAACGGTCGATACTCTCAGGGAATGGCTGCAGGAAGTCGCCCCGGAAATGCGCTGAAATGAATCAGGGCGCCGTAGAGACAGTACGAGCCCATTTGAAAGGAATAAGCAAGTGATGTGCAGAGACAACGAGGTGGAGAAATGAAACATCAGCAAGTGGTCGTCGCCGAATTTGAAAATGAGATAAATGCCGAAATTGCAAAAGGGCATCTCAAGTCCGAAGGTATTGAAGCTTCCATTGTCAGGAATGATGTGGGCGGAATGTTTCCGGCATCGCAGTACGCCGAAGGAGTTCAACTTTTGGTGGACAAAACTGAAGAAGAAAGAGCCAGAACAATACTCAAGCTAAAGCACAGCTGAAGGCGTCTTCTTGCCCGCTGCGGCGCGAGGCATCCGGGAAGAAGCCATCCTGGAAAGACAAACCATCAATCCTCTCGTAAAGCCCTAATATGGGATAACATCAAACATCATGACCGCCGGGCAACGAGGGACTTAACGAGGATATTACGGAACACCTTTCGACTAGTTTTACGATTGATCGAGTCGCCTTTATCGGCAACTACCTACCGCGCCAGTGCGGCATTGCTACTTTCACCACAGACCTGTGCGAGGCAATGGCCTCCGAGTACGGTAATAAGGCTTTCATCGCCCTTCCGGTGAACGACAACGCTGCAGGCTATGACTACCCGGAACGAGTCCGGTTCGAGTTGACCGAGAAGGATATCGATTCATACCGCCGCGCCGCAGATTTCCTGAACATCAACAATGTAGATCTCGCCTGCCTCCAGTTCGAGTACGGCATATTCGGTGGGCGGGCGGGGAGCCACATCCTGGCACTCCTCCACGAGCTTCGAATGCCGATCGTGACTACTCTTCATACTATTCTCAGCCAACCCGACCCCGATCAGCGGCGCGTGCTGGAGGATGTTGCCGCCGTATCCGATCGGCTGGTGGTCATGAGTGACCGGGGTGCCGAGTTTCTCCAGGAAGTCTATCACGTGGCTCCCGGGAAGATCGACACGATACCGCACGGCATTCCCGATGTGCCTTTTGCCGATCCGAGCTTCAACAAGGATATGTTCGGTGTCGAAGGTAAGATTGTCCTGTTGAGTTTCGGTTTGCTTTCGCCGAGCAAGGGAATCGAGGTCGTTATCGGCGCCCTACCCGAGATTGTGGCGCGTTATCCGAACACGGTGTACATGATTGTTGGCGCAACTCATCCTCACGTGATACAGCATGACGGCGAAGCCTACCGCCTGTCGCTGCAATGGCTGGCACAGGAAAAGGGGGTCGAGAGTAATGTGATCTTCTACAATCGTTTCGTCAGCCTGGAAGAACTTGTTGAGTTCATCAGCGCCGCGGATATTTACATCACGCCGTATCTAAGCGCGGCACAGATCGCTTCCGGTACGCTCGCTTACACGCTGGGCGCAGGTAAAGCTGTAATCTCTACGCCTTATTGGTATGCGGAAGAAATGCTCGCGGAAGGGCGGGGCGCTCTTGTCCCATTCAACGACCCTTCGGCGATGGCAGGCCAGGTAATTAACCTGCTGGGCAACGAATCGGAGCGACAGGCGATGCGGAAGAAAGCTTATTTGTTTGCACGGACGATGATCTGGCCCCAGGTCGCGCAGCGTTACATGGAGAGTTTCGACCGCGCTCGTGCCGAACGGCGACATTTCAGCCCGCCCGGGTTTACTGTCAAAGCACTCGATAAACGTCCGGGTGAATTGCCTCCTTTAAAACTTGATCACCTGCACCGCATGACGGACGAGACAGGGATGCTGCAACACGCGCTTTTCACTGTTCCAAACTACAGGGAAGGTTATACCACTGACGATAACGCGCGTGCATTAATGGTGAGTGCGCTGCTAGAAGAACTGGGCAACGGCGAAGCGCTGGAATTGGCTTCGCGTTATCTCGCCTTCACCTGGTACGCTTTCAATCCTGCATCTGGTCGGTTTCGAAACGTCATGGATTACCAGCGCCATTGGCGGGAGGAAAGAGGGTCGGATGACAGTCACGGCCGCGCTCTCTGGGCCCTTGGCACACTGCTTGGCCGCTCAAACACGCCGACACTTCAGAGCTTGGCGGGGAAATTGTTCGAACAAACGATTCACCCCATCCTGGAGACGACCAGCCCACGGGCCTGGGCTTTTGCTCTCATAGGAATCCATGAATATGTTCAGAGGTTTGCGGGTGATCGCCTGGCCGGACAGGTGCGTGAGGAATTATCCGGCAGGCTTCTGACGCTCTACCGAAACCATAGGACCGATGAATGGCGATGGTTTGAAGATGTGCTGACATACTGCAACGCTGCACTGCCTCACGCGCTGCTGTTGAGCGGCAAGTCGACTCCCGACAAGGAAATGACAGATGCCGGATTGGAGTCGCTGACCTGGTTGATGAACCTGCAGCGTACCAATGCCGAAGGGGGTCACTTCGTGCCGATAGGATCGAACGGTTTCTATGAGCGTGGCGGCAAGAGGGCACGATTCGATCAACAACCTGTGGAAGTCCAGGCCACTGTCTCCGCATGCCTGGCAGCATACAGGATTACCGGAGAGAAAGGCTGGCGCAGGGAGGCGCGGCGCGCATTTGAGTGGTTCCTTGGGCGCAACGACCTTAACCTCCCCATATATGATCCAACAACGGGCGGCTGCCGTGACGGCCTGCACCCAGATCGCCCGAACGAAAACCAGGGGGCCGAGTCCACGCTTGCCTTCCTTCAATCTCTGCTGGAGCTGCGGCTGGATGAAAACACTTATCAATCAATGGAAGCGAAAAACGAATGAGCAATCACTTTCCCGAGCTGTTTCTCCGCAATAAATCGAATCCCATCCTTAAATCGGCCGACTGGCCCTACCCGGTCAACACCGTCTTTAATCCCGGGGCGACGCTGCTGCCCGACGGGTCGACGCTGCTCCTGTGCCGGGTGGAGGACCGGCGGGGTTTATCTCATCTGTGTGCAGCACGCTCTGCAAACGGCGTGGACGACTGGAAGATCGACTCCCGGCCCACCTTGTTGCCCGATCCAGAGCATTTTCCGGAAGAGTTGTGGGGAATAGAAGACCCGCGCATCACGTTCGTGCCCGAATTGAAGAAATATGCGGTCGTGTACACGGCTTACAGTCACGACGGGCCTGGCGTAGCTCTCGCGCTCACGGAGGATTTTGTCACCTTCGAGAGACTGGGACTCGTAATGCAGCCGGACGATAAGGACGCGACATTGCTTCCACGACGCTTCGACGGACACTGGGCGCTGATCCATCGCCCGGTGAGCGTGCCCAATGCACACATGTGGATTTCGTACTCGACAAACCTGAAGCATTGGGGCGGACACAAGATGATGCTGGAAGCGAGGCTGGGAGGCTGGTGGGACGCAAACAAGATAGGACTGTCCGCACCTCCTATCGAGACCCCGCAGGGATGGCTCGTTATCTATCACGGGGTGCGGCAGACAGCCGCCGGCTCTATCTACCGGCTGGGTCTGACATTGTTCGATCTGGAAAGGCCCGATCGATGTTTGAAACGCGGCGACGAGTGGATATTCGGCCCGGAGGAAGATTACGAACGCCACGGCGACGTCGACGATGTGGTCTTCCCATGCGGTTACACGATCGCCCCCGATGGCGATACGATTCGGATGTATTACGGCGCGGCCGATTCGTGCATCGCTCTGGCTACCGGAAGTGTGCGCGCGATGCTCGAATGGTTAGACCGGCATAAATCCGAAATGCCGGAAGTCGCTCAGTGACATTCCCACGGCGGGCATCGAGTTGGGTGTTATGGAGAAGGGCTCAAACATCACAATCACACGTCGTCCGACGCGCAAGTACTACTGTCCCCAAAACTACTGAGAAAGATAAAGGTACATGCGAGAACGGGGGCATGACTCATTTGAAGGTTGGCAGGCAAGTTGTCTTCGAATGTATCCTGCTGATCTCGCAGATTTGCGCCGATTTGTTCTGCGTTCATCCGCGTAATCTGCGGGAGATCCTTATCTAAGTTACTATCCGGAATGGATGTTTGACGCTCAACGGGAGCTAGCTACTCTTTCATCCTTTCGGTCCATACTCTTTCATACGGATAATTGATATACTCATTCGCAGTACAAGATGTCTATCGGGATCTGCCTTCGAGTGGAGATCCAGCCAGATTCGTTCTATTCTTCTCAGGAGAAGTGACATATGCTTGAATTGAAAGAAGACCCTCGCGTGGAATCCACAAATGAAACACGGATCCGCGGCATCAATACCGACAAAACCCGCAAGGTTACCGGATCGGAGACGGTTTACCAGGTCTATCTTGAACTCTCTGCACTTCCCCCGCAGGGGTGGAGCACGCTGTTTGAGAAGGAGTGGACAGCCCTGAACGTGGGGCAGCCGCTGGCGCTGCAGGAAGCAATCGTAGAAAGAGCGTTTCTTATGATCCAATGCCCGCTGGCCGAAGTTGCCGGCCACCTGCCGGTACTTAAACAGGCTGTTGCCGCGGCAAATAGAGCATACGAGAGGTACAAACGCGAACAGGCCTCGGAACAAAAAGACCGCGAGGATGTCTGGAAGGATGAGCGGAAGTCTGTCGAAGATCTTGCTAAATCGTTGCACTTCGATTGACTTGAGTTCATCCACCGTACGTCCGGCTCATCCGAACGCGGAAACAATGAAGGGAATTGACTTTGAAAAATCTGGTTGTATCGAGCGCCAGAGACTGCTTTATCGAATTGGTTCACCGCGAGTCCGAGCCGGCAACATGGATCGTAAGGCGCTGGAAGAAATTCCTGTGGCTTAAGAAAAAGGTCTCATCCGATTGGTTCAATGATGAACAGCAGGCGTTGGCATTTGCAAATGAAATGAAACTCAAGCATCAGGGGCTTTGAGACTTTTTAGATAAGAGAGCTGTTTCAAAATGCACGAAATAAATCGTAATTCGAAAGACCGGAGAGGAAGTTCCCCTCCGTTTCAGGAAATGGAGAAATGGGTCGACGACGGAGCCAATGGATCCCATTGGGTGAAGATGGGAGTGCCGCCTTCGCGAGACGAAGGCCATGAAGTGATGGGACGGCTCGTCCAGGAAAAGATTGTCGTTGCCGAGTCGGAAGACGAGTCACGGTGGGAAGACGACGGAGGTCAGAGCGTGTCCCGTGTGTTCAGATGGGGAGCGAATCATTTTTGAACAATAGGGCTAAGGATGGGGGGGAGCGGAATGAAAAACGTGCCAACCGACGAAGAGTTTCTTTTTCTTTTATAGTGCACCTTAACCGGCTACCGGTTATATTACGTCATTAAAAGAAACATCTTCTCCCCCTCCTAAGAAGAAGAACGGGCGACGGTGTTCAAAAGCCGGGATTTGGTCTTCTTTATAGGATCTCCAGGAAAACAGAACGTTCCCTCCAGCTCATTTTGACGGAGCTCATCTTCCCCGCACATTTTTTCAGTTACAAGAAAGATTTATATGAAATCAGCTTCTTTTGTGCTGAGCAGTGAAATAACAGCTCTGCTCGAAGCACAGGGAATAACAGTGCCGACGCCGGTACAGGAACAAATCATACCGGCAGTCACAGATGGTCAGGATGTGCTCGCACAATCTGAGACCGGATCGGGCAAAACGCTAAGTTACGCGATACCGATCATCGAAAAGCTGCAGAGGAATGACGGCCTTCGGGCGCTAGTCCTCGTGCCGACGCGCGAGCTCTCCACCCAGGTCGCCGGGGAATTTGTCAAGTATTCGACGGGGAAGCATCTGGGCATCGTCCCGGTATACGGCGGAGTGCCGATCGGCGCGCAGGCGTCCCGTCTCCGCAGAGCTAATATAATCGTCGCGACTCCGGGGAGGCTTATCGACCTCCTGAACAGGCGCGCGGTGAACTTGTCGTCCGTCAAGTACTTTGTCTGCGACGAGGCGGATAGAATGCTGGACATGGGATTCATACATGACGTCGAGAGGATCGCCCGTCAGCTTCCGCGTGAGCACCAGACAATGTTGTTCAGTGCAACAGTCTCGAAGGAGATAGAAAGACTCGCGGGCAGTTATCTGCGCAATCCAAGGAACGTCCGTCTCGCGTCCACGGTGAAACCTGTCTTCCTGAAGCAAACATACTGCAATGTCAGCCCGGACCGGAAAATGGGAACGCTTACAGGCTTACTCAATGAAGATCGCCAGCTCGCGATTGTCTTCTGCAACAAAAAGTATGTTACCGCCAAACTCGCGAAGACACTCACTGCGGCCGGCATTAACGCTCGCTGTCTCAACGGTGACATGTCTCAGCCCCAGCGTGAGAGAGTGACCAACGATTTCCGCCAGAAGAAATTCACCGTCCTCGTCGCCACCGACGTGGC
Organism: Bacteroidota bacterium; assembly: GCA_021812985.1. Lineage (GTDB taxonomy): Bacteria > Bacteroidota > Ignavibacteria > Kryptoniales > JAKASW01 > JAKASW01. The sequence goes on from JAKAMG010000050.1 coordinate 9,143, forward strand.
GGCGCGAGGGATCGACGTGGACGACGTGTCTCATGTTTATAACTACGAGATACCGAAGGACGTGGAATCTTACACCCACCGTATCGGACGAACCGCCCGCGCGGGAAAGAAAGGGGAGGCGATCTCGCTCATAGCGACGGAAGAGGAGAGAAAATCCTTCCGGCAGATTCTTTACAAATACCGCGGGGATATTACGTCGAGAGATACGGGCGTAACTACAGCCCGCCGGTTTCCAAATGATCCTCCCAAAGGGAAGGTTATCCGTGCAAAGGGCAGCGTCCCGCAACCCGACCAGGAGAAGGGACAGCCCACCTGGAGGAAGAAATGGCAGGAATTATTGGGCCGCTAACTGGAAAGACGTCATGCAGATGTTCTCAGGCATTGCGCGACAACTGTGGCGCCGACGGGACCCGTTCCCTGTGACCTTCAGGATAGATGTAGACCGGCCCTCATAAATGGACTCGTAGAATTCTATCGCCCCGACATCGTAATATGCCGTCTTGATGGAAGACGCCGCGAGGCGATTGGAGGGCGGCGCTTTACTCCACAGCCTGCCGGTGTAATCCACCGGCAGGCTCAAGTTTTACCGGTTAACAGGGAGACGCATGAGAGAAAAAACGAACGACGGATCAACTGCACCGATTGTGTCGTCGATTCCTAAGACCCTGCATTCGCGTGAGTCTGCAGAGAGGCTGGTCAGGGTGATAGTAGGTTTATGGAGAGAGAAATCCGGCAAATATGGTAAACCCTCCTCGATCATTCTCGACTTCGATGGTATCTTCCGGTTGTCAGAATCTGTTGCAGACGTGCTCGTTCAGTTCCGTTACGAATTCCCGGGAGGCCAATGTCCTCCGGTAGAATTCATGAATGTGTCGCCCCCAGTCAGGAAAACTCTCACATCGGCTGAAAAATCTCTTGAAAAGCTCCACAGGAGAGTTAATGCCAAGAAAAAGAAGAGAAGTGGTTTCAGGATAGAGATTTGAACCCGTAAAGGAGAGTCAGCAGATGGCATGTCGGGGCAGAGCGATTGTGCCGGGGGAAAACTGGCCTGAGCCCGGCGGAGTAAATCCCTGTATCCCGGTCTCCGGTATGATCGGGACGCCACTCCTATGAATTAATCCTTTTGACCGATTTTATAGGAATGCCGGGCCTCCTAACTTAACCGGAGACGAAAGGCGAGAGTGAACCGCAAGTGAGCATGAGAACCAAGTTCCAACACTCCTGTCGTTGCTTCAACCCACTGAGATCCACACGCCGTTATTCCGGAAATCCAAAGCAGGAGCGGTCATCAAACGCAAACTTCGAATAGGGATAATCGACCTCGTGACCAAGGGGCCGACGCGGGCGCTCTGGGCGCGCGTCATGAACGCCAATTTTGCGAGCATTATGCCCCAGGTACTCGGGGTGTGGTGCGAGGAACTCGGACACCAGGTAACATCGGTATGCTACACGGGTTTCGAGAACCTCGTGGATGAACTTCCACAGGACGTCGACATTGTTTTCATCGGCGCGTTCAGCGAGGCCGGGCAGACCGCATACGCGCTGAGCAATCTCTTCCGCTCTCGCGGTGCGATCACAGTGCTCGGCGGCCCGCACGCCCGCTGTTATCCTCAGGACGCACAAAAGTATTTTGACTACGTCGTCGGACTGACCGACAAGCAGGTCATAGAGGACATCCTTGCCGACATTTCGCGTCACAGACCCCTTGGCTTGTATCTTACGGCCAGGCAGCAGCCAGCGGCCATACCGGGAGTACGGGAACGATGGAAGTTCATCGAGTCGACGCTCAAGAAAGCTCCGCTGATAAAACTCGTTCCGATGATTGGGAGTCTCGGCTGTCCGTACACCTGCAGTTTCTGCATCGACTCCGTGATTCCATATCAGCCGCTCGACTTCAATGTGTTGAAAGGAGACCTCACTTTCCTCTTGAAGAAATTCAGACGGCCGATAGTCGGCTGGCACGATCCGAACTTCGGAATACGATTCGACGATTACATGGGCGCAATAGAGGATTCTGTGCCGCCCAACAGCATAGACTTCATCGCGGAAAGCAGTCTCTCACTATTGTCCGAACCCCATCTAAGGCGACTCAAGCGCAACGGCTTCAAAGCCATCCTCCCGGGAGTTGAGTCCTGGTACGAGCTTGGCGGCAAGTCAAAAACGAACGGCGTGTCGGGTTTGAATAAGGTCAGGCAGGTATCCGATCATGTCAACACGATACTCCGCTACATCCCGTACGTGCAGACTAATTTCGTCCTCGGGCTCGACAGCGACGAGGGGTCCGAACCGTTCGAGCTGACGAAGCGATTCCTTGACCTGACGCCGGGGACTTTTCCCGGGTACTCGCTCCTTTCCGCATTCGGGCAGGCGGCGCCGGTCAACCTTGAATATCAGCGGGCCAATCATGTGCTCCCTTTCCCGTTCCATTTCTTGGATAACAATCATGCTATGAACGTGAAACCGAAGAACTATTCATGGCCGGAGTTCTATCAGAATGTCATCGACCTGATGAAGTACACGTTCACATGGGGCGCTATGCTCAAAAGATTCAAGTCTACGGGCGCTGTAAGACCGCGGCTGATGAACGTCCTCCGCGCGGTGTCGTCGGAAGGGTTTGGGAGGATAAAGTACTTTACGGAAGTAAGGCGGCTCCTGAGGACCGACGTGCAATTTAGACGCTATTTTGACCAGCAAACGACCGATCTCCCCCAGTTTTACAAGAACATCATAATGAAAGATTTGGGACCGCTTTGGCACTGGCTTCCTCCCGGTGCGATGTACCACGACCCTAACGCTTACTTGAAAGCCCAGGAAGAACGGATCGGCGTGGTGAAGGCCGAACGATCAAGTGTAGTGCCGCAGCCACTCGGGGAACAAAAGCTTCGAACAGCTGTGTGATATAACCTTCGAGCTCGGGTGTAGCAGTTTTCGGGCCGGCGGAATGTCGGAAGTTGGATCGCGGGGCTATCGCCGGATTGCACGAGTCCTTCGGGTTGGGTAACTTCTGTTGAATCCTCAAAGACAGGTCCGAATATCGTTATGACAACTTGCGAGACCGGCATTCCAAAGCGGAGAAGCCGTGACTGAGAAGATAAAACTGCTGATCATCGAAGATAACCCGCTTCTCCGTGAGGGCATCTCGGCTATACTCAGTAGAAACTCAGATATCCAGGTAGTCTCTGGACCGGGTAGCCGGAAGAAGCCTATCCAGAAAGTTCGAGACCTCAGGCCGAACGTGCTCCTTCTCGACCTTGGGCTGAGAAGCCAGAGCAGCCTGGAACTAGTCCGGTCGATAAAGTCTGACTTTCCTAATGTGAAGGTCATAGTTATGGACCTTGCTCCGACCGAGACGGACATCCTGCTCTTCGTGCGCGCGGGAGTATCCGGCTTCGTCCTAAAAGGCGCGACGACTGAAGATTTTCTGAGGACCATACGCGCCGTCTCCCGCGGAAAGAAAGTCCTACCGCACCTGATGACTGAATCCCTCTTCTCACAAATCGTGGAGCAGGCCGTCAACGGCAAAATTACTTCGAGAGTCAAAGAAGCTGTCCGGATGACAAGGCGCGAGCGCCAGGTAATCTCGCTGATAGCGGAGGGGCTCTCGAACAAGGAGATCGCGGATAACCTGCATCTCTCCACTTACACCGTAAAAAGCCACGTCCATAATATCCTCGAGAAACTTCTCCTCCGGTCCCGCGTCCAGATCGCAAAATACGCTCTGACAAATGCGGAATTGATGGAGGCTGAGGAAAGTATTTCTCTCATCGAGGAATAATCCCTCTTCAGCGAAGGTCTAATCCCATTTTCATCCTCTTGGACGATTGGATCGGCATCCATCTGACCGTAGTTTAACGACACGATGAATGTGTTGAATTGCCTCTCGACGATTGGCGGAGGCCGTGTGAACGCGAGAGACCAACGGGTACATACGCAAGTTGAAGATCAGGAGTATCGAATGAAGAAGACCAGGCTTTTACTCATCGAGAAGAATCGTATGTTGAGGGACGGGCTCGCCGCGATTCTCAAGAAGCGTGACGACGTCATTATAGTCGCCGCGTCCGGGGACAGCGAAAATACGATTCTCAAGCTTCATAGGTTGAAACCCAACGTGATTCTTCTGGACGTCAATTTACGCAGTCAGAACAGCCTGCATGTGGTCAGCCTCGTGAAGAAGGAATTTCCGGAAGCTAAGGTCGTGGTTATGGATCTGGCCCCCGTTCACGGCGACGTCGTTCAATATGTGAGGGCGGGAGCATCGGGCTTCATACTTAAAGATGCGACGCTGGACGACTTCATCGCTACCATACAAACGGTATCAAAAGGCGGACAAGTCCTTCCACCTACTCTTGCCGATTCCCTCTTCTCTCAAATTGTGGAGCAGGCAATCATGGGAAAAAAGATCAAGCTTACCGAGCCCGTTAGAATGAGCAGGACCGAAAAACAAATCTTCGGACTCCTCGGCAACGGCCTAAGCGACAGGGAAATCGGGGAGAAGCTTAAAACGCCGACACGAACCGTGAGGGCACATCTCCAGGCAATCATGAGAAAGCTGGCATTGCACACCCGTCTGGAGATTCGGGACTACAAGTACACTGATGGGACTCTTGAAACGATTGTGGGCAGCATCTCGGTGGTCGGCGACTGAACGAAGACTCCGCTAACGCCAAGGGCGCGCGGGTGGAAACGCCGACACACGTGACTATGCCTCCTCAAGAGATTTGCGGGTGAGCTTGATTCTTGCACAACCCCTGGTGGGAGGCGGGAAGATCTTTAAACTGCAGAAAGGAAACTGCGAAGTGAAAGGTGAACAGGTGAAGAGATTGTTGAGCAGATTTCGGATGGAATCTCTGGATGAAATGATCTACGGGAATGGGCCCAAGCATATACAACCGACCGGGATCTCGTGGTTGAACGTTCACAGGCTTTTCGATTTTCGTTGGTGGCGGCGACTTCGTTTCAGGTTGTACCTTTGGCGTAAAGAGAGAGCACTTTCACGGCTGCAGCAAATCGGCTAGGCAGAGAATAAACTCGGGCGTAAGAGGGAAGTAGCAGGGTGCCCGTCGCCGGCAGGCGGTACGGAGAGGGGATAATGGCAGATAATGAAGAATCCACAGAAGGTAGTGTAATAAATGAAGCGTCAGAACTCAAGAAGTTTCTGGCTGACGAATACGTGCTTTACATGAGAACGCGCGATGCAAGCCGGAAGATACCTGACAAGAGTCCCGCTGAAGTGCACGCGCTTTTCGAGAGACAGTGCCGCTCCATGAGAGCCATAGTTGCGGAAGTGGACAGGGCGGGGCGCTCTTTTGGGCGTACCTCTTCTTTCATTCATGGGGAATTCATGGAGATCACGAGGCTGAACAGACACGCTAAGCTATTCGAAACGCAGGACTAGATCATTGCGGTCCTGCTTGACGACCACGAGTCCGTTATTGGGCTTCTGAGAAACGGCGAGTCCCATCTTATGGATCGTCGCACAGTCATCGACTCTGCGCAATTCATGGCGGGCCTCTTGAAGCGACCTGGGGAGATGGCTGGAGCACTTAGAGAATGGCCGGAATGAAATTCTCCTTGTAGCCTCCGGAAGTTTCTTCGTCCCATGCCCGTTATAAGCCCGGTCGCGGGGAGAAAAGTATATCAAAAGAGATTTTCCTGCATCAGGAAATCTGCGAAAGAGAAATAGAAACGGCGAATTTGGTTTGCATGGTGTACCATGTCACGCCTGTCACGCAGGAGGTCGCGAGTTCGAGCCTCGTCAACCCCGCTCCAATTTCCCGCCACGCGCCGCGCGTGGCGGGATTTTTTGTTCTATCCCTTCATCGCTCAGTACCCACTTAGATTCCATGGCGATTATATGGCGACATGTGTCGATAATTTTATACGTCATCTTTGCCGTTTCTGGTCAAGTCCCAATTTCTGCGTAAAAACATAGAAGGTCACGCTGCCAGTCTGTATGAGATAGAATCTGTTTGATTGTCATGCGGACAGATTAGTTGCCTGAGTTGCTTAAGTTGTGCCAGCTCAAGAGACGACATGGTAACTCTCTGCCACCTCTGTGAAGCTCTCCATAATACCGCGAAGACCAGGCTCACTGCTCCTTTCTCGTGGATATGCTGAGGAATGATTTTCGTCCTCCGCTTCTCCTCTTCGAATCATCAGGCATGATGAGAATGATTTGTTGCTTTCCGGTGCTGCTTATCCTCGATCGCCGAGCCGATCCATCCAAGCAGTATCACACCGACTGTGAGGATCGATATCCATGTTATCATTGCTGCCGAATTCATTTTCTGATCTCCTTTCGGAATTTGATTTGTTTTATTGGATAAGTCCTGCAAGCGGCAGGGAAGTCCGCAGCCGCTCTATCTCCTGCTGTCTCATGCAAACCCTTCCTCATTCCGCCGACCCATCGAGGCAAACCCTGCGATCGTTATGATGAGTCCCGAGATAAGGTCGTTGTACACATAGCCTATGCCGGCGGTTAACGCCGGTATGAAAGCCGCAATTATCATCCACGCTCCAAACACCATAGCCAGCCATCCCTGCCACTCTCTGACTTTCAGAATTGTCAATGAACTGATTACGACAACTGCGCCGGCTATGAGATCATTCCAGATGCCAACAGCGGGATCCAGGCCGAGAAATGCCGCCGAGATGAGCCAGATACCAAGGATTGCGTTCGTCCATGACTGCCACATATCAAATTCCTCCTTTCAAAGCTGCATACTGTCTGCAGTCACCCTTCCGGAAGATTGCGCCAGAATCGTTTCTTCCGCGGGTAGTTCGATACGGGCCGCTTCCTTCGCAGCCGCTCCTTGCATCATCCTCTTCGCAAGATAGCCGTAGGCTTCAGACAGAGTAGGGTGAGGATATACAGCTTCGGCGACGTCATGGAGAGTCAAGCCCCCGGAGACTATGAGTGCTCCCTCGCCAACAATCGACCCCGCGTCTTTAACGAAGATATGGACGCCAATAATGACGGAGGTCCGGCGATCAACCACGAATTTCAGATATCCGAACGGATCGCCGTTGATCTGTGTGACCGCATCGACCTTGTAATCGTAGACGCCGGTTACCACGTCCTTTCCTTTCTTCCTCGCCTCCGCTTCCGTGTATCCGGCGGATGCGATTTCCGGGTCTGAAAACAAAACCCAGGAGTTCTTGGTGAAGTCGGGTCTCCTGGAATTGTCTCTCAAGATGTTGGCCGCGACGATATGCGCCTCGTAGGTAGCCGTGTGAGCAAACTTCGGAGCGTTTATTACGTCTCCGGTGGCATAGATTCCGTTCACGCTTGTCTCCAGGTATTCATTCACGGCGATTCCTTTCGGAGTGTACATTATGTCGGTCGCGCCGAGATTCAGCCCATCCAGGTTTGGCTTTTTGCCGGCCGATACGAGGACCTGTTCTGATGTGATTGTCCTTGTGGTTCCATCGGGACCTGAGAACGCCACGCTGAATGTTCCGTTGGCACGAGACACTTCACTGACTCGTGAAGAAGTAAAAATGTCAATCCCCTGTCTCTGAAGCCTCGCGGTTATTCCGTCGACAAACTCCGGCTCAACGATACCGTTTAAAATGGTATCCATCACCTCGATCACCGTGCATTTCACGTCGAGCTTCGAAAACATCTGTGCGAGCTCGATGCCTATCGGCCCGCCGCCGATGATCACGAGAGACTCGGGCACAGAATCGCGGCCGAATATGGTTTCGCTGGTGAGGAGCTCACCGGCCGCGTTTCCTTTGAAGGGAGGTATCGTCGACGATGCGCCTGGGGCTATTATGGCATAATCAAACTCGGCCTTGAGGCTTCCACCATCGGTACTCGAAATCTCCACTTCGCGATTAGAGACAAACCGGGCAGTACCACCGACCAGGGTAAGATTCTTCAGCTTCTGAATGCCATCATAGGCTGCCCCAGATCTTGAATTGAGGATTCGCTCCATGTTGCTTCGTATCTGCGCCCAGTATTTGTCGCGCCCTTCGCGCGACGTGGCTCCTCCCGATTGCCGCTCCTTCCCGAAGTGATATTCATCGGCGGAGTGCTTTATTATTTTGGACGGTACGCAGCCGATGAACAGGCATGCTCCGCCGAGCTTCCCGCTCTTTTCGACGAGCAGGACCTTCTTACCGCTCGTGGCCAGGTCAATTGCGGCAGGGGTTCCACCGGGTCCCCCTCCGATAACTAATACGTCATAACGGTCCTTCACTTCTTCCTCCGGAATTACAACTTGTTCTTGAATAGTCATGTCATTGCCCGACTTCATCGCGCGCCCCTGCTCTCGAGATAATCCAGCTCCGCATATTCCAATAGAATGTCTTTCTGGTAATTGAGTATGGAAGTCTGCACGGCTGCCACCTGGACCTCCGCATCGTTGAGCTCGGTCGCGGTAATGACTCCGTTCTGGTAGCTTACCTTCGCGATCTCATGAGCTTTACCGGCAACCTGGAGGTGAAC
>JAKAMG010000061.1 GCA_021812985.1 Bacteroidota bacterium
TTAGCTGATCAGTACCAGCTCTTCCTGTTCTCTTCCAGTGACGACGGCTTTGTCGGAGCTGTTCACGTAGGCGTTCAATTCCGACCTGACTCCCATCTTGCCTTCGATGTAGATCCCCGGTTCGAGCGAGAAGAGGCAGCCGGGGACTATGAGCCTTGTGTCCTGCGTCTCGAAGTTGTCTATGTTGGGTCCGTTGCCATGGACTTCCTCGCCGATTGAGTGGCCGGTGCGGTGCGTGAAGTATTCTCCGTACCCCGCCTCCTTCACGACATTCCGGCAAGCGTCGTCAACTTCCCATCCGGCGACCTTGCTCCCTGAGCCAAGCCTCTCGTTAAGAAACCTGAAACCGGCGCGGCGCGCGTCGCGCACAACGTGAAATGCTTTTACGTACTCCTCCGGCGGGTCATCTCCGACAAATGCGCACCAGGTGATGTCGTAGTATATCGCGCCCGGTTTGTCGAGCTTCGCCCACAAGTCGATAAGGAGCTTGTCCCCCGGCTTTATTTTCCGGGAGCCCTTTTCAGTAGGCGCGAAGTGAGGATTTGCGGGGTGGTCATTTGTGCCGACAATCGGGAGGTCGTCTGTCGTTAGCCCGTTTGCCTTGAAACGCTTTCCGATGAATTGCTGTATCTCGAACTCAGTCTTGTACTTCTTCGATCTGAGTGACTTTCGTACCTCGTTGAACGCCTCGTCCAGAATGCCGTCTACGAGCTTTCCTGCCTTGAAGTGCGACCTTACTCCCTTCTCGTCGAGAAGTGCCTCGAATTGCGAGACGAGGTCGGCCGAAGAAATTATCTCATGCCCGAAGCTCCTCACGAGATCGACTGTCCCGCCGTCGACGATTGAAATGTATGGAATGGCGTTCAACGGGGAATGCTGCATGGCGACTTTCTTCGGCGCTCCAAGCATTTCCTTCAGGTTGGAGTGAAGCTCCCGCCACGTCGAATACATTAATTTCCTGCCGGGAAGATGGTCCAGCTTCGTGGGCTCGACTCTGTGGGCAAGTTTCACCGGCTCGCCGGAGGCGGGGATGTAATAATACCATCTCCTTGTCGCCAATCCTTTCAGACTCATCCCGAGTATCTTCAGTCCCAGGTGATCGCGGTTGTGAAAGTCATAGAACAGCCAGCCGTCTGCTCCGGCCGAACCGATCGCTTTTTGAATTTTGTCGAGATCCATCTCTTCTCCGGATTTTCTATAAAATATCACAAGAGCATTGTCGAGTCAAAGCTGATTGCGGGACTCGGGTGCGCTTCCGTCCATCCGAACGCGGCAATCTCCCTGGAGTTTCCGTCCGCGCCACCTCCCGACCTCGGCGCCCTATGGTTTGCCAAAAGGGCATAAAAAAAACCGACCCGCTGTGGGGTAGCCAGCAGGTCGGTACGGATAGTCCGAGGATTCTTGGGGTAGGGTGGGATCCTCGTCGAAACTCTATTAAACTCGATTTAATATATATCCATGCTTTTGCTAATGCAAGTGAAAAAACGTTTTGCGATCGTTTACGCGGGAGAATCGGCAGTTGGCCGTATATATGTGAAACAAATCACGCTAGGCTTTATATTACACGTCAGAAATCCTTTGAGTCGAGCTTGTTGACCAAAACCGATAGAGCCCCCAAGAGAATTCTGGTCGTTCGGCCGGACAGAGTTGGCGACGTTGTCCTTTCTACACCCGTATTTCACACGCTCAAGGTTTCATTCCCGGGATGTTACGTCGGTGCGCTGGTTTCTCCGTACACGAGTCCGCTCCTAGCCGGCAATCCAAACATAGACCTCGTGATTACGGATGATCCGGGAAAGGAAGCCAGGCGCGGCGATCCCTTTCTGAAGAAAGTGATGGAAATCCGAAAACACAAATTTGACACGGCGCTCCTCCTTATGCCGACGGAGAGGCTTGCGTACATGCTGTTTCTCGCGGGGATCAGGCGCCGGTTCGGTGTGGGCCATATTCTTTACGAAGTGATCACGATGACCCGGGGGGTCTCGCGCAGGAAGTATAACCCTCTGAGGCATGAGTCGGACTATATGCTCGACCTTGCGAGAAAGATCGGCGCGCGTGAAATCTGGACAAAACCTGAGATTTTTCTGAGGGACGACGAAAGGACGAATGCTCGACTGTCTCTCCGGAATTATGGGTTCGACCTTTCAAGGTCGATCGTCTGCATACACCCCGGGAGCGGTCACTCTTCTCCGAACTGGACAATCGACAGGTACGCGGGTCTCGCAGGAAGACTTGCAAAGGCTGGGCTCCAGGTTCTCGTAACTGGGTCGTCTCATGAAAAAAGCCTTGAGGGTTCGTTCCAGGGGCTGCGGGCCGATGGAGTCAAAACGATCTTCGGAGAATTGTCTCTGCGGGAGCTCGCCGCGGTCATTTCGGAAGTCACTGTCTTTGTTTCTTCAAGCACCGGTCCCATGCACATCGCCGCGGCCGTGGGGACGCCCACCGTTTCGATGTTTTGCCCTCTCACGGCCTGCTCCCCCAAACTTTGGGGACCGGTCGGCAGTTCCTCCCGCGTCATCCTGCCGCCGGATGATTTCTGCGGAACGAAGTGTCCGGGGGATCCTCATGTCTGCACGTTCGGAGTAGGCGATGAAGGGATCGGAGAGGAGAGCGTCTTTGAAGCCGTGACGGCATTTGCGAGCGAAACTGAAGCGCAACCTTCTAAAGGTATATCAGATGATTATTCGTCAAGCCACATCGGGTGACGGCGACATAATAGCGACCCTTCTGTCGAAATCGTTTCTCGAAGACACTTCCGTCATTCGTGTCAGCATCGAGAACAATCCGCGGTACAGCCTTTCCGACATGTACGTGCTGGAGGACAAGAGTGTTGGTGCGGGAATACTCGGTTGTCTGAGGATAACTCCGTTCGAGGTGTATTCGAGAGGTGTAAAGATGCCGATGGCCGGTATCGCGGCGGTCGCAGTCCAGCCCGAAGCTCGCAGACGTGGCATAGCAGATACTCTGATGCAGGATGCGCTTCGTAAGATGTACGAGAAAGACTACCCCATTTCCATGCTTTTTCCGTTCAGACATCGCTTTTACAAGAAGTACGGGTACGCTTACGTCGGAAGCATGATGCAGTATGAGATCTCCCCATCCGATATAATGAACTTTCCGGAACGTTCGAATGTCCGGCCATTCAGCAAATCAGACAGGGGCAAGGTGAAGCGGATACTTGACAGGGATATTCAGTCCCGGGGAAGCTTCACGCTGATGCGCAACGACAGCTTCTGGGAACTTGTTGTCATCCCGAAATTCAAAGACGCGTTTGTGTACGGGGATGTCGAGGACAGGGGATATCTCGTCTATGAGCTTTACAAGGAGCCTGCTTCGACGCCCGGCGCGTTCAGTGAGCCGATCATGAATATAAAGGAGTTTGTCGGACTCGATGCCGCTGCTCACCGCGGTTTATGGGGGTTCATCGGCGCGCTCGGAGAGCAGGTGTCCAAAGTCAGGTTCCTCGCTCCTGCGGACTATCCGCTCCATTTATTCCTGAAAGAGCCCAGAGAACGCGACTACCGGCGGCTTTTCTTCGAATACAAGTCTTTCTCGACGCTGGCCTCGGGCTTCATGTTGAGAGTCATCAACTTGCGCGAAGCGCTCTCGCTCCTAAAGCATTCGACCGACTCACCGGCCGATCTCGTTCTTAAGATCAACGATGGGGATCTTCCTCAGAACTCGCGCACCGTCAACGTTCACGTCCATAACGGCGAGACTTCGGTCGACGACACGAGACAGCCCGCCGATTTCGAAGCCGGCATAGAGGTGTTTTCACAGATTTACTCCGGCTTTCTGAGTCCGAGCGAGGCCGTGAGGTACGGCTTCGCCTCCGCGCGTCA
>JAKAMG010000016.1 GCA_021812985.1 Bacteroidota bacterium
GCGACCGGGACGCTCGAGAAGATCCGCTCCTACGGTGACTACTCGTCCGCACGCATAATGCCTCTTCAGTAACTTCTCTGCGCCGATTTTCCCGGCATCAATTCGCAAGTATTTCTTTCAAGCCGATCGGAAATAATTACACTACGGCACCTTAGTCGTTCCCTCCGGTCCGGGACGACGGCTGCCGTAATCGCTTGTGGCAGTGTGGTTTATGGGAGTGGACGGAAATTCGTCGCGCTCGTATGAGTCTGGCATCGTCTTCGCACTTAAGGTTATCGAAGACGATGAAGAAAAGAAATCACATACTGACTCTCCTCCCTCTCCTCGGGGTAGTGTTCGTCGTCTCCACAGCCCAGGCTCAGGTAACTGCCACGGCGACGGTAACGCTGACGGTGGTCGCCGCTCCCGGCGTTAGCTTCACACCGGCGAGCACCGCCGGTAACAGCTCCGTAGCTATGGTTCAAGGGAGTTCGCGCACGAATGATGCGGGGATGACTTTTCGTTCGTCGGCCAATGTTATGGTACAGCTAAATGCGAGTGGTCCCAATCGCGCAAAGTACAATCTGAAGGACGGCCAGACGAGAACCTTCACGGCAGGCGAACTGAACAAGGCGTCCAGCGTCGAGATAGACTATCTCGGAAGCTGAACCGGTGCCTCGCCGGGCGGCATCTCTTCAGGGCCCGTGAAAATTCCGTAACAAATATTTACCGTGACGTAACGCTCGGCCCCTTCCACCTGAAAAACCGCCTCAAAATTCGCGTTCTACCCGGCATTTCATGGCACAGTTAGTGTACCATCTTGCTGGATGGCAGAGCATGTTGGGTCTTTAGAATCTTATGGAATTTTTGAGGCGATTGGTATCCCGTTCGTCCTGACTGATTCTTCGCTTACACTTATCTACGCAAATCCCGTCGCCAAAGAACTTCTTCCATTGCGGTTTGAAACAGGACGAATCCTCCAGGTTGACTCGCTCCTGCAGCACGAGGACTCGATGACGTTTGAAAACCTGGTGGCCGATTGCATCGAGAACGGCGAGAGCATCGGTACCCTCAAGCAGAAGGGGGTCGAGAAGTACTTCAAGGTAAAGGCCTTCTGTCTCAAGGAGGGAAAGTCCGGGATCGCCTTTCATTTCGAAGATATATCACAATCGAGAATTCTTGAGAACGAGTTGTACGAGCATCTCATCGATCTCTATAGTCAGATCGAATCACAGGAACGCGAGATAGCGGATCTGAAGGCGATACTCTTCCGCTCTCGGGAAGCCTGACGCCTCCTCTTCGCCGATCTTCTCTTCACACTGGTATCAACGAGTCGCCGCATGTCATCCGACGCGCGGTTCTCCTCTCTATTTTGTCTTTCCTCCCCGATACGCGAACAAGCAGAAACACCTCATTTCGAAAATCAGGGAAGCATCGGTCACGCGTGACCATTCTTTTACGGGCCGGATGAGGGGGAGGGAAATGTCTGGCTGGAGGGGGTGTCGAGTGCTCAGGGGCGGCCGGAATTTTGGCCGCCCTGAGTTGTTAAAGGTCTGACGAGAACTAGTGCAGACCGTTCTTCATTTTCTCAATCGCCTCCACCGCGCAGACCGCCGCTATGTTGACGATGGCATTCACATCGCATCCCTGCTGCAGGACGTGAACTGGTTTCTTCATTCCCATCAGGACGGGACCGAGGAGCGTGGCACCGCCTATCTTGCCCATAAGTTTGTACGCTATATTGCCCGCGTTCAGGTCGGGGAATATGAGCGTGTTCGCTCCGTTCCTCAGGCTTGAAAACGGATAAACCTCCTCGAGAACGTCCGGCGAAAGAGCGACATCAGCCTGAACTTCACCGTCGATAATCAGCGTCGGGTCCAGCTTGCGGGCCAGTTCAACGGCCTTCTGCACCTTGACCGACTGGACAAGGCGCGTGTTGCCGAAGTTGCTGAACGAAAGCATGGCAACGCGAGGGGTGATGTTGAACCGCTTCACCACTTCAGCCGTCATGATTGCTATCTCGGCGAGGTCCTCGGCCGTTGGATCTATGTTGACCGTGGTATCCGCAAAGAAGTATGTATCCCTCTTCGTCATGACGAGATAGAGGCCCGCGACTCTGCTTCTCTTCTCCTCCATGCCGATCACCTGAAGCGCGGGCCTGATGGTGTTAGGGTATGACTGTGTGAGTCCCGAGACAAGACCGTCTGCGTCTCCCATGTGTACCATCATGGCGCCGAGATAGTTTGGACGTTCGATGTATCTTGCCGCTTCTGCGCGCGTGAGTCCTTTCCTCTGTCGCATGTCGAACAACTTGTCTATGTACTCTTCCCGTTTCTCGAAGCTGGCCGGGTCGATGACCTCTATTCCCTCCATGTCGATCTTCATTTCATTGGCCTTCATCTCAATCTGGGATCTCTTGCCAAGGAGGACCGGCCTTGCTATTTCCTCATCTATTATTATCTGCGCGGCATGGAGAATCTTTGCTTCTTCTCCTTCGGGGAACACGATCCTCATCCCGCTCCCCTGAGATTTTGTTATCGCGGTTCTCACCACGCTTCGGGTTATACCCATTCGTTCTTCGAGTTGGAATATGTATTTGTCCCAATCTTCTATGGCCACCCTCGCCGTGCCGGTTTCTATTGCGGCCTTGGCGACTGCCGGTGCCACCCACGTGATGACACGCGGGTCGAAAGGCTTGGGTATGATGTATTCCTTTCCAAACTTCATGTCGATGCCGCCATACGCTACCTTCACGGAATCGGGTACGGGTTCCTTTGCCAGCCGGGCCAGCGCGTTAACGGCCGCTATCTTCATCTCGTCGTTTATGTTACGGGCGCGGACATCCAGAGCGCCGCGGAAGATGAACGGAAAGCCTAAAACGTTGTTCACCTGGTTCGGGTAATCGCTCCGGCCAGTTGCCATTATGCAGTCTGGCCGTGCTTCCACAGCGTCTTCGTATGAAATTTCCGGGTCCGGGTTCGCCATCGCGAAGATTATCGGATTGGCGCCCATAGACCGCACCATGTCCTTCGTGACAACATTAGCCACTGAAAGGCCGACGAATACGTCCGCCCCCACAAGCGCCTGCCCAAGCGTGCGAAGGCTCGTCTCACGCGCAAACTCCTCCTTGTAAGGGTTCATGTCTATGGGCCTTCCTTTGTAGATGACCCCCTTGGAGTCGCACATTATTACATTCTCCAGCTTTGCCCCCAGCTTGAGATAAAGTTTTGTGCACGCTATCGCTGCCGCCCCGGCGCCGTTAACCACTATCTTAATCTTGGAAATGTCTTTCTTGGCGACCTCTAGCGCGTTCAGGAGCGCCGCAGAGCTTATGATGGCGGTACCATGCTGGTCGTCGTGGAAAACCGGTATGTTCATCGTCTTTTTGAGCGTCTCTTCCACTATGAAGCAGTCGGGGGCCTTTATGTCCTCCAGGTTGATTCCGCCAAATGTCGGCTCCAGAGCCTTGGCGACCGCTATGATTTCCTCCGGCGTCTTAGCATCGATTTCGATGTCAAATACATCTATATCTGCGAACCTCTTGAACAGAACCCCCTTGCCTTCCATAACGGGCTTTCCGGCGAGCGGTCCGATGTTTCCAAGCCCAAGTACCGCGGTGCCGTTAGAAAGCACTGCCACAAGGTTTCCCCTCGATGTGTACTCATAAACCTCATCCGGGTTTTTGTCGATCACCCTGCAAACCTCACCCACCCCCGGCGTGTAAGCCAGGGAGAGGTCGCGCTGTGTCATACACGGTTTTGTAGGCACAACTTCAACTTTTCCTCTTCTACCAACAGAGTGGTACTGAAGAGCGTCTTCAATACGGATTTTCATTTGATACTCCTTATTAAGAACTCGTCCAACGGACCCCGACTTGTGTCGGGACATGCCCTAACGTCTCGCTTTTGGCGGGACGTATCTGATTCGGCCTTTTCCTTCGAAAAGTTAGTCAGCGGAACCTGAAAGTTCAAAGCAGCAGTGAATATTGTACCCCGATGGCTTGTGATGGAGCACGCGGCACCGGGTGGTTACCATAGCATGCGGAGCACGTGTACAGTCCACGACACCTCGCCCGATCCCTGTTGTCCGTGAATTACACCCGCCACCCCTATCCTTGTTTAACCCTCAATACTCTGCTATATTTTTTTACCTAATCCCATTTAGTTTTTTACCAATCGGAGACAGATTTGAAAGATTTCGACGAAATAGAGGATGTTGACAGCATAAAGAATGTCGAGGATATACCGACCCACCTCCCCGTGCTTCCGCTCAGGGATTCACTCGTGTTACCTTACATGCTGTTTCCCATTCTTGTTGGCCGTGAACAGTCGGTCGAAGCGGTCGAGACAGCCGCCAAATCAAACAAGTTCATCGTCCTGATACCGCAGAAGGACAGTGCGGTCGAGGATCCCACCAAAGATGAGCTGTACAAGGTTGGTACGGTTGCGAGAATCCTCCAGGTGCTGAAACTTCCAAACGGGCTTCTCAAAGTCCTTGTCGACGGAGTGTCCCAGGCTTTCGTGAAGAAGTTCTACCAGGAAAAGGCGATACTTCACGCGGAATATGCGCCTAACATCGTCTCCCCGAAGAAAGATATTTCCCTCGACGCCTACGTCAAACACGCGGGACAGCTGTTCCGTGACTACGTCCGCAACAGTAGGGACATTCCGCCTGAAACGATCATGTCGTTTGACAACATGGAGCAACCCGACAGGAAATTCTATTACATGCTCGCAAACGTCGAACTGTCAGTTCCCGACAAGATGGGGATCTTCAGCCTGAAGAATCTTCAGGAGCAGTACGAGGCCCTGATAAAGATTCTTATGGGTGAGATTAACATACTGAAGATCGAGCAGGAGATCGACGACAAGGTTCAGGACAGCATACAGAAGAATCAGCGCAAGTACTACCTGCAAGAGCAGGTGAGGATAATGCAGGACGAGCTTGGAGACGAGAATCCGGCCGGCGAGTTCGCGCAGCTTAAGGAGAAGATCGAGAAAGCCCGTATGCCCGAGCAGGCAAAGGCAAAGGCGATAGATGAGCTGGACAAGCTGAAGCGGACGCAGGCGTTTTCGCCTGAGGCCACGGTCATACGAAACTATCTCGACTGGCTCGTGGATGTGCCATGGTACAAGAAGACGAAGGACGACCTCGACATAGCGCACGTGAAGGAGATCCTGGACGAGGACCACTACGGTCTCGAGAAGCCGAAGGAGCGGATAGTCGAGCAGATTGCGGTCCTAAATCTTGTAAAGGAGATGAGGTCTCAGATAATCTGTTTCGTCGGGCCTCCCGGAGTCGGGAAGACCTCCCTAGCAAAATCGATAGCCCGCGCGCTGGGACGGAATTTCGTGAGGCTTTCGCTGGGCGGCATCAGGGATGAAGCGGAAATCAGAGGCCACAGGCGCACTTACGTTGGCTCACTCCCGGGACGGATCATCCAGGCCATGAAGAAGGCCGCGGTGATCAATCCCGTAATGCTCCTCGATGAGGTGGACAAACTCGCCTCTGATTTTCACGGCGATCCTTCGGCCGCGCTTCTTGAAGTTCTCGACCCGGAGCAAAACCACTCTTTCCAGGACCATTATCTGGAGGTCGAATACGACCTGTCAAAGGTTCTCTTCATCACCACTGCGAATGTGCGCGACGACATACCGGAGCCGCTCCAGGACAGAATGGAAGTGATTGAGCTCCCTGGTTACCTCGATTACGACAAGCTGGAAATTGCGAAAAGACATATTATCCCGAAGCAGCTGAAGGCCCACGGCATAGATCCGAAATACGTCAAGTGTGATGACGCCGCCCTGATGAAAATAATCCGCGAATACACGTGGGAAGCCGGCGTCAGGAACCTGGAACGTTCGATCGCGGGAGTCTGCAGGAAGATCGCGAAGGAGATAGTCACACGCAAGACTGAGAAGAAACGCCAAGACGTGTCTATTCAAGTCGACGACAAGAAGGTGGAAGAGTACCTCGGCGTACCGAAATTCACGTCAAAGCGCATAGCTTCGAAGAACAGGCTGGGCGTTGCTCTTGGACTTGCGTGGACAAGTGGAGGTGGCGATATTCTAAACGTCGAAGCGATACTTATGGAAGGACCGGACAGGTTGCAGCTTACGGGAAGATTGGGAAATGTGATGCAGGAGTCGGCACGGGCGGCACTCACATACGTTAGGGCAAACGCTGCGCGCTTCGGTATTCCGAAGAACTTTTACAAGGGGAAAGAAATCCACATACATGTTCCGGAAGGCGCGACTCCGAAAGATGGTCCGTCAGCCGGTATTACCATGACCATGGCGCTGATTTCGGCGGCCGGCAATAAGCCCGTTAGATCCGATGTGGCAATGACCGGTGAGATAAATCTGAACGGGGAAGTCCTCCCCATCGGCGGCCTGACGGAAAAACTTCTTGCCGCCAAGAGATACGGGATTGAAAAGGTGCTGATTCCGAAAGACAACTTGAAGGACCTGTCAGAGATACCCGCCCGGCTCAAGGAGGGAATAACGATAGTCCCGGTAGAGAAGATTGAGGACGCGATTGGCCACGTGTTCAACGGCGGTCAGGCAAAAATGAAGACGGCGAAGAAGAGAAAATGAGCTATCTCGTAACGGCGCGGAAATGGCGCCCGATGCATTTCGACGCGGTGACCGCCCAGGAACATGTCACGGTCACGATGAAGAATGCGATTATACGCAATCGGATAGCGCATGCGTACCTATTCAGCGGTCCGAGCGGTGTCGGTAAAACAACTACCGCACGCATATTTGCGAAGGCTATAAACTGTCTCAACGTCAGAGACGGCGAGCCTTGCAATGAGTGCGACGTCTGCAGAGAGGTGACTGAAGGGAGGAGCCTCGACGTCATTGAAATCGACGGAGCCTCCAACCGAGGCATCGACGAAATCAGAGACCTCAGAGAGTCGGTGAGATATTCCCCCTCGAGGCTCAGGTACAAGGTGTACATCATAGACGAAGTTCACATGTTGACTAAGGAGGCGTTCAATGCGCTCCTGAAGACTCTCGAGGAGCCTCCGGAGTATGCCATCTTCGTCCTCGCCACCACAGAACCGCACAAGGTTATACCGACAATTCTCACAAGATGCCAGCGCTTCGATTTCAAGAGAATTGAGATTGAGAAGATTATCGAACGCCTTCGCTACATCGCGAAGGAAGAAAAAATAAGCGTTGACGAGGAATCTTTTGTCACGATAGCGAAGAAGGGCGACGGCTCGATGCGTGACGCGCTCAGCATTTTTGATCAGGTCGCGGCCTTCTGCGGCAACGAGATCAGACATGACGTCGTCGTGACGGCACTGAGCTTGGTAGACAGCGAGCTCTTTTTCAGGACGACAGACCTGATCGAGAAGAACGATTCGAAGGGGGCGATCGAGCTGGCCGCCGAAGTAATCACGCGTGGATATGATTCCGTCGACTTTCTCGAGGGCCTTTCGGAGCACGTGAGGAATCTCCTTGTCGCGTCGACGACGGGGAAAGCGGATCTCATCGAGGCGTCGGAAGATTACAGAAAGAGGTATCTTGAGACTTCATCCCGTTTCGATTCGCTCGATCTGCTTAGGATGCTCAAGACGGTCAGCGAGTCGATCCAACAGATAAAGTACGTCGCTCAGCCGAGGATCAAACTGGAAATGACGCTGTTGCAGCTTGTCAACATGGAAAGGTCTGTCAGGCTCCGGGAGCTCCTGCAGCGCATGGAGGAGTTAAAAAAAAACTTAACGGTCAATAAGGGCTCGTTCGCGGAGGCGCAGGCGCCGCGTCCGACGACGAATACCGCGCCATCCGCTCAGGCGGTGAAGGAAAACAGGCCGTCATATCCTGAGAGGAAGGCTCCGACGCACGTTCCGGTGAGCCGCCCGGCCAGCCGCCCTCCGGCAAGGGGGAACGAAGAAAAGCCCGCCTTTGCGGTAAGCGAGGCGTCGTTTCAGGAGATAAGCGTGCGGTGGGAAGAGTTCCTTCTGGCGGTGCGTAAGGAAAGGATCGGCGTTTGGTCGCAGCTGATAAATCTGAAGCCGCTCGGCGTACAAAACGGTTGGCTGATGCTCGGTGCCCCGAACGAAGTCGTCATAGGTATGACCAAGCCTTATAAGATTTATATACAGGATGCGATAGAGAAGACGCTCGGGACGCGCGTCGCAATCGATTTCAAGATCGTGGAGGGGGAAACACGAGCAGAAGAGGATGATAATGATCCGCTTGTCAAATATCTCAAGGATGAGTTTGGGGCTGAGCCGCTTGATTCGTAGAGCTCCACTCGCGGCACTATTAGTCCTTATCGTGGCCGCTGATCTGGCTCTCACCGCGGGGGCACGCGCGCAAGGGCTGACGCTCGGCAAGTATGAAAATGACTTCCTCACGATCGGCGTGGGCGGCAGGGCGCTCGGAATGGGGAGCGCGTACACGGCCGTAGCCAAAGATGTCACCGCCGGATACTGGAATCCAGCAGGCCTCGCCGGCGTCGACTACCCGCAGGTAATGCTGATGCATGACCAGCGTTTCGCCGATGCTGTGAGCTATAACTACGGCGCCGGGGCCATGCCGCTCTCGAAAAACGAGACCGTCGGCCTGAGTGTCATCGTCCTCAACGTGAGCGGAATTCCCAATACTCAAATGGCTGGCGTCGACGCCAATGGGAATCCAATCCCACCAACCGACAACTATACGGGGAGCCTGAGCAGACTTGACAACTCCAAGATAACTTTCTTCAGTGCCACCGATGTCGCGTTGATCGGAAGCTATGCCCGAAAATCGAGTGACAATTTTTCCTACGGCGCCAATGTCAAGTTCATCCGGAGGAGCATCGGCTCGACTTACGGAACGGGCATCGGCTTCGACGTTGGAGTACTCTACGCTCCATTCCGCAATCTGCGATTGGGCGCGAATCTCCAGAACGCGACGACTACCGTGGTCGCCTGGACGACAGGCACTACTGAGGTTGCTCCTCCAACTCTCTCAACAGGCGCCTGCTATTCCCTGTCGGTGGGTCCGATGACGCTGACTCCGGCACTTGACCTCCTCTTCAATGCCAACGACATGGGGGCGTCTTCCACGCTTCATCTTGGTCCTTTTAGCGCCGATGTCCGGGCGGGTGGCGAATTGAGCTACAAGGGAGTTTTGGCCGTAAGGGCAGGCTTCGACGAGGTGAAACAATTTACAATCGGCGCCGGGATTCATTTGCCTAAACTTGAAATTGATTACTCGTTTGCCCGCTTCGCTTATTCCGGAGCACTTGGTGATACACACAGAATATCTCTTGAGCTTCTCCTCGAAAAAGGGGAGTGATGCCGTCCGCATCATCGTGCTTCTCCTGTCCCTTGCGCTTTCTTCCTGCTCGGGACCCTTCAAGCACGTAACTTTCACTCCTTCAGAGAAACGCACCTATGTCGATGAGCTTGAAGCGTTCAGGAACCGCAAAGACATGTACTTCAGATCCAATGTCACCTCCCCGTTGACTCAGATCCAGAGAAGCACTTTCACACACTTGAATTACTTCCGCCCAAACTTCGACCTGATTTTCAGAGTTAAACTCCTCAAGGAAAAGACGCCAGAGAGCGTGGGCATTCAGGCGACAGGAGGCGAGACGAGACCCGCTGTCAGGATCGGAAGATTCGACTTTGAAGTGGGGGGGAAGAAGGCTTCCCTGTTCGCTTACAAGATGATAGGCGACAATTCCAACGAACTATTCGTCCCGTTCACTGACAATACGTGTGGCGAGTCTTCGTACATCGGCGGCAGATATATCGATCTGAAGGAGAGCAGGTCCGGCGAGTATACGCTCGATTTCAATTACGCGTACAATCCGTACTGCGCGTACAACCACAATTTCAGCTGTCCCATAGTTCCTAAAGAAAACCATTTGGATGCGTCCGTAACGGCCGGCGAAATGAGGTATTGACTGACGGCTGTTCGTAGCTGAGGGTTAGGGGCTCGTTTTTTTGGCGACTTGGGTATGCGAGATCGGGAAAACCACGGCGGGGGCGGCGGGTGTACCACGATTGATTGATATTTCCTGACATCAACCCTGTAACAAAAGATTGCAGAATGCGAATAGTACAATTAGATTGAAGCACATGCGATTAAATTTCCGAAATAGTCTGTACTTGACCACGGCCGGGTTGATTGCCGCAGTACTACTCGTTTTTGACTGGATAAGGGTATCCATCGGGCTCGAAGACCCGGTCCTGAACGGTTTTCACAGCCTCTTCACGGTCGTGGCTTTTGCCCTTTTGTATGCCGCTGTTAGGTTGTTTCGGAACAAGAAATCAGCCAAGCCTCTGGAGATTCTCCGGAAACTGGTAGCTTACGGCTTCTTTGCCACCGCCTTGATTTCCACTTGGGGAATCTTCCTATCACAAAAGGGGGAGGGGACTGACAAGTACGTCCCTTCCAACATAATGCAATTGCTGGCGACGACAGTCTTTGCCTTTGCCATCGCCTTTTTTGTGATAATCCTCCTGACGACGGTTTCGGACATAATCTATATCAAGCCGGAGAGGAAAGTCAGGCGGAGATTCGAGCTCTTCGTAGGTTTTGCGATTCTCGCATCTTTCCTGAGCATATTCGGCAGATCGGGGATCATGGGGACGCTCCGAGACATCGCATTCGGCATCGCCGCGTTTATTGCCGTTCTCCATATCGTGAGCATGAACTGGATCGTCTTCCTTAGCAGGAAGGACAAGTACAAGTCGCTGGTCCACACGCTTGTGCTGATGGCACTATTCGGATATTCGTTTGCCTCCACCGGACCCACAGACGCAGCGGGGGGCGTGCTGAATTTTTACAGTCCTCCCATGGCCGAGCTCGCTCAGATCGTTTTCCTGTTCCTCGCAATATATTTCTCGTTCGCCTTTGTGGTCACCATATTCCATATCCCGACGAGCGGCGTGTTCGAAAAGAAAAAGCGTGAGCTGGATTCCTACCAGAACCTGAGCAAGGTAATAACCAACGTGATGGACACTTCTGAAGTGCTCAACAACACAGTCGCTGTCGTCGGAGCTGTCACGCAGGCCAATAAAGTTTGGATAGAGCTGAGGTACGAGGGGGACTCGCCGGGCGAGGAGGAGTACAAAGTCTCGGCAACCCATCGGACAAGCCAGTACGAACTGTCCGCTTTCAACTTCAACGACGTGAGAAATTCCGTTCGCAAAGACAAGCGGGTTATTATACAGGACACGGATGAATTCCAGCAGTTCAACCTTCGGGGTTTTCCAGCCAGGTCGCTCCTCGCCGTTCCGCTGATCGCGCACGATGATTTCATTGGTATGCTGTATGCCGCGCACGAGATGCCGTACGCTTTCGACGACGAGGAAATTTCAACCGTCAGCGCATTCGCGGACACGGCAGCGGTCGCAATCCAGAATTCGCTCCTTTTCACCAAGTCGCTTGAGAACGAGCGCCTTCAGCACGAACTCAGGATAGCGCATGAGATGCAGCTGAAACTTCTCCCGACTTCGCTCCCGGGCTCCGACAAGTTTGTCACCGATTTCCTCTCCTTCCCTGCATTCGAAGTGGGGGGTGATTATATTGATTATTCACGTATCGATGATACGAAGTTCGCGTTCGTCGTCGGAGACGTTTCCGGGAAGGGAACATCCGCCGCCTTCTACATGGCGTATATTAAAGGGGTGTTCCAGTCCTTATCGGCTTCAGCGAAGTCTCCGCTTGAGTTCATGATGGCGGCGAATGAGGCAGTGCAGAGCACGCTTCAGAAAAATTTCTTTATAACATTGATTTACGCGACTCTCGACGGCGCCACAGGTGAAGTGTCGGTGGTCAGGGCTGGTCACACGCCCGCAGTACTTGTCAGTCCCAGCGACGCGGATGGGAGGAGATGCAGGCTCATAAGACCCGCCGGCGCAGGCCTTGGTCTCGAACAGTCTGACGACTTCGGCAGACACTTGTGTGAAGAGAAGTTTGTTCTTGATCATGACGACATGCTGGTTTTCTACACTGACGGTGTCACGGATCAGCGGAACCCATCGGGCGAAGAGTTCGGTGAGGAGCGTTTTTACGGTTTGCTCAAAGAGCTTGGCGGAGGAACGCCGACGGAAGTTAAGGGCGGCATCATACGCGCTTTGGCGGAGTTTTCACAGGGCACAGACGCGGTCGACGATACGACCGTACTTGTACTAAAATGGAGATAGACTTGAACGACTTTCGACGGGACCTTTTTCTTTCGCTGGCTACGGAAAGGAAGGGGCATTCTAGCAAAGGTGGAGGAAGTAATGAACGAGTTTAAAGTGCTGACTCGGGATTCGGGCAACGCGGTCATAGTCGAGTTGCATGGGTTTCTGGATGCGCACACGGCGCCCGAGCTCGAAAAGACATTTACTGACCTGTTGTCCAGGGGGAAATACAAGATAGTTGTCAATTTCAACTCTCTAAATTACATCTCGAGCGCGGGATTGGGCGTGTTCATGGCCTATATCGACGAGGTGAGAAATAACCACGGAGATATCAAGCTCGCGTCGATGCAACAAAAGGTTTTCAACGTGTTTGACCTTCTCGGCTTTCCATTCCTTTACGAAATTTATAAGAGCCAGGATGAGGCTCTGAACAAGTTCAATAGCATCTGATCATCTCTCCAGTCATCACGAAGAAGGATCTGTGAAAAGGCCTGAAAAAATAGAAGACTCGAAACTCTTCAAGAGCACCACGGACTCTCTGGCAGAGGTCCGCGAGTTCGTGAATGAGCGGGCTGCCGCCTTCGGATTTGGAGACAGAGAGGTTTCGGAGATCACTCTAGCAATAGATGAGGCATGCACTAACGTCATAAAACATGCCTACAAGGGGAACCCCGATACGGAATTTGAAGTGAGAGTCCTTGCCAGCGGAACCGAATTCCAGGTCGTGGTCCGCGACTGGGGTACCGGATTCAATCCTGAGGAAGTCCCCGTCCCCGATCTGAAGGATAAAATAAAGAAACACAAGGCAGGCGGACTCGGTATCTTCCTGATGCGAAAGCTTATGGACACGGTCGAGTATCAGGGAAGAGATGCCTCGAATGAGGTGAGGCTGATTCGTTATCTGAGAAATGAGCAAAAGTCCTAGGCCCGGTGCTGCCGCTCCACGGAAGCGTCGAGGCAGTGATCAGATAGTCGAGCTCACATCGTTAATCGAGACTGCAAAGATTCTCAATTCCTCCCTCGACTACAAATTCATCCTGAACCATATAATGCTCGCCTCTATGGGGAAGCTCGCGGTATCTAAAACGGCCGCCGTCGTTCGCCCGGTGACTTCGGTCGCCGCGGGCGGTGACGCGCTCGTGAAGATA
Source organism: Bacteroidota bacterium (assembly GCA_021812985.1). Classification (GTDB taxonomy): domain Bacteria; phylum Bacteroidota; class Ignavibacteria; order Kryptoniales; family JAKASW01; genus JAKASW01. The sequence goes on from JAKAMG010000016.1 coordinate 13,267, forward strand.
GGCAAGGGGATTTCCCTCGACGATGACGTCCTTATCCACCTCTTCACGCATGACCTCGAAGGTGCTGTGGACGTGAGTGAAATGGGAGGGACGCTTGGCGGAAAACTTGCCGAAGTGGGCGTAAGCAGGCTCTTTGCGATACGGACTTCGCACAGACTCTTCGGTTACCTGCTGGTTGGCAGGAAGTTGATAGGGAGCAGTTTTGCGGCTTCGGAGATCGAGTTCGTGTCCACGCTGTGCAACATAGCAGCCGCGGCAATCGAAAACGCGACGGTGTTCCAGCAATACAAGAACTCCAACCTTGAGCTCCAACAGCGCGTCCAGGAACTGCAGACTCTTTTCGAGCTGAGCAAGGAGTTCAGCCTCCTCACTGACGAGGCGCGTGCAATCCGCACTCTGGAATTTACCGTCATGGGGCAGACGGGAGCGAGGAAATATGCGATATGCCTGATCCACGATTCCAAAGGGAACATCGTGGTCAACCGTCTCCCTGGGCTCGAGGCGTCTCTCCTCCATCCATTTTGCTCTTCCGAATTCCCCATCAGACTCACGGATGTGGCCGCAAAAAATCCGGCGGCGGCGGCCCTCCTCGCCAGTGGAGCAGAAATTGTCGTGCCGTTTCAACTTCAGGGAAAGACAGACGGTCTCCTTGTGCTCGGAGAGAGGGTTTCCAAGTCAGGCTACAGTGATTCTGAGATCAGTTTCGTCTCCTCGCTCTGCAATCTAGCCGCCATGGCTATTGATAACGCCAGGCTCTTCGAGGAGTCATTGGCGAAGCAGCGCCTCGAGGAAGAGCTTAACCTCGCGCACACTATTCAGGAAAAGCTTCTCCCCCGCGAGATGCCCGACTTTCCCGGATGTGAGGTGAAGACATTTCACATACCGACAAAGCAGGTGGGGGGCGATTACTTCGACGTGATCAAGCTGAACGGCGAGGAAATTTGCGTGGCCATCGCTGACGTCTCGGGCAAGGGTTTCCCGGCAGCTCTGCTGATGGCAAATCTTCAGTCGGCATTCAGGGCACTTTCTGCCACCGGGCTGAACCTGGATGAGATCGCGGGACGCCTGAATAACATCGTGTACGACAATACTGATTTCGACAAGTTCATCACCTTCTTTGTGGCTCTTTATAATTCGAAGAAGAGGACACTGACTTACATCAATGCGGGACACAATTATCCGTTCCTTTTAAAAGCGGACGGCGGAGAGTTGCGACTCGAAAAGGGAGGTCTCATGCTCGGCGTTGCGCCAGGCGTGAAGTATGAATTCGGCTCCGAAGTCATCGGGCAAGGCGACCTCCTCTATCTCTTCACCGACGGAGTCAACGAGGCTCTGAACGATAAAGGTGAACAGTACACAGAGGAAAGGATAAGCGAGCTGTTGAGGCTAAACTTTGCCCTCCCGCCTGAAGAAATACTCTCTACAGTAAGGAAAGACGTAGCCGCCTTTGTCGGCTCGGCTCCGCAAAGCGACGACATCACTCAGCTTTGCGTTCGGTTCAGCTAGAGCAAATGTTTATGAATTCGGAAAGAATCGTGTTTCAAAGGGACGCATTACAACCGGCCCCATCGCCTCGCTTGTCGCCTCTTGTCCGCGCCGAAATTGAACCTCTCGTTGTCCAGTCCCATCTGGTCTGTCAGGGAGTACGCTCGTAAGTGGTTGGCTGGCGGAAAGTTGACCCAAAATTCACGTTTATTTCATGTCCGCTTGATAATTTTTTTTGCTTAAGGTTTTAAACTAGAAGTGCACGTCATCTGTCAAAAAAATAGCGATTGGTTCGGCCAGCTGAGGTAAGAAAAGTGTTTTCGGAATTTCGTAGTTGATGCGGGTTCCGCAGGTATGTCCGGGAGGTTAGATAAGGAACCCATGGGAATGAGCAAAGAGACAGAGTTTAAGAAGTTTTTCAAGTTTACAAGTTTGGTCACTGACGTGTTCCCGAGTCGAGGGGCCATGGTTCTTGACCTCGCCGTCCGGGGAGTGCTCGGGAACATCCTATTGTTCAAGTTCGTGGAATGGCAGGCGAGAAGGCATTCGAAGGCGTCTCAAAAGCCGAACCGGATACTTGTGGCGGGTGACCTCAATATCGGAGACGCGATAATAGCACAGGCGTCGGTGGCGGCGTTCAAAGAGATCTTCCCGCGTGCGGAGATAGACTGCGTCGTCAAGAAGTCGGCGGCTGATCTGATCGAGGGAAACCCTCTTATCTCAGAACTGTATCCGTTATACGAGGGAGCTCCGTACCCTAACGAGAGCGACCTGGCGGGACTTTCTCAAATCGCCGCTGGGGGGAAGTACGATCTTATATTCAACATGAGTCCCATGATCGATGATGGTACGTTTGGGGGACGTAACGTATTGAACTATTCAGTCTTGGCCGCCGGGTTGATAAGAAATGAGGCGAAACAGGGGGGGATCACAAACGGGATAGTCTACCAATCCCACCATTTTCTGGGCGAGATATTCAGAGACCACTTGCCGTCGGGATTCGGGAGGAATTTCACGGGCGCGTCCATCTATCTTTCGGATTCGGCAATCGAGCAGGCCGGCAGCTTCCTGATGTCTGCAGGTATTTCGCGCCTCATGCCGATAGTGATGATAAATCCGGACGCATCCGCGAGGTTCACGAGGATGCCGTTCGAATTTCAGCGGGAGCTGATAAAGAGGCTTGCCACCATGGGGTGTTCCATATTACTCGGGGCGGGGCACGTGGAGAAATACATCGAACATGAGCTAATGTATTCGCTCGAGCCTGAATTCAGGAGCCGTGTGACGGTTGTTCCTCCTTCGACGAGCCTCGACGTATATGCGGCGCTGGTTGACTCATCGGACGTTTACATAAGCGGCGACACCGGGCCGCTGCATATAGCGGCTGCGAGGAAGTTTTCCCGTAGTTCCGGCGAGCCGCTCAGGAACCGCACTGGCGTCATCTCGGTGTTCGGCGGAACTCCCTCCAGGATTTACGGATATGATTCTAAAGCCCCCGGATTTTTTCCTGCCAACCAGGATGTCCCATCGAGAACGTTTGTCGGCAGGAACCAATGCAGGAACATAACGTGCATCAACAAGATGGCGAAGACATGTAAAGAGGTGAGATGTTTCAATTCCCTCACGCCGGGGGAAATCGCGCTCGAAGCAGCTTCGCACATCGAGAGGGCCCGGAGGGAAATTCGCCGCGAAAAGTTGCGGATTCTTGTCAGTTAAAGCCCTATATTGATTCTAAACAACAACGCGCGGTGTAATGGATACATTTTTGTTCCTGATTATAACCTATGTCCTGGGTTTTCTGACGGCGATCCCGATCGGCGCCACGCAAATTGAGATAGCAAAGCGCTCGCTGAACAGCCATCTCAGGGCGGCATACATGGTTGCGCTTGGCTCCGTGAGCTCCGATGCGATGTATGGGTTCGTGGCTCTCTTTGGAGTTGCTCCTTTCCTGAAAAATCCTACCGTTGTTGCAGTGTTCGGCCTGGTCGCGACAGTAATCCTCTGGCTCCTTGCATTCTTTACATTCCGCGACGGGAAGAAGGCGAATATGCTTGAGCTGACCCATCCAACACTCAAGAGCAAACGTCTCTCGTATGTCACCGGCTTCTCACTTGCGGTCACTAACCCAATGATGATTGTCTGGTGGCTGATCGGAGTGAAGATAATAAAAGATCTCGGGCTCGTCTCTGATTTTGATCTGAATGCTTCTCTCATGTTTCTTGCGGCCGGTACTATAGGCCTTGCCTCTTACCTCTTCACACTTGCCAATACGTTGCACTGGGCAAAGGGCTTCATCTCCAACCAGATGATGAAGAAGGTCAATTACGGACTGGGCGTCATACTGGTTCTCCTGTCATTTTATTTCCTGGCATCATCTCTTAAGGTTCTCTTTCACCTGTAGTAGTTTTCCCTTTCCATCGTCAATCTCCCTGTACACATTCTGAATCTCCCGGCGTATTAAATCTCGTGCTTAGCCGACGCCTTGGCTGTGCGTCGCCCCAACCTTTTCTTAGATCGAGGAGTCGAAATATATGAAAGACCCGAAAAACGAGAAAAACGAGGGAAATTTGAGCGTGGAGGTGCATGACGAGCGGGGTTTTAGCGACGCTGATTTGATACTCGGTGCCAGAAACGGAGATATGGATGCTTTCGAAGAGCTTGTCCAAAGGTACGACCGTCACATCCTTTCTCTCGCCTTTTCCTATGCGCGCAACTCCGATGACGCGAAGGACATTTATCAGGAGACGCTGATCCGAGCGTATCGGTCAATTGAAAAGTTTGAAATGCGGAGCGAGTTCTCAACGTGGCTGTATAGAATAACGACGAATGTCTGCCTCAGCTTCAAGTCGCGGGAGAAAGGACGCGCGTCTATCTTTGCCGGCCGTTCACTTCCGGTGGATCGCGCAGACGGCTCGACTGAACCAGCATCATCGGAAACGACCGAAGGAGCTTTTCTGCGTGCTGAACTCGGAAGGGAAATAGAAAACGCTCTGGAGTCGCTGTCTCCAATGCAGAGACTCGTCTTCACCATGAAGCATTATGAAGGCTACAAGCTCAGGGAGATCGCCTCGATAACCAATTGTTCTCTCGGAACGATAAAGAGGTATTTATATGAGGCAGTGCGCCGTTTGCAGAGAGAGCTTGAAGCGGCGATTTAGCAGGAGATCCGAATTATGAGGCACAGGAAATATGAACAACTTATCGTCCTCCAACTCTACGGCGAATTGGAGGAAGATGAGAAGGGAAAGCTCGAGAGACACGTTCAGGGTTGCGGTAACTGCGCCCGGTTCATGGAAAGAGCTGCGAGGATTCCTCCGAAGGGAATGGCTCGGGCCGGCGAAATCCCCGGAATTGTCGCCGACCAGGCAAGGAAAGAGGCCATGAGGAGCCTCTCTTTCTCGACGAAGGGAAACCGATCCGGTTCCGCCGCATTCCGCTTCTCCGGGAAGGCATCATGGTACGGGCGCGGAATACCTGTGTACGCGACGGCATTCGTGGGCGTATTGATGTTCGCCGTCGGGGTGATATCTGCGTATCTGTTCATCGGGCGTGGTCCTGCGTCGCTGGAAGCGGCGGACGCCGTCATTTCTCAGATGACGTCAGGGAATCTCGGAGATGAAGCCGTTACAGATGTCCGATTTCTGGATTCCGACAAGAAATCCGGTGAGGTGCAGTTCAGTTTCAACCTGGTCCGTCGGTATGATATGAAGGGATCGCTTGACGATCGGAATGTGCAGAAGATTCTCGCGTTCGCTCTCGTCAACTCAGACAATCCGGGTGTTCGATTGAGGACGATCGGGATGCTTGACGCTACTCCGGAGCCCGACAATGAGATTATTGCGGCGCTGGTGAAGGCGGTAAAGAGTGACGAAAATGCCGGTGTGAGGCGAGAGGCGCTTCTATCGCTTGAGAGGTTTCACTTCGTCCCCGAGATAAAGAACGCCTTTCTTTATGTCCTTCAAAACGACAAGAACCCCGGCATGCGCGTGGCGGCCATAAACTTCCTCGCGGGGAGGGACGAAATAGCGGGAAGTGGTTCCGAGCAGGGCAAGCGGCCAGATCCCGCTCTTGTAAACGTGCTGAGAGAGAAATCTTCCTCTGATCCAAATGGCTACGTGCGGATGAAAGCGGCAGATATACTTAAAGAAATGAAGGAGTTATGATATGAGAAACAAAATTATGTTGTCGTTGATCGTTTGGGTTGGGATCGCTTCCGCGGCATTGGCCGCGAAATTCTCACCCGGCGATCTGCAGAAGAATTTCAACGTGACAAAGGGAGGGAGGCTTGTGGTCTCCGTCAGCGCCGGTGACATTTCAGTGAAAGTCTGGGACAAAATGGAAGTTGAGATGACCGCGCGGAACATCGGTGACGAAGCTGACCACGTTGTCGCGGAGCAGGATGGGAACACGGTAAAGGTCGAGTACCACTCAAAATGGGGGTGGTCCAACGCGAACAGAGATCTGAGATTCGAATTCCGAGTACCGAAGGAATTCAATGTGGACCTTAAGACATCTGGAGGAGACATCGGCGTGAGTGGCGCGCTTGCCGGCGATGCGTCGGTGCAAACATCGGGCGGTGACCTTGTCCTCGACGGCATCAGTGGGAAGGTAGAAGGCAAGACTTCCGGCGGCGACATTACCGTGAAAGATATCGAAGGGGCCGCAACCCTTTCGACATCGGGCGGTGACATTCATATCGGACACGCTGCGAAGGACTTACAGATTTCAACGTCCGGCGGTGACATAAATGTCGGGACGGTCGACTCCAGCCTGCGCGCTACAACTTCCGGAGGAGACATACAAATCAGCAAGGTTGGGGGGAACCTCAACGCTTTCACTTCGAGCGGCAATATAACCGCGGGTAATGTCGGCGGCAACGTCACGATATCCACTTCCGGCGGAGATATCACACTCTCTTCCGGGAAGGGACGAGTCAAGGCAAGTACGTCCGGCGGTGACGTGGACGTGCGCGGCGTTGTCGGCTCTGCGAAAATCTCCTCTTCCGGAGGGACAGTCAAGGTGGATTTGACTCCCAAGGGCGATGAGGCCAGCAGTATTGAGTCGAGCGGCGGAGATGTTTACCTCTACATTCCACCCGACGCTAAAGCGACGATCCGTGCCGAAGTTTCAGGAGATGAGGACAGTAAAGTCGTCTCCGACTTTCCCGTTGCCTACAAGTCCTCCGGGGAAGGGGACCGTCAGCGGGCAGAATGCCTTCTGAACGGCGGTGGCCAGGAAATCTATCTCCATACGAGCGGGGGGAATGTATACCTTAAGAATGGGAGCGGGCCGACGGGGAAGTAATCTATGTCGGACTAAGAATATTCACCGCTGATGGGTGTTTTCTCCTCTGTTCGCCATGGCTGGGGACCTCGTCAGCGGTGCCGTTTTTTAGGCTTTGATTTTATTATTCGGGACGACTATATTTTATGCCGCTACGCTTGGAATGCGATCGTGGCGGTTTTCTACTGTCCCGTAGGGGCGTAGCCAGGTTGTAAGGCATCCCGACGGCGTGATATACAGTCGGGACAAATACAGGTTCGGATGCCGATGGAGGCAACGCCACAAGTGCTTTGAGAGTCCCGAAATTGGGGCGTAGCCAAGTGGTAAGGCAGCGGCCTTTGGAGCCGCCATTCGTAGGTTCGAATCCTGCCGCCCCAGCGAGAATGAGCTTCATTGTGTATGTACTTAGGAGTATGGTCAGGGAAAGGTCCTATATCGGACAGACCGACGACCTAACTGCCAGGCTCAGACGGCACAATGAAGGAAGAGTTAGATCGACGAAGGCTTACCGGCCGTGGTCGATAGCGTACTTTGAGAAATATGAGACGCGAGCGGAAGCGATGAGGCGAGAGAAAGAGTTGAAGGGCCTCAAAGGGACCGCAAAGTTTCTGAAGCTTGTGGATGCGGCAAAGTGGTAAGGCATCCCGACTGTGATATATGCAGTCGGGACAATCGTAGGTTCGAATCCTGCCGCCCCAGCGAAGTTAGAGCTACTTGAGTTCTTGTATTGATGGAACTCGCTGAAGCGTTTGATTTAGGCCGAATAAAGTTTAGAGGCCGACTTTTTGAAAGAATACATATCCTGATAATTGCCGATTGGCAAGGTGCCGAGGCTTGAGATCGAGCCGGGCAGCCGAATCCGCCATCCGCGGAGGATCCTTGTGTAAAGGCGAAGATTAAGCTAGGTCAATGGACGGAATCAAAATATTTTCTGGTAGGAGCAATCTCGCTCTGGCGGAGAAGATTGCGCACGAGATTGGCGAGCCTCTCGGCGAAAGGGAGATCGTCAATTTTAGTGACGGCGAAATCTGGGTGAAATACTCGGACAACATTCGAGGGGCCGACGTGTTCATTATTCAGAGCACGTTTCCACCGGCAGAGAACCTGATGGAGCTCCTGATAATGATCGACGCGGCAAAGCGGGCTTCGGCTTCGAGAGTGACCGCGGTTATTCCGTACTTTGGCTATGCGCGCCAGGACAGGAAGGACCAGCCTCGCGTCGCGATATCTTCGAAACTGGTAGCTAACCTTCTCACGAAGGCAGGCGCGGAACGCATCCTGACAATGGATCTGCACGCCGCACAGATTCAGGGCTTCTTTGATATTCCTGTGGACCATCTCTACTCGTCTGCGGTCTTCGTCAGGAAGATAAAGGAGCTCAAGATACCAAATCTGGTCGTGGTGTCTCCTGATGTCGGCGGCATCAAGTTTGCGAGGGCGTACGCGACGAGGCTCGAGGCGGACCTTGTCCTCATCGACAAGCGACGTCCAAAGGCAAACATCGCGGAAGTCGTTAACATAATAGGCGACGTGAAGGGCAAGAATGTCCTCATAGTCGACGACCTGATAGACACAGCCGGCACATTTGTGGCTGGGGTCAACGCCCTCAAGGCGGCCGGAGTTAACGATATTTACGGCGCCTGCACTCATCCTATCTTCAGCGGAAACGCATACGAAAGGATCGAGAACAGTCCGTTGAAGAAACTGATCGTCAGCGACACCGTCCCCCTCAGGAAGGCTTCTGAAAAGATCGAGGTGGAATCGGTGGCGAGGTTGTTCGCGGAGGCGATCCGCAGGACGTACCAGAATGAATCAATAAGTTCATTATTTGAAATTAAGTAAGAGGATAAAATGGAAGACGTTGTTCTGAATGTTGAGAAACGGACACTGCTGGGCAAGCAGGCAAAGAAGCTTTATGCTGAGAAGAAGATTCCCGGTGTGTTCTACATGGCGAATGAAAACGTCCCCCTTCAGGTCGATGAGCCTCCCATGCGGAGTATCGTTGCATCTCACAGCAGCCACGTTATCAAGGTGAAGTTCCAGGATGGGACCGAGCGCCGCGCCGTTCTGAACGATGTCCAGTTCGATCCGGTCGTTGGCAAGATTCTCCACTTTGATCTCCATGGGATCAGAGAGGGAGAGAAGGTGACTCTGGAAATACCCGTCCGTCTTTCAGGCTCTGCCAAAGGCGTCAAGGATGGCGGTATCCTTCAGCATTCACTTCACAGAATTAAAATCCAGTGCGACCCTGACAACGTCCCCGAGCATTTGATGGTCGAAGTCTCGGATCTTGGCGTGACTGAATCGGTGCACGTTAAAGACGTGAAGTTGGAAGGAGTCAAGATTCTTGACAATCCTGAGCTCGCGATTGTAACCGTGGTGCCGCCCCCGACTATTAAGGAAGAGACTCCCGGAGCTGCGGCTGCGGCTGGCGAGGCTCCCGCTGAACCCGAGGTCATCGGCAAGTCCAAGAAAGCCGAAGAGGAGGGCGAAGCCGGACAGGGTGAGGAAAAGGGAAAGAAGTAACCTGATCCCTCTTCAGAGCATGACTGAGTTCTCCCCGAAGGGGCTCGCCGATTGGGCAGGAAAATGATTGTCGGACTCGGCAACATCGGTCGCGAATATGAAGCTACGCGTCACAACGTCGGCTTCATGGTTGTAGACTCCGTTGCCGCTAAGTCCAAGAAGAGTTTCGTCCCTGGCAAAGGGGAATATTACTTCGCGGAAATCAAACATGGAGGCGAAGAGATTGTTCTCCTAAAGCCGACGACTTTTATGAACAACAGCGGGATAGCTGTAAGCGATGCCATGGGAAGGTTTGATGTGGATGTCCAGGATCTCCTCGTGGTCTATGACGACTTCAATATCCCGCTCGGGAAGCTGAGGCTGAGAAAGGGGGGGAGCGACGGCGGCCACAACGGGGTCGCGTCGGTCATATACCACTTGAACGATGACGCTTTCCCCAGGTTGCGATGTGGTATTGGCACTGAAAAAGTGGTGCCCGGCCGGGACATGGCTGGCTTTGTTCTTTCTGAGTTTGACGCGGTTGAGACTTCCGAGGTAGAGACGATGGTAAAGAAGGCCGTTGACGCGGTCTATGTCTTCGTTAACTCGGGCATTCATACCGCCATGAATAGATTTAATTGACTAAACGAAAGCCGCGGCCATTTGAGAGCGCGGCTATAACACTGCTGTCTGTGTGCGCCCGAGGCGCCATCCCGGAGCAAGACGAGGTTCGAATCCGGGACTTTCACCGGCGGACAGCCAAAATGACCGAAGGAGGTGAATTAAACTGAATAACGTTCAGCGCGAATACGAGACCACTTTTATCGTCAATTCCAATTTGGAAGACGGGCAAATCGAGGCGATAATTACCCGATACCAGGAGATCGTCACGAAGAGTGGTGGTGAGGCGACAACGGTCGACCGATGGGGGAGGAGACGTTTGGCATATACGATCAGGAAGAAGAACGCCGGATTTTATGTGCAGATACTTCACAAGTCCCCGACTGAGATCGTGGCGAAACTCGAGCAGGCCTTCAAGCTTGACGAGGATGTCATTCGCCATCTTACGGTGGTAGTCGACAAGAACATGCTGAAGGCGAGGGCAGGAATAAAGAAGCGCCGCCGTCAGCGCGTTTCGAAGAGTGAGCAGGCTGAATCTTCAAGTCAGTCGGAAGAAGGTCGTCCCTCCGGCGGAAGGAATTACTCCGCTGCCGGCAGAGATCATGACGAGAAATAGTTTGAATCAGTAAGGCTAATTTTCTGATGGAGGACTTATGGCTGACCTAAAGATGCCGGAAATGAACTGCGTAGTGATAGCGGGCAACCTTACAAAGGACCCGATCTTTAGGCAGACGACGAACGGTACACCCGTCGTTAACTTCACGGTCGCCTCGAACCGGAAATTCCGGGACAGCGGCAATCAGTGGCAGGAAGACGTCTGTTACGTAGGTATCGTCGCGTGGAACAAGCTGGCTGACAGCTGCCGCGACAGGTTGAAGAAGGGAAGCGCGGTCCTGATAGACGGCGAATTGCAGAGCAGAAATTGGAAATCCGACGACGGCCATAACAGGTCGATTGTTGAAATAAAGGCAAGGCGGATACAGTTTCTGAACAAGCGCGGCCGACTCTCGGATGTCGTTTCCGAACAGTCTCTCGAAGACGAACCATCAAGTTTCACGGACGATTCGTTCGACAGGTTCCTCACGAGCGAAGAGGCCGAACTGCTTAAAAACAACGGACACAAAATCAGCGAGTAGATGAATTGTTGCCAGTAAAAGAAATCAAGAAGAGAAAAGTCTGCAGGTTCTGCGAGAGCGGGGACGTGTACATCGATTACAAAGATGAGAAGCGCCTCGTGAAGTTCACTTCTGAGCAGGGGAAGATCATCCCCCGCCGTGTGACCGGAACCTGCGCGAAGCATCAGCGCCAGCTCGCGCTTGCGATAAAGCGCGCGCGACATCTTGCGCTCCTGCCGTTCGTATCGGACATCATCAGATAGTTTTTAGCGGCCAGCTGTCAGCGTTCCGCAGACGGGCGATCACAGTCGCCTGAATGCTGGCCGTTCAATTCAAGGAGTCGGTATGAAAGTCATATTGAGAAAGAACTACGAGGGTCTCGGCGAGATCGGCAAGGTGGTCGACGTCCGCGATGGATACGCGAGGAATTTCCTCATCCCTCAGAACGTCGCGTACCCCTATTCACCGGGCCACGTAAAAATGATAGAGAACGAGAAAAAGGCTTATCAGGCCAAGCTGAACCGCGAGATACATGACGCGGAAACGCTCGCGCAGAAGCTCAATGCCGTTGAACTCACCATGGAAGTGCAGGCCGGCGAAGAGGATAAGCTGTTCGGCTCCGTGACTTCCCAGATGATCGCGGATGGCCTGAAGGAGAAGGGATTCGAGGTCGATCGCAGACGCATCGAGCTTGAGGAACCTATCAAGACGCTGGGGACCTACAAGGTACCCATAAGGCTTCATCAGCAGGTCTCTGCCGAAGTCGGCGTCGTCGTTGTAAAAAAGCCTGAGTGAATTGACGGAACGGCGAGCGGTCTGTTGGTCCGCTCGCCGATTCATTTCATCAAAACTCGTCCATCCGCATGGCCGGCCCAAATAAGTGGCGACCGGAGAGTTGTCCACTACCATCTTTCCCACGCACAGCATTTACTTTGCGCAGGTCGACTGGTGTGCAGGAGTGCGTGACGAATTGATTCACGCAAACTCCTCCCCGCGCTTGCAATCGAACGGGAGCTCCAATCTTCCCAAAGCAATTCGAATAAGTCTAGCTCCCACATTCCAAGCCAAGGAGAGAGCAGATCAGGCCTGCGCTGCCGGGCAACGTCGGCTGATCTGTGGGGTTCGGCATTCCGTCTTGATGTTCAAATCTGCCAAGGAGAAATGCGGCGCTGGGGACTAAATTGCCCCAGTGCCTCAATGTTGTGTGCTCAAAGGTGAAGAATTCGGCTGTAATAAGCGAACCTTTTGGCACGTTATTTTCATCTCATCTGTGCCGTCCAACCTTGCATAGACGGCGGTTCTCAGTTATTTTTTCGAGGAGATAGCGGTGGAAAATGTAAGTATATTGACGGCATTCGTATTCGGGATAATTTCCTTCGTCTCGCCGTGTGTGCTCCCGATTGTGCCAGGTTATCTATCCTTCATAAGCGGTTACAGCTTCGATGAGCTTCTGAACAGCTCCAGGACAGATCTGTTCAAGAAGGTGACTCTCAACTCGCTCCTATTCATACTCGGGTTCTCTGTCATATTTGTCGCCCTCGGAGCGTCTGCGACCGCGGTCGGGCAGTTCCTCGTTCAGAAACTGGAACTCCTTTCGAAGATCGCGGGGGTAATAATAATCGTGTTCGGGCTCCACATGATTGGAGTCTTTAAGATCAAGTTTCTCAATTACGAAAAGAAATTTCACACGGACAAGAAGATAGGTCCGCTCGGCTCGTTTGTCGCCGGGCTGGCATTTGCGTTCGGTTGGACGCCATGCATCGGTCCCGTGCTCGCGGCGATACTTACGATAGCGGCTCAGCAGAGCACGATAGTGAAGGGGATAGTTCTTCTCTCTGTGTATTCCCTCGGGCTCGGCATACCGTTCCTTATCACGAGCCTGAGCATTAACGCGTTTCTCGCTTTCTTCAGGAAGTTTAGCAAATACATCAGATGGGTTGAGGTGACAGGAGGAGTCCTGTTGATAATCGTCGGGATACTCATAATGACAAACAACTTAACCGTGCTTTCAGGTTACTTTGCGAGGTGGTTCCCGTTCCTTAACCAACTGTCATGAAGGCAACTAATCAGAGGAAATATGAATGAGTAAGACGATTGAAACTTTGGATGATGTGGTGATACGGTTTGCCGGGGATTCTGGTGATGGTATGCAGCTTACCGGTACGCAGTTCACCAACACCACCGCCCTGGTCGGAAACGATCTGAGTACATTACCCGATTATCCCGCGGAGATACGCGCCCCTGCCGGAACACTTTTCGGCGTTTCGAGCTTTCAGCTTCACTTCTCAAGTTGGGATATCCTGACTCCGGGAGATCATCCCGATGTTCTCGTCGCGATGAACCCCGCTGCTTTGAAGGTCCATCTCAAAGACCTCAAGAAAGGCGGAGTCATCATAGCCAATACAGATGCGTTCGATGATAAGAATCTCAGCCTCGCTGGTTACGAAGGGAGTCCGCTCGGCACGGAAGCGCTAAGCAACTACCAGGTGATCGAGGTGCCGATTACCAAGCTCACGCTGAACGCATTGCAGGGAAGCGGCCTTTCACAGAAGGAGATGGTCCGCTGCAAGAACTTCTTCGCGCTCGGTCTGATGTACTGGATGTATTCCCGTCCGGTCGAGCCTACCGAGAAGTGGATAAAGGAGAAGTTCGGGAAGGAGCCGGAAATAGCCGCGGCGAACGATAAGGCGCTCAAGGCTGGCTATTACTACGGCGAATCGACGGAGGCCTTCGCGGCTCGCTTCGAGGTGAAACCTGCGCAGCTCAAGCCGGGTCTCTACAGGAACATAACAGGGAACGAAGCTACTGCGCTTGGTGTCGTGGCCGCGGCGGAAAAAGCTGGAATACCGCTCTACTATGCCAGCTATCCGATAACCCCCGCAAGCGATATACTTCACAACCTGTCGGCCTACAAGAACTTTGACGTGAAGACTTATCAGGCTGAAGATGAGATAGCTGCCGCGGGCGCGGCAGTCGGCGCTGCCTACGCAGGGAATTTAGCCGTCACCGGAACGAGTGGTCCCGGCGCCGCCCTTAAATCAGAGACGATTAGTCTCGCTGTCATGCTTGAGCTTCCCCTCGTCATAGTCGACGTCCAGCGCGGCGGTCCTTCAACGGGTCTGCCGACAAAGACCGAGCAGTCTGACCTCATGTTTGTCACATACGGCCGTCATGGAGAGGCGCCCGCTCCCGTAATCGCGGCGGCGACTCCTGCCGACTGCTTCCACATGGCATATGAGGCCGCACGGATTGCCGTGAAGTACATGACCCCCGTTTATCTTCTGACAGACGGCTACCTTGCCAACGGCAGCGAGCCCTGGCTCGTCCCAGCCGCGAAGGAACTTCAGGAGATCCCGGTCCATTTCAGGACGGATCCTGAGAACTTCCATCCCTACGCCAGAAACGAGAACAACGTCCGCCCGTGGGCTCTCCCGGGAACGCCCGGTCTTGAACACCGTATCGGCGGTCTCGAGAAGGCAAACATTTCAGGCAACGTCAGTTATGATCCTGACAACCATGATTTCATGGTACACCTCAGGGCCGAGAAGGTTAAGGGCATAGAGAAGGATATCCCTCTCCAGGAAGTCTACGGCGAGCAAAGCGGAGAGCTTCTCGTTGTGAGCTGGGGCGGCACGTATGGCACCATCAGATCGACGGTGGACAGAATGCGCAAGAACGGATACAAGGTGTCGCATGCCCATCTCCGTTACCTCAACCCGTTCCCGAGAAACCTCGGCGAAGTACTGAAGAACTTCAAGACGATCTTCGTTCCGGAGATCAACCTCGGTCAGCTTGCAAAGCTCATCAGGGCGGAGTTCCTCATTCCGGTGGTCCAGTTCAATAAGGTGCGTGGTCTACCCATCCGGTCAGCCGAGCTCGAACAGGCAATTAAAGATGCATTAGGAGGTGCTAAGTAATGGATACGACAAAAGGAAACGGTGACGTTCAAACTAAGAAATACACGGCAAAAGACTTCGCGTCTGATCAGGATGTAAGATGGTGTCCGGGATGCGGTGATTACTCAATCCTCGCCCAGGTCCAGAGAATACTCCCTGAACTCGACACGCCGAAAGAGAAACATGTTTTCATTTCCGGAATCGGATGCTCAAGCAGGTTCCCTTACTACATGGATGCGTATGGTGTTCATGGCATACACGGCAGGGCCCCTGCGATAGCAAGCGGCGTTAAGACGGCTAACCCCGAGCTTAACGTCTGGGTCGTCTCCGGAGACGGTGACGCTCTCTCGATAGGCGGCAACCATCTGATACATTCTCTCAGAAGGAACATCGGGCTGAAGATACTCATGTTCAACAATCGTATCTACGGTCTGACGAAGGGGCAATACTCGCCCACATCAGAGCTCGGCAAGAAGACGAAGTCGACGCCTTTTGGGACTATCGACTATCCCTTCAATCCGGTCCAGCTCGCCCTGGGAGCGGAGGGCACTTTTGTTGCCCGTTGTCTCGATCGCGATCCGAAACATCTTCAGCAGGTTCTTCTCAGGGCCGCAAGGCATGAGGGGACGTCGTTCATTGAGATTTACCAAAACTGCAATGTCTTCAACGACGGCGCATTCCTTCAACTGACCGAAAAGGAGACTAAGCCTGATAACGTGCTTTATCTCGAACATGGCAAACCTCTCGTTTTCGGAAAGGACAATGACAAGGGAGTGCGGCTGAACGGCTTCACGCCTGAGGTCGTGTCTTTGAAGGACGGGAAATACGGCATGTCGGACCTTCTCGTTTATGACGAGACCTCCTTTGATCTTGCTGTGCTGCTCGCGACCTTCAGCGACCGTCAAGGATTCCCGACGCCGATCGGAGTCTTCTTCCAGACAGAGAGAAAGGCTTACGAGGATATGATGGTTAAGCAGATTGAGGACGTGAAGAAGAAGCGCGGCGAGGGAGACCTCGACAAGCTGCTCAGATCCGGAAACACCTGGGTCGTTTCGTCCAATTAACTGGCTCGAATCCATGTTCTAACGGAAGGGGCGGTCTTGAGGCCGCCCCTTTGTTTTAGTGAGGGAGTGATCGGAATTCTCCACGTGTATTCCGGACGTTGCGCTTTGAACAGGTATCGGACAAGCTTCCGTTCAACATTGGAACTTGGCTTTCCGACGCGAGTTTTGGATATTGTCTGGTAATTTATGACAGGAAGCAGCCCTCCCCCGTTCAGGAGTCTTCTTTCTGAAAATCTCATATTATAAAATACTTAGGAGGAGGTAGAAATGGAGCATCAGGAGCTTACCGGCATCTTCCGGAAGTTGATCGATGCTAATTCGAAATTCGTTCTTACGACGCACGTTAATCCGGACGCGGACGGTCTCGGCTCTGAGCTCGCGCTGAGCAGGTTTCTCGGAAAAATCGGGAAGGAATGCGTTGTCATCAACCACAGCGAGACGCCGGCCAATCATCGGTTCCTGGACCACGATAACGAGATAAGGACTTTTGTGCCGGAGCGGGACAAGGATCTTGTGCTTGGCGCAGACGTGCTGATCGCACTGGACATGAACAACCCTGGTCGGCTAAGGAGCCTCGAGAAGTATTTCCTGGAAAGCCCCGCGACCAAGATCATAATAGATCACCACCTCGAGGCGGACGATTTCGTCGATTACAAGTTGATAGATCTTGACTCGCCCGCCACCGCAGAGATTGTCTACAGATGTCTTGCCGCGTATGACACTAATCTAATTGATAAGTCGATCGCGGAAGCCCTCTACGCCGGACTGATGACGGACACGGGTTCATTCCGGTTTCCGAGGACTGACGGGGAGGTCCACAGGATTGTGGGGCACCTCCTCGATCTCGGAGTGGATCCGTTCTATGTGTACCACAATCTTTTTGAAGAGAATTCGCTCGGCAGAACCCGGCTTCTCGGCGAAATGCTTTCGACTCTGGATCTGGCTTATGACGGAAGGGTTTCCTACGCTTCCATATCGCTTGAACAGCTGAAGAGGAACAATGTCGTTCCCGACGACGTTGACAACTTCGTCAATCAGGCGGGTGCCATATCGGGTGTTATAATGACGCTGTTCTTTCTCGAGCTCGATGACGGTGTGAAAATAAGTTTCAGGTCGAAAGGGGAAACTCCGGTGAATGAGCTCGCGAAGCTCTACGGCGGCGGAGGGCACAAGAACGCCTCCGGAGCGAGGCTTACGGGAGTTAAGCTCGGTGATGCGGTTAGAAGAGTCCTCGCCGATGCATCACAAATTCTGACGAAATGAACCTTTACGATGGAGGAAAAATGAATGTCGATTTTAAAGAGAGAGATTTCACGGCATTAAAGGCCGATGCTTTGGTCCTTGTTCTGACCAAGGAAGACGTTGCTGCAGGCAGCAAGGTGAAGAAGCCGGGGAGGCTTGTCGCCGCGTTTCGCGGGGACGAGTCACAGCTCCTGGCGGCGCTCAGCGGCAGCAATTTCTCAGGCGACAAGGGGGAACAGGTAGCCGTTTACGGACTCGGAAAGTACAAGGTAGTCTTCCTCGTCGGAGCGGGGGACGAATCCGAATTGACGGGTGAAAGACTGAGGAGGGCGGCTTCAGCCGGCGTGAGGGCGGCGCAGTCGGGGAGATTTGAGTCCGTAGTTATGGCGACGCTTGATTCACTTCTCGAGAAGATGAGCCATTACGAGGTGGTCCATTCCCTGCTGGAGGGCGGCATCCTCGGTGCGTACAAGTTTGACAAGTATTTCACGCTCAACGGGAAAAATCACAAGCTCAGATCCATAACCATCGCGTTCAGTAGAGTGGACGCGAGCATCGGCCGAAAAGCGGCAAGAGACGCACAGCTGGTATGTGAGGCGGTCTACCTTACGCGCGATCTTTGCAATGCTCCGGCAAACGAAGTTTATCCTGAAGTACTAGCAGAGGTGGCAACAAAGATGGCTAGGAAGTATCACGTCAGGGCGAGGATCCTTGATGAGAGACAGATAAGAAAACTCAGGATGGGCGGACTCCTGGCAGTGAACTCAGGGAGCGCGAGGCCGCCAAGGTTCATCACTCTTGAGTATAAAGGTAATCCACGGAGCAGGGACTGGTACGTGATCGTCGGAAAGGGGATCACGTTCGACAGCGGCGGAATTTCGTTGAAGCCTGCAGCCGGCATGGGAGAAATGAAGATGGATATGTCCGGCGCGGCAGCGGTTATAGGAACCATTCAGGCGCTTGCTTCACTTAAGATACCTGTTAACGTGGCAGGACTCGCTCCGTCTACAGAGAACCTCCCCGGCGGAAAGGCCTATAAACCAGGGGATGTCGTCAAAACAATGTCCGGTATCACGATTGAAGTCGACAACACCGATGCTGAGGGAAGAATAATCCTCTCGGACGCGCTCCATTATGCGAAGCGTTATAATCCCAAAGCGATTATTGATATGGCGACGCTGACAGGCGCTTGCGTCGTCGCTCTGGGCCATCACGCCACAGGTATGCTTGGGACGGGCGATGAGGTTATGTCTCTGCTGAAAGAGGCAGGCGAGAAAACGTTCGAGCGTGTCTGGCAGCTCCCCGTTTACGAGGAATATGAGAAGCAGATAAAGAGCGACATTGCGGACGTGAAAAACGTCGGGGGGCGATGGGCCGGCACGATTACCGCGGCCTTATTCCTCAAGAAGTTTGTGGGTGATTATCCATGGGTTCACCTCGACATTGCCGGCACCGCCATGCTCGAGGAGCAGGGTGAATATTCGGCCCGCGGCGGCTCAGGAGTGGGAGTCAGGCTTCTGACTCAGTTTTTCAAGCAAATTGCCTCGCAAAGGTGAATTTTCCCCCAAACCCGGAAACCATTTCGATGGAGAGGCATCTAACCAACAGAACGAAAGGAAGCGAAAATGGCAAACATAAAAGACGCTACGACAAGCACATTCGAAAGCGAAGTCCTCAATTCAGCCGAGCCGGTTCTCATTGATTTCTGGGCACCCTGGTGCGGCCCGTGCAGAATGGTTGCCCCCGTCGTCGAAGAGATCGCCAAGGAGTATGACGGGAAGGTTAAAGTGATGAAGCTTAACACTGATGAGAATATGGATATCGCCATAAAATACAACATCCTCAGCATCCCGACGCTCGGATTCTTCAAGGGTGGGCAGATGGTTGAAAGGATTATCGGCGCGGTCCCAAAGAAAGTTATCGTGGACAAAATCGCCAAGACGTTCGCTGATGTCTCGGCGGCAAATACTAACTAAGGGAAAGAAATGGCATTCATTCAGGAATCTGACATAGCTGAGATAAAGGCCCAGATAGGTGAATTGAAAGATGAGGTCAAGATACTGGTTTTCACGCAGAGTGAGAACTGTCAGTATTGCGGCGAAGTTCAGACGATCCTCGAGGAGTTTTCGCAAATAATAGACAAGGTGAAGTTGGAAAAGTACGACATCGAGTCGAATGGGGAACTTGCGAGGAAGTACGATGTGAAGCGCGCGCCTGCGATCGTCATAATGGGACCTAAGGATTATGGGATCCGTTACTACGGATTGCCTGCGGGCTACGAGTTCGTCGCACTGATGAACGCGGTCAGGATGGTTGGCTCGAATAATCATGAGCTGGCTGCCGAAACCGTCGAGAAGCTCTCCGGTCTTACTAAGCCGGTGCACATACAGGTCTTTGTAACCCCTTCTTGCCCTTACTGTCCGAACGCGGTCACGCTCTCGCATCAGTTTGCGATGGCCAGCGATCTCATCACGGCAGACGCGGTCGAAGCCACGGAGTTCCCGGAACTGTCGATGCAGTACAACGTCCGGGGAGTGCCAAGAATAGTGGTCAACGAAGAACACCACTTCGAAGGCGCGATGCCCGAACAGTACTTCGTTGAGGAAGTCCTGAAGGCGGTGAATTGAGTTGGAGTTCGATCCCAATCATCCTCTTCGGAGTCAGAAATGCGGAAGGTGCGGCGCTCTCCTCAAGCCTCAGATGGGGTGCTGCGGAAGCATCTTTTACTTCAATTGCGAAAAATGCGGCAATCTTATGGCGTTAACCGATAAGATGGTCGCCTCAATGATAGAGCAATACGAAAAATCGAAGGAAGAAAATGCACGGACATAGGTTTGAAGCGAAGCACCACAAGAGACTTGATTCGCCCTACCGCAGGAGGATACTTCCCCCTGCCGCGACGCTGAAGAGATTCGGCCTTAAAAAGGGGATGTCGGTAGCGGATATTGGAGCTGGCTCAGGATATTTTCTCTTTCCGGCCGCGAGAATTGTTGGCAAGGGCGCTGCGGCGTATGCGGTCGACGCCTCGAAGGACATGCTCGAGGTTATCGCGAGCAAGAGGCCTCCGTCTAACGTCGTGCTCTCGCATACAAAGGACGGCTACAGGTTCAACATCGACTCGAAGTCGGTGGATTATGTCGTGGCGAGCGCAATAGTCCACGAAAATGAGCCGGTAAAGTTCCTCAAGGAAATTAACAGGATAATGAAGAAGGGCGCGACGCTTCTCGTGATCGAATGGAGGAAAGAGTCGACCCGGTCCGGCCCGCCCATGGAAGAGCGGCTCGCTCCTGAGCAGGTTAAGGAATTCTTGGCGAAGAGCAAGCTCAAGACCGTGAAGACTGTCGTTCTGAATGCAAGATATTATGCGGTTGTCGCAAAGAAGGGGTGACCTGATGAACAATCTCAGGAACCTGGCCTCCAGGAAGAACCTCACCAGAATCGTCTTCGCACTCGCGGGTGCCATCGCGGGCTATGCATACTACCATTTCGTCGGATGCGCAACCGGTACATGCCCAATAACAGGCAATCCATACATGAGCACAGCTTACGGAAGTCTGATGGGCTACACGCTCGGAATGATCAAAGAGGACTGAATAATGTTAATCGTTGTCTATATACTATTGGGAATTTTTGTCGCGTTTATGGGAATGCAGTACTTCATGATCCTGAAGAGCAAGCGGAACAAAGGGAAGAGGGTTGAGCAGGTCGGCGGCAAGATCGGGAAGGCAATCCTGTCTGGAAAGAGGGCGATGGTGTATTTCTATTCGCCCTCGTGCAGGGCATGCAAGTACCAGACGCCGATCATAGACCGTCTGATTTCCGACGGGCACAGCGTACACAAAGTGGACATAACCCGCGACATGGCCACCGCGAGAAAGTTTGGAGTCATGGCCACGCCGACGACGGTTGTTCTTCAAGGGAACGAGATTATCGAATTTCTCGTCGGTGCGAAGCCGGAAGATAAACTAAGAAGAGTTTTGGATTAGAGAGGCAAAAGAAAGAAATGTCAACAGGTGACAAGCTGGCATACGTCGTTTCAAGCGCGCGCGGCTTCGATGAGTTGGTCGAGGCCGTCGAGAAGAAGGTGTCGGAAAACGGTTTCCGGGTCCTTCACACGCATGATGTCCAGAATACGCTGAAAGAAAAGGGGATCGATTTCCCCGCGTACAAAATCATCGAGTTGTGCAATGCCAAGCTCGCGCATGCGGTCTTGCAGGCGGACAGGAATATCGGGCTCATGATGCCGTGCAAGATAAATGTGTACGAGAAGGATGGGAAGAGGTATCTGGCCGGAATGTTGCCGACTCTCATCTCAGAGTTTTTCCCGGAGGCGTCCCTCGGCAGCGCGCCGGAAGATGTGGAAAAAGTCATAAAGAAAATAATCGACGAGGTGAAGTAAAATGGCCCGCAAAACAAAACAGAAAAGCTTTCTCGAAAAGAATTTTCATTATATCATCATCGCTGCGGTTGCACTGATCGTGGGAGCCGTCTACCTGAACAGACCCGGCAAGGATGCCGCCGCTCAGGACGTTCCCGCAGAAAATGCGGTGATGGAGACTCCGTCCCAGGGAAGAATGGCCCCCGATTTCACGCTCACATCAACCGACGGGAAGACAATAAAGCTTTCCGACTACAGGGGAAAAGTTGTCGTACTGGATTTCTGGGCGACCTGGTGCCCGCCGTGTAAGGCTGAGATCCCCGACTTCATCAGACTCTACTCGCAGTACAAAAACGACGGATTTCAGATGCTCGGCATCTCGCTCGACCAGGGAGGCCTCGGCGACGTAAAGCCCTTCATGCAGGAGCACGGCATCAACTATCCAATCATGCTTGGCAATGATCAGGTAGTATCCGCGTATGGCGGCATCAGAGGAATACCGACGACTTTCGTCATCGACAAGAAAGGATACGTGAGGGCGGCGTTTGAGGGATACCGACCCGCCTCCACGTTTGAGAATCTCATCAAGCAGCTCACGAAGGAATAATGAAGCGCCGCTTCCTTCTCTTGACTCTTGCCGTCTTCGCTCTTCTTTCGAACGCGGCGTGGTCCCAGCAGGAGTATAAGATTGTCTTTCACGTCGACTCCGCGGATTCGACACGGCTGGAAATGGCTTTCCACAACGCGCACAGTGCGGAGATGAACGCGGGGAAGGGCAATATCAGGATGATCATAGTTGCCAACGGACCTGCAGTCAAGCTGTTTCTAAAATCGAATGCCGGCTCGGACTCGGCAGAGATAGCGAAGCTCGTCTCGACCGGAGACGTGGCGTTTCATATTTGCGGGACGAGCCTGAAGGCTTTCGGCTATAAGCCTTCGGATGTAATCTCTGACTGTGTGGTTGTTCCGGCCGGCGTGCTGGACATCGCACGGTTGGAGGGAGAGGGATACTCGTATATAAAGCCATGAATTCATATCTACTTGCGGTTATTGGTGGAGCCGGCGGAGCTTTGGCCGGCTTTTCTATAGGAAGGTTTTTTGAATCGCGGACGCTCGGCGCCTGTCCGATTCTCTGTAATCCGAAGATAAGCACGATCTTCTTCGCGGTGCTCGGAGTGATGCTGGCGACCGGCGGAAAGTAATTTGCATCGGAGAAACTAATGAAGATAGAGCTTAAGCAGGTACAGGGAAATACATACGTCGGCAAAGGAGAATCCAATCATTGGGTATCATTGGACGCGTCGACGAAGGATGATGGAAGCGGCGCGGCGAGCGGTCCGATGGAGATGGTTCTCATCGCTCTTGCCGGATGCACTGCGATGGATGTGGAATCGATACTCAAGAAGAAGCGTGCGGAGATGACAAGACTCGAACTCGAAGTCACCGGTGAGCGCGCCGCTGAGCACCCGAGGGTTTTCACGGACATCAGGATCGTTTACATGATTCATGGAAATGTCAGGCAGGCGGATGCAGAACATGCGGTCGCGCTCTCCCACGAGAAGTACTGCTCGGTTGCCGGTTCTCTGAAGGCCAACATCAGCTACGAGATAAGAATCGTACCGTAAGAACAACTCAACCACATGGAAACTTAGAGGACAAACAAGAGGGTATGTGTCCTATTTGCCTGTGTGGTTTAAATTGTCACGAGGGGAAATTCATAGGCTCAACTTAAACTTCCCGTCCCACTCCTCACGCATCTTCCTGAGATACTGCTGGTGAGTGAGATCGAAATGTATCGGCGTTACCGACACGTACCCCGCTTTGAGCGCGATCTGGTCGATATCCTCGTCTTTGTCGAGTATCCTCATCTTCCCCGCGAGCCAGAAATAGTCCTTGTTCTTGGGATCCTTCCTCTGAAAGAATTCATCTTCCCATCTTGATCGTCCCTGACGTGTGTACTTGATCCCTTTGATTCTACTCGCGGGGATTGCAGGCACGTTCACGTTGAGTATGGTGTCCTCTGGAAGTCCGTTCCGGAGAACAAACCTGGACAGCAGAGCTGCGATCTTTGCTGAAGTCTCGAACCTCGGCTTTTGCGTGTACTCGAGTGAGACTGAGATGGATGGGATCCCAAGTATGGTGCCTTCGGTAGCCGCGCTGACAGTGCCTGAGTATATCACGTTGACAGCAGTATTCAGTCCGTCGTTGATCCCGGAGACTACGAGGTCTGGTTTCTCCTTGAGGAGTGACCTTATGGCGAGCTTGACGCAGTCTGCAGGTGTGCCGTCTACAGCATGTCCGAAGAGCGTACCGTTCCTGTGGAACTTATATGCCCGGAGTGGGGTGCGTACGGTTATCGCGTGTCCCACTGCGCTCTGTTGGATGCTCGGGGCCACAACGGCGACCCGTGCGATATGCTTGAGCGCCCTGACGAGAGCGTGCAGGCCCGGTGCGTCAATCCCGTCGTCGTTTGAAACCAGTATTAAGGGTCTTTTTTTCATGACTTAATTTACGAAAAAGCCACCAATTTAACGCTTTTTTTCGCCTTTTGGCATGCTCCAGGACCCTTTGCCCCCTTGCCGGAAAGGAGAGTTTGACAGTTGAAAGAAATTTGTTTATCATGGACGTAAGGATTGACAATGAGACCAGTCGAAATGCGCCCACGCAGAGGCGCAAAGTTGCATGAGTCGATTCTATCAACCTGAATCCTCGATGCGCCGACCTCCAGATGACTGGTCATTCTCACTTTTCGTTAGCCCTTATCACTCCCATTGGGACGCGGGGGAGTCAACTTATTATCCAACAACATTTGAGGAGTAAAGATGAACATCTACATTGGTAACATCTCGAGGGATCTGAGTGAGGATGAACTTCGGGAGGCCTTCGCGGCCTTCGGCCAGGTCTCGAGCGTGAACATAATAAAAGATAAATTCACGGGCGAGTATCGCGGCTTCGCCTTCGTCGAAATGCCTGTGAAAGAGGAAGCTGAGGCAGCTATCTCGGGGCTGAACGGAAGGGAGTTGAAGGGACGGGCGCTCAATGTCAATGAAGCGCGTCCGCGCACAGACGACCGCCGGGGCGGCGGCGGACCGAGAGGTGGACCGCGACGCGGCGGCAACGGCGGCGGACACCGCAGGTTCTAATCTCTCCGGGAAGGCGGCTGGTGTACCATGCCGCCTCCCCTCCTATCTTTCCTGGACCATCATAAATTGCGGAGGCTGACTGCCCGCGTAGAGAGAATAGGCTTGTCTGCCGGGTGCGTCCTCCCAGGTTTGCCCCGCATTTGTGAGTCCATTCCCTTCTTGTTATGCTGCTAACCAAGAGTTAACTTTGTCATAATGTCAGGTTCTTTGCGTCGCATCTCCTTGCTTCGCATATTGACTCAACCTTAAAACGCAAGCGATGAAATTCTTAAAGTACCTTCTGTATCTTTCGCCGATAATTGTGTTTGTTATAGCCATCACCATTCGCCAGGCGAATGAGGGATCTCTCGGCTCATATTCTAATCCAATAAAGTTTTATTTCACCCCTTCGGTGGACGCAAACACGATTTCGAACAACGCGAAGGTCCTCACGGATTATCTCCACTCCGCGACGGGATATTATTTTACGACCGCGGTCCCTGCCAGTTATATTGCCGTCGTGGAAGCGTTCGGCACTGACAAGGTTGATGTCGCAGCCATAAACACTTTCTCGTACCTCATGGCCAGCGCCAAGTACGGTGCAGAGGCGAGATTGAGAGTAGTGAGAGAAGGAGAGACTTCATACTGCGGCCAGATTATTGCGAGGAAGGGGTCAGGCATAGAATCGCTCAAGGACCTCAACGGAAAAAGCTTTGCCTTCGTCGATCCTTCCTCCACGTCCGGCTACATACTTCCCAAAGCTCTGTTCGACAGTCTCGGAATACAGCTTGGCCAGACGGTCTTCGCGATGCAGCATCCCAACGTAGTAACCATGGTGTACCAGCGGCGAGTCGATGCCGGCGCGACTTACTATGCTCCTCCCGACCCTCAGACGGGAAAAATACTCGACGCCCGCGCGCGGGTATTGAGCCAATTCCCGGACGTCACCCAGAAAGTGAAGATAGTGGGATTCACGCAGTACATACCAAACGATCCCATCGTTTTTCGAAAAGGTCTAAGCGAGAAGATGAAACAGGCCATCACTGACGCCCTTTTGAAATTTGTGAAGACCCCCGAGGGGCTGAAGGCATGGAAAGATATTTATGATGTAACAGGATTGGTGCCTACACGGGACAGCGACTATGACGGAATCAGGGTGCTGTTGCAGAAACAACATATCGACTTCGAAAAACTGGTGAAATGACGCATGCTTCTGACAGTCCAGGATCTGCACAAGACTTATCCATCCGGCAAACACGCCCTCAAAGGGGTGAACTTCGAAGTGAAAGAGGGGGAATTCCTCGTAATCATCGGCCTCAGCGGCTCGGGCAAATCGACGCTCCTCAGGAGCATAAACCGTCTCATAGAGCCCACCTCAGGGCGGGTTCTCTTCCTCGGCAAGGACATTACACACCTTAAGGGCGAGGAGCTGAGGAAAGTCAAACGCCAGATCGGCATGGTCTTCCAGCAGTTCAATCTTATAAAGAGGAGGTCCGTCCTCTCTAACGTCATCAACGGAAGACTCGGGTCGCTCGGCACGATTGAATCTATACTTGAGAATTATTCGGACGGAGTTCTCGCGGACGCGTACAAATGTCTCGACACAGTCGGCATAGCCTCCTACGCAAACGAAAGGGCGGATTCGCTCAGCGGCGGTCAGCAGCAGAGGGTCGCGATAGCGAGGAGTCTCATGCAGAACCCCAAGCTCCTCCTCGCGGACGAGCCCGTCGCGTCGCTTGACCCCGCGACATCAAATTCGGTGATGCAATATTTCGAGAAGATCAACAAGGAGACCGGGACGACGGTCATCTGCAGCCTCCACTTCCTCAGCCTGGTGAGGCGATACGCGTCTAGGGCGATCGCGTTGAAGGGAGGAGAAATTGTTTACGAGGGGGCCCCTTCGGATATAGATGAGACCTGGTTCAAGAGAATTTACGGCGAAGAAGCTGAGGAAGTTGAAATAAGATGAGCGACATGATTGTCCCCGATAAGGTGCCGAACGAGTTCGTCGCGTCGACAGGAATGCTTGAAAGAAGGCTCAGATTCGTGAAATCCGCTTTGCTCGACACGTTCTTCGTGTTTTACTCGGTCATCGTGCTTCAGCGAGCCGTTTACTACCGGTTCATACTGGATCTGAGGGACTTCCCGTTCTCGTGGAGTCAGATCGGAATGGTGCTGGCACTCAGCACAGTGGCAGGCTTCCTTTGGACTTTCTCGAGAACCTCGCTCTCCTGCAGATTATTCGGTATATCAAAGAACGACAAGATCACAAAGTGGACGGTCGAAATCTTTGCGTGGTTTCTCTTTGATATTACGTTCATCGCCGGCTGGATCGTCACGAGGATTTCGATAATCAGCCTCTTTAGCCCCGATGGGATACAGGGGGCGGAAAGGCTCTTCAGCGCGCTGTTCCATCCGCAGTTCGGCATCTTTGACGATGCTCTCTTTGCGATGATCGAAACAATATACATCGCTCTGGTTGCGACGCTGATTTCGATACCGCTCACTTTATTGGTGAGTTTCTTTACCGCCCGGAACCTGATGAAGGATAGTAAGATTACATTTGTCATCTATTATGTCCTTCGCATATTGCTCAATTTTATCCGTTCGATAGAGCCGCTGATATGGGCCGTCATATTCTCTGTGTGGGTTGGGATCGGGCCGTTTGCCGGCATGATCGCGCTCCTCGTGCATACGATAGCCTCCAATGCTAAACTCTATTCAGAAGCGATAGAGAGCATAGAGCCAGGGCCTGTGGAGGCAATCTCAGCGACAGGGGCGAACAAGGTGCAAATTGTGTGGCACGCGGTTGTCCCCCAGATAGTCCTGCCGTTCCTTTCGTTTACGATTTACAGGTGGGACATCAATGTCAGGATGGCGACGATAATTGGCCTTGTCGGCGGAGGGGGTATCGGAAATCTCCTAATGCAGTATCAGGGGCTCGCGAGATGGCGAGAAGTCGGGCTGATTGTAATCATGATAGCGTTCGTCGTCTGGGTCATGGACTACCTTAGCGCGCGGATCCGCGAATCGATATACTGATAATATGGTCTCGATGTAACGACGTGGTTCGACGGTCCACGTTGCGTTGTCGTCGCGAACGCTTGCTCACTTCTGAAGTATGATATTCCGATCCGGCTTGATTAAGTCGTGCTTATAAAAGATAATTATCCAATGTTTTTACGTGTAATCGATACAACGAACGGATTTTCTGTAAACCCGGGGGCGGCTTACGAACTTCTACGCGAAGAAAGGTTTGGACCAGAATCGGGTATCAGAGGCTGATCTGATTTCATGAGGCTTCTTTCTCTCTCCCTTTTAATATCGCTTCTCCTTTGTTTAACCGCAGAAGGACAAGTCAGGAGAAATGTCACTATCAGCGGGACGATAGAAAATTCCGAATCGGGGGAAGTCCTGATTGGCGCGAATGTGATCGTCATGGGACAGAAATCCATCGGGGCATCTTCCAACGCCTACGGCTTCTACTCGCTTACGCTCCCTGAGGGCGTCTACGTCCTGCGAGTGCAGTATCTCGGCTACAAGCCGACAATTGACACGGTACGTTTGAGCGACAATACCAGGAAGAATTTCTCGCTTGCTCCCGAGCCGTTGACGGAGGAAGAGGTAGTGGTGTCTGGTGAGCGCGCAAACGCAAATGTCACCTCAACAAGGATCAGCGCTAACGATCTGCAGGTGAAGCAGCTAAAGACGATACCGGTCATACTTGGCGAGCAGGATGTCATGAAGACGATTCAGCTCCTCCCCGGAATAATGGGTGCAGGCGAGGGAAGCACTGGCTTCTACGCGCGCGGCGGCGGCGCTGACCAGAACCTCGTACTCCTCGACGAGGCGCCTGTCTACAACCCATCCCATGTCCTCGGTTATCTTTCGGTTTTCAATTCGGACGCCATCAAGGATGTCACCGTTATGACCGGGGGCGTACCGGCACAATATGGTGGCAGGCTCTCCTCGGTAGTTGACATCAGGACAGACGACGGGAGCAACAAAACGTTCGGCGCAAAGGGGGGGATAGGTCTTCTTGATTCAAGACTCACACTTGACGGACCGATCGTAAAAGACAAGGGGTCGTTTATCGTCTCGGGGAGGCGAACCTATGCCGATCTCTTTCTCAGATTGTCCAAAGACACGACAGTAAATCGGGTCAGGCTCTACTTCTATGATCTTAACGCGAAGGTCAATTACAGCCTCGGTGGTCGCGACAGGATCTTCCTCTCCGGTTATTTCGGGCGGGATAATTTCAGCTATCCGAACATTTTCGGGTTCAACTGGGGGAACGCAACGGGCACGCTAAGATGGAACCACATTTTTGGGGACAAGTTTTTCTCAAACACATCCCTGATTTATAGCGACTACGCCTACGCGAACGACATAGGGGCGAGTCCAAACCAGTTTGAGATCACTTCCGGAATAGAGGACGTCAATCTCAAGACAGACTTCCAGTATTTCATGAACCCCGAGAACACACTGCAGTTTGGAGCTGACTTCATTTACCATACTTTTTTGCCGGGTACAATCACAAGCGGACCGGGAATAACTCTCAACAACGTGTCGGTCGAGAAGAAGTTCGGGCTCGAAAACGCGCTCTACGTATCGGATGAATGGGCCGTGCTTCAGAGGCTGAAAGTCACCTACGGCCTGCGGCTCTCGTCCTTTAGTCTCCTCGGGCCCGGAAGCATCTTCGACTACAACAGCGATGGCAATCCCATTGACACGCTCACCTACCCGAGCGGGAAGTTCATCAAAACATTCTTCAGCCTGGAGCCGCGCCTTTCGGCGGTGTTTGTCATCAATGACGCTTCCTCAATCAAGTCATCTTATACCAGGACCGTGCAGTACCTTCACCTCCTTTCCAATTCAACCTCGACGAATCCCAGCGACCTTTGGGTCCCGAGCACGAACAATGTTCCCCCAGAATATGCCGATCAGGTTGATCTGGGGTACTTCAGGAATTTCTCAGAGAACGAGTACGAGTCGTCCCTCGTGATTTATTACAAGAACATGCAGAACCTGATTGACTACAAGAACGGAGCTGACCTTCAGTTGAATCCGACCGTGGAATCTCTCCTTCTCTTCGGGCGGGGATGGAGCTACGGCCTGGAGTTCATGCTGAAGAAGAAATTCGGAAAGCTCACCGGGTGGATCGCATACACGTTATCCAGGACAGAGGAGCAGTTCGCG
The DNA here is from genome assembly GCA_021812985.1 of Bacteroidota bacterium. Taxonomy (GTDB): domain Bacteria; phylum Bacteroidota; class Ignavibacteria; order Kryptoniales; family JAKASW01; genus JAKASW01. The sequence goes on from JAKAMG010000016.1 coordinate 43,177, forward strand.
CAGATAAACAACGGGCAGCCCTTTCCAGCGACGCAGGACCGCACTCATGATATATCTGTTGTGCTGATGTATAATTTGAACGAAAAGTGGAATTTCGGGGCTACCTGGGTCTACTACACCGGGAACGCGATAACGTTCCCGAGCGGCAACTACACGATAGGTGGAAAGCTCGTGCCATATTATACATCGAGAAACGGCTACAGGATGCCCGTCTACCACCGTCTTGATCTTTCTGTAACTTGGAACATAAACGAACACTCGGACCTGAACCTTTCCATTTATAACGCCTATGACAGGATGAACCCGTACGCCATTACTTTCAAGCAATCCCCGAATAACCCGAATCAAACGGAGGCGGTTCAGACAACGATTTTTCCAATTATACCTTCCCTTACGTATGATTTCAAATTCTGACGGCGACGTGAAAACAATGAAACGAGACGTGGCATCGGCGCAGATCGGGAGAGCACTAGCGGTTCTCTTCATGGCGCTTGGTCTCTATTCCTGTCAAAAAGTCGTCTCGGTGGATTTGAACCAGTCGAGTCCGCAGATAGTCATACAGGGACAGGTGTCGGACCAGGGAGGATTGGATTCCGTCATTATCAACATGACCGGTGACTACTTCACCCCGAGCATTAGCTTCCCGCCGGTCACTGGAGCGACGGTGGTGATTTCAGAAGACGCCGGCGAAGTTGATACGCTTAGGGAAATTGGGAGCGGTAAATATTATTCTCCAAATCCTAAGGGAATACCTGGGACCACGTATGCGATGACAGTCCTGGCAAACGGCAAGGAATACAACGCTGTTTCTCAGATGCCGCAAAGAGTGAAGATAGATTCCTTCTATGCTACCTCGGGCGAGAGCCCCTTTGGGAGAAGGACCTTCTACAATTTCACTGTCAAATTCAAGGACCCTCCAGAGCTTGGGAATTATTACAGGATTGTCCCGCACGCTGACTTCATTCCGGCCGACTCACTTTTCGGCGACAACGGAGGGATATTCCTCTACGATGACGAGTACACTTCCGGGAATGAAGTCACCTTCCAGTTCAGGCTGGGAGGAACTCTGAGTCGCGGAGACACGATCGGAGTCGACCTCCTTTGCATCGATCATGCCACTTACGAATATTTCCGGACTCTCCGGACCACCATCCAGACCGACCGCAGCCCGACATCGCTCGCGCCGGCGAATCCCACTTCAAACATCAATAACGGCGCCCTCGGTTATTTCTCCGCGTACACGATTGATTCGAGAAAGACCGTCCTGAAATAACGAGGCAGGGAAGGGCTCTCGCAAATCGTTGTTTCAAACAGCGAAGCGTCACGATGAGGGCCCTGGCGCGGTTTGTATTTGGCAAACGCGTTGGTTAAAATCGGGTTGATCGGTGATGGCGTCATTCTGAAGATCTGAAAGCAATCTGTTGCCTTCGTGGCGCCTTCGGCATGGATGTTCAACTCATTCCAATCTGACGATAGGAGGAGACGACATGACTCTCGATTTCAGCGAAGTTATCCTGAGTATTGAAGAGCGTGAGCATGAACGACTCATGGCGATAAAGGAGAGCGATGCCAGTGAGCCGACCGGGCCGGGAAAGTGGAGCAAGAAGGAAATACTCGGACATCTCATCGACTCTGCTTCAAACAATCATCAGAGATTCGTTCGCGGGCAGCTTTCCCTGGGGTCGGAGTTGCCCTCATACGTTCAGGACCAATGGGTGGAAGCCCAGGATTACGCCGATGAAAGCTGGCGGCTCCTCGTAGATCTATGGAGCGCGTATAACCTTCATCTGGCCCATGTAATTGCTAATATCCCGCCGGAGAAGCTGACAACGACTTTGAAGATAGGCCAGAATCCCCCGATGACGCTTGAGGAGGTGATCGCGGACTACGTTCGGCACATGGAGCATCATTTGAAGCAGCTGAACGGCCTCGAGGACTAAGACTGCTCCTCTACAGCCTTACTCCATAGGGTAGCAGGAATCCCGATTGGCATCGCTGGCGGGACAACATTGAAGCTTGAAATATGAAAATTGCCGCCCCCCCCGTCCCTTCCGCGCCGATTCTAAGCTATCAGGGCTCATATCAGCTTTACGCCACCCCTTTATAAATTGATTTTCAGCATACGGCTTGATATATTGAAACCGATTTTGCCGCCCCGTTAGACGTTTCCCGAGCCGGTTAAGTCCGTGCATGTATGGGATTTTGTGTCTGGTGTGCGTTTGTAATATGTTCGAAATCTTCCGCGGTCGGGGTAATCCCCTTTCAAGCCGTGGATTTTCAATTTCAAACTCCGGAGGAATTTTTTGCGAAAGAATCGCTTTAGGATTATCCTCATAATAGCTTCCATATTGCTCTCGGGCTACTACCTCTATCCTACTTATGAGAGCGCCACATATCAAAAACGGCTGGATCAGCTTTCGGGACAGTCCAAGCTGGAAGCTTATCTTAACTCCCATCCCATGCCTCAGCTGGCTGATTCGCTTCAGACTCAATATGTGGACAGCTTAGGGCAGGTGTTCTCGGCCGACAGCATCCAATATTATGACTCCCACGCGAAGGAGATAACCGAAGCTAAGCTCAAACGCATCAAGCTCGGTCTCGATCTCCAGGGGGGAATGCACATCGTCCTTCAGGTGAATGTCGTGAAGATGCTTGAGGATATGGCCAAGAATAAGGACCAGACCTTTGATGACATTATGAAGCAGGTCCAGGCCCAGGTCAAGGCGACTGACGCGGACCCTCTTACGGTTCTCGAGCAGGAGTTTAATCAACGCGGCATCCGTCTCAGCAGGTACTACGGCGACATACGCGACGACAACAGCAAGGTCATGTCTTACCTCTCTGATCAGACGAAGACGGCCGTGGACCGAGCGATGGAGATTGTCAGAAACCGCGTCGACCAGTACGGTGTGTCTGAGCCCTCGATCCAGAAGCAGGGGAGCACCCGGTTCATTGTCGAGCTTCCCGGAGTCAGCAACGAGTCGGAGGTGCGGGAGCTTTTGCAGGGAACAGCCCTCCTGGAGTTCAAGCTCCTCAAGCCGGAGGACCTCGTCGTAAAAGTGTTCCAGGCAATCGACAACGTCCTGGCTGGAAAGGCGGATTCGCTCTCGTCGGCAGACACGACCTCCGCATCTGACACGACTATGACGGCGGCGGAGTTCGCAAAGAAGCACCCCTTCTTCTCGATAGTTCGCGTCAATACTCAGAACGGCGACGCGTACGTGGCCGAGAGCGACAAGGACCAGTTCAACAGGATACTGGAACGCGACGATGTGAAGCGCGTTGTCCCTTCGGATTTTGAATTCCTGTTCAGCGCCAAGCCGCAGGTTACGGCTCAGGGACAGAAGTTTTATGGTTTATATGTCGTCAACAAAACGGCGGAGCTGACCGGAAGCGTCGTTACGGATGCCCAGGCCCAGATTGACCCGACCACGAACTCTCCGATCGTTACGATGAAGATGAACTCGGAAGGATCAAGGGAATGGGCTCAGATCACCGGTGCGAACATACACAAGAGAATTGCCATCGTCCTCGACAACGCCGTCTATTCCGCTCCTGTTGTTAATTCCAAGATTACGGGAGGAAGCTCCCAGATCGAGGGAATGGCGAACATGGATGAGGCAAACCTTCTCGCGATCGTCCTCAGGGCCGGTGCGCTGCCTGCGCCGGTAGACATCGTTGAGGAGCGGAACGTCGGACCCTCACTCGGTGTCGACTCCATCAGGAACGGAGTGACCTCCGGTATAATCGGTCTCCTCCTCATCGTTCTATTCATGGCATTTTATTACCGCACGGGCGGCGTCATGGCCGATTTCGCGCTTCTCATAAACATATTCTTCATCCTCGGAGTATTGGCAGCCTTTCATGGAACGCTGACCCTTCCGGGTATAGCAGGTATGATTTTAACAATTGCGGTAGCCGTAGACGCGAACGTGCTCATATACGAAAGAATCCGTGAAGAGATGGCGACCGGAAAGACTCTGCGGGCCTCGATAGACCTTGGCTACTCCAAGGCGTTCACGGCCATATTTGACGCGAACATCATATCTCTTTTCACCGGCGCAATTCTCTATCAGTTTGGAACCGGCCCCGTTCAGGGATTCGCCCTAACGCTCATGATCGGTATCGTCGCGTCTTTGTTCAGCGCAATTATTATTACACGCGTCATATTCGACATCATGGTCGAGCGCGGCGCGACTACAATTAACTTCGGATGATGACAAGGATTTTGAATTTTAAATCCACAATTCAAGATTTAAAATTTAGAGTTTAAGACTGGAGATTTAATGCGTTTCTTTCCAAGAACTAGCGTCGACTTCGTCGGCAAGCGTTATTTGTGGTACAGTGTTTCGGCCAGCCTGATACTTATAGGCCTGATAACGGTAGCGATACGAGGGCTGAACTACGGAATCGATTTCGTGGGCGGAACGGAGCTTACCCTCGGCTTCACTCCCGCGATCAGCGTCGGGGACGTCCGCACGTCGATGAATAAGATCGGCCACGGCGATGCTGAAATCAAAACCTTCGGATCCGATAACAACCTGCTGATTCGCGTGAAGGCCTCCGAGCAGCAGGTGAACACCAGCCAGCAAATACTTGCGCAGCTGAAACAGAGCTTCCCCAATACGAAGATTGTACTCCTGCAGGACAACAAGATCGGCCCGCAGATAGGCCAGGAGTTGCGAAGAGACGCGGTCGTCGCTATTTTCTACAGCCTACTGGCAATCCTGATCTACGTCTCGCTGAGGTTCCAGTTCATTTACGCGCTCGGCGCTGTCATTGCCCTTTTCCACGATGTGCTCATCACGATCGGTGCGATTGCGATATTCGGATGGTTTGTTCCGTGGCTTAATCTTCAGATAGATCAGACCATGGTGGCTGCGTTCCTGACCCTGGTTGGATACTCCATGAACGACACGGTTGTGATATTTGACAGAATCAGGGAGAATCTGAAGATCTACAAGGGGGAGAACCTGATACGGGTCATGAACCGAAGCATCAATGACACGCTCAGCAGGACTATCATCACATCCGGTACAGCATTCGCGGTTCTGCTCGCTCTTCTCATCTTCGGCGGTGAAGTGACGAGAGGGTTTGCCTTTGCCATGCTTGTCGGCGTAGTGACCGGTACGTACTCCTCGATCTACGTAGCTTCCGCCATAGTCGTTGACTACAACATCTTCATAAAGAAGGCCGACCTCAAGTTGGGAGAGAAGCAGTCGCCGGTTTTGGAAATCGAGAGACCTTATGAAGTTGCAGCAAAAAGAGCTTGACGGCGGAATAGTCCTCTTCCGCATAGAAGGGAACATAGTCGGCGGCCCCGACGCCATGAGCCTGAACGATGAAGTTCGGAAGCTCATAGAGGCGGGGAAGAGGAAGTTCGTGATCGACATGGGTTCGGTGGAACACATCAACAGCAGCGGACTCGGGATACTGATCGCGAGTCTCAACGCTGTTCGCCAGGCGGGAGGCGATCTTAAAGTCGCGAATCTCAGCGCCCGTGTCGTCGATCTCCTGAAGATCACTAAGCTTAATCAGATCTTCGAGTCGTTCAAGTCGGTCGAAGAAGCCGCAAAGAACCTCGCGTAGTCCTTTTCCCGGTTCCAGCTTTCTCCGCGCACGGTCATTCAGGCCGGCAACTGATAATTCATCACTAAGAAATAAGAATCCTGATTGCAGATGTCTGTAAAAGTTATTGTTGGCGCCCAGTGGGGCGATGAAGGTAAGGGGAAGATAGTTGATCTCTTAAGCGAAGACGTGGATGTGGTTGCCCGCTATCAGGGTGGCGCAAACGCGGGTCACACCGTGGTTGTTGGCGATAAGACTTACGTCCTCCACCTTATCCCATCGGGAATCCTGCATCCGAATGTTGTCTGCGTCATTGGTAACGGAGTCGTTCTCGATCCTCAGGCCTTTCTAGACGAGGTTGCGTTTCTCGAGTCGCTGAACATCAAGGTCCGCGGCAGGCTCTTTATATCCCACAACGCACACCTCATAATGCCTTACCATAAGCTTATCGACTCTCTGAAGGAGCAGGGTGCCTCAAAGATTGGGACTACCGGGAGAGGGATCGGGCCGGCGTACATCGACAAGTTCGCCAGGGTCGGAGTGAAGATAGTGGACCTTCTTCACAGGGACGTGCTCGTTAAGAAGATTCGCTCCAACATTGAGGACAAGAATCTCCTGCTAAGTAAGATTTACAACTCGTCCGAGATCAACGTTGACGAGATCGTTGAGAAGTACCTTCAGTTTGACAAGCAGCTCGACGAGTTCATAACGGACACTTCGCTCTACTTAAGCGGCGCAATCAGGTCAGGAAAGAAGATACTGGCCGAAGGGGCACAGGGGGCGATGCTCGACGTGGACTTTGGTACGTATCCATATGTCACTTCCTCAAACCCCACCAGCGGCGGCGCGTGCACAGGGCTCGGCATTCCCCCAACGGCGGTTAAGTCGGTAGCGGGCGTGGCGAAGGCATACACGACGAGGGTCGGCAACGGTCCATTCCCTACAGAGCTTCTCGACGAGACCGGCGACATGCTCAGGAAGATCGGCGGGGAGTACGGCGCGACCACCGGCAGACCGAGAAGGTGCGGATGGCTCGATCTGTTCAGCCTGAAATACTCCGTCATGGTGAATGGGATTGAAGAAGTTGCTCTGACCAAGCTCGACGTTCTCGATGACTTCGATGAGATAAAGGTCTGCGTCGGATATAAGTACAAGGACAAACAGCTGAAGTCGTTCCCGCTCGACCTCTGTACCATAGAAGATATCGAGCCGGTGTACGACACTCTCCCCGGATGGAAGGCCAGAATTTCTTCTTCGACTTCGTATGAAGCCCTCCCGTCGAATTGCAGATCGTACGTCGAGTACATCGAGAGGTATCTGGAGGCTCCCGTGAAGATCGTCTCCGTGGGCGCCACGCGCGCTCAAACAATATTCCGATAGGGACGGATCTCGTTTTTCCGTAGTTTCCTTCTCGCTCCCCAGCCGACCAGCAGGGCCGCTGAGAGCGAATCCTTATAGACCTCTTTCCTCCTGCCTTCCCGCCAATCCCATTTCCCGATTTCCTGATTCCGAATAATAAAAAAACTGCGGCAAAGGGAATCTGATTCGCTTCTTTGCCGCAGTCTCTTAAAGGTTCGTCCCGATCTCTTCTCCCCGGGACGAGGGAGTCAATCAGTCCTGTCTGAAGAACTGTGACCTGTTGTCCTCAATAGAGGCTGCCGCTTTTAGCTCCTGCAGCCAGTCGTTGACGATGTGCGTCTTCTGGTTGTCCATGATTTGCTGCATTATACTCATGCGCTGGATTTTGTAGGCGGTGCTGTCAAACGGAGTTTTGCTGAGAAGCTGAATCAAGTATACTCCAGATGCTCCCTTTACGGCCGGGGAAATCTGTCCGACATTGAGCCTCGATGCTTCGGCGAGGAATGTGAAATCCCTTCCCACACCGGGTATGTAAGACACCGTGCTGAACTGGCCGGTGACTGCGTAGTGAAGTCTGCCATCCAGTCGGGTGATTGCATCGAGGCTATCGGTTGCAGAAAGCTTCTGTCTAAGCTGATCGGCGTAGCCTTGGGCCTTCTCAAACTGCTTCTCCCTGATCAACGCGCTGCGAATCCGGGTTTTGACCTGATCAAACGGTGTGACGGCGGCATCCTTTATGTCGCTTATCATAAACACCGCATACCCCTGCGGGAGCGTCGTAATCTCGCTTATGTCTCCGAGCGAGCCGCTGAACGCCCACTTGGAAAGCGTTTCGTTGGTCCCGACTGAAGGGATGAACGACCCTTTCGTGAAGGGAGGTGTTTGGTTGACCTGCGCGCGGACGGTGTTCGCTGCCGTCGCAAATCCGTCCTTCTTGGCAATGTATATGAAGTCTTCGGCGTGCTGTTTGAGATCGTCCTTCGTCTGCTGAGACACCGTGATGCTCATCTTGATGTCGGCAAGCTTGAGCTGGCGCGAGTCCTTGCCGAGAATTTTTATGATGTGGAGACCGAACTGGGTACGCACGGGTCCGACGATCTGTCCCACTTTGCCGTTGAAGGCAGCCTGTTCGAATGGCTTTACCATCGCTCCCCTGCCGAACCAACCGAGGTCCCCGCCGTTGCGGGCGGAGCCGGGGTCCTGCGAATATTCCATCGCGAGAGTCCCGAAGTTCGCTCCCGACCGTGCTTCTTTCAGTATCTTGTCCGCAAGTTGGTGGGCAGACACGGAGTCTGGGCCCGGCATCACAGGGATCAGGATGTGCGCTGCATGAACGAACTCGTTCTTCCCATTCTGTTCGTCTATGACCTTGATGAGGTGGTAGCCGTCTGAGGCGAGGAACGGACCGACTACCTCGCCTTTCTTAGCGGCGAAGGCCTGGGTCTCGATCGCGGGATCGATCTGGCCGTGACTCACGAAGTTGTCGTTATATGGGGTCTCAGAATATTCCTTGACGAGCTCAAGAAAATCGGTTCCTCCCTTGGCAAGGACATCGACGCGATCCATCTCGCTCTTAACCTCAGATGAATCCTGCGACGAAGGCTTAATCGGGAAGAGCACAAACTTCAGGCTTCTGGTCGCCTGGGTCCTGAAGTCGTCCTGGTGCGACGAATAGTAATCTCTCATTTCAGATTCGGAGACGCTAATTGATGCATCCGGGAACAGTTGTGCGGGAGGGAAAAGGACATAACCCGCGTTGAGCTTCCCGTTCTCCTGCTTAAATTCCGTCTTCAGCTCTGACTCGGGTACCCTGACGGCAGCATAGAGGCGGGCGGAGAGTTTTTCCTGCAAGCGCTGTTCTTTCAGATAAGTTTGGACATTCTTCCAGAACTCCTGTACCTCGGGGCGGTTTGATGCGAGGGCCTCCTGAAGTATCTGTCTGTTAACCTGTCCCGTCGAATCTTCAAAGTTCCTTTTGATTACGTCTGGGAGCGTCTCGGGATTTTGCGTAACCCAGTTCACGATCTCCTGGTCGGTCACGAATATGCCGAGTTTCTTTGCCGCCTGATCGACGAGGATCTGATTTACAAGTCCCTGCCATACCTGGTCGCGCATTTCAGACATTGTGTTGTCGTCAGGGTCCTTTTTCGTCCCCGCTTTGTACTGGTCGACCATGTTTTGCAGGTCTTTTTCAAATTCCGGATAGGTTATCTCCTGTCCGTTTACTTTGCCGACAATGTTGCCAGTGTACTGTCTCCCCTGCCGGCCGGTAATGTCCATTCCCCACTCAAACACAATCATTGCGATGAAGAGAATTGCAAGACCTACCAAGATGGCGGGCATGTTGTCCCGCATTCTGCTCATTATTGGCATATTAGGAACTCATCCTCTCGAACAAAATTGACCCGAAGATGTGTGTATCATTCGGATTTGGTTGAAAACTCGCGCGCGGCGAAGCGGCGCACTATACGCCTGCCCTTTAAACGGTCAGAAGAAGTGCGGCTATTGCCTCGAAGCCTTGTATATAGCGGCTTTATAATGAAATAGGCCGCTTTGAAGAAAAAATATAACCGGAGGGGGAGTGAAAATCAATTTATGACGTATTCGTGCTTGCTTTACGCCGGGTTGCAGCTGTCGACGCGCGTTGTTAACTAAGGCTCGTGCCAATTGAAGATTCAGCAGCGCGGGCTCGAAAGCTGCGGATACTCATCCCGTGCACGGGCAACTCCCGCCGCAGCCAGATGGCGCACGGGTTCCTGAGGTCGTTCCATCCCAGAATCGATGTGATTTCGGCTGGCACCTCTCCCGCCTCACGGGTACACCCCCAAGCGGTGGAAGTCATGCGTGAAGCGGGAATAGCTCTCTCGCTCAACCACACAAAGAACGTCTCGAACTACCTGAATGAATCGTTTGACTTCGTCATAACAGTATGTCACAACGCCAAAGAGGCTTGTCCCACATTCGCCGGTGCGGTTAAACGCAGGCTGCACATGGGAGTCGAGGACCCCGCAGCGTTTCAAGGAGACAGTCAATCGCTCCTTGAAAAGTTCAGTGAGGTGAGGGACGGAATAAGATCAGTTTTCTTGAATTTCTATCGGGCTGACCTTGACGCGAGGTGGCCGACGGAAGAATGGAAGAGATGTTGGATCTCAACTGGGTGATGGTACTCTCTTCTACTGGCGCGATGAGCGAGTGAGGCAATCTTGCTTTACTTTCATTGCGTTATTAACTTTTCTCCCATGATGGAGCGCTCTCGATGGGCGGTGTTTGCCAGGAAAACGCGCCGCCAGCAGTTTGCTCCCACGGTCTTTCCATTTTTGCGCGGACTGATGAGAGCTGATTAGCCTGCCGTCATGTGCGTTTATCGTGTCCGGCGGCAAGCAATCGGCCTAGAAAATTACCACAAAGCAGAATATATGTTGAGGAGTTAGCAGGAAATGAAACAGGAAGCGCGATTCAAAGCTACAGACTGGGCGTTAATTCTCGGGGCTTCGAGCGGGTTTGGAGGTGCGACCGCCATCGAACTGGCGAAGCACGGCATGAATATTTTGGGAATACATCTTGACAGGGCCGGGACGATGCCGGCTGTCCAGCAGGTCATAAAGGAAATCGAGCAAGCCGGGAGAAAGGCGGTCTTTTTCAACATTAATGCGGCCGATCCCATCAAGCAGGATGAAGTGCTTGATGAGATTGCTGAGAAGTTTGCCAAGGAACCCGGGTCCACAGTCCGCGTTCTGATGCACTCACTGGCGTTCGGGACACTTAAGAGGTTCGTCGGAAAGACGCCTGATGAATACGTCACAAAAGCTCAGATGGAGATGACTTTAGACGTTATGGCTAACAGCCTCGTCTACTGGACGCAGGGACTCATGTTGCGAAACCTGATGACAAAGGGGGGACGCATATTTGCCATGACGAGTTCGGGGGGCCATACGGCAACACCTTATTACGGGGCAGTATCGGCTGCAAAGGCGGCGCTCGAGTCGCACATACGCCAGCTCGCTATGGAACTCGGTCCGATGGGAATCACCGCCAACGCAATTATGGCCGGCGTCACAGATACTCCCGCTCTGAAGAAGATACCGGGGAACACGGAGATGCTCAACGTGGCATATGCGAAAAATCCGGGGGGAAGGCTTACTACACCCCAGGATGTGGCGAAGGCCATCGCACTCCTCAGCGATGAGAACGCCTACTGGATTTCAGGCGGCACGTTGGGCGTTGACGGCGGCGAGGATATCGTCAGCTACGTTGGTCAGAAACCCGGGTCTCAGCTCTAGGAATCTTAAACCGGCGAGCTTATTACTCGGGCTGTCCGGCGATTGTGAAGGGTTGGGAGAGCACGACTCTCCCAACTTCAGCTGTCGGAGGGCGTGCTAGTTCGAATCCACCTTTTCCTCAGGCGTGCCGGAAAAGCGCCCCATCCGGGTCTCAAGCCCGGTCCGGCGGGAAATTTACTCTTTAAGTAAGTCGTCGTATCACCTATATTTACCCAATGAAGAACACAAGAACCTATCTGCCTCCCATGGCGGTCGCGCTGTTGACGTTCGCGTTGCTTCGTCCGGCCTCATTCGCGCAGCCGCTCCACGTCGCGATCGACTACTCAACTTTCAGGTACGATTCTAATAGCACGTACATGGAATTCCATTACAGCTTCGACATGACCGGGTTGAAGCTGGCCAGGAAGGATACCCTTTTTGCCGACACTCTTCTCTTCAGAGTGAGCATGAGCAAGGAGGGGCATGACAGCACGCGTTACTACGACGCGTGGCAGGTGCCGGTAAACACTTCAGACACCGCCGCGGCTAATCTAAGGCATGCCCTCGTCGGCCAAATCGGCATCGCCATTCCGCCGGGAAACTACTCCATGCTTCTTGAGATGTCCGATAGGAACGACTCTTCGAGCATGGACAGCGTCACCGAGCGGATCATGGTGCCGAGCTACTCCTTTGACAAGCTTCAGACAAGTGACATTGAACTGTGTTCAGAAATTTCGGCGGGTGACCCGAGCCAGCAGGGGGCATTCTACAAGAACACTTATAACGTCGTTCCTAATCCGAAGCTGGTTTATGGCGCCGGCCTCCCGATCATTTACTACTATGTCGAAGTTTACAATATTCCCGATACGCCTGTCGACAGCCTTTTCACTGTCCAGTATGAGGTCCGTGACGCGTTCGGGCAGGTTCGAAAGGATCGCACGGTAACGAGGAAGAAATTCGGGGCAACGAGCGTCGAGGTGGGCACCGTCAACGGTTCAGATTTGAAGACGGGGTCCTACACTTTCATTTTCACCGTGGTTGACTCCGCGGCGAACACCTATGCCACCTCTTCGAGGAGGTTCTTCGTTTACAATCCGGGTCTCGGCGCGCCGGAGAGCGCCGGAAGCAGCCTTGCTGGCGCTTCCGTACTGTCCACCGTTTTCGCGACGATGGGCATGGAACAGGTCAACAAGGAATTTGAAGAGGCCCGATACATTTCCACGCCGAAGGAGAAGGAACAGTTCCGTGAGCTGCAGAGCCTTCCCGCGAAAAGACAATATCTTTACGACTTTTGGAAGAAGCGCGACTCAAATCCCGAATCCGGAGTGTACTCCGTCAGGACCCAATACCTGCAGCGCGTGGCTTATGCCAACGACAACTTCCGTGTCGGATCAAGGGAAGGGTGGCGCACGGACAGGGGAAGAGTATACATAGTTTACGGTCCGCCGGACCAGATAGACCGGCACCCGAACGAAGGAAACTTGAAGCCGTACGAAATATGGTACTACAACTCCATACAGGGAGGAGTGACCTTCGACTTCATTGACCGTACGGGATTCGGAAACTACCAGCTCGTCAACTCAAGCGCGAGAGACGAGATCCATGACGACAATTGGCAGCAGTACCTTACGACGCAGTGAGTTTGAGACAGGATGGCGGTCGACTCTGCTAAGTTGGCGCCATCCTGATGTTCGAGCGGGGAAGCGGCCTTGACAAATCCCAAAGCCCTCGGGAGGAGCGCCGGATTCAATCCCCGGAACAGGTTTGAGCAAATAACTGTCTTTCCCTCCGACGACGAAAGCCGCTTCTTCCCGGACGAAGATCGTGACCGGATAGTCGTAGCAACTAAGTTCTTCTCTGATACTTCCCGCACCATCCTCGCGGAAAATGACAGCCCGGACATACCTTTCACCTACAGCGTGAATCCCTACAGGGGTTGCGAGCACGGCTGTATTTATTGCTACGCCAGGCCATCGCACGAGTATCTCGGATTTTCCGCGGGACTAGACTTCGAATCTAAGATTATGGTCAAGGAAGACGCGCCGGATCTCCTCCGTCAGGCATTTCTGAAGAAAAGCTGGAGGCCGCAAACTGTCTCTCTCTCCGGCAATACAGACTGCTACCAGCCTGTGGAGGCGAAGCTGAAGCTTACCAGGCGATGCCTCGAGGTTTTCCTCGAGTTCAGGAATCCCGTCGGAATCGTCACGAAGAACTTCCTGGTAACGCGCGACCTCGACATACTCATCGAACTTGCCAGCCGAAACCTCGTGAGCATCTTCATCTCGATAACGAGCCTGAACCGCGAACTTACGCGAAGAATGGAGCCGAGGACGTCATCGCCGGTAAGGAAGCTCGAGGCCATCGAACTGCTTGCGAAAAATTCAGTGCCAGTCGGAGTGATGGTGGCGCCTGTCATCCCCGGTCTCACCGATGAGGAAATACCTTCGATACTCCGTGAAGTTTCTGAACGAGGGGCCCGCTTCGCTGCCATGCAAATGATGCGGCTCCCGTTCGCAGTCAAAGAGCTTTTTATCGACTGGCTCAGGCGTGAATACCCTGACCGGGAAAATAGGATAGTTAGCCGATTGATGCAGGTCAGGAAGGGGAAGCTCAGTAGTTACGAGTTCGGTGAGCGGATGAAGGGTACGGGCGAGACTGCTAAGGCAATTCAGCAGCTCTTCAAGGCGGGCTGCCGGAAATACAATCTGAATCAGGAAAGTCTTAAACTAGCGACTGACAAATTCAGGATTCCTCCGGGTCGACAGATGGAGATCTTCTGAGAACTTAGTAGTAGCTTTTACTTCCTCTTATTGCCTGATCACTTTTTCCTGCCACGCTTGATTTGACTCCGGGCCGTCTTTATATTTTCGCAATCTTTTGTAGGTGTCGGATCGCGGTCCCGCGCCGGTGGCCGACCGACTCCAATGTGCATCGTTTGAGGAGACCAAAGAGAAGGATATGAAACCCGAAGAAAACACACTCACGCCCGGATCGTGCGCGAATTGCGGTAATGTGTTTACCGGAAATTACTGCAGTAACTGCGGCCAGGAACGGTTCGGCCATGGTGACAAATCGTTCCTCCATTTGCTCGAGGAAGTGTTCCATTTCATCACGCACTTCGAAGGGTCGTTCTGGCTGACACTTAAGACTGTCCTGACGAGCCCCGGCAAAATGTCCGCTGATTTTTGCGGCGGCATGAGGAAAAAATATTTCAGACCCATATCCTTCTTTCTTTTCATAGTTGTCTTCTATCTGGTGTTTCCCATTTTTAGAGGGCTGGACATGAAGATGGACTATTACAAGGCTCTTCCTGTTTTTGGGCCAATCGTGACGCGGCAGCTCGAATCACGGGAAGCCAGCACCGGGTTGTCCGACGCCCAATTCGCCGTCAAATTTGAAGATGTCGCAGAGAAGGCCTCAAAGGGTTGCCTCCTCCTTCTCATTGTGTTTTCCGCCCCAATGCTTTCACTGACCTTTGCCAAGAAGAAGATGCCCTTGTACGATCATACGATACTGGCCATCGAAATAAACTCATTCTTCCTCATCCTGTTTTCTCTCATCCTGCCGCTTTTTGTCATAGTGGTACACGCAATATATCCAGCCTCCGCGGCCTTGATGACAGAATCTGATCTGGTTTACGCATTGTTGCTGTCATTTCTGGCGTACACGATTGTGGCCTTCCGCCGGTTTTACGGCGTGGCCTGGGGGTGGTCAGCGCTGGCATCCGTCGCCTTCGTGCTGGTACACATGATCTTCGTGTTTTACATCTATAAGTTCATCCTCTTTGAAGTAACTATGGTCTTCGCATAGGACGGGTCTGTTACTGTGGTGAAGCACACTGATGGATGAGTGGGGTTTCTCCGCGAATCTGGACTACTAGAGGGATCACGGAAGTCTTGTGACTGCTAATTGTTTCGAGCGCCCTGGCTTATCCACCTGGCTATTGTAGCCGTCATTGTATCGGAAAGGGGTTGCCGCTGATAAGGCATGCGTATGCCCGCCGCTGAATTGCCGGTGATCTTGAGATAAAGAAAGCTGCTGTCGGGATAGTATGGTTTGATGAGAAGATAGCCCGGTACGTCGATGCATTGAACGTTGACGATCTGGCTGTATGATGTTCCGGCGGCCAGCGACATGCCGTCCTGAGGCTGGGGACCGGCGTGGCATCCGCTCACTGCGCAGTAGGAGTTGAAGATTGGCTGGATGTCGTTCTCGAAACTGACAAGCGTGTCCGACGGTGAACCCGGCCCGATGGGGGAGGTGACTGTTTTTGAGCATCCCGTCATCGTCAGAGATATTAAAACCAGAATCGAAAAGGCGATCAGTTCAAATGGGGGCCCGGGGTTCGACTTCCCGGGCTCCCTCTTCGTGAGCTTCAAACGTCAATCGTCCTATTTTAAAAGAATCATCTTTTCCGTCTGAATACCGTTTCCTCCAACTTCCAACCTGCAGAAATAGACGCCGCTGGCTAGTCTGCTTCCGTCAAACCTGACGCTGTACTTTCCTGACCGCTCTATCCCGTCTACCAGAGTGGCAACCTTCTCCCCGAGGATATTGAACACGTCCAGCGAAACACGAGCTCTTTGAGGAAGGGAGAAACTGATGACCGTCGATGGGTTGAAGGGATTGGGATAGTTCTGATGGAGTTCAAACTTTCCGGGCAATTCAGTTCGCTGCTCTCTGACGGCCGTGACTGTGCCGCTGTTCTGGAGCAGTTGCCCCCGGATTTCTCCACCTGCGTAGTAGCTCGTGTGGAAATTCGCATAGACCATGCCATCAACCAGACTGCTCAGATTTGCATAAGGGACATCTGACCATGTGCCCGCCGCCGTGCTGTCAGTGTAACTTAGAGGTTCCAGAACTCCTCCGTTCGAGCCTGCCGCGCCGAGATGGAAGTGCGCCGCAGTAAGCGTGGAAGAAAGGCCGGCAACGGTTATTTCGTAACGCAGATTTGTTCCAGTCGAGTCGACGACCGCCCATCCTGTTCCCGTACCATCCGTCACAACTGCGGGCACACTCTGCGACCCGTCGAGGCTGATGGAGAAGCCTACCCCTTTGGCCGGTCTAATCTGTCCGCGAATCTCCCCGGCCGGATATTGAGAAGAATGAATGTTGATGTAAACGCCGCCGGTCAGCAAATCGCCGACAAGTGTGTCTGGGATGCTCTGCCAGTATCCCTGAGCGGTATTCCCGTTAAATGATATCGGTTGTAGCACTCCGCCGTTTTCACCCGAGTATCCTAGATGGAAGTGCGCTGCCGTCAGCGACCCATCGAGGTCAGCATAGGTTATTCTGTATGCCAGCGCCGGCGGCGTAACGGAGGGGGGAAGCCCAGGGCTGTTTGCGTCGAGATAGAGGATTCCCCAGGCGGTGGCTCTCCCTTTCGAAACGGTCAATGGTATTGATTGATTGCTGTCGAGCGAGGCGGTCATGAATACTTCGTCGGCGGGCTCGAGAGATAGCTGGCCCCTTATTTCGCCTGCCGGATGGTCTGAAGTGTGCACGTTCACGTATATGGAATCGAACGCGAGAGCGGTAACAAGACTGTCGGGAAAATACCAGGCGCCGACTGAGGTGCTGTCACTGAACGAGATCGGGGAGACAACCGGGCCTGAAATGCCGGAGCCGCCTTCGTGGAAATGTGCTGCGATCAGCTGCGAAGTGAGTCCAGCGACCGTGATCCGATACTCAAGTGCGCTCGAGTCTGACGAGAAAATGGCGTATCCCGTCCCGGTACCGTTTACGGAAAGGCCTTCCTGCTGGCCGTCCAAGCTCATTGAAAAGCCCATCCCTGGTGAAAGGCGGAGTTGTCCCCGGATTTCTCCCGCAGGATACTTCTTCGAGTGGATATTTATGTATATGTGTCCAGCCATGAGTGAGTCCAAAGTAGTATCGGGAATGGACGCCCACTGTCCCTCCGCAGTGTTTCCCGAAAACACGATCGGTTCGGCGACTCCTCCGTTCATACCGGCTGCTCCAAAATGGAAATGCGCGGCTGTGAATGTGCTGTCGAGGTTGGCGTAAGTGGCGCGATATGTGAGCGTCCTTGTCGAAGGGGTGTACACCGCCCAGAGCGTGCCTGTCGCGTTTGTCGTCGTAACAGGGACGCACTGGCTGCTGTCTATCGCGGCTGTGAAGAAGAGTTGCGCTCGTGTAACGCCGGGCAAGATTGTGAGTGTGACTAGAACAAATAAACCTCCAAGCCTTTTCATTTGGTCCTCCTCCTGCTAATTCGTTAAGGCAATAAAGGCCAAGACTAACTGTCTGAATCCGCTCCGTTCTCCTCCCAAGAAAGAGATGTCTTTGGGTGCTTGACCCGTCGTCATCTCGGTTGCATCACCCCAACGCCCTGCCTGTGGCTTTAGTTCCACCTGTGTGCGGTTGCTTTTCCCGCCGCCATTCTCAAAATTCATTGTAATCCTGCAGAGTGAAGCTCTTTGCCGGCCTTTGTCTCGTCAGTGGAATGGGCGAGAAATTTCCTTAAAAAGCCAGAGGTTTCAAATGAATACAAGTCCGAAGTTGTCTCGCGCGATCTTTCTGTTTCTCCTTTTTATCGTCCTAAATCCATCTCAGAAATTGCTTGCGCAGGAGAACATTGATTTACCTGCAAAGGCAGAACTAAGCTCCCTGCTAGCTCAGATCGACACGGCGTATGCTCGTCTCCAGCCCCAAGTAATCATGCCTGCTGAAGGCTACCTGAAGCACGATTATCTGATACCCGCCGGATTCTACAAGCAAATGTGGGACTGGGACGGCTTTTTTATCGGCAACCATCTGATGAACCAGAGCGCAGAAAACGCGAGGTACCTGAAAGGATGGGTACTGAATTTCGCGAATTCGATCGACACCAATGGCTACGTGTCGGGCTGCATTACCACCAAGGGTCCGCGACCTATTTTCGGGAAGTTCGCGATGAAGCCGTTTCTCTCGCAAGGGGCCTATCTTATCTCGAAACGGATAGGCGATTTCACCTGGCTGAAACCTCTGTACGACAGGCTTAAGAAGGTGTTGGTCTACCGAGAGGCGACGGAATATGATCCCAAGTACGGCTTATTCTATTGGGACATCGGTGTTCAGTCGGGAGCCGACAACAACCCTGCCGTCGGGAACGCTGACAGCGATCGCGACCAGGTGATGGGCTGTGACATCAACACGTTCCAGCTCAGGGAGTACGAGGCGATGGCGGGAATCGCGAAGGAGCTCGGCTACTCTAATGACGTCGCATTCTATGATGCGAAAGCAAGCGCGCTGAAGGAAGCGATGGTGAAATATCTTTGGTTTCCGAAGGAAGAGTCGTTCTTCAACGTCCGCCGTGATAACGGCGAACCTGTGAGGAGGGTTAGTTATTCCAATTTTGTACCGCTTATCGAGAAGATCCTTCCGCATGAGGAGGGAAGGAAAATGATAATGAGATATCTCCTTAACAAGAAGTACATGCTAGCAGCCTACGGATTCCGATCGCTCTCGAAGGAAGATCCCGACTACAACAACAGGATCATGATAATTCCGTATTCAAACTGGCAGGGGCCTATCTGGATAAACGCGAACTACATGGATATCATTGCGCTGCGAAACTACGGCTTTGACAAAGCACCGATATGGTTGGCCGCAAAGCTTGCCAGGATGGTACTGGCGGACATAAGGACATGCGGCTCCATGCACGAATGTTACGACGCGGACACCGGCGCGCCGTTGGCCCCAACGGCGGAAGAATCCCCGAACCATGTGTTCACGGGGTTCGTCGGATGGAATCTCCTCGTCCAGGATATGCTTCAGGGCGCCGTATCGGACAAGTGGATGACGCTTACTGTGAGATGATCACCGGCCGCTTTGCTTTAAGTCACAGGACGGCGCCTCAAACTTGTATGCGAGAAGGGTGGAAGCTATAATGGAAATGCAAATCAGGAGGTAACGATGAACCATAAGCTACTACTTTTTTCGGCAGCGCTGCTTTTGCTGCTTGCCGGGCGAGCGTCCTCACAAATATCCAATCTCAAAGTGGGAGGATCGGGAACTAATTTCACGGTCAATTCCGGCGATACGGTTTCGTGGTCTTACAACGTTTCACCCGTGGGAGCAACTACGGTAATCCAGGTCTGGCTGGACGTCAACGGGAATGGCGCCATAGATTCCAGTACTGACGTTCTATTCCAGCAGTTGATGCAGACTGATGGTGACACTCAGGGGAATGGCGGTCCGCCCGATATGGACGGATTGGCGAACGGCTCCGTACAGATGCACATGCCTGTCGGTCTGGCGCCAGGGAAATATGTGCTCAAGTTTACGGAAGGTGGTACGAGCGAGATTGCGACGGGGGTGGTTAACCCATTGGTATCTCCTGCTCACACCATTTCAGGGACGGTCACTGTGCCGGGAGGTTTCAGTGCGGCAAATATATTCGTAGAAGCCTCGAGGGACGGACAGTACCAGCCCAACTTCTGGGACGCCTTGACTGATGCCAGCGGCAATTATACGATAAGAATGAACGCGGATACCGCAGGCAATCCGTGGCACGTTAGCGTGATATCCAAGCCTTTCCCAACCGCCATCTCGTGGCCCGCAGAACAGGATATCGTGGTTTCGGGAAATCCCTCAGGCATAAATTTTTCTATCTCCCAGGCTTCGGCTGAGGTGGTTGGCTATCTTAGGACGGAAGGGGGGAGTCCTATCCCGAGCCAACGCATTTCACTTTCGCGGCTGGATACTATTAACGCCATGTCGACGGTGGAGTATTACTCCAACACTGACGTCAACGGCTTCTTTCTAATTCCGATACCTGACAGTGCCCTTATCGCCGGCAGGACGTGGCGCCTCTTTTCCAGCGTAAGTCAATCTGACACCACGACTACTCAACTCGCCGCGGTCAACGAGATGCAGGTGAATAAGGGGGACAGTCTCGTCAGGAATCTGGTTATATACAATGCCGACTCTCAGATTAGCGGGATTATCACCCTAAACGGTGCCGCCCCAGGATTCCAGATGATGTTGGTCGCTGACAACAACGACTCCGCGCAGGCCGCGACGTGGACCGACAACTCGGGGAACTTCACTCTTCAGGTGTCGACGAAGGTCTCGAACTACATCGTCTTTCCCGTTTTTCTGCCGCAGGGTTATTCCTACCAGCAGGTCACGGCACATCCTGGAACTACAGGCCTGAGGTTTGATTTGACAACAACGGCCGTCCGGGAGGCCGGGAATCTTCCCTCTGGATATGAGCTCGGGCAGAACTTTCCCAACCCGTTCAATCCGTCTACGGTCATCAGCTATCGGCTTCCAGCCGTCAGCCGAGTCACGCTGAAGGTGTATGATGTGCTCGGCAGGAACGTTGCCACGCTCGTGGATGAGGTCCAGAACCCGGGCCAGCACGCGGTGAAGTTCGACGGATCTGCGCTACCAAGCGGAGTGTATTTCTACCGACTCGAGGCTGGGAGCTTCACTTCTGTCAGAAAGCTCGTTCTGATGAAATAGGTTCTGCCTTCTATGGATCCACAAGCTCGGTCTAGCGCGTAACTTTTGCGGGCACATGGATGAGGTGAAAACCTTCCATGTGCCCATATTTATGCGTTTTTGGGGTGTTTGGGCTCTAGTCCTCCGCCAATCCTTTGTTTTTCCTCCATAGGTGGTTATATTTTTCACTTGGAAACGGTGAAACCGCAGGCATGAGACTTACTCCGATTCAGATTCGAAAACAGGAATTCGCGAAGAAGATGCGCGGACTTGATCCTGAAGAGGTCGAGGCCTTCCTCGCTACGGCGGCAACTGATTTTGAGGAACTCCTCAAGGAGAATATGGAGCTTCGCGCTCAGAAGGCCGCGCTGACCGAAGAGCTACAGAACTACAAGAGGCTTGAAGATTCACTCAGGCAACTCGTCATACAGGCAGAAAGGGCTGCGGCTGAGTCATCTGAATCTCTTAAAAAAACTGCCGAGATCGTCAAGCGTGAGGCGCAGATGACTGCCGATCAAATTCTCAGCGAGGCACGGCAGGAGTTGGTCAGAGCGAAAGTCAAGCTCGAGGAAGTCAAGAACCTCAGGGAGACGGTTGTCAAGACGATAAGGACGATTCTCACCGCGCAGCTCGATATGCTTGGCTCGCTTGAGAACGAACTCCTCAAGCAGGAACCTTCGACCGACGTCCTGGACATCAAGTCAATCATAGAGTCCATAGAGAAGAGCAAAGACAGCAGTAATGAGTGACCCGGATAAGAGGAATACCACTCTCAGAGAGAGGGTGGAACAATCGGTCAGCTATATCAGAACGAAGGTCAAGTCGCAGCCTGTCCTTGCGATAATACTGGGCACGGGGCTCGGCGCGTTGGCTGACGAAATCCGCGAGAAGGTGGTCATAGACTACGCGGAAATACCGCACTTTCCTCTTTCTACAGTCGAGTCTCATCACGGCAAGCTTATCTTCGGGAAACTCGGCGGAAAAGAAGTCGTTGCCATGCAGGGGAGGTTCCATTTTTACGAAGGATATTCGATGGAACAGATCACGCTCCCTGTGAGAGTGATGAAATCCCTAGGGGCGAAGACTCTGATTGTGTCGAATGCTGCAGGAGGTTTAAATCCCAATTTCAGCAAGGGCGACATCATGATCATCGTCGACCATATAAATCTGCTCGGAGACAATCCGTTGATCGGCCCGAACGACGACTCGATGGGGCCTCGTTTTCCTGATATGAGCGAGCCTTATTCCAGGGAGCTGATAGCTATATCCCTTCAAGCCGCAATTGACAACGGTATCAGGGTCGAGCGCGGCGTATTTGCCGCGATGACGGGGCCAAGCCTGGAAACACGTGCTGAATACAGGTTCCTTCGCATGATAGGCGCTGATGCCGTTGGCATGTCCACCGTTCCTGAGGATATTGTCGCCGTCCACATGGGAATGAAGGTGTGCGGTTTCTCTGTCATCACAGATGAGTGTTTCCCGGATTCTCTGGTGCCGGCGGATGTCCAGGAGATAATTCGGGTTGCCAACGGAGCCCAGCCGAAGCTGACGAAGCTCATGAAGGCAGTTATTGAAAGAATTTAAGGAGAATGGAAGGCCTGCACGGACTGGGGAAATCGCTGCTACTTGTCGGCATTGTACTCGCAGTGCTCGGTCTCCTCTTCATGGTTTCAGACAAGTTGAATTTTCCCTTTCTCGGAAAACTTCCGGGGGATATTCACTATAAGGGGAAGAACTTCCAGTTTTATTTCCCGATCGCGACAAGCATCATACTCTCCGTCCTGCTGAGCCTGATTTTGTATGTTATCTCGTACTTCAGCAGGAAGTGAAGTCGAACAGAAAGTGTAAGTGAATAGGCAAAGGGAAATGCAGCATGCGCTGGCGGCAGATACCAGCAGGCCCCAGCGGAAGTTTTAGATCGATCACCAGTCTTGAAATGACGGGTGATTGCCGGATTAGAAAATGAAAACCATAAGTCCCTCAGGGACGAGACATTTTTAAGATGACGAAATTCAAAGAGATCAACGATAAGCTGAAATATTCCGACCTCGAGAAGGAGGTCCTGGAATTCTGGAAGAGCCATGGGATATTCGAGAAAAGCATAAGCGAGCGCGAAGGGAGACCCAACTTCACTTTCTATGAAGGTCCCCCGACGGCGAACGGGCGCCCCGGAATTCATCATGTCCTCGCTCGCACGCTGAAGGATCTTGTCTGCCGTTACAAGACTATGCGCGGATACCAGGTCCATCGCAAGGCTGGTTGGGACACGCATGGACTCCCCGTCGAGATCGAGGTCGAGAAGAAGCTCGGCATAAAACACAAGGACGAGATCATCGACTACGGCGTCGAGAAGTTCAACGCCCTTTGCAGGAAGTCTGTCTTCGAGTATAAGGACGATTGGGAGTCGATGACTGAGCGCATGGGATACTGGGTCGATCTGAACGATGCCTATATCACATGCGAGAACTACTACATAGAGTCGGTCTGGTGGGCGCTCAATAAGCTTTTTGAAGCAGGACTTATATACAAGGGGTATAAGAGCCAGCCGTACTGTCCCCGTTGCGAAACGTCCCTTTCCTCACATGAGGTCGCCCTCGGCTATCAGGATGTCAAGGACACCTCCATTTACTTCAAGCTCAAGGTGAAGGGGCAAGAGAATACATATTTTCTAGTCTGGACGACGACCCCGTGGACACTTCCGTCGAACGTCGCGATTGCCATAAACAAGAACGAAGACTACGTAAAGGTCGAAAATAAGGGGCAGGTACTCATACTTGCGCGGAGCAGGCTAGCGATCCTCGACGGAGAATATTCGATCGAGTCCGAGTTCAAGGGAAGCGAACTCCTGAACAAGGAATACGAAAGGCTTTACGATTACACTCCTGTCACGAAAAGAGGGTTCTACGCCACGCACGGTGACTTCGTCACCATGGACGACGGTACCGGAATAGTCCACATCGCGCCGGCATTCGGCGAAGACGATTATCAGACGGGCCGCGCGTACGACCTTCCGTTCCTCCAGCTGGTGGACAAAAGCGGTAACATGACTTCCGAAGTGACCGATTTTGCCGGAAAGTTTGTCAAGGACGCGGATCCGGAGATTATCGAGAATCTCAAGAGGCGAGGGCTCCTCTACAAGAAGGAGACGATAACGCATAGTTATCCTCACTGCTGGCGGTGCAAGACCCCGCTTCTCTATTATGCCCGCGCGTCATGGTACATCGCCACGACGAAGTTCGCCCCCAAGATGGTCGAGCTGAACAAGACGATAAACTGGGTGCCGTCGGAAGTAGGCGTCGGCAGGTTCGGCAACTGGCTGGAGGAGAACAAGGACTGGGCGCTCTCGCGAGACCGGTTCTGGGGAACGCCGCTTAACATATGGATCTGTGGAAACGAAAAGTGCGGCCACATGCGCTCCGTGGGGAGCGTCGAAGAGCTCAAGAAGCTCGGCAAAAATGTCCCCGAGAATCTCGATCTCCACAAGCCTTTCGTAGACTCGATAACCCTTACTTGCGAAAAATGCGGCGGTGAAATGAAACGAACCCCCGAGCTCATAGATGTCTGGTTCGACTCGGGCTCGATGCCTTTCGCTCAGTACCATTACCCGTTCGAAAACAAGGAGTGGTTCGAGAGCCATTTCCCAGCTGACTACATATCTGAAGGGATTGACCAGACCCGTGGCTGGTTCTATTCCATGCACGCGCTGAGCACTTTCCTGTTCGGCCGCTCCGCCTACAAAACGGTAATAAGCCATGAGCTAGTTCTCGACAAGGAAGGACAGAAGATGTCCAAGTCGAAGGGGAACGTGGTCGATCCTTTCAAGGTTGTTGCCGATTACGGGGCTGACGCGGTGCGCTGGTACCTCGTCGCTCTGAGCCCGCCGTACAAGCCGAAACTGTTCGATGAGAGCGGGCTCGTCGAGACTCAGAGGAAATTCTTCAGCACTCTCCTGAATACCTATGCGTTCTTCACGCTCTACGCGAACATCGACGGCTTCACTTATTCCGAACCGAGAATCCCCGTTGCGGAGAGACTTGAGATCGACCGTTGGA
This sequence comes from Bacteroidota bacterium, assembly GCA_021812985.1. Classification (GTDB taxonomy): domain Bacteria; phylum Bacteroidota; class Ignavibacteria; order Kryptoniales; family JAKASW01; genus JAKASW01. Next base: position 67,862 of record JAKAMG010000016.1, read on the forward strand.
TAATTTCTGTGCTGAACTCCCTCGTGAAGGACTACGCTACCTGGATGGATTCGTATGACATCACCAGGGCGGCGAGAGCCGTCTCCGATTTTACAATAGATCAGTTATCCAATTGGTACGTTAGACGGAGCAGGCGGCGCTTCTGGAAGGGCGAGATGGCCAAGGACAAGCTCTCCGCTTACCAGACGCTCTACGAATGCCTGAACACGGTCGTGAAGCTGATGTCGCCTTTTGCTCCATTCCTCTCTGAGGAGCTGTACACCAGCCTCAACAAAGTCACGGGGCTCGAACCGTATGAATCGGTTCATCTCGCGGCCTATCCGGAAGCGAACTCGAAAGAAATCGACACTGAGCTCGAGGAGAGAATGTCGCTCGCCGAGAGGATCGTCTACCTGGCAAGAGCTATGAGGGCAAAGTCCAATATCAAAGTGAGGCAGCCCCTCCGGCGAATCATTATACCGGTTTCGTCAGAGCGCATGCGCGAGGCAATAGTCCAGACGGAAAGCGTCATACTCGATGAGCTCAACGTGAAAGCGGTGATGTATGTGGACGACGATTCCGAATTTGTTAACAAGGGCGCCAAACCGAATTTCAAATCGATAGGTCCGAAGTTCGGGAAAGACGTCAAGCTCGTTGCTGAACTTATCAAGGGCTTGAGCTCTAAACATATTAAGGAGCTCGAGAAGGCAGGTTCCCTGGATCTCAAAACGGATTCAAAGGCATTCCACGTCCTTCTCGAAGACGTCGAGATTTTCAGCCAGGAGCTTTCCGGCTGGCTCGTCGAGTCGGATGGCACGCTGACGGTGGCTCTGGATACGGAGCTTGATGCCGACCTCGTACGCGAGGGAATAGCGCGCGAGTTCGTCAACAGGATACAGAACCTCAGGAAGAGCGCCGGATTTGAGGTCACTGACAGGATCAGGGTTTTCATTGAATGCCCCGCTGATTTTGCCGAAGCAGTTACGAAGCTTGCTGATTATATAAAGTCCGAGACGCTGGCTGTGGAGATCTCCACGTCTGATAAGATCGATCCGACCTCACATCAGGATGGTTATTACGAAGATGTTGAAATAGACAAACAGAAGTTTAAGATTTTAGTCAGCAGGGTCAGAGGGACCCGCTGAGGGACATGCAAAGGAGCTCGAAAATGGCTAAGAAACCAGCAAAACCAACCAGAACGGCAAAACCAAAGGCGGCAAAGAAACCGGTGGCGAAGAGCAAGCCGGTTGCCGCGAAAGCCGCGGCGAAGGCGGCCGTTAAAGCGCCTCCGACCAAGAAGGGCTACAACAAGACCGAACTCGAGCATTTCAGAGCGATAATACTCGAAAAGAGGAAGCAGATAATCGAGGAGCTTGAGCTCATACACGAGACGCTGAATGACAGCGCGGGCGGAGACAACTTCGAGGAAAGCTCCCCCTACTCGCTGCACATGGAGCAGGGGACTGACACGATGGAGAAGGAAAAGAATTATCTCCTCGCCGCCCGGCAGAGAAAGTTTCTCGAGTACCTCGATGACGCAATAAAGAGAATTGACCGGGGGGTGTACGGCTTTTGTCAGGATTGCGGCAAGCTCATCGACAAGGCGAGGCTCGAGGCGGTTCCTCACGCCCAGCTCTGCATCTCTTGCAAGCTGAAGAGAGGTCAGTAATTTGAAGGTCCTCTTCGTAACGCTCTCTGTCGTAGTCGCCGATCAGGTCACGAAGCTCCTGATACGGGGTGTTCAAATTCCCGCGCTCGGAATCCACGTACATGGGATGCCCCTCTACTCCAGCAAGGAGATAATCGGAAACTTCCTCCGGTTCACGTACATCGAAAATCCAGGAATGGCCTTCGGTATAGACTTCGGTTGGAAATCTTTCTTCGCGATCTTCTCCATAATTGCCAGCCTGGCCATTTTTCTCTACCTCTACAAGGTCAGGCAGGAAAGCAGAGCGGTGCGTTTTTCGCTCTCGCTCATCCTGGGTGGCGCCATCGGCAATCTCATTGACAGAGTGTTCTATGGTCCGCTCTTTGACGGTACGCCGCTCTTTCATGGCCGCGTCGTGGACTTCATCGATTTCAACTTCTTCAACTTCAGTCTCTTCGGATACAACTTCTCCCGGTTCCCGGTATTCAACATAGCGGACGCGTCGGTGACCATCGGAGTCATCATGCTCCTGATTTTCCATAGGAAAAACGCCGAAGAGCCGGGGTTGGAGATAAACATCGATGGGACGCTCAATGCGGAAGAGTTGTCCGATGGAGTGAAGACTTCTCCGAACACTTTGGATCCGAGCGCAGAGGATTCGGCGAAAAGCTGAAATCCATAGTGGGGCGGAGAGGCGTTTTGAATTTGCGCTGTCTTATGTTATCCCTCGCATTTACCCCGAATATTGTTGAGCCCCGCTCTCACCAATTGCAGAAATGCTTCTCCTACCAGAAAGAGTGCTTCTAGATGAAGCAGAAGAGGGGAGACCCCCGGGCTCAGTTTCCTGACTCGCGCGTCGTGGCGGAGGTCGGACGGAAGAGGGTCGAGATCGTTGTCACTCCAGGTCAGAAGAAGGAAAGAATCGACAAGTTCCTCGCGGCCCAGCTGGAAAATGCGAGCCGGGCAAAAATCCAAAGGTACATCGACGACAGTTCAGTCCTGGTAAACGACGAGCCGGTGCGCGCCAGCTACAAGATACTTCCAGGCGACCGCATTGTCGTTCTTATCCCGACGTCGGCTCCGGTCGACAAGGCCATACCTGAAGATATCCCGCTAACCATCGTCTTTGAGGATGACCACCTCATCATCGTTAACAAGCCGGCCGGTATGGTGACGCATCCGGGGCACGGGAACTGGACGGGAACCCTCGCGAATGCTCTTCTTTTTCACTGCAACAGGCTTTCTGGGCTGAACGACCCGTTTGTCAGGCCGGGCATAGTCCATCGTCTCGACAAGGATACGAGCGGACTCCTGGTAGCGGCGAAGGATGACGTAACCCATGCTTCACTAGCGCGGCAATTTTTCGAGCATACAGTCGATCGCGAATACTGGGCAATCGTGTGGGGGAGGCTTTCCACGAAACGCGGGCTCATCGAGGCTGACCTGGGGCGCAGCAAGAGCGACAGAAAGAAGTTTGCGGTTGTCGAAGAGGGAAAATTCGCCGCTACGGAGTATGAGGTTCTGGAGGAGTACAAGTACCTGTCCCTAGTCAGGCTTAAGCTTCACACCGGCAGAACCCATCAAATCCGCGTACATCTATCCCACATCGGTCATCCGGTATTTGGCGACCCGACTTATCACGGAAGGCGGATAAACTACGGTGAGCCGACACCAAGAATGAGACAGGAGGTGACTCATCTCCTGAAGATCATGGAACGGCAGGCCCTTCACGCGAAGACCCTCGGGTTCATCCATCCGGCGACAAAGGCGCATCTCCACTTTGATTCAGAGCTGCCCGCTGACTTCCAGTCTGTACTGGAGTCTGTACGGTAGACTGTTCCGGACTTTAGCCTGGCCGGCCGAGTCGACCGGATGGCGCGCTCACCAGCCTTCAAAGTGGGCGACGCCAGACGACTCCATCGCTCCCGGACGCGAAAATGAACTCCCCGGAGATAAATATCCTGCTTATCCCGGGGCTTGATATGTTATCTGTGATGTTCTCCCACGTTGATCCGTTATTGCATGTCAGGTATATGCCGATGCTGTCGCCTGCAAGTAAGAGAGAGTCCCTGGCCGCTATCCACGCCGCCTTCCCTTTATTATTCGGAAGGCCTGCGGAAATATCAGTCCAGCTCTTTCCATAGTCATTCGAAACGAATACGCTGCCGTAGAGAGATGCGGCGTAAATCTTCGTCCCGGTTGCGACCAGGTCCGTGATCGGAGGAATGGTACCCGGAGAGTAAGTGTTGTTTGCGAGGCCGTCGTTGACCGCTGTCCAGCTGTTCCCACCGTCTGATGAATGATAGATCCCGTCTGCGCTTCCGGCAAAGATATGAGTCCCGAGGAAGCCGAAAGCGAGAACGGCAGACTTTCCCATCCCGGTGTTAGCGGTGCTCCAGACAGTCGCCGGATCGGAAGCGCGATATAATCCGCTTCCCGAGAATCCGATGAACACATCCGGTCCATATCCTGCCAGGGCCGTGACCGCGGGATAGTAGCCGGGCTGACCCGCTATGGAAGCAAAGCCTGAATCGTCCCGCACCCACGTCGCGCCGCTGTCCGTTGATACGAATGCCCCCAACGGACCATTATCCGCCGCGACTAAAACATTGCCAGCCGCTGCGACTCTAAAATACCCTGAAGGGAGGGAGGTATCCGCCGCTGTCCAGGAAAGACCGCAATCTGTTGACCGAAAGATGCCCTGGCTTCCAGCCGCGATGAGGTATGATCCGTACGAAACGATATTATTGAAAGGTCCCATGTCGCTGGATTCAAACCATCCCGGTGCGGTCCCGGTGAATTGCTCTGATTTATTGCAGCCGATAAGTATGAAGGACGAAAGGGCTATTAATGCGATTGCTCGGGCGAGTTTCATTTTTGTGCTCCTTGTTTCACGTCGCGCGTTTTTTCCCCGCCGACAATCCCCGGTGCGGCACGAGGGAATCTTATGTCGAAGCCGCCGTGTTGTCAATGCACTTCCCGATACACATGCGGATGCAGAAGCGATTGGAAGCCAATTCTTGCCGGGAGTTTCTAACTCTCTGGTTATAGAAGCCGTCAAGTAAGGCCGCCATGTATGGGCTGTATCCGGAAATTTACCATGTAAGCGACTTTTCCTTTTAGAAAAAAAGGTCGGATGAAATCTGTCGATTTCGTCACTTGCTCCTTGTGCCTTTTAGTCTAAATTAGACACACAACAATCTATTGCGGGTGTGCGATGCTAAGAACTGTTTATCTCTTAGTGATTCTGTTCGGCTGCTTCTTCCCGACAAGACATGCTACCACCCTGGGCCAGAATACACATCCTTCACTGCGTTGCAGGGACTCCTCCTCGGTTTGTCGTGTAAATGAATCTGTCAGCGACTCAGCGGCCACATGGAACAGGGAATCGTGTGTTCCGAAATGGTATGAGATGATAACGAAGATTCCGGGCGATTGGGTGGAGTACTCCGATAACACTTTCAGGGCGAAGAATCTTCCGGCAATAGTGGGAATGTCGGCGCTGACCGCTGGGCTAATCCTGACGGATCGTTCAACTTACTGGACCGAGAAGAAATGGTATGAAAATTCGAGGACGTTCAGGGAGGCGTCCGATTTGCTGACATTCACCGGAGACGGGCGCT
>JAKAMG010000051.1:0-10863 GCA_021812985.1 Bacteroidota bacterium
ACTTCTCATACTGGGCTCGCGGTACGTGCCCGGTGTTCATGTACCATTCCCCTTTCGCGGGTATGGCATAGATTCCCCAATGGATGAACATGCCGAACCTCGCGTTCACCCACCATCCCATGCGGGCGGCATCCTTTCTGGTTGTTTCCGTCTTTGCGAACGCGCTCTCCTGACTCAGCGGAAGGAGGAACACTCCCGCGGCTAGAATCAGGACCGATAAATTCCGAAACCAGTTCTTTGTCATACTCTTCCCAGATTATTGGTGTATGGATAATTCCGAAGTTTGAACCGCCACCTTGTAAGGCCTGCCGACGGCAAGTACAATTCTACCAAAGAATTGCCTCTTAGTCAAATCTGGTCAGAATCAAATAATCATCCGAAATCCCCCTGCTCCTGGACGAAACGGGTCAATTCCGTGACTGAGAAACACCCCGCAAGCTTGATTCTTATTTTCGGCACAGATAGATTTCGCATGTCAGGCGGCTGAAGACTCACACTCCCTATTTACTCGCCAACGCGCATTCTCTCTGGTCAACAGCCTGACCGTTCATCACCTCATACAAAGAACTGGAGGATGACATGGAGAGACAGCCAAAACAGACTAGCACATGCTGTCCGGAATTTGACAAAACGCCGTGGGATGAAAAGACTCACATCTGGAACGAAAAGCCATTCATCAGCGAAAGCATCGCTCAACTGTTCCACATTCCACTTCCCGGAACGATAAGGAAAATGATGAGCCGGATGTGGAGCGAGGCACGTGATTCGAACGCGGCACCCGAAACGAAAGACTTCATCGCGATGGCATACGACCCCTCGCCGTGGAAATCGGAATTCTACATGGCCGTCACGAAGGAAGTGCCGGGGGCGAAGAACGTGAAACTTTCCGGAACTTTCATGTCGAAGGTCTTTGACGGCCCATATAACGCCGTGCCGAAATGGATTAAGGAAATGGACCATTATGTTGAGGCACACGGGAAGAGGACAAAAAAGTATTACTTCTACTACACCACATGCCCGAAGTGCGCTAAAAAGTACGGCCACAATTACGTCGTCGCGTTTGCCGAAGTGTAGAATGGCCGGAGCTAAGGAAGGATCTTAGTCTCTCCGCCGCAGACGAATTTCCCATGGATTCTGACAAGCGATTAAATTGAGGGGGGAGGATGGTAGCGGAGGAGGGATTCGAACCCCCGACACGCGGATTATGATTCCGCTGCTCTAACCGACTGAGCTACTCCGCCTTGGCAAATAATATAGCTTACGAAGCGCGTGTTTCCAAGGCTTGGCCGGACGAAAACACGCGCCTCAGGCCCTTACCCCTCAAGATACTTCTTACTGACTACCTTGTCGCCGCTGAACTCGTAGACTAGAGGGACACCGGTGGGTATGTTCAGCTCCAGTACCTGCTCCTTCGTCATGTTGTCGAGGAACATCACGAGAGAGCGAAGGCTGTTCCCGTGCGCCACTACCAGCACCTCTTTTCCCGAGAGGACATCCGGCTGGATTTTGAACTTCCAGTAAGGGAGTACGCGCGCCGCGGTGTCCTTAAGGCTTTCGCCGTTCGGAGGCGGTACGTCGTAGCTCCGCCGCCATATATGAACCTGCTCGTCTCCATACTTCTTCGCGGTCTCAGCCTTGTTCAGCCCCTGCAAATCACCGTAGTGTCTCTCGTTGAGCGCCGTGTCGTACTCGACCGGGAGACCGGTCTGACCGCTCTTCTGCAACACGATCCTAAGCGTGTCGATGGCTCTCTTCAGCTTCGAACAGTAGCCCAGCTCGAACCTGTAATCCTTCAGCTTCTCACCTGCCGACTCAGCTTCTTTTATCCCCCGTTCGGATAGCGGCACATCCACCCATCCCGTAAAACGGTTTTCCAGATTCCACTGCGACTCACCATGACGTATTAAAACGAGTTTAGACATTTCTACTCCATTATCAATTGTTCTTCAGACGATTTCCTAATAGGGTTACATCACGATCCAAGTACTTCCTCGAACACTTCAACATGGATCTTATTGTTCAGTATAAATTTGTTTATTCCGTGCTTCGCGCGCAAGTCGGAGAGACGTTTCAGCGGCTCACCGATGCCTGAATCGACCGTAATTATCTCCATGTAGAGATCCGGCTGGTCTCCCCTCCTCAGAAGCTTCTCGAGCCCGTACTGCCTCCCTTCTTCGAAGTAGGCGCCGACCATCTGCTTGAATGCCTCAACTGATGTGACGTGATAGTACACGTATACCATGTTTCCCTCTTGATTCATGTCTGTTTGTCAGCGCGGATCAGTTCACTACGAACTGCATCTTCCGGAAGCTTATGACTTTGACAGATTTTGTAGCCAGCGCGACGCCGCCGAAACACGCGGCGAAGACGAGGCATTCGACGACAAACCTCACATACACCTCCCCAAGGAATCCCCGGATGAATACGAGCGGAAGAAGAGCGACGAGCGAAATCGCAACTATCCTGAACAGCTTCATCCACGGAAACATCTGGACCACGTTAGCCCTGAGGAGGACCGCAAGAACGGCCACCAGGATCATCACCTGAAGGTAAGTCACGGCCACCTTACCTATCGCTGCTCCTTCGAGGCCGTATATCCGCAAAAGGAAGAAGGAGGCAGCCGCGCTCACGAACATCTCGGCGATTGAAGTGTACATATAGAATTTCTGTTTCCCAAACGAGAAGAGAGCCTGGCTGTAAAACGCGAGCCGGAGCGGGAGGACCAGAAGAAAGATCCTGAATATCGCGGCGCTCGGCAAATATTTCGGTCCGAAGAAAAAATTCATGAAGTCGCCAGCCGCAAATAAGAGGAACACCATGAGCGGAAGGAGGAAGAAGCCTGTTTTGGATATGGAGTTCTTCCATATTTCCATGAATTTCCCGCGCGCCTCCCGCGAACTGAGCTCGCTGAACACCGGGAAGAGAACGGCGGAAGCGGAGCCGGTTATCACGGAGATCATGGGAAGTTCCTTCGCGCCGATCGCATAGATCGCAAACTTGTCAGGCGTGAACAGGAAGGAGACAAGATATCTGTCAACCTGCTTGCTGATCGTCCCGGCTATTCCGCTCACAAGTATGGGAAGCGCGTAAATCGCCTGCGCCTTCATTAACGGGAGGAATTTCGCGGAGGACAGATTGCGCGAGCGGACGAGAAAGTATATGAGGAACGACGATTTTAATCCTCCGATCACAGCTATCGAAGCGAAGACGATAGTCAGGCTGTGGTAGAAGAGAGCGGCGGCGAGTATAGATGCGGCGAAGAGGAGGGCGAGGACAACATTCCCCCAAAGCAGGAACCCGACCTTCCTCTCGTTGACAAAAATGGATTCAAACATCAGCGAGGGGGCGGAGAATACGGCATACAGAGAAAATATCCGTATATAGCCCGTCAGCGCGTCGGCACCGAACCAGTGTGCGATCACGGGCGCGAGGAAGGCCAGGACAATCCCGGCAGCTACCCCCACGATTGTTGCGGCGGCAACTGCCGATGAATAAACAGCGCGCCTGTCCTCCCGCGGTGAGTGGAAATAAATTGAGCTGCTTAGAGCGACGCCGACAAGCGGAAGAATCGAGTTGTAGACCAGCCACACCTGCTCGTAGTTCCCGTATTCGGAACGGGAAAGGAGCCGGGTGAGAATCATTGAGCCGGCGAGGAGGCCGAGTATGTTGACAAATTTTGAGATGCCGACCAGGCCGGCGTTGCGCGTAAGCGAAAACTCTTCCGCGCGCTCCATCAGATTTTCTTCACGAGAGACGCGAGCCGCGTCACAAGGCTGTTTGCACGCCAGACCCTGAAGTTGGTTTCAAGCCTCGGGCCGAACGAAGACTTGAAGAGATTGATCGTCGGAGTGTTCGCGCCGACAAAGTCAACGAACGACAACCCGTTCACTCTGCCTGAACTCAGCAGCTCATGATAAAGGAGGTGGGACGCCCCCTTCTCCGCACGGGCATCCGTGCCGCTCAGGTAGAAGAAGAGACCGCGTGGTGTCTTCAGAGACGCCATCCCAGCTATGATAACTCCGTCCCTGTTCCTGACGCAGGTAACATCGAGCATCCCCGTTTTTTCGACGCTCGCGAGAAGATGCGTAAGGAGATCCATAGGAACAGGCGGTCTGCGGCCATGCCGTTCGTAGCTCAACACGTTCAGCGACACCAGTTCATCAGCCGCGCATTTCCCTGTTGTAAGCCCCGCGCGTTCCGCCGATCTGAGGACTTCCCTCAGCGACTTCGTGTAGTTCTCTTCCGAAAAGGTCTGCAGATCGACGACGTATGTAAACTGCGGCATGACTCCGGCGCCCGCCCACTGGAACGCCCTGACATCCATGAACCCGGGCTGGAACACCATCTGGTAAAAGCCGTACTCGCGCCTGAGAAACTCTTCGAGCGCCTGGAGGGACATCAGCCTGTCGTATTCCTGCTTCTGTGCCTTCGAATCTCCAAGTGATCGGAAATGCACCCCGTCATACGCCCTGAGCGGCATGAGCTTTACCGTCTTCTGGCCCAGCCTGCCGGCAGTGAAGAGCGCGCAGGAGGCAATCGTCGTGTCGTTCTTCACGATGTGTATGCACTGGAAATCGCGGGAGAAGGCGCGGCTGTACGCTTCGAGCAATGGGGGGAGAGAATATGGATTCCCCGGCGGGTTTTCTGAAAGGAACTTCGAGTACTCGGAGAGGTCCGCCTTTTCAACTCTGATGTCGGCCATATCAGCAGAAACTAAACGTTGATTCGAAATATGACATTACGCACGAACCGGAACGACGACAAGAAGACGAGACCAGGCGAACCACCCTTCTTTTATTTATACCTCGTTCACAACCCGGCAAACAGAGCCTTCGCTCAGAGTATGTATCGACTGAGATCCCGGTCCCTGACGATCTTGCTCAACTTCTCGCGCACCATCTCACGAGTGATCTCCACCTTGTCGGACACAATCTTGTCCGGGACGTCGAAGAGTATGTCTTCGAGGAGTGTGGTCATGATGGTGTGGAGCCTGCGCGCGCCGATATTCTCGACCTGCTCGTTGACTTCAGTGGCCACCTTCGCTATCTCTCTAATCGCGTCGCCGGTGAAGCTGATCTCCACTCCTTCGGTCGCAAGGAGAGCCGTGTACTGTTTTATCAGCGCGTTCTCAGGCATGGTAAGTATCTTATAGAAGTCCTCTTCGTTGAGGCTGTTCAACTCCACCCTGATCGGGAATCTCCCCTGAAGCTCGGGGATAAGATCGGACGGCTTTGCAGTGTGGAACGCACCGCTCGCGATGAAGAGAACATGGTCGGTCTTCACGGCGCCGTACTTCGTCATGACTGTGGAGCCCTCCACTATGGGAAGGAGGTCCTTCTGCACGCCTTCTCTTGAGACGTCGGGTCCGCGTGATTCAGAGCCGGTCGCGGCGATCTTGTCTATCTCATCGACGAAAACGATCCCGCTGTTCTCGACGCGGTTGACGGCCTCCCTGATGACGCCGTCCATATCCACAAGCTTCTGAGCCTCTTCCTGCTCGAAAATCTTGAGAGCCTCGGGGATAGGTACCCTGCGCGACTTGGTCTTCTTCGGGAGTATGTTCGTCAGGAGGTCCTGGACATTGGCGCCGAGGTCATCACCGCCGAACGGTCCGAAGACCTGCATCATCGGCATGGCGTCTGCCGTGACCTGAACTTCTACGGTGCGCTTGTCCAGTTCGCCGTCCTTAAGCATTTTCCTCAGCTTCTCGCGGGTCTGCAGTCGTTCTTCCTCTTCCTGGCCGCCGTTTGTCCCTTCAAGCGCCGATTTCCTGGAAGACTTCATCGGGATAAGCTCATCGAGAACTCTCTCTTCGGCAAGGGCCTTCGCGCGGTCCGCGACCTCCGCGGTTTTTTCGGATCTCACGCTCGCGACAGCTATCTCCACAAGGTCGCGTATCATGGATTCGACGTCTCTACCGACGTAGCCGACCTCGGTAAACTTCGAAGCTTCCACTTTAACGAACGGCGCGTTTGAAAGCTTCGCGAGGCGTCGTGCGATCTCGGTCTTCCCAACTCCCGTCGGCCCTATCAGAATTATATTGTTGGGCATTATCTCTTCGCGGAGGTTCTCGGGGACTTGCTGACGCCGCCAGCGGTTACGGAGGGCTATCGCCACCGATTTCTTAGCCGCGTCCTGTCCGATGATGTACTTGTCCAGCTCCTGCACAACGGCCCGCGGCGTGAGCTCGCGCTTCGATGGGTCGCTCTTTATCAGCTTCGATGATTTTGACATTTCAGATTTCTTCAATGGAAAACACTTTGTTCGTATAAATGCATATGTCCGACGCGGCGTTCAATGCTTCCAGCACGATGTCCCTCGGTCCGAGATCGGTATGCTTGATGAGGACTCTCGCGGCGGCGAGCGCGTAATTGCCACCTGAGCCGATGGCGACGATCTTGTCGTCAGGCTCGACCACGTCCCCGGTGCCCGAGATGATGAGGGCGGTGTCCTTGCTCATAACCGCCAGAAGCGCCTCGAGCCTGTGGAGGTACTTGTCAAGTCTCCAGTCTTTGGCAAGCTCCACGGCGGCCCGGCTGAGATTGCCGTGATACTGCTGGAGCTTGTCCTCGAAGCGCTCAAACAACGTGAACGCGTCGGCGGAAGCGCCCGCGAAACCCGCCACGACAGTGTCGTTGTACAGCTTCCTCACCTTCCTGGAATTGTTCTTCATGACGGATTGACCTATGGTCACCTGACCGTCGCTTCCGATGGCGCATTTTCCGTCCTTGATGATGCCAATTACAGTTGTCGCGTGGATTTTCATGTTTATCCTTTGAGTTTGAGGGTTCCCGCTCAACCGGGAAACCCCATAAGACCAGCGGCGCGGGAAATCAGCCGGGTCTTTTCAATTCGCCCAACATCCTTTCATACACGCTCAGCATAAGGAGCGCTTCTTTCCAGTCGAGAAGCTCGTCTTCGAGTTCAGGGGCGAGAGGGGTGTCCGAAGTCTTCTTTTGCAGAGCTTCATAGGAGGCAGAGTACTTGGCCTCGTAGTGCGAAACAACCTCGTGATAGTGACGAACCTTCCCCTCAACAGTTTCGCGGTCGAGCGTGTCGATCGTTCCCATTTCCCTAAGCCTCCCGCCTCATTCGTGCCGGCGGAACTTTGAGCTGTTCGCGGTATTTCGTTACGGTCCTGCGCGCGACCCTGTACCCCTGCTGGTTCAGGAGCTCCGTGATCTTCTCATCGTTGAGCGGACTTGTCTTCTCCTCCGCCTCAATCATGTTCTTTATCTTGTTCTTAATCTCACGCGTAGCGACCTCCTCGCCGTCCGAGGTCTTCAGCCCCTCGCTGAACAGGTCCCTGAGCCTGAAGACGCCGAAGTCGGTCTGGACGTACTTCGCGCTAACCACGCGGCTGATCGTGGAAATATCGAATCCCGTCCTGTCAGCGATGTCGCGATAGATGAGCGGGCGTATGTTGTCAGGCCCCACCGTGAAGAATTCGCGCTGTGTCTCTATGAGAGCCTCCATCACGCGTGTCATCGTCTGACGCCTCTGCTGGAGCGCGTTGACGAACCACTTCGCAGACTCCAGTTTCCGCTTGAGGAAGTCCTTTGTCTGGGCGTCCGTCTTGTTCCCGCGCGCCTGTTTCATCATGTCGAGATACCTCGGACTGATGCGCACCTGCGGCATGTCGCGTTCGTTAAGCGTTATCACCAGCTCGCCGTTCTCGCTCTCGTACACAACGAAATCGGGTACGACGACGGTGGACTCGAGGGGAAGGAGGAATCCTTCACCCGGCTTCGGGTTTAGTTTCTTGATTACCGCGTCGCCGGTCTTGATATCCTCGGGGGTCAGGCCGAGCTTCTTACCCAGCGCGTCATAGCGGTGATTTGAATAGTCTTCAAAATCTTCCTCTATGATCCTGAGCGCGATGGCTCTTTCTGCCGGATCGATGTCCGTCCTGGATCTCAACTGGACGAGCAGACACTCCCGGAGATTTCTCGCGCCGACCCCGAGCGGATCGAGAGTCTGGATTCCTGCAAGGACCTTCTCCGCGTCCTCTATCGTCATCTGCAGCTTGAGTGAGAGGTTGGTGTCCTCGACGATCTTAGCGAGGTCCTCCCTCAGATAACCGTCATCGTCTATGTTTCCGATTATCTCCTCTCCGAGGAGCTTCTCGTTCTCGTTGAGGTCGAGAAGCTGGAGCTGCTGCAGGAGGTGGTCGTACATGTTTTCTATCGCCGGAGGGGCAAACTCGAATTCCTCATCGTCCTCCGAACGCTTCTTCAGGCGTATCTCGGTCTCGTCGTTCCTGAACTCGTCGAGATCAACGTCGCTGAATTCCGGCTCGTCTATCGGGTCTTCAGCCTTCTCATCGGTCTCCTTCAGCTCGACTTCCGGCTCCTCCATCATCTCTTCGGTCTCCTCGAGTTCGAGGACCGGGTTCTCGTCCAGTTCGGTCCTGAGGCGCTGCTGGAGAGCGAAAATCGGCTGCTGCAGAAGATCGTAGTAGAGGATCTGCTGAGGCTGCAGACGCATTTCCTGACTAAGCCGCTGTGTTTGTCCGAACTTCAACATTTCAGTTCACGGCTCCCATCAGATTTTCTCCACGGGATTGAGTCCCGTGACAATTGCCAATTTATTGTACCACTCCTCACCATACTTGCGGGTAAGGGCTGGTTTCAAGAATTCTATAACACCCACGTTTTCAGATTCACCTTTTTTTACTGCCGGCCTGCACTCGTAAAGCTCATGATATCTCAGTATATCGCCGGCACCGGTATCAGCAGAAGTCTGTCTGCCGAATCGGTTAATACGAATAGGATAGAGATGACAGGAGATGGGCTTCCTGAAATCCGTTTTCCCGGCATTGAAAGCCCGTTCGATCGCGCATTTCGCTATTCCGTTCTCCCTGTACACGAACACGCAATCTTTGTCATCGATGCAGACCGTCGCGTAATCGCCCCGCGATCCTTCGAAGAAGCCTTCCTTCTCAAGAACCGCGCGCTTTTCGTCACTCAGAAAGGGGAGCACGACGGGGAGCGCCGCGCGTATTTCCGGTATCTCCGAATCGAGAAGAGGAGCCCCCCTTCCGCCCGGTATGCTGCAGCAGGCACCCTTACATTTCAGAAGATCGCACGCGAATTTCCGCTCGAGGAGACTTCCTTCGACTGCGATCTCATCTATGACAGCTAGTTCCCTCATGACTGAAACAAGTTAACAACTCATCCACTAACAATAAAGAAAGATGGAACAGTAGTTGCAGTGAAATTCGAAAATGACCTCGCGAGGGGGGAGATTTAGAGTGTCGAGTCGAGGAATTCGGTATTTCTTATGAGCATCAGTATGGAGGAATGGCCGACGATGAAGTATTTGTCCCCTTCATATTCTATCTCGACCGCCTGGTCCCGAAGGAACAGGGCATAATCACCCGCCTCAGCCTGGAGCGGAATGTACTTTACTGGCTCGCGGGGCGAAGTCGACCACGGCTCCTGATCGATATAATTGGGGTTCGCTATAGCGTAGCCGGGGCCCGACTGGACAACGATCCCCCCCTGCACCTTCTCCTTGTCCTTCACTCCCGGCGGGAGGTAAAGGCCATGCTCGGTCCTGTCATGATCCTTATCGGGCGAAATCAGAACCTTGTCGCCAACCAGCACTATCTTTCTGCGCGTCTTTATATCCATATGTCATACACAATATAAGAATTTCATTCCAGAATTTGGCTGAATCAAATAAGACGGATCGGGACGGAAAGAAGGTTAGGCCCACATCACGCATCCCTCTTCATCATCTGGCCACGATGTCCTGACGCACTTACTCCTTCGATTTGAATGTTGAAACGCGATTCGCTACAATTGGTTTGTGCTTCGCGAACAGTCCAACAACACAAAAATTGGAGGGAAAATGGGAAAGAAATTTTGGATAGGCTTCGTGGTGGTCTTCGTTGTCCTGGAGATACTGATGTTTCTGGTGGACAACATCATACTGGCGGGGGCTTACAGCCAGGTGCATATCTGGCGGACAGACATGATGTCCTTGATGTGGATGTACCATGTCATAACGCTTGTCACCTCGTTCTTCTTCACTTTCATTTTCACGAAAGGGTTTGAGAACAAGGGGGTGATGGAGGGAGTACGGTACGGCTTCTACATCGGGGTGTGGATGAGCGTCGGCATGGCATTCGGGACATACGCCATGGTCGAGGTTCCTCTATCGCTCGCAATCCAGTGGTTCATCTACGGAATAGCGGAATACATCGTCGCGGGCGTGGTGCTATCGTTGGTGTACAGGGGAGCGGCGCCCGGGCCGGAACCGGTTCAGCAATAAGCTTCCTTTTCCCCGGACCGGCAAGCAGCTCGGGGGTTAACAGGGCACCGGCAACTTCTTGGCAGTCCGGGGACTTCTAGCCGAACGGATATCGGTATGTGATGGAATAATACGGAGAGTAGGATTGTAATAAGTCGTATTTGAGAATTGGGGTCCATTTGAACTGGTCGACTTACCGGAGGGAAAGGATAATCAATCCGATGATAAAGGAGGGACTGCTTCAGCACATCGTGGAGAACGCCAGATCAAAGGGAATCTATGTGGACACGGTTAACTGCGTAGAAGACCATATTCACATTTTAATCTCGATGGCAGCGGATCAGACTCTGAGCAAGGTGGTACAGTTGATTAAGGGTGAATCATCGCATTGGATAAGTCAGACGGGCATGTTTAAGGGGAAGTTCGGCTGGCAGGTTTGTTATTACGCGGAATCCGTTAGTTACTCGGCCGTGACCCGATGCATGCCCTGAACTAAAGTTCAGGGCAATTGGGTTTTGCTGACTACTGTGGATCAATTACCGGAAGGTCTTGGATCAGCAGCATCCATTAAATGATTGCCAAACCTCTGAATCCAAGGTGCTGCTC
>JAKAMG010000051.1:10963-16792 GCA_021812985.1 Bacteroidota bacterium
TGCATGCCCTGAACTAAAGTTCAGGGCAATTGGGTTTTGCTGACTACTGTGGATCAATTACCGGAAGGTCTTGGATCAGCAGCATCCATTAAATGATTGCCAAACCTCTGAATCCAAGGTGCTGCTCCTGAGATAATTGTTTAGCTTCCAAGACTATTGCCCTGCTTCCAAGCCAACTGTCCAGTCATCCAGCCCTGTTGTTCAGCAAGTCAAGACTATTGCTCAGTCAGACAAGACTATTGCCGTGAGCTTTCATCTCACGGCAATTGCCTCAGCCCTACCTGCGGGCTTTAGCCGGCCACACAGTTATGCTGAAGTCCTGTTGTGGAGGGATTCTGTCCCCTGAACTAAAGTTCAGGGCAATCAGGTTTGACTGACTGTTGTGGATCAAATGCTGCCAATGCTGGCTCAGATATCCACAAACAAATTCCGGCTACTGATCCTGATTGCCACACTCCGGTCCCTGTCAGTCGGCAGATTTGTGGTAAAGCGTTTCCAGATACTTCTCGGCGTCGATGGCGGCCATGCAGCCGGTGCCGGCGGCGGTGACTGCCTGCCTGTATTTCTTGTCAGCCACATCTCCCGCTGCAAAGACTCCGGGCACACTCGTCTCGGTTGAACCGTTCTTCGTGACAATGTAACCGACCTCGTCAGTATCGATCTGCCCCTTGAACACCGCGGTGTTAGGCTGATGGCCAATAGCGACGAAGACACCGTCGCACTTCATTTCGCTCTTTTCGCCCGTGACGACATTCCTGAGGACTACTCCGCGGACCCTCTTCTCCTTCACGCCGAGGACTTCATCGATCACGGAGTTCCAGGCAAACTTGATCTTCGGATTGCTGAACGCGCGCTCCTGCATTATCTTCGAGGCCCTGAGCGAGTCGCGGCGATGAACGACTGTCACTTTGCTCGCGAACTTCGTCAGGAATGTGGCCTCCTCCATGGCGGTATCGCCGCCGCCAACCACGAGGACTTCCTGGTTCCTGAAGAAGAAGCCGTCGCACGTCGCGCATGCGGAAACGCCATATCCCATGAGAGCCTTTTCAGACTCGATTCCCATTAGTTTCGCGGAAGCGCCCGTCGAAATGATGATCGAATCGGCCGTATATGTCTCGTTCCCGCTCTTCACGACAAAGGGGCGCTTTGAAAGGTCAACCTCGGAGACGTCCTTGAAGAATGCCTTGGCCCCGAATTTTTCCGCCTGCTTCTTCATTTCGTCCATCAGCTCCGGTCCGGTAATGCCCTCCGGAAAGCCGGGATAGTTCTCTACTTCCGTCGTTATTGTGAGCTGGCCACCCGGCTGGCTCCCTTCGAAAATTACCGGCTCAAGGTTGGCGCGGCCAGTGTATATCGCCGCGGTCAAACCGGCCGGACCCGATCCAATTATTACGACTTTCCTGTGGTTCATGTTTTTTTCCTCGCTTTGGCCCCGAGAGATCCGTCGGGCCTGATTATTCTAATTAACGTTTCATCAGTAAAATCTTTAATGAAATAGTCGGCGATGCTCAGCGCCTCGCGCGTCGTCGTGGTGAGGAGCGCGACGCAGACAGCGCCCGCGGCCTTGGCGGCAGTCACGCCGGGCAGCGAGTCCTCGAACACCACGCACTCCTCAGGAGATTCGCCGATGCCGGAGGCCGCCTTCAGGAAGACTTCCGGATCAGGCTTGCCGCGCGTCACGTCGTCGCCGCAGACTTCCGCGTCAAAAACGCCGCGCATATGAAACGCGTCGAGGAACGCGTCGACGTTCTGCCTCGGCGCTGATGTCGCCAGAGCGGTCTTCGCACCCGATCCCTTCAATGCTCTCACGAACTGAAGTCCTCCGCTGATCGGCACTCCAGATGCCGCGACCGTCGTTACAAAATTCGAGTCGACCTCGTCGGAGAGCTGCTTCACTTCGCCTCCGTCAAATTTTCCCTTTCCGAAGATCCTCTCGAGAGTCTCTATACCTCTCTTGCCGAAATGCTCTTTCCGGAAAGTCTCGTAATCCAGGTCGGCTCCGAGCCGGTTGAGAACCCGCTTCCAGCCGTTGAAATGTATCACCGAACTGTCAATCAGCACCCCGTCAAGGTCGAATATGTATCCTTTATATTTCAAACTTTCTCCTGTCGAAGAATATTACGTTTAACATGTCAAAACCGTGTGCCGACGGCGCGTCAATTAGACGATCCAGTGCGCTAATCCTTGTCCAAGTCGCGGGATTTAAGCAAAGCGTCGGCGTTCCGCCTGAGGCCTTCGTACTTCGCGCGCTTGACTGGACTCCCTCTGAATTTATCCTGGAAGTTTTCTCTTGTCATTAGATGAACCTCCATGGCTTTCAGATTCAGGTTTTCGCGCCGTGGTGCAAAAGAGGCCTCATCGGTCTCTGTTTGAAATTTAATATTCCAGGGGCAGACATCCTGACAGATGTCGCAGCCGAAGAGCCAGCCATTAAGGTTTGGCTCGAACTCGCCCGGTATGGAGTCGCTACGGTTCTCAATGGTGAGGAAAGAGATGCACCTGTTTGCGTCCAGGACGTATGGTTCAACTATCGCCTCCGTCGGGCAGGCATCAATGCACGCGCGGCATGTGCCGCAGTGATCGACGGCCGGCACGTCGTATTCGCACTCGAGATCAGAGATCACTTCGGCGAGAAAGATCCATGAGCCGATCGCAGCATTTATGACGTTCGTGTGTTTCCCTATCCATCCGATACCTCCTCGCTGCGCCCATGACTTGTCCATGACCGGCCCCGTGTCGCAGTAATGGAGAAACTTCTTGCCTTGAAAACGCTCCTCGAGTCTCCGGACGAAGCCTTTGAGCATATCCTCCATAACGACGTGGTAATCATCTCCCCACGCGTACCGCGATATCTTGGCCGATGCGGTAGGATAGGCCGCGGGATGATAATAGTTTCTCGCGAGTGAAATCACTGAGCGAGCTCCCTGGAGCACTTTTCGTGGATCGCTCCGCTTCTCAAGTGTCCGATCCATCCAGGTCATGCCAGCCTGATATCCGCGAGAAATCCATTCCTTAAGACGCTCCGATTCAGAGTCGAGCGGCAGAGCCGCTGAGATGCCGACCAGATCGAAACCCTCTTCATAAGCCATCGACTTAATGGATTCGGAGACCTCTACCACTTGGTCACAGGCTCCGGTTTCCTGACGTAGAGCGTCGAGTCAACCACCCTGGTCTCAAGCAGCCTGAGCTTCCCGCTCTGGTTCACACATTTTCCAGTCTTCAGGTTGTACGTCCAGCCGTGCATGGGGCACGTCAGCTCTTCCCCCGCAATCTGGCCGCCATAGCCGTCCACGAGCGGAGTGTGCTGGTGGGGACAGGAATTCACGAACGCGGATATGTTGTCATTCAGTTTGACTATAGCAACGCTGTCATCCTCGAGTCTGCGGACGATCCCCTTTCCCTCCCTCAGTTCGGACAGCTCGGCTATTTTTATGAATTCATCCAATAGGTAGTTCCTGTGACTGCGTGATTAAGGAAATTGGAACACATAGAGACATAGGTCAGATAGAATTTGTGCCTATGTGGTCAAAAAGTTTCAATTGTGTCGCCGGCCTTGTATCCTTTTTCGGTCTTCGCGGCGAGGGCGGCGGCGTGATACGGATCGTGCTCGAAGAACAGCACCCACTTCTCCTCGGCGGCGCGCCTGAGTATGTTCTTCTTCTCTTCAAGCGTGGTCAAAGGATAATTGTCGTAGCCCATGATGAACGGCAGGGGGACATGGGAGGCTGTCGGTATGGTATCCCCTGGATGATAAAGCGAGGTCTGGCCGTCGGTAATTAGGATTGTCTGATGACCGATCGTGTGCCCGTCCGTCAGCCTGATGAATATCCCCGGGTAAATCTCACGCTCCCCATCCAGGAGTCGGAGCCTCTCGTGGTCCATCAAAGGGAGGAACCTCTCCGTCCTGAAACTGGCGCGGTCCTTATCCGACGGATTGACCGCCCATTCAAAATGTTTCTTCTGCACGAAGTAATTCGCGTTCGGAAATGTCGGTACACGCGAGCCGTTCCGGTCGCGGAGTGTCGCGCCCCCCGCGTGGTCGAAGTGGAGATGCGTCAGAATCACGTCAGTCACTTCGTCAGCTGACACCCCCGCGGCCTCAAGCGAAGCGACCAGTCCCCCGCGGCCATTATCCACGCCGTAAATCTCAATGAACTTCTCGTCCCATCCCGCGCCGACACCCGTATCAACGAGTATGCGCCTCTTCCCGTCGGTTATCATCAGCGTCCTGGCCGCCATTTCGATCCTGTTTTTGTCGTCGGCAGGATTCGATCTGTTCCATATCGCCTTCGGGACAACTCCGAACATGGCGCCCCCGTCAAGGGAGAACCTTCCCGTCTCCAGTGCGGTCAACTCATAGCTGCCGATTTTCATGTTTTGCTCCGAATGATTTTGGAAATAGATCCAATCGTCTTCCGCGGCAGACATGCGCGCTCATGAGACATAACAAAGAGTCCGCTTAGTTTGTTCGATCACGGCCAGGCCGGAAGGCCAGACAAAAAAAGCCGGGCTTGTGGGCCCGGCCTTTAGAAAATTTCCCGTCATACAGGCAGACGGAAATTATCGCCGACTACTTGCGGAAGCGCGAAGTGGCGGCCGAGAGCTCGGAACCCGCGAGTTCGGGATTCAACTTTACGGCTCTCTGGAAAAGGACTTCCTCAGTTTCCGTGCGGTTCGGATCGGGAACGCAGCAGTCGACCGGACACACCGCGGCGCACTGTTCCTGGTCGTGGTGACCGACACATTCCGTGCACTTTTCGGGGACTATGTAATAGAAGTCGTTAGAAATTGGGGGATGCTTTTCGCCGGAGAGTTCCCACTCGACGCCGCCCGCGTAGATTGCCGTGTTGGGGCACTCGGGCTCGCAGGCGCCGCAGTTGATGCACTCTTCAGTGATTAACGTAGCCATCGATATTCTCCTTTTTTAATATTGCCGTAGCGAGCTCAAGGGGGGAAGGTTCGCCTGCAAAAAAGGGCGCCTCTAGCCGTCCGGCCGGAGCTGATGACCCTGGTACGGACCCCGTCACAGACGGGCCGGCAACGATTTCTGTTATCTCAGTAACACTGCCAATGTTATCAAACTCTTCAAACGTCCGCGCCGACTCGCCGAGGCTGTCCGCAGACATTTACAGTACAAATATATCCGAACCGGGAGAGAAATTCAACGTCCGCCCCTAACCCGATTGTTCTAAACCCAGGCGTCCTCCTGCCACACAACCTCTACCCCTTCGCTTACCCACCCCGCCATGCCAGTCACTCTCCAATCAGGCCTTGCCCATCCTCGCTCCTTGACTTCCTCCGACCCTTCATCGAGGTGTCGTGCGCTCATTATACGTCTACATACCGGGCAGCAGGAGACGGCACGCTGTACATCGGCATGACCAACAAAATCGCAAGGAGAGTCCGCGAACACAAAGAGAAAGCGGACCCGGGGAGGTTCACCTGCAGGCACGACGTCAACCCGCTCGTCTGCCGCGAAATGACAGACGCCACAATGAACGCCGTAAGGAGGGAAAGGCAAATAAAGGGGTGGCCGCGGCGAAAAAAGATCGCGCTTATCGGATGAGCTGATTCAAACCGGAACGACCTCAGCGAAGGATGGCATTGAACCATCGCCCCGTTGCGGAGCGCCCTGGACCCGGAAGACCATCGAATCCCTACTTGTAATGGGCGGGCCCGCTTACCCCTTTATTCCGAGCTTATCCCTGAAGTAACCTATGGTTCTCTTCAGTCCCTCGATCCTCGGCACCTTCGGTTCCCACCCAAGCACTTCCCTCGCCCTCGTGATGTCTGGCTGCCTAACCTTAGGATCGTCCTCCGGCAGCGGCT
>JAKAMG010000017.1 GCA_021812985.1 Bacteroidota bacterium
GAATCGCTAATACCGAGACATCTTGAATTTCAAATATGGAAGATGCTCCTCGAAAGCAACGCCGCCGGTGAGGGTGCAAGGATGGCGGCAATGGACAGCGCGAGTGAGAACGCCGGTGAGCTGATTTCCACGCTTTCGCTTCAGTACAATAATGCGCGCCAGGGTGCGATAACCAAGGAGCTACTTGAAGTAGTCTCCGGTGCGGAAGCCCTGACAGCGCAAGGCTAATAACTGGCAGGATACGCGTTTAAAGTAAAAGCCCCGTTCCATGGAACGGGGCTTTTTGTTTTCTGAATCTTATTTGAGGGATGAATCAGGGAAGTAGTATGCCCGCGGCCACGACGGTCGTCCAAATGCCGCGCTTGTCGCCTTCGGCTGACTGTGTGATGTTGAAGCTCCTGACGATCTTACCGCTCATCTTATAGACCTTCTCACGCTCGTCCCAGTCAGCGTTCGGATCGAATTCTATTCCGAGCGTGGTGGCAAGCATTGTTGCGGCAAGGTCCTCTGCATATTCTCCGGCCTTCTCGTCGGTCTCGCCGAACGGGTGATGCTCCGAAAGGTATCCGTACTGAGAAGACTCGTTTGGTGTCGCGACGCCGATTGACGCGGCGACCAGCCTGTTGGGCTCGTTCGTGGAATTTCGTGCCATGACGCAAAACGTAATCTGGCCGGGTTGTAGGAGCTTTGTCCCTTCGTCGAGGGGGATACGCCTGCAACCTGCGGGAAAAATGCTCGATACTGTGACGAGGTTGCACTTCTCTATCTTGGCGTCTCGCAGGGCCAGCTCAAAAGACTGCAGATAGTCACGGTGACGACCTACCCCTTTTGTAAAGAATATCTTTGTCGGGACATACAATTTCACATCTCCTTTTTCATCTTCTAATCTTGTAGAATTTTCGTTTGCCGACCTTGAGAACGAATGGTGCGTCGGTGTCTATGTTCGAGTTAGCGTCGGCGATCTTTGTGCCGTCAATCGTCACGCCGCCCTGATTGACAAGCCGGCGCGCTTCGCCATTGGATTTCGCCGCGCCTATATTAACAAGTAACTGCAAAAGGGTCAAATGCCCCGTCGTATCACCAAGCACGACCTCCTCGATTTCGTCGGGAGTCTCCTTGCGGATAAAAATCTTGTCGAACTCCTCTTGTGCCTGCAGGGCGGCATCGGCGCCGTGGTAGAGCGCGACAATCTCTCTACCAAGCCTTCTCTTTAAATCGCGCGGGTTCACAGAGTGTGACTCGAGCTGCTCCTTTATCGAAGAAAGCTCCTGGATTGCGACGTCCGTAGCAAGGAGGAAATAATTGTAGATTAGCGCGTCCGGGATGGAAAGTGTCTTTCCAAACATCTCCTGCGGAGTGTCGGTGATGGCTATATAATTCCCGAGTGACTTGGACATCTTCTCGACACCGTCTGTTCCGACCAGAAGCGGCATCGTAAGAATCACCTGCGGCTCGAGCCCATACTCCCTCTGAATGTCGCGTCCCACTAGAAGATTGAACTTCTGGTCGGTCCCTCCGAGCTCAACATCTGCCTTTATTGCGACGGAATCCATAGCCTGAGCGAGAGGGTAGAGAAATTCATGAACACTTATGGGAACCTGGGTACGGAACCGTTTCTCAAAATCGTCCCGCTCCAGCATTCTTGCAACCGTGTACTTACTGGCCAGCCTGATGACTTCTTCGAACGACATCTTGCCGAGCCAGTCGGAGTTGTATACTATCCGGAGTCTCTCCTTTGAGAGGATGCTGGAAGCCTGCTGGAAGTAAGTCTCGCCGTTCTGTCTGGTTTCCTCGAGGGTCATGGAAGGGCGGGCCTTGTTCCTTCCGGAAGGATCGCCGATCATTCCCGTGAAATCCCCGACGATGAGTATCGCCGTGTGTCCAAGATCCTGGAACTGCCTCAGCTTGCGGAGAACGACTGAATGGCCGAGATGCAAATCGGGCCGACTGGGATCACAGCCAAGCTTGACGTTAAGAGGAGTTTTTTCCTTAGTGGCTCGTTCGAGTTTACGGGCGAGCTCTTCTTCCGGAATTATTTCGGCGGCGCCCCGCTTGATAAGGTCTAGCTGTTCGTTAACTGATGGAAACAACCCTTGCTATCTCTCTCCTGCGATGTATGGTGGTGGGCATTTACTTTTCAGACTTCCGCGTCTTGCTGGCGGTACTCTCGTTCCTGGTCGCGCTGCTTGATGGTTTCACGCTTGTCGAATGAGCGTTTGCCTTTCGCAACAGCAAGTTCAATCTTCGCGAGTCCGTGTTTCCAGTAAAGTCTGATGGGGACAAGTGAGAGTCCCTTCTGACGAATCTTTCCAATGATCTTTCGGATCTCTCTCCTGTGCAAAAGAAGCTTTCGCGTCCGTCTCGGATTATGATTGAAGGGACCTGCGTTCTCATAGGCAGCGACATGCATGTTGTGTAACCACACTTCACCATCTTTAACCGTGGCAAAACAATCACTGATATCCACCTTGCCCTGGCGGACAGACTTAACTTCACTTCCTTTTAAGACTATGCCCGCTTCAGTTGTCTCGAGGATTTGATACTCAAACCGCGCACGGCGATTCTGAGCTACCGTTTTTTCCTCTGGCTCCATTCAACCTTTCCATTTTTTTTGTTGATCCTTGGGCGTTCACCCTGTATAACCATCCGAGCGTCAGTCATAGGACGACTGCATATAAAAATGCACAAAAATACCTTTTAAAGTCAAGATAATGTTGAAAGTTTTTTACCTGGAAGTACCGGGAAGTTGTGCGGGAAGTCCGCGTTTCAGGAGCAAGCCAGATGATTTTATTCCATCGGAATTAGTTCGCCGAAATTTGAGTGGCAGATACTAAGTTCGATGAGAATGCCTCTTGCAAGAGCACAATCTGTGTGTCTGGGAAAAAGGGATTCGTGCCGGACTCTTCCGCTCGAAAATTGACTTTCCTACGCAATCGGGTTCGAAAACCACTGGTTCTTTGTGAATTTGGCCGCTTTTCATATATTGATTTAAAAAGCGAAAGAATAATGGCGCAACCTGTCAAATCTGATTTGAGTTTGGAAAAAATAGTCTCTTTGGCAAAGAGAAGAGGGTACGTTTTTCAGTCGAGCGAAATATATGGCGGGCTGAACGGCTGCTGGGACTATGGCCCCCTTGGAGTGGAACTCCTCAGAAACGTAAAGGATGAGTGGTGGAAGTCGATGACTCTGCGCGACAACATAGAAGGCGTAGACGCGTCGATCTTGATGCACCCAAGAGTGTGGGAAGCATCGGGCCACGTCGAAAACTTCACCGATCCCATGGTCGACTGCAAACAATGCAAGGCCCGGTACAGGGTTGATGTGCTGTTGGACGAGCTCTCCATAAAGAAGAAGAAGGAAGTATTGAGGGAAATAAATCCCGAAAAATTCGCCGGCCAGCAGAAGGACGAAGTTATCCAGGAAGAATTCAGTAAGCTGATTGAATCGGACGTGGAGTCCGCTAAGCTCGTTCCTCTAATATCCTGTCCGTCCTGCGGAAACAAGGGGACATTTACCGACGCTCGCAAGTTCAATCTGATGTTCAAGACATTCGTAGGTCCTGTCGAGGACTCATCCGCTGTTGTCTACCTTCGTCCGGAGACCGCGCAGGGGATTTTCGTGAACTTCCAGAATGTGATGACTGCGTCGAGGCAGAAGCTTCCGTTCGGCATTGCCCAGATTGGGAAGGCCTTCCGCAATGAAATTAACACGAAGAATTTTCTCTTCCGCACGAGAGAGTTTGAACAGATGGAGATGCAGTTCTTCGTAAAGCCGGGGAGTGACGACGAGTGGTTCGAGTACTGGCGTGAAGAACGGATGAAATGGTACATCAATCTCGGGATGAAAAAGGAGCAGCTTCGCTGGCACCAGCATCCCAAGGAGAAGCTCGCGCACTACGCGAAGGACGCGTACGACATAGAATTCCTGTTCCCATTCGGCTGGGGCGAGATCGAAGGAGTTCACAACAGAACCAATTTTGACCTGTCGAGGCACGAGGAGTATTCCGGCAAGTCCATGAAGTATTTCGATGAGGAGAGCAAGGAGAAATACACCCCCTTCGTTATCGAGACATCTTCGGGTGCAAGCAGGTCGTTCATGGCCTTCCTCACAGGATCCTATCACGAAGAGGAGGCACCGACCGCGGACGGCAAGACCGAGACTCGCGTCGTTTTGAAATTCCATCCGAGGCTCGCCCCCATAAAGGCCGCCATACTTCCTCTCGTCAACCGTGACGGGATGCAGGAGATAGCCCATAAGATTGAAGAAGAGCTTCGCTTCCAGCATCGCGTGTTTTACGACGACAGTGGTGCTATAGGGAGGCGCTACCGTCGCCAGGACGAGGTCGGGACGCCATTCTGCGTCACGGTCGATTCACAGACGCTTCAAGATCAGACAGTCACCATCCGCGAACGTGATTCCATGCAACAGGAACGCGTGGCTTCCGCACAGGTGCAGGCTTATCTAGCCGACCGGCTGAGAAGATGAGACCGGCTAGGCCTGCAATCGCCGCTGCCTCACCCGGCGGCCACGAATTCAGAGGATTTTCAAGAGAGACTTTCAGATTCCTCGGAGAACTCTACACTCACAACTCCGTGCCTTGGTTTAACAAGCATCGTGCTGAGTACGAGGAGTTCCTTATGAACCCTGCGAGAGCCTTCGTGACGTCCATAGGACCTTTCATAAAATTCATTAACCCGACTCTGGATACCGAGCCGAAGTTCAACAGGACGCTCGTCCGGCTCAACCGTGACATGAGGTTTGCCAAGAAGCCATACAAGGATTTCTTCCTGATCAGGTTTGGGAAAGCCAAGTGGGACTCCGAGCTGTTTCTATATCTCGACAGAAACGGAATGGAAATCGGCTCGTTCGTGAACAACGAGAAGGCTGAAGGGCGGAGAAAGTTTGAGGAGAATATCGCGAATCACTCGGATGCGTTCGTCGATGCCTGCGCAAGATTCAAGATCGGCAAAGAGTTCTCGGCATACGAACTTCACACTGGGACAGAACCGATCGCAGCCAAATTCAATGCCAGACGCGACAGGGCGAAATTCGCCGGCATCGATTACATAATTTTCGGAAAGGAGCTGGCGAAGACCAATCCGGCTGCTACTTCATCCGGCCTCCTAGCTCTGGCGATGAAGACGTATAACAGGCTTTACCCTCTCTATATTTTCGCTACTTCCGATAATCCGGTATCTGAACTGCAGGCCTACGACAACCGTATCGGACTCCTAAAGATCTCGAGCAGATGAGTTCCGCCACCGATGCATCGTCGGAACATCTCCTCAGCAAGATTGTGGAATCATCGATAAAGGCCGTCAAACCTTCGGCTATTTTCGAGCGTTCCTTTCAGCTAAGTAAGAACAGACTTGAAGCCTTCGGCAATGTCATCGATCTCGGTGAGAAGGGGAGGATCAAGTGCGCCGCGATTGGAAAGTCTGCAGAAGCCATGGCACGCGAAGTCAGGAAGAGGTGCGGAGACCGTGCAACCGGTATCATCGCCACCCCCGTTCAAAAGCGAATGGATGTTCTGGGATTTCAATTCTTTCTCTCCGGGCACCCTTTGCCGGATGAAGGGAGCATGAGTGCGGCAGACGCGGTTGAAAATATGGCGCGGAGTGCGGGGCCAGACGATCTCTTGTTGTTTCTCGTTTCCGGAGGCGGAAGCGCCTCGATCTTTGCGCCAATTGGCGGAGTGACGCTTGGACAGGCAAACGTACTCTTCAGGCTCATGTTCGACGGCGGCGTACCAATAGGCGGAGTAAACCTGTTGAGGCGGCATTTGTCTCGCCTTGGAGGAGGGAAGCTCGCCAGGTTGGCTTCAGGTGCAAGGAAGTTGTCTTTAGTTATTTCGGACGTTGTGGGTGACGACCTCCCTTCGATAGCCAGCGGACCTACTGTAATCGACAAGACCCTCCCGTCGGACGCGCTTGATTTTCTGAGCGAATCCGGTTTCGTTGATCGAACTCCGGAGGCCATCATAGATGCCCTTAAATCTGCGGGTGACCGCGCACAATCGGGTGAGATCCCGGACAACGAGGTGAAGATTGTGGCCTCTAACCGTGATGCACTTCTTGCCGCGCAGCGGTGCGCAGAGGAAAGCGGCTTCAACGTCGAAGTGATTTCAAGATTCTATGAAGGCGATGCGAGTGAGGCCGGGAGGCTTCTCGTCTCGATAGCAAGATCAATTGAGACTGACGGGCTTCCTTTCCAGCGACCGGCCGTGGTCCTAGTCGGCGGAGAGACTACCGTGGAGGTCCAGGGAAATGGAATGGGCGGGAGGAATCAACACCTCGTTCTGACAGCCCTGTCGGAGGCAGCGAAACTCAACGGGTGTGGAATGGAATTGGGGCATACGACTTTTTTTTCGTTCGGTACCGACGGAAAGGATGGGAACAGCGATTCTGCCGGGGCGTCAGCGTCTCTCGAAACGTTCAGAAGAGTCGAGGGAGGACTTGCGGAACTTGATGTCTTCATCAAGCGAAACGATTCGCATAATTTTTTTAGAAAGTTCGGTGGGCTGGTTACCACGGGGCCCACGGACACAAACGTTATGGATATTTTCGGGATTATAATCGAATGATTTCTGTAGATGATATCGTTGAATTGCAGATTGACACTGTCGCCTTCGAGGGGAAGGCTATAGCACGGCTTGATGGCTTTGTCGTTTTCGTCGCGGGAGGCGTGCCGGGAGATGTTGTAAGAGCAAAGATATTCAAGAAGAAGAAAGACTATGCTGAGGCGAAGCTGCTCGAAGTCGTCACCCCGTCGCCGAGTCGGGTTGCGGCGCGGTGCGAGTATTTCGGGGTGTGCGGCGGATGCCGGTGGCAACACCTGAATTACCTCGAACAGCTCAGATTCAAACGCCAGCACGTCGCGGACGCGATGGAGCGCACGGCTGGCCTGAGTGTAAAAGTGGAAGATATAGTCGGTGCCCAGGAAGCATACGAGTATCGCAATAAGATTGAAGTGACTTTTTCTGAGAGACCTTACTGGATCAAGGAAGGAGACCCAGCAACGGTTGCCCTCGGCTTCCACGCTCCCGGCAGGTTCGACAAGACGATCGATATCGGGCACTGTCATCTCGCTGACGGAAGAATCAATGAAATTTTGAACTGGTTCAGAAACGCGATCGAGCCTGGATCAAGACTCCGCGATGAACTCGGACTTACGATTTATGAGTCTAAGCCGCACGTCGGACTTCTGCGGTTCCTTACTGTCCGTAAGTCGTTCCATTCCGGTGAATATATGGTGAACCTTGTGGTTCTCAATGAAAGCGATGCCGTGGACAGGCTGGCGGAGCGACTTCACAACGACCTGCCGTTCGTATCGACTTTTGCCTCCATCGTTAACTCTACGAGAGCGCAGGTTTCCACCGGTGAAGTGAGGAAGATACACTTCGGAACCGGTTACATCACCGAAAGGCTTGGCAAGTATGAGTTCAGAATTTCACCGCTCTCCTTTTTCCAGACTAACACAATGCAGGCGGAGAAACTGTACGACGCGGCAGTCGCCGGAGTCGGGGAAAAGCAGGGGATTATCTACGACCTCTACAGCGGGACGGGGAGCATCTCAATCTATCTGTCAGAACTGGCGGACCACGTTTACGGATTTGAACTGATCGACTCAGCGGTGAGCGACGCCGCGGAAAATGCGAAGCGCAACGGTATAACCAACACGAGCTTTTTCCGGACGGACTTGTTGGAACTTTTCAAGGGGAGAGATCCGGTAGGTAATTTCGCCTCTCTAAATGTGCCGAAGCCAGACCTGATACTCCTCGATCCGCCGAGAAGCGGTCTGCATCCAAAGATCGCCTCGAACCTTCACTTGCTCGGAGCCAGAAAGATTGTGTATGTCAGCTGCAATCCGATGACGCAGGCGAGGGACGTCAAAGAAATAGTGTCTCATGGATACGTCCCGGTGAATTCACGGCCGGTCGACATGTTTCCGCAAACGTACCACATAGAGAATGTGATGACGCTTGTAAAGGTTCAGGGTACTCCAGGGAGTGTAAACCTGGGCTGAATGACCTCTTGTGGAGGCTAGCGCTCCACTTGAGTCGCCTGATGAGCTCTGCGCCGGCGGATGCGCAGCGATTCTGCATTTTCCATTGCTGCTGAATACACCCGATCCAGGTCTACCATCTTCAAGCACTCCAGGTCATGAGGGCATTTCTTTTTCCAGCAGGGGGAGCAGAACAATCCTTCAGGAACAAACTTTGCCCCCCTACCGTAGAGGTCTATCTCTTCGGGGCAACTCACTCCGAACCAGACAAGTACAACTTTCTTTAACGCGATGCCGAGATGCATCCCATAACTGTCTCCCGTGATGACAATGTCGGCCACATTTTCGAAAACGATACCGCGACGGAGTCCCTCGTCCGTGGGAGTGCTGAAAAGCCGCGTCATCATCTCAGGGTTTCGCTCCACGGCCTCGCCATAAATTCTACGGTTGCGTTCTGAATCTTCGCGTCCGCCGAGGAGGACCATCTTAACGTCTTTGTGTCTCCCTAATTTCTCGATGAGAGCGAGGTGCTGTTCAACTGTCAGTTTCTTATTGGGGTATAGGTCTGAGCAGCCCGTGTTAAATCCGACGACTATCTCATCCTCACCTATCCCTTTCGAAGCTCTGTAGTCCGCTGTCGATTTCAATTCATCATCGGAAAGCTGAAGGACGTACTCGTCCCCTTCGTACGGCAGCTTGAAAGTTTCCGCGAGGATGTCCTGACCCGTCCGCTTGTTGACTCTGAACTTGAGATAATCGTCGATCCCAAGTTTAAAATTGTAAACAGCTTCCTTGTTCAGCGGGATTATCTGACCGTTATCGTTCAGACCGAACCCAAGTCTTTCTTTTGCTTTGAGCTTCATGGCCAGCGCAGCCGACCTTCTCGATTTGTCGGCATTCAATATGAGGTCGAACTCGATTTGCTCGAGTATGAGCCAGCTCTCGGCGTCCCACGGAAAGACATCGTCTATGAAAGGGTTCCCCTCGAGGAGCGGAGTAGCGGACTTGAGCGTAATCCAGGCGACATAGCTCTCCGGGTATTTCCGCTTGATCGGAGCAAGCTGGGCGGTCGTCATGAGTACATCGCCCATAGCATCCAGATTGATCACCAGGATTTTTGTTCCGAAGGGCTTGTCGGAGCGGGCGCACCCCTCGTAACATGTCTTGTAGGGAATGCAAGGTTTATATCCGCCGAATCGCTTACAGTCCGGTATTTCCAGTCCGAAAGTTTTCATGTCTTTATGAGACTCCTTTAGAGGATGTGGACGCGGTCGCACCTGATTCAATTTTCACGAGAAGGGCCTGCAAGCGGCTGAATACGTTCTCCGGGTCAAGCTGCGTCATGCATAGGTTTCCAATCGGGCAGCGGGTGAGATTACATTCAAGGCAGTCGAGCTTCTCATTTCTGACAATCTCCGAGATGTTTCCGTATGGGCCCTGCAGTCGCGGGCTGGTGGGGCCGAATATGGCGAGAGTTGGTACGCCAAGCGCCGCGGCGATGTGCATTGGACCAGAATCGTTTGTAACGAGCAAATGAGAGAGCTTGAGAATAGCTCCCATTTCCTTAAGTGAGGTGGGGGGTGCGAGCACTGCCCCTGAAGACTCACATATTCTTCGTGCGTCTTCCACTTCAGATGGGCCATATAGCACGGCAACAGGTTCATGCAGTTCCGACTTTATCATCTTCGAAAGTTCAACGAACTTGTCGACCGGCCACCTCTTGATGTTCCATCCTCCACCGATATTTATGCTCACGAACCGTCCTTCTTTAAGACCATGCGAGATCAGGAATCTACCCGCGAAATCCAAATGTTTCTGATCGAGAAAGAACTGGGGCGATCTCGAGTTGACTGGTATGCCAAGCCGCCTCAACGCGTCGAGGTTGAATTCCACGTTGTGAACGCTCCCGCTTCGAGGTGGAACGAGAATGTTGTAGGCGTATCGGCGCCATTTGAATGGGAATCCCACCCTGACCCTTGCGCCGCTCAGCAGCGTGATAACAGCCGTTCGCGGATTACCAAAAAGGTCAACCGCCATTTCATATTTGTTCTTTCTGACTTTCAATATGATGGAGAGTGACGATTCCTTGCGGGTGTCATACGTGATCACGTGGTCTATATTTGGATTGCTGAGGAGTACTTCTGACGCGAAGGACTCTACAAGGAAATCGATACGTGCGTCAGGATATGCCTCGCGAAGATTCGGTAGGACCGATGTGGAAAGTAGGACATCTCCGATGGCGCGCGGCTTTATTACGATTATGCTGCGTATTTGTGATCTGTGGTTAGTCAGGTTGTCCATGAAATTGTTAGAAATATAATCAATAAGCGTGGTCTTGAAAAATAGAGTTGACGCGGGTACATTTCGTCAATGAAATCGGTTTGCCTCGCGATTATTCTTCTTACTGCCGGGTCAGCATTTAGTCAGAGCGTCTACGAATTCCTTAATCTCGACGCGAGCGCCCGGGAAGCATCCCTCGCAGGGAGTTCGCTTGCCAGAACCGATGACCCAAGCGCCTTCTATTACAATCCGGCCCTCTCAGTGTCTTCAAAAGACCGCGCCGTCACCTTCGGTTATTTGAAGCATGTCCTCGATATAAACGGCGGTTACGCCTTCTCCACTTTCAGGCTCCCCAAGGAGGGGTACTTCGGAGTCGGAGTCGGATACCTCAACTATGGCTCCTTTGAGAAGACGGATCAGCTCGGAAATGAGTACGGGACATTCAGTGCGGGGGACGCGGTGGTAACATTGAATTACGCGAACTACCTGGCGACAGATTTCAGCTACGGCGTCAATCTGAAGGGGGTGTTCTCATCAATAGACACCTATAGCTCGTCGGCGCTCGCGCTTGACCTTGGGCTCTACTACGATTTCCCGGATAACATGATGGGCATCGGCTTTTCGGTGGTCAATGCCGGTCGGCAGATGAGTTCATATGATGGCGTCATCGAGCCTCTTCCGTTCGACATCAGGCTTGGAGTTTCGAAACAGCTCGAGCATCTCCCCCTTATCCTGAACTTCGCCTTCCAGAGGCTGGGTGATCCGAACTTAAGCATCTCTGACAAAATGAGGTCGTTTGTGCTGGGCGGCGAGTTTCTCCTTTCGGACGATTTCCACGTAAGGATTGGCTACGACAATCTCCAGCATCAGCAAATGAAGGTCGGGCTCAGCTCCGGAATTGAGGGACTTTCTTTTGGCGTCGGCTTGAAATTCTTCGGCTATGGATTTGATTACTCTTACTCATCATGGGGCGCAAAAATCGGCGGCCTCCATCGCGTCAATGTGACAACGGCTTTCTGATAATACCCTGCAGGCCTTCGCAATGCGCGCTGAGACTCCGCCGTGCGAAGCGATAGCGCACGTCACAAGCACGGATACTAAGCGGTTGGATTGACCAAAGAATGAATGAAAGAAGCGGAAAGTTTCTCATCTTCGTCGTCAACACCGGCTCCACTTCCACAAAAGTTTCACTATTTGAGAACGACTCAGCTCTAAGCTCGCAGACTTTTAGTCACTCGGGCGAAGACCTGGGGAGTTACAACGGGATCTGGGGGCAGTATGATTTTCGTTGCGAAATTGTTTTACGCTGGCTGAAGGAATCCGGCAGATCTCCCTCTGCTGTCGTGGGGATAGGAGGTCTCCTCAAACCTGTGAAGGGGGGTACGTTCAGGGTCAACGGAAGCATGATCTCGGATGCGAGGAGAAATGTTCAGGGAGAGCACGCGTCAAATCTGGGGTGTGCCATAGCCGCGGATGTGGCGGACAAATTCGGATGTCCCGCGTTCGTCGTCGATCCCGTATCCGTCGACGAGTTCGAATCTCTGGCGAGGTATTCAGGACATCCCCTTATCGAGAGAAGAAGTCTTTCTCACGCTTTGAACATTCACGCCGCTGCGCGACTTGCCTCCGCGCAACTCGGCAAGGGCATATCCGATACCCAGTTTGTCGTCGCTCACCTCGGCGGAGGAATTTCAGTGGCCCCGGTCAGGGGCGGTCGTATTATTGACGCTAACGATGCTTCGAGTGACGGGCCTTTCTCTCCTGAGAGGACCGGCGGACTCCCACTTCAGCAGTTTATTGACCTCTGTCTTTCGGGCAAGTTTTCGGAGCGAGAATTGAGAAGAATCGTGATGGGCAAGGGGGGGCTTGTTGCCTACCTCGGTACGAATTCGGCGCGGGAAGTAGAAGGCCGCATTGATGCCGGCGACTCTTCAGCCCGCGAAGTCTACGAAGCTATGGCGTACCAGATATCTAAAGAGATTGGCGGCATGTCAACTGTCTTAACGGGGAGATTAAATGCCACTGTCCTGACAGGCGGACTTGCCGCATCCGAAAAGCTTGTCGGATGGATAAAGGAAAGAGTTGGTTTCATCGCCCCGGTCCTTGTCTTTCCGGGCGAGGATGAAATGAGAAGCCTCGCGCTCGGTGCTTTGAGAGTTCTCCGCGGTGAAGAAGAAGCGATGGAGTATTGAATGAAAAGAAAACAAATTTACAATTTCAAAGAGCTCCTCGAGAGCGCCGTTAAGATCGATCCTAAAAGGGTAGCGGTGATAAATCCCAACAACCCTGAAACTTTCTCCGCCATTTCAGATGCGGCGACAGCACTTAAATCGAAGTTTCTCTTGTTTGGGGAAGAGAGCTCCATCAACAAATCCATCGCCGCGCTCCCATCGGTCGCTAGATCAGGTATTGACATAGTCTCCGCCGGACACACTGGTGATGCGCTTGCGGGCGCCATCTTAGCGGTGAAGGAGGGCCGGGCTGATATCCTCATGAAGGGGGGGATAGATACGTCGACCATGATGCGAGGCGTCCTTGCTGAATACAGTGGACTGAAGACGGGCCGACTCCTGACGGACGTTTTCGTCATGGAGTACCCTGATCGGGAAGAAAATCAGTTAGTCATGATAACCGACGGCGGGATAACCCTGGCGCCTGATCTCAAGGACAAGGTAGAGTTGATCAACAACGCCGCAGAAGTGGCTCATGCTCTAGGCAACATTAGTCCGAAAGTGGCGGTCCTCTCCGCGACGGAATTCGTCAACCCGAGTCTTCAATCCACCATCGATGCCGCAGCGCTTTCAAAGATGTGCGAAAGAGGACAGATAAAGGGATGCGTCGTGGACGGTCCTCTTGCTCTGGACAACGCGATGTCTCTCGAGGCGGCCGAGGAGAAAGGTATCAAATCGCCCGTGGCCGGGAAAGCTGAAATTCTTGTCGCGGCGAACATAGAAACGGCAAATAGCCTGGCGAAGAGCACGACTTACTTCGCGAATCTCAGGCTCGCTCACGTAATCGTCGGGGCGAAGGTGCCGATACTAATCCCGTCCAGGTCCGACAAGAGCGACGCCAAACTTCTCTCAATCGCTCTGGGCGCCATCATGAGCGAGTACAACAAGAGAACGTAGGTCGCCTCTCGGTCATCCATGAAGTACCTCGAACGGTCCCCGGTGACTTCAAATTCTCCTGCCGGAAGTGCAACGTTCATGAGTTCGGGCAGACTTAATCTTGAAATTCATTCCACGAGTGGATAGATTCAAAAACCCTATGAGCAAAAGAAATAGTCTGTTTCAGAGAATATTATTTTCGAGAGCTGCAAAGACGCTCTATATCACGTTCGCCGTCATGGTTGTCCTATTCGTTCTAATGAACTGGGTGGTAATGCCCTGGTACGTCGAAGGAGGGGGCATAGTGACTGTACCGGACGTAGTTGGAATGAAGGATTCCGCTGCCAGGACTGTTCTGGACACGGCCGGGCTCCAGCTTGAGATTGGCGGTACAAAGTCATCCAAACTCGCGCCGAATACTATACTCTCACAAAACCCCGAAGCAGGCTCAATAGTTAAGCGCGGCAGGCGTGTCTACATGATCCTCAGCGGAGGCACCGAGAGGGTGCAGGTGCCGAACCTGATCGGACATTCACAGAGGGAAGCGCAGTTCATGCTGGAACGGCTCGGTTTCAGACTCGGGAACGTCACATCGGATTCGTCGAGCGAGTATCCGCTTAACGTTGTCATGAGCCAGTCACTGCAGCCAGGTGGTATGGCCAACACGAGCTCTGCCATCTCGATAGAGGTTTCATCGGGTCCTGTCGAGGCCGGCGAAGTGTCGGTACCCGATCTGGTCGGCAAGCCCCTTTCGGAGGCACAGCGGCTAATTCTCAACTCAAACCTCGTACTCGGCAAAATAAGTTTTCAGCCGAGTAAGAAGCTTGTTCCCAACACCGTGCTTGAACAGTATCCACGCTCAAATGACATTGTGCCAAAAGGGACGGCGATAAATCTGTTTGTCTCATCTATTCAGACCCAAACACAAGGCCCGGAGAACTAATGGCGCTTGTAGCCCCATCCATACTCGCTGCTGATTTCACGATGCTTCGCGACCAGATCCAAACTGCAGACAAAGGGGGAGCAGATTGGATACACGTCGATGTCATGGACGGTCATTTTGTCCCGAATATTACATTCGGACCGCTCCTAGTGTCGGCGGTGAACAGAATGACTGATCGGTTTCTCGACGTTCATCTTATGATTGACAACCCGGATTTCTTCATTGAAGACTTTGTTAAGGCGGGGGCGGATTCTTTAACAGTGCACTATGAGGCGGTAGTCCACCTCAACAGGACAGTGAACAGGATAAAGGAGCTTGGAGTGAAGGTCGGCGTGGCTATCAACCCGTCCACTCCAACGGATATTCTAAAAGAAATAGTCAACGATGTCGACCTCATACTCGTAATGTCAGTGAACGCCGGCTTCGGAGGACAGAAGTTCATCGAGAGCTCATACCGCAGAATCTCCGAGGTAAAGTCCATGATACCGAAGGGGAAGGATGTCAGGATCGAAGTGGATGGGGGGGTGACCAGCGAAAATGCAGGAAAGCTCGTCAGCTCTGGTGCGGATGTACTTGTAGCGGGGACCTCGGTCTTTAAATCGGCGAATATACCGGCGGCCATAAAGGAGCTCAAGACCGCATAACCGCGGTCTTCCGGGGGAGTGTTCCGTAAATCGCTTTGGACCTGGGAATTGTCCATCTGTCTCTCCTTAACATGCGACAATTCTCTCATTGTTAGTAGGCAGGTCCGCACCTAAATTCATTCGTTATGAAGAAAACCGCAATATTACTTCTTGTTCTCCTAGCGGCTTCGGTCCCCGCTCTCGCGCAGTCGGCAGATGAGATGAACAAGTTCAGGATAGCTCAGGCGCTCGAGCAGGCTGGCGAATATCAGAAGGCCTTGGAGTTTTACAGGCAGCTTTACGATGCGACCCCCTCCAACTACGTCTACTTCGACGGTCTCCGGAAGACGCTCATGAATCTAAAGAATTACGCCGCGGCCGAGGGGTTGATCCGTCAGAGACTTGCCAGGGAGCCTTCTAACGTCACTCTTTACTGCGAACTCGGCGATGCTCTCTTTAAGTCGGGGGAACAGGATTCTGCCCTGGCAATTTGGAACAGGGGTCTCAACGTTGATCCGGGTAACAGCAGCGCATATCAGGCAGTCGCGGATATGATGGCACAGGACAGGCTGTTTGCAGATGCGATAGGAGTCTACAAGAAGGGGGAGGCGACGACTGATCAGAAGACCGGGTTCATTGTCCAGATCGCCAGGCTTTACTTTCTGAACATGAATTACGGTGACGGGCTTGCCGAACTCCTCAAACTTCTTAAGTCTGATAACGCCAGTTCTGCCATGGCATACATACAATCACAATTGGGTGCTTACAGCACGAGCATGGAGGCGGTAAAGGCTTTCACTGCCGAGATGAAGAAAAGAACTTCGGCTGATTCGGACAACCTCGCCTATAGGCAGATACTCGCTTTTCTCTATATGGAGCAGAAGGATTATGACGGTGCTTACGATCTCTATAAGTGGATCGACCGGCATCTGGGTTCTGACGGCGGGCAGCTTCTGGTCTTTGCCGAGCGCGCTTACAACGATGAGGCCTACGCGGTATCCGCTCGTGCCTTCAGGGAAGTTGCAGGTTTGTCGAAGATTAGGCAGATAGTCGCCGAGTCCTGGATCGGATATGCCAACTCTCTCCGCCGGCTGGGCGAAAAGAACTATGCAGATGATAACACCCCTTGTTCCCCAATGGACTCGCTGAAGGAACTCAATGCATCTTTGGCTGCCTACCAAACGGTTCTCTCGGATTTCCCGGAAACGGAATTCTATAACATCGCTGCTTTGAGCTCAATCGAGATTCAAATGAACTATTTTCGTGACCTGAACGCTGCTGAGAAATTGTTCTCCGGATTGAGGAATATGGAGGGTCAGTATGCCCGGGAGGCAGCATTGCTGAGAATGAAGCTATTCGTGATGGAAGGAAAATTCACTGACGCTATCTCCCTGGCTGAAAGCGAAATCAGTGCTGAAAGGAATGGTGGAATGTCTCCCGATGAGAACTACGCCGACCGGCTGAAGTTTGAGGCGGCACAGTCACTCTACTACACAGGAAAATTCGACAGCGCATCAGCACTGCTTAAGGACGTCATGGATAATCCGATGTCCGATGCGGCAAATGAGGCGATACAGCTTTCTAACGTAATTGAAAACAACAAGCCGGTTCCTGACGCACTCATGGCGTACGCTTCTGCTGCAGCGTTGGAGGCCACCGGCAGGCTCCCCGAAGCCGCCGCGCAATACGAAGAGGTTATAAAGACATTTCCTTCGGCCCCTCTGGCGGACAACGCTCGATTCAACCTGGCCGAAACGTATTGCAGAATCGGGCAGGTGGCGGACGCATTGAAATGGTACTCCGCCCTGGCGTCTGACAGCTTGGGCATCTACGCGGACAGAGCGCAGTTCAGAATCGCCCGTATTTACCAACTGACCCTGCACGACACTTCTCGGGCGACCAGTGAATATGAGAATTTCCTCGCGAGGTTTCCCAATTCCATTTATCAGGACAGGGTGAGAAGTATTCTGAGAGCTCTATTAGGAAACAATTCTTGAGAATTGAAATTATTGTGGTGATGTGATGATAAGACGACTTGTTCTATTCCTCCTTCTTATGACGGGGTCCGGCTTTGCGCAGAACAAGCTTTTTATATACATGGATTTGAAACAGACAGATGATCTGAAGGCTTATGGACTAGCGTACTACGCACTTGAGCATGGAGTAGAGGTCGACTGGCTACTAAACTATCGGGGCGGGTCGTTCATGATGGACTATCACGATGTCTTGGCAAACGAATGCAGGATCAGAGGAGTGGCTTTCGATGAGCTCTCGGCTGCCGAGGCGTCACAGATATACGCCACAGTACAGAACGTGGACAACAACATGGACGTGGTCAGGCTGGAGAAGGCGCCGAAGATTGCCGTTTACATCCCCCCGAATTACAAGCCGTGGGACGACGCTGTGACCCTCGCGCTCAACTACGCTCAGATTCCTTACACGCAGGTCTGGGACCAGGATGTCCTCGACGGAAAACTATCGAAGTATGACTGGCTTCACCTGCATCATGAGGATTTCACGGGACAGTACGGGAAGTTTTACGGCGCCTATTCGAACGCGCCATGGTACATAGAGGAGGTCGCGACGTATGAAAAGGAGGCGCACCGGCTTGGATTCAAGAAGGTGTCTGACGAGAAGAAGGCCGTCGCATTAGCGATAAAGAACTTCGTGGGAAGGGGAGGCTTTCTCTTTGCCATGTGTTCCGCGACCGAGACTCTGGACATTGCGCTCGCATCTCAGCACGACGATATTTGCGAGTCGGTCTTTGATGGTGACCCTCCTGACCCGAATGCCCAGGAAAAGCTCGACTATTCTCAGTGCCTCGCCTTTCAGAACTTCAAAATAATAGAGAACCCTTATGTCTACGGTTTTTCAGACATAAACGATCCCGCGAACGACCAGGTCCAGTTCAGGGATCCCTCGACGGATTACTTCACGCTCTTCCAGTTCTCCGCCAAATACGATCCCGTTCCAACCATGCTCACCCAGGATCAGGTGAACGTCATACATAACTTCATGGGGCAGACTTCGTCCTTCAGGCGAGGCCTCATCAAGCCGGATGTTGTGATCATGGGCCAGAAGGAGGGGACGGACGAGGTGAAATACATACACGGTGACTACGGTAAGGGAACCTGGACTTTTCTGGGGGGACATGACCCCGAGGCCTATGAGCATCTCGTGGGCGACCCGCCGACAGACCTATCGCTACATAAGAATTCTCCCGGTTACAGGCTTATACTTAACAATATTCTTTTTCCGGCGGCGGAGAGAAAACCTCAAAAGACCTGATGGGTAGGATAGCGGAAAAAGGTGGGATCTTCAAATGCGAGCCCCCGACCGAGCATGGGACTATCCGCCTCGTGTTAGAAGCTCGGTCTCAGGAACTCTTTCTCAATAATCTGCGATGCTCAACCATTATGCATCGGTTCATCACCACTTTGATGCCCGAGTCTGCCGCAAGACGAGCCGCGTTATAATTCTCGATCCCGAGCTGCATCCACAGTACGCCGGCCTTTGCGTCCGTGGCATCTCTCGCGGTCTCTTCCATGAATTCACTCCTGCGGAACACGTCCACGATGTCTACCTGCCTTCCTATGCTGGCAACTGTTGGATAACATTTTAATCCGAACAGCTCGTTGTACTTCGGGTTGACGGGTATGACGTCGTATCCGGCCCTGAGAAGGAACTGTGCTATCATGTTGCTATCGCGGCCGGGATCCGCAGATGCCCCGACGACGGCTATCGTGCGGGCATCTCTGAGTATCTCCCGAAGCTCGTCGTCTTCCTCTATCGTGACTCTGGATGTCATTCCTTGAAACAGACGTTCACGTTCCTGGCGGCATAAGCATCGTCCAGTCGGCGGACTGGGGCCGTGCTTGGCGCCGACCGTACCACTTCGGGATTGGTTCTGATCTCTTCGTCTATTCTTAAGAGTGCATCCGCGAACGCGTCCAAAGTTTCCTTTGTCTCCGTCTCGGTGGGCTCTATCATCAGCGCTTCGTGAACGATGAGGGGGAAGTAAATGGTGGGAGCGTGGTAGCCGTAATCGAGAATCCTCTTCGCTATATCAAGAGTCTTGACGCCACGTTCCTTCTGCAAGTCAGCTGAGAGTACGAACTCGTGCATCGGACGGGCGCTGTAAGGGAGGACGAAAGCGCCACGGAGCTTGTTCAGGAGGTAGTTCGCGTTTATCAGCGCGTTCATGCTGTTTCCTCGGAGACCATCCGGACCATGCGAGAGTATGTAAGTGTATGCCCGGACAAGCATTCCGAAATTCCCGAAGAACGCATGTATTTTTCCGATAGATTTCGGTCTGTCGAACTCCATGACAAACCTGTCGCCCTTCTTTTCTATGACGGGGACCGGGAGGAAGTCTCTCAGCTTGTCGTTTACAGCGACCGGACCTGAGCCTGGGCCACCGCCGCCGTGCGGGGTTGAAAAAGTCTTGTGAAGATTTATGTGAACTACGTCGAAACCCATGTCGCCGGGTCTGACAAGGCCGACGATAGCGTTAAGGTTCGCACCATCCATATACATGAGACCTCCGACGTCGTGGACGAGTCGGCAAATCTCAGCTATTTGCGTCTCGAATATGCCCAGCGTATTGGGATTCGTGAGCATCATTCCCGCCACCTCGTCGTCGAGATGTTTCTTCAAATCCTCGATGTCCACCGTTCCGTTCGGATTTGACTTGATGCTTACAGATTTGTAGCCGCTGATCGCGACGCTGGCCGGGTTCGTGCCGTGGGCGGAATCAGGCACAAGTATCTTGCTCCGGACCTTTCCCTTGGACTCGTGGTACTTCCTGATAAGCATAATGCCCGTGAGCTCTCCCTGTGCGCCGGCGGCAGGTTGAAGAGAGACTGCCGTCAACCCTGCGATCTCAGCGAGCATGTTGGATAGGTTGTACATGAGCTCCAATGCTCCCTGTACCGCCTCGGGCGGCTCCATCGGATGAATGTCTGCATTTCCGGGAAGTGAGGACATCTTCTCGTTCACTTTTGGGTTGTACTTCATCGTGCACGATCCGAGAGGATAAAATCCCTTGTCGATGTGATAGTTCATATTCGAAAGTCGAACGAAATGGCGTACGACCTCGTTCTCGCTCACCTCAGGAAGCTCGGCTGCTTTATTGCGAAGAAGCTTCGCGGGGATGGACGCCGCGGGAGACATTTCCGGAACATCGTTTTTCGGCAATGTGTAACCTTTTCGGCCCTCGCGCGATATTTCAAATATGAGTTTCTCTGGCATTGTTCTTTCTCTTTTTTATGAAAATAAAAGCCATCGGTTGATTAAGCAAGGGAAGCCGGATGGGGCTGCGTTTCTTGAGTTTATAATTACCCTTGTCTAAATTAAACAAAACAAAGGAGTCACTTATGTCTCGAGGAGCGATAGTTGCTCTTTCAATTCTGGGCGTGTTCATCCTGCTCTGTCTTGCGATCGCGGGATGGGGCTTCGGCGTGTACAACAAGCTTGTCTCTTACGACGAAAACGTAAAGCAGTCGTGGGGGCAGGTTGAAAACCAATATCAGCGCAGATTCGATTTGATACCCAATCTCGTCGCCACGGTAAAGGGGTACGCTCAACATGAAGCTGACGTGTTCGAAAAAGTAGCAGAAGCCAGGTCAAGCGTCGGAAAGCTGACTGTGACTCCCCAGGTACTCGAAGACCCACAGGCCTTTAGAAGATTTCAGCAGGCGCAGGACGCGCTAAGCTCTGCGCTCTCCAGGTTGCTCGCGGTCTCCGAAAACTACCCGGACTTGAAGGCGAACCAGAACTTTCTCTCTCTGCAGGCGCAGTTGGAAGGTACTGAGAACCGTATTGCCGTTGAGAGAAGGCGATTCAACGAGGCGGTGCAGGGCTATAACACGCTGGTCCGCAGAATGCCGGCAGCCATAATTGCCTCGATGACCGGTTTCCACGAGCGACCATACTTCGAGGCAGTCGAGGGGGCCAGCGTCGCGCCGAAGGTGCAGTTCTAAATGAGACGCCGCTCCTTCTCTGTACGCAGCGCTCTTACGCCGGTTCTGTTTCTCCTATTTTATGCCGCAGCGTTCGGGCAATCAGGCAGCGCGTCTGATTCTAAACTTCCCAGACTTACTCAGTTTGTCACGGATGAGTCAGGTGTCCTGACCCCTGACCAACTGCAGGCCCTCGATTACAGATTGAAGGAATATCAGGATTCGACTTCTAATCAGATAGTGGTGCTCATCGTAAATTCTGTCCCGGATGGAGATATAGAGACTTACTCCGTTGACGTGGCTGAGAAGAATGGCATCGGACAAAAAGGGAAGGATAATGGCCTCCTTTTTACCGTTGACGTCGGAGACCACAAGACAAGATTCGAAGTTGGCTACGGTCTGGAGGGAGTGGTCACAGACGCTTATTCGAGTTACATCATAGACGAAATTGTGATACCTCAATTCAAGTCCGGCAACTATTATGCTGGAATTGACAAAGGTATTACCGCGCTTGCGGCCCTCATCGGAGGGACATTCCACGCCAATCCCAAGAAGGATCGCGACAACGCGAATTTTCTCCCTCTCATCATATTTCTCATAGTATTTCTATTTCCGATACTTTTTGGAAACAGGAGATATTCTGCAACCTCCCGTGGATCAGGAGCGGGCTGGCTTTTCCTTCCGCCGTTCCTTGGCGGGTTCGGTGGATTCCGTGGCGGCGGAGGATTTGGTGGAGGCGGTTTCGGCGGTGGTGGCGGATTCGGTGGCTTCAGCGGAGGCGGAGGCGGATTCGGTGGTGGCGGAGCTAGCGGAAGCTGGTGAAGACACTGGGAAGAAGATCTTCTGCCGAAAGTGCCGCGCCTCTGTCAATACCTGAAAATTGGCAGATCG
Source organism: Bacteroidota bacterium (assembly GCA_021812985.1). Taxonomy (GTDB): domain Bacteria; phylum Bacteroidota; class Ignavibacteria; order Kryptoniales; family JAKASW01; genus JAKASW01. Next base: position 21,809 of record JAKAMG010000017.1, read on the forward strand.
TGGTCGACTGATTTCATAATTTAAAATTTAGAATTCCGAGATATGCTTATAATAATGGACAATGCCGCCACCGACGAGCAGATCGAGATTGTAGAAGACAAGATAAGGTCGATGGGGTGGACTCCTCACGAGATTCCCGGTGCACTCAGGATCGCCATTGGGATTACCGGCAATAAGGGAGCGGTTGATGCCGGTCTCTTCTCGAATTTGGCGGGTGTCGTCGAATGCATACCTGTAAGCAAGCCATACAAGCTCGTGAGCAGAGATGTCAAGCCCGAAGATACGGTGATTAAACTTCCTAACGTGACGATAGGCGGGAAGGAGTTAGTCGTGATGGCCGGGCCTTGCTCCGTCGAGAGCCGGTCACAGATCATGGAGGTCGCGGAATTCGTGAAGTCACAGGGCGCTCAGGTCCTGCGCGGCGGCGCGTACAAACCAAGGACTTCACCCTATTCCTTCCAGGGACTCAAGGAGGAAGGGCTGAAATACTTACGTGAGGCGGGAGAGAAATTTGGGCTGAGCGTCGTCACGGAAGTCAAGGATACTGAAACGGTTCCCCTCGTCAGCGAGTACTGCGATATGCTCCAGATAGGCGCGCGGAACATGCATAACTTCTCGCTCCTCGAAGCGATAGGCCGTACCAGGAAACCTGTCTTGCTCAAGCGCGGGCTTGCTGCTACCGTAGAGGAATGGCTTATGGCGGCAGAGTACATTGCTTCACAGGGGAACTACGAGATCGCCTTATGCGAAAGAGGCATTAGAACTTTTGAAACGTACACCAGGAATACTTTAGACCTGAACTCCGTGCCCCTCGTGAAGCATTTGTCTCATCTTCCGATCCTGGTCGATCCGAGCCATGGAACAGGAAGCTGGGAACTTGTAGCTCCCATGGCCATGGCTTCTGTCGCGGCCGGGGCTGATGGTCTGCTTGTGGAAGTTCACCCTCATCCGGAGAAGGCCTTGTCCGACGGGAAGCAATCACTTCGCCCGGAAAAATTCGCGGAGCTGATTGAGAAACTTAGGAAAATCGCAGCATCATGTGACAAAAGCTTTGGTGCCCTATGACTGTGAAAATTCTGACTAATGAAGAACTCAAAGCGCTGAGTGCCCAAATAGGGAAGATCGAGGGAAAGACCGCGGCCGAGATTCGGGTAGTGGTCAGGCACAAGAGGCATTGGAGTGAGCGCAAGCTCGATGCGAGACAGGTCGCTGAACGGGAGTTCCGGGCCTTGGGCATGACGAAGACGAAGGAGAGGACCGGCATACTGGTGTTCATCCTTGTCAGCGAGAGGAAGTTCGAGCTCCTCGCTGATTCCGGTGTCATAAGCGTCATCCCAGAGGAGTTCTGGAACAATCTTGCTGGTAAGTTGTCGGAGCATTTCTCAAGTAGCAGATTCTTCGTCGGACTCAATGAGTCGCTTATAGAAATAGGCGAAGTACTTGAGGCAAAGCTGCCGCCAAGAGGGGTCAATACCGATGAGCTCCCCAACAACATCATTGAGGAGTAGCGGAGTGGAGAAATTTAATCTGGCGTTGGCGCAGACGAAGCCACGACTTGGAGATCTGCGATGGAATCTCGACAGACATTTGGAAATTGCAGGGCAGGCGGCAAAAGATGGGAGAAGCATAGTCCTGTTTCCCGAGTTGAGCCTGACAGGCTATTCCGTCAGAGATCTGAACTCGGAACTCGCACTGAGAGTCGATGACACCCTCCTTAACCCCATTAAGGATTTTAGCCGGAAGATTTCTATCGGAGTGGGTGCCGTCGTGAAGGATGAGAACGGCGGGCTAAGGAACGCTCTGATCTATTTCGAGGACGGACTCATCAAGAAGGTTCATTACAAGATTTACCTTCCAACGTACGGCATATTTGAAGAGCAGCGATACTTTATTCCGGGAAGAAAAGTCGAAGCTTTTGACAGCAAGTTTGGACGTGTTGGACTACTTATTTGCGAGGATCTTTGGCATGTTTCACTCCCATACATTTTAGCCTTGCAAGGTGCAAAGTTGATACTCGGGGTAGCGGCCAGCCCAACCCGCCTATCTGGTAGTTCGGAGACTCATGCCGGGTTTGTCGTGAACAGCGAACAGCACAAGAGCTTCGCGAGGCTTCTGAGCGTCTACCTCGCGTTTGTGAACAGGGTTGGATTTGAGGACGGTGTAAATTTTTGGGGGGGCTCAGAAATCGTTTCGCCACATGGGGAGCCGGTGGCCACGGCGGGTCTCTACGATGAGGCGCTCATCCATGCGGATATCGACATGGCTGAGGTAGACCGCGCGCGACTTTTCGCGAGACATTTCCTCGATGAAGATCCAGAGCTTGTCGCCGCTCATCTGAGAACGCTCGGTTATTGACCTAATCTCCTCGCCAGCGGGTCGGCGGTTTAAGTAATGCCTGCAATCTCCCAAATTATAGTCGCTTAGAGGCGGGGCACTGCCTTGCAAGTCCTCATATGCATTGATAAATTATTTCGTTAAAGAAGGATTTGAAGTCCATGAAGAATACGCTGAAGACAGTTTTCCTGATGACCCTGATGATGGTACTGTTTCTCGCCATCGGGCAATTAATAGGAGGGAAATCAGGCTTGACGTACGCTTTCATTTTCAGTCTGGCTATGAATTTCTTCGCGTACTGGTTTTCTGACAAGATGGTTTTGGCAAGTTATCGTGCGAAAAAGGTGAGCGAGGCGGAAGCCCCGCGACTCTACGCGATGGTTCATAGACTTGCAACCCGTGCCAACATCCCGATGCCTAAGCTGTATATTGTTCCAACCGAGACTCCCAATGCTTTCGCGACCGGCAGAAATCCCCAGCATGCGGCCGTTGCAGTAACAGAGGGGATCATGAGAATACTGAACGATGAGGAGCTTGAAGCCGTTATCGGGCATGAACTCTCTCACGTACTCCACAGAGATATACTTACATCGACCATAGTGGCCACCTTCGCCGGAGCGATAACTTATCTAGCTCAAATGTTAAGCTGGTCCATGTTCTTTTTCGGTGGAAGAGGGAGAGACGATGACAGCTCAAATCTTATCGGAGAGCTTCTAATAATTATTGTGGCGCCCATCGCGGCGATGCTGATCCAGATGGCAGTGTCACGTTCGCGCGAGTACAAAGCTGACGAAGGAGGCGCGAAGCTTTCAATGAAGCCGCTGTCGCTTGCCAGCGCGTTGAGCAAGCTTCAGGCTGGAGCGCAGCAGATCCCCATGCAGGCACAGCCGTCGACAGCCCATCTTTTCATCGTTAATCCGTTGAATGCTCAAAGACTAGCAAGTTTGTTCAGCACGCATCCTCCAACAGAGGAGCGCATAGCCAGACTCGAAGCTCTGGCAGCCGGCAGAAATCTCTACTAAAACATAGGAGAAATATGGATACGGTCACGTACAAAGAACCCGCTCCTATCGTGGACAGGGAAAATCCCTTTGAATCCATGATGGAGAGGTTCGATGTTGCAGCAGAACTTCTGGAGCTTGAGAGAGGGGTTTATGAGTATCTTAAGACGCCAGTTAAGCAGGTCGTGGTTTCCATCCCAATCCAGATGGATAACGGCGAAATAGAAGTGTTCGAAGGTTACCGCGTTATTCACAATGATGCCCTTGGACCATCAAAGGGAGGTATCAGATACGCCCCCGATATCACAATCGACGAGATAAAAGCGCTTGCGGCGTGGATGACTTGGAAATGTTCAATCGCGAATATACCGTTCGGCGGCGCGAAGGGCGGTGTGAAATGCGATCCCACCAAGTTGACTCAAGTGGAACTTGAGAAGATTACTCGCAGGTTCACCGCCAACATGCTGGATGTCTTCGGACCTGATAAAGACATCCCGGCTCCCGACATGAACACGAACGAGCAAGTCATGGCGTGGATCATGGACACATACAGCATGCATACACGTCGGACCGAGAATGCTGTTGTTACGGGCAAGCCGCTTATAATCGGCGGTTCGCTCGGCAGGCGAGAGGCAACCGGGCGCGGCGTGATGGTCTCTACTTTTGCAGCGATGGCTAAAAAGGGGCTCAATCCGAAGCAGTCGACGTGCGCGGTGCAGGGATTTGGGAATGTTGGTTCAGTGTCAGCGAAGCTGCTCAGCGAACAAGGCCTGAAGGTCGTTGCGGTCAGCGACGTCAGCGGAGGGTACTTCAACAAGAAGGGTATCAACGTCAACGCAGCGATCGAATGGATACAGAAACACCGGACGCTGGAAGGAAGCGGGATCGGTGATCCGATATCCAATGAGGATCTGCTTGAGCTCGAAGTTGACGTCCTCGTTCCGGCCGCCAAGGAAGACCAGATTACGGGGAAGAATGCCGGCAAGATTAAGGCAAAGATCATCGTGGAGGGAGCCAACGGACCGACGACCGCAAAGGCCGATCCGATCCTCGACAAGAATGGAATTCTTGTGGTCCCTGACATACTCGCGAATTCAGGCGGCGTGACGGTAAGCTATTTCGAGTGGGTTCAGGACAGGCAGGGATTTTTCTGGACTCTCGATCGCGTAAACCGCAGACTCGAGAGGATGATGACGGACGCGTTCAACAACGTCTTCCAAACGGCGGAGAGGTACAAGGTGTCGATGAGGCTCGGCGCCTACATACTGGCCATCGACAAGGTGGCAAAGACACTCAAAGTCCGCGGAATCTATGCGTAATGGTGTTACGCTCTTCTCTTGCAAGCCTGTTTATCGCCGTGTCTCTTGTGAATTCCGGATACGGGTCGCAGAAAGGTAAACCTACAAACTTAGAAGTTCTCAATTCGCAGATCGATTCGCTCTCAAATTCGTTAGCGGACGTGCTCTCAGAAGAGTACGTCCGCTCTTTTCAACTGCGGACAGGGGAAAATACAATAGCGCAGGTTGTCAGACAGCGACTTCTTGAGAGATTTCTCTCAAGAAGCTACAAGGTCTCTTCCGATTCTGCCGGAAGGGCAGTGGTACGAGTACTCGTTCCTCTTGTAGAGGTCACCTACTCCTCGCCGGTTGCGTCGCACATATTTGGTGCTTCCGATGTGATGCGGAGCGTGCGGTCCGAGTACGACGTCGAAGTATCGGACAGCTCGAGGGTCCGTTTCGCTCGCTCCTTTTCCCTGGCCTTCCGCGATACGGTGTCTGAGAGCGACATCTCCGATCTGGAGGCAGGCTCTTACTCGTTTCTCAGGGGTCGAATAGAATCGCGGAGTTTCTTCGACTCTTTCGTTCAGCCCGTTTTGTTCGTGGCCTCCGCCGCGGTAATTGTTTATTTGTTCTTCACACTGAGAGGTTCTTGAATGAGGATTAAACCATTCTTTGTCGTATTTAGTTCGTTGATGATTGCCATGTTGATCGCATCCTGCACTTCGACGCAAGAGCTCATTGTGCAGGGAGCCGGGGAGACGTTTCATGACGGACTTGATCTCCTGCAGAATAAAGATTATGACAGGGCCAGGCAGGAGTTCGATGTTGTCGTCAAGCAGTATCCGGCGAGCGCGTATGCGGACAGCGCTCAGTTTTACCTGGCCCAGACGTATTATGACACAGAACAGTATCTGACGGCGGCATTCGAGTTCGGGAATGTCTACCGGAATTACCCCTCCTCTAAGCTCGCGCCCGAGGCGCGCTTCATGATCGCAAAATGTTACGCGGCGCAGTCACCCCGCGTTCAGCTTGACCAGGAGAATTCAAAGAAGGCAATTGAGTCGTTCCAGACATTTATTGACTATTATCCCTCCAGTCCGCTTGTCCCGAAGGCGGAACAGGAGATAACGAATCTGCGGAACAAACTGGCCGATAAGAACCTCCAAATTGCGGAACTCTACAGCACGATGGGTTATTACAAGGCCGCGGTAGTCTACTATGACGTTATCCTGGACCAATACCACGACTCCAACGTCGCAGACAAGGCCGCCTTAGGCAAGGTGAAGGTCCTAATAAAGCGCCATAAAGATGGAGAGGCCAGGGACGCATTAACGAAATTCTATTCCACTTTTCCGAACTCAGGTCTGAAACCTGAAGCCGATAAGCTGGCCGAGTCCCTCAAACTGGATTCCGGCAAGGGTGGAGGGGGCAATTGATCGCGTCATCACACATGTGGAAGCAGCGAAGGAGAGGAGCCGCTTGAAATCCGAAGAAGCTCTGGCGACGGGGAAGCCTGTAAGCGATTCTCAGGTGGAGATGGCCGAACTGGTACTGCCTAACGACACGAACCAGCTCGGGAACCTTCTTGGAGGGAGGCTGATGCACTGGATCGATATAGCGGCAGCCATGGCGGCTACCCGGCATTCCAACCATGTCTGCGTCACGGCCGCGGTGGACGAGATCAGCTTTCTCCATCCCATAAGACTCGGCGAGCTTGTGATATTGAAGGCAAGCGTCAATCGCGTGTTCAACACCTCTATGGAAGTAGGGGTAAAGGTTTATTCCGAGAATGCTCTCTCAGGCGAGAGAAAACACTCCAACTCGGCGTTTCTGACGTTCGTGAGCATCGACGCTGGGCGAAATCCAATTAAATCCGTGCCGGTGATTCCAAAGCTGCCGGATGAAGTCAGAAGATATGAGCAGGCGCTTTTCAGACGTGAACAACGGCTAAAGCATAGGGAAGAAGCCAAAAGACTTTGGTCCGAGGGCACCGGCAAAGAGGGGTGACCTTGTTGCGATGAGAGATCACGAGGGTACCACACGCGCTCAGACGTTCACGCGACTGACAGTCGCAGCAATAATATCGCTGTCCCTCTCCGGTTCAGCTAGCGCTCAAATTTATGACCCCGTCTTTAAGACCGTGGAGATGCAGGCGACCATCGCGCCGCTGGGTGAAATGGTGAGGGGGGAGTTCTACGGCCGAACAAGACTGGCGGCAATCTCCAGGACTGAAAAAGCCATCTATATTTTTGAGTCTGACTCCCTCGAGAACCTCATCCTGACAAACGTGGTCACGCTTCCCGATTCACCCGTCGCTATTTCAAAGGCGAAGGAGATAGTTATCAGCAACACCGGGCAGAAGGAACGGGATGATCAGCTTGTCGTGCTTATGAAGCCGCATACCGCCGCGCTCATAACATTTGGAGAGGACGGTCTTCCGGAAGTATCCTCGAAGGTCTCCGTCGATCAGTACGCGAGCGCAATTCGCGCGGCGGACCTCGAGACCACCGGTAAATTGGATATCGTGACGTACGGAAAGTTTTCGCTCGGGATTAAGATTGAGAAAAATCTGGGAAACGGAAGATTCCGCGAGGCGCAATCTTCGCCAAGCCAGCTGGGTAATGTCCCCTTCAGCGATATCGCGTTCACCGATTTTAACGGAGACCTGGTTCCGGATCTCGCTGCGCTTGATTGGGTGAACAGGAAGCTTTTGATATTTTACGGAAGAGGAGATGGAACGTTCGCTCAACCGGTGACCTTCCCGCTGAAGGCGGAACCATCCACGCTTTCAGTAGCGGATCTGAACGGGAACGGGTATCCTGATATCGTGGTAGGCTACGCGCGCCTTCCCCAGATCGACATTTTCAGCGGCGACGGGTTTGGCAGATTTTTTCTTCGGCAAAGCATTAAGACTGATGCCCCGGTTTCGAAATTCGCGATCGCTGACTACACCGGCGACGGCACGATGGACATCGCCGCCCTTAGCAGGCCTTCGGACGAAATCATGCTCTTTGCGTTTGACCCGTTGTCGAAGAAGTTCCAGTATTCCGGTGTGATCGGAATCGGACGACAGTATGAGGACATAGTTCCGTTTAACTTCTCCAATCGGATACGTGCGGATCTTGTGGCTTCCAGCCCGTCGAGAAAATATCTGAAAATTTTCAAGAGCACGACAGTGTTTCCCCATCGGCCGGAGATGCAAATCCCGGTATGTCCCAATCCCGAGTTTGTCAGTGTTAGCGGAAATGATTCTTCAAGTTTCCTGGTCACGGGGAATGGTACCGGACTGGTCAATCTCAGGTTCTCCAGAGGAATAATGCTTTCGCACTCGCGTTCCTCGGTAGATTGGCATTCGGAAGGGAGTCCGGAGGTAGTGAAGGTCCTTTCGGATATTCCACCTAAGCTTTTGATGTCCTACAATAACGCGGATATGATTAGCATGTACCAGATCGGAGCCGCGGGCGCCTCCGAATCAGCTGCGATGACCGCATTTCTTCCGTTTGCAGTTAGTGGCACGGTGACTGGCGATTCCGCGGCACTCGCAGCTGCTTACATGATACGCCCCGACAGTATGGTCGGTATTTCCTTCTTCACATCCGTAAAGGGAAAAAATGAGTTTCTCGAACATGACTTTTCTGTTTTAGATTCGCTAAAGTATTTAACCTCGCAGTTAGTCATATCTCCCGTGTTAACCTTCCTGAGGGTTTGGAAACCGTCAAAAGACAGCATCGAGCTTGCATCGACATCTCTGTCTGCAAGCGGCTCATCCTACGTCCGTCTGCCTGGGAGCGACGCAAAGCTCTTTGATGTCGAGGGCGAGTCGATCCTAGCACTCATGGGAAAAGATACGCTGAATCTTTTCTCCGTCCAGCTCGGCGCGCTGAGCGGACTCTCCCTGGACTCTGTGTGCACAATGCCGCTTGACTCTGACTACTTCAGAAGCGTGAAGGTGGCTTCTCTCGATTCGACTTATTATCTCACCTATTTGAACCGGACGGACAGATCTGTTTTCCTTTACTCTGTCGATGATCAGCGGTTACGTTTTGTGAAAGCGTGGCGGGTGAATGACATCCCGACGGACGTGAGTATATCACCTTTGATGCGCAAGGTTTATTTTCTTAATTCGGATGAAGCTTATGTGTCGATTCACTCATACTAGACTGACGTTTGCGCTGATGTTGCTCGTCATGTGCGGGAGTGAGATGTTTGCGTCGAATCGGCGTGGTGACGTGAACCGAATGTTCGAATCATACAACGTCAGAGGGTACAATAGATGCGGTTTTCATATTGTGGCTCATTATTTTTCACTCCCCGGCGCTGATCCGGGGGTGAAGTCGGTGCTTCAGACCAGACCGGTAAATGACACAAGCATAGTAAGCTCTCTCGGACACTTCAGGATTCATTTTGACACGACCGGCTTCAACGCCCCTGTACTTTACAGCTCGACTGGTCAACCTGTTCCGAACAGCGCGTTTGCGTATGCGGATACTGTGGCAGGCATATGTGAGCATGTATATTATGTGGAGGTGGACTCGCTCGGTTTTCCGCCGCCCGCGTCAGACAGCGGAGCCGGGGGAGGGAACGAGTACGACATTTACATCCAGTCACTTCCGATCGGAGAATACGGTTACACGGATTGGGACCCTTCCCACCCGATAGTAAACAGGACAAACGCTACATACGCTACCTGGACTGTAATTAGGAACGAGTTTGAGTCTGCCTACACTAGGGGGATACCTGCTATGGAGGTCACGCTCGCTCATGAATTTCATCACGGTATTCAGGTGGGTAACTACGGCCTTTGGGAGAACGACCTCTGGTTCTACGAGCTGACCTCCACGTGGATGGAGCAGGTCGTCTATCCCCAGGTTAAGGATTATTACCAGTACTTACCGAGTTTTTTCCAGAACCTCTCTCAGCAACCCTTTGACGAGTATGAGCCGAACTCGTATGCCGGTTATGAGCGATGTGTCTTTGGAATATTCATTCAAAATGAATATGGGGCTTCATTGATGAAGTCAATATGGGAGGATATGTCTCGGGAAAGGGCCATCCCCGCCATAGAAGATGCCTTTAAGTCGAGGAATATATCTCCATCCGTGGCCTTCGAGCTATTTTCCCAATGGAATTATCTTACAGGATACAGGGCCGCGACCGCACCCGGGCTTGGGGTGACCACATACCCGCTTGCTCCTGCTTATCCAGTTGCCGGGGTCGATGGAACGGGGATTCTGTCTTCAAGTGGAGTGAGCTTTTCAGGCAGAGCACCTCGTCTGACGGAGCATTTTTTTCAGGTAGATAACGGAGGGGATACGGCGGCTATTCTCATTTCAAACAACAATTTCTCAGTTTTAGCGGCCCCGGATACCGCGACCTATCCGTTCTCCGTCGGTATCTCTCCGGGGGCGTCCAATTGCATACGTGAATTAACGGGGGGGTACTGCCTTTTCTTCGATGTTCCCGATTTTCTAAACTGGTCGGTGTTTCCTCTTGTCGCCGGGTCATCGCTTGTTGCTCAAAGCAATGTTGTGTTTCCGCAGCCGTTCGACCCTGCAAACGAAACCGTAAAAATACCGTATCCATATCAGCAAACTAACAGCGCAAGTCTTTCTATTTACGGGATTTCCGGAAATTTAGTTGATGAACTGTCGGGTGACGCGAATTTGTCGCATTTCCTGAGAGGTAGTTACTTCGTTTGGGATGGCCAGGATGCGGCGGGAAAAAAAGTGGCGAGCGGTGTTTATATTTATGTCGTGAGCGACGGTTCGAAAAGCTCCGTCGGAAAGATTGCTGTAGTGAGGAATAGATGAGATTAATTGCAAGAGACCTGAAAAAGGTTTTTAATAGACGCGTGGTATTCAGAGATCTCTCCTTCGAAGTGAAATCCGGGGAAGTATTGTCGATTACAGGCCCAAACGGAAGCGGAAAGTCAACCGCCTCAAAAATAATATGTGGAGTGCTCTCCCCAACGTCCGGCGAGATCGAGTTCTCTAATGGCGAAGAAAAGGTTGACAGGGAAGAAATCTACAAGCGTGTGGGTCTGGTTTCGCCGTACCTTGAATTGTACGGGGAATTTACGGCACTTGAAAATTTGTTGATTGAATCGAAGGCCCGCAATCTGGCCAAGGAGGCCGAAGAAAGAGCAAATGAAGTCCTTGAGCTTGTGGGATTGTACGGGAGGCGAAACGATGAGCTCCGTGGATTTTCGTCCGGAATGAAACAGAGGTTGAAATATGCTGCGGCGCTCATACACGATCCCGACGTATTAGTACTTGACGAACCTACTGCGAACCTCGACACTGCCGGAACTGATATGGTGTTTGCTGTCATTGAACGTTACAGGCGGGAGAAGATAGTTGTCCTTGCCACAAACGACTCGGATGAGGCCGCGTTAGGGGATGTTAAGGTGGTGCTTCAAAAGAGCTTAGGTAATAGTAATGGAAGGTGATTCTCCTCGATTTGAAACCGAAAAATTGGGAAGGATAAAGCTTACTCTCCCGGTTCAGGGGATGACTTGCGCCAGCTGTGTCCTCCGAGTCGAAAAGGCTTTGAGCGGTGTAAAGGGGGTTGAGAAAGCTGTTGTCAATCTTGCCACAGAATCAGCGACAGTCGAGATAGTGCCGAATTTTGTCGATCTCAGCGTTCTGAAGAGCGCTGTTGAGGATGCAGGTTACAAGGTCATCGATACCGCAGACGAGGTCGAGGCGCTGAAGGCGGAATCGGAAGAGAGACTGCGCCATTACAGGAATCTGTGGAAAAAATTCGGGGTCGGAGCAGCGTTAGCTCTCCCTATCTTGACAGGGAGCATGCCGGAGCTCTTTCCGTTCGTCAAGCTGATTCCACGGCAATTGGTCGATGGCGTGATGATGTTGCTTACGATCCCGATTCTGTTTTACGTCGGCGGTCAGTTCTTTAAGGGGTTCTGGGTGGCGCTCAAGCACAGAACTGCGGATATGAATACCCTGGTTGCGGTGGGCACATCCTCGGCCTTTATCTACAGCAGTGTAGCGACTATCTGGCCAGAGCTTTTTGAATCGACCGGAAAGGCTGCGCAGGTTTATTTTGACACGAGCGCCGTCATAATAGTCCTGATCTTGCTCGGAAAGATTCTTGAGGCGAAGGCAAAATGGAAATCGTCTGAGGCGGTCAGGAAACTGTTGGCGCTTCAACCGTCGGCCGTTCACCTCATCCTGAACGGCGAAGAGACAGATGTTCCGCTTACTGCGGTCCAGGTCGGAAGTGTTTTGAGGGTGAAGCCCGGAGAAAGAATACCTGTAGACGCGACGGTGACTGACGGGTTCTCTACCGTGGATGAATCTGCTTTGACAGGGGAGAGCATTCCGGTTGAAAGAACTGTTGGGAGCTCAGTGCTTGGCGGTACCGTCTGCCTAGACGGAAGTCTTGTTCTGAGGGCGGAGAAAATAGGAAAGGAAAGCTTCATCAGCCGGATGGCGGCATTGGTTGAAGAGGCGCAGACGACGAAACCTCCTGTGCAGAGGTTGGCGGACAAGATAGCTTCCATATTCGTGCCGGCAGTTATGGTCGCCGCGATCTTATCAGCGGCACTCTGGGCACTTCTTGGGCCTTCGCCCGTCCTCGTCCATTCACTGATGGCATTTGTAGCCGTTTTGATCATCGCGTGCCCCTGTGCTCTGGGTCTCGCAACACCTACCGCGATCATGGTAGGGACCGGGCGTGGCGCGGAAATGGGTATACTCGTCAGGGGGAGCGACGCGCTTGAGCAGGCAGGAAAGATCACATCTGTGGTTTTCGATAAAACCGGGACTCTTACGGTAGGCGAGATGCGCGTAGCCGAGATTATGGTTCGGGATGGCATTACTGATAATGAGCTACTCGGATTGGCAGTCCTGGCTGAGGTTAATTCCGATCACCCCATCGCAAAGGCGGTCGTCGAGGAGGCGAAGCGGCGTGCCCTAGTGGCGGGAGCCGTTGTCAGTTCCGGCTTCAGGAATTACTCCGGAAAAGGTGTGGAGGTAAATGTACGAGACACGAAGGAGTCTTCCATCCTCAGAGTCGGGAGGCTTGAATTCGTAACCGAGCAGACCGGTGAAGATGAGGTTAAATTGTTCGCGGAACAAGTCTTCGCACAGGCTGAAGAACTTGCGGCGACGGTACTCTTCGTTTCGCGTGGCTCCGCGCTTCTGGGGGCAATCCTGGTAAGCGACTACATAAGGGAAGGGGCGGTGGAAACTGTCAGGAGTATGAAGAAACTTGATCTGAAGGTAAGCCTTTTGACCGGAGACGGCGAGGCTGCGGCCAAAAGGGTCGCATCACTGCTTGGCGTCGACAATTTTTTTGCGAATGTCGCCCCCGACGGCAAATTCAAATCGGTAAGGCAACTTCAGGACTCAGGGGAGATTGTGGCATTTGTCGGAGACGGCGTGAACGACGCGCCGGCGCTTGCGCAGGCCGATCTCGGTATCGCCATGGCCTCGGGGACAGACATAGCCATCGAAGCTTCTGATATAACTCTCGTCAGAAATGACCTGAACTTGGTGCCGTTGTCGGTAGGTTTGTCCAGGCGTACGTTGAGGGTGATAAAACAAAATTTGTTTTGGGCGTTTTTCTACAATGTTATCCTGATTCCTCTCGCGGCCGGGGCGCTCTATCCTGTGACGGGGTGGCAGCTTAATCCAATGATTGCCTCGGTCGCGATGGCGCTGAGTTCGGTAAGCGTTGTGAGTAACTCGCTCCGGCTCAAAAAATTATCGGCTCGACCATAGAATATCGTCACAAAGATACCTGGGAGGTTCACTTGTTTGGAATTGGATCTAAGAAGAAGTTGCTGAATGTCGAAGGCATGACCTGCCACCATTGCGAGATGACTGTTGAGAAAGCGTTGATGGAAATTGAGGGCGTGAAGATCGCAAAGGCTGATCACGCCAACAAGAGTGTCGAGGTGCAGTACAAGAGCGAACTCGATATGAAGAAGGTAAAAGAGCAGATAGAGAAGGCGGGATATAAGCTCGTCGCATAGTCATTGCTGTCCATCCACCGCAAAAATGCAAAGCCCCGGCATTTGCCGGGGCTTTCTGTTATTTAAGACAAGTGATGCGACGGCTAAGCGGGTTCTTTCAGGAGCTCCTCCCGTCTGCGTCTCCAGGTCACAATGAATCCGATGACCATTATGATGACACCGCTCCAGACCAGGTTGATAAAGGGTTTTATCGTTGCCTCTATCACCAGCACCTGCTTGCTGCTTTGCGGTTGCTGCTGAGCTTCCTTGAAAAGGGCGAAGTCAGGCGAATTGCTGTTCGGCATATACGCCAGGTCAATGGATGCCTGTTTTGTCTGATTGTCAACGTGAACATCCGTAACTGTAAATTCGTCGCCTGATTTGGTGGCTACGGTATGCAGCTCAGATGCGCTGGAAGGGATGATCTTATTAGTGGGAAGTATTTTCTCAACTTTACCGTCTGCGGTTTGCAGCTTCACTATGGAGCCGAGCGAGAAGGGCTTTCCATCTATCATCGCCTGCCGCTCGTTCTCAGGAACCTGAAAGCCTTCGAAGGTGAGCGTGTATTTCCCGATCGTTACGGGTTGGTTCAACGTCAAGGGGATGGACATACCATATTGCGAGGTCTCTATACCGGTGCTCTGTTGCTCCAGTGATTGCGGGGATAGATAGAGGTCGCGAGTGAGCATGTTGCTTGCGATGAAGGCGAGGAGTCTGGGGTGCGTGAACGCGTCGTAATTGACGAGGCTGAATATGTAGGGGTGACGCATGATCGCGCCGTCGTTATACGAGCTGGCATACATGACAAGGGGCGCGTTGAATGAGCTAGTGCCACTCTGGACGGTCACGTTATATGCGGTCTTCTCATTGTCCACCTGCGTGGGGCCAGTGTAGGTTAGCTCATATCCGAACGCCTTAGCAGGCTGATTTTCCGGAAGCGTGAGTGTAACATGCTTGTCGTACCTTGAAGAGGCAATTATCCCGACAAAAAGTATAGCGACGCCGATGTGTGAAAGGGAAGCGCCAAGGAATTTCGGGTTTCCCTTCGCAATCTTGTATGCTATCTCGAGATTCACGAAGAACGCAAAAGAGCTGGCGATGAAGAAGAGTATCATCCCTATGTCGTGCATTCCGGCAAATATCACTATTGCCGTCACAATCGTCGAAGCAACGAACGGGAGTTGGATAGTCCTGAGGAGGGTCTGGGAATTTGATCTTTTCCACCAGAAGAGCTGACCCAAACCGATCATCGCGGCCATGAAGATTGCGAGGGGAAGATTTGTCTTTAGATAGTAACTCGTGTCTATCGCGCTCGGCTTGCCTTTGATGAGGTTCGTGATTAGAGGTGCGCTCGTGCCGATGAGCGTAAAACCTGCGATCACCACAAGAGCAGACGCGCCGAGGAAAAGCGCGAACTCGCGGGAAGTCAGCGTGTAATTGATTCTCTCCTTTGGTATGTTCCTGACCCGGAGAAGATACAGACCGAATCCGAGAATGGAAAAGAAGGCAATAAAGACAACGAGGAGTACATACACCCACATACCCGGTTTGACGAAACTGTGGACTGAAGTGTCGCCGAGCACGCCGCTTCGAGTGAGGAAAGTGCTGTAGAGGACGAGAAGAAATGGCATCATTCCCATGATGAAGTTTGCGCGCTTGAAACCACCCGTGCGTCGTTGAACCAGGAGCGTGTGAATGGAAGCAACGGCGAAAAGCCAGGGGATGAAGGATGAGTTCTCAACAGGATCCCATCCCCAGAAGCCGCCCCAGCCTAACGTTTCGTAGGCCCAGAAGCCGCCGAGGGTGATCCCGAATCCCAGCACTGCCGAGGAGAAGAGCGTCCAGGGGAGCGCAACTTTTGTCCATCGGTCGTGATCTTTCCGGAGGAGGCCGGAAAATGCGTGAGCGAACGGGACGGCGGTAGAAGCGAACCCAAGAAACAGTATGGGGGGATGTATCACGATCCAAAGATTCTCGAGGAGCGGATTGAGTCCCCGGCCGTCCGTTGGCATGAACCCCTTTTGCACTGATTGAGGCCATGTCTGCCAGACATGCTCGAATGGGTTCTTTGCCATTGTCATGAGGACAAGGAAGGCGGCAATGGATGAAAAAATCCCCATGACAGAGGACTCGTAATGGTGTTTCCGCGAATATACCATCAGTATCAGTCCAATGATGGACGTGTACATCGTCCAGAGCATGAAGCTCCCTTCCTGTCCGACGTAGAATGCAGAGATCAGCAGGGGAGGGTGAAGCTCATAAGAGCTGTAGCTCCAAACGTAGGTGTACTGGAACTGATGGGTGAGAATCATGTTCATGAAGTAGCCGGCCGTGATTATGACGGCTACTGACCCGACGTGGAAACCGCTTCTGGCGACCTTAAGGTACTTGTCCTCGCCGCTGAAGAAGCTGTATGTATATGCAAAAGTGGCAGTCAGCATTCCGCCGAATGCCACGTACAACAGGGCTTGGCCTAGCATTGTAGTCCTATGTTAGTTGTAGCTGGTCGATCCGTTTTGGGCGGATGCCTGAGGTCCCGTTTTGGATTGGTATTTGGAGGGACATTTGGTCAGAACTTCGCTGGCCTTGAAGACTCCGTCTTCGAAGCGCCCTTTAGCGACAACGTCGTTGGCGATTTCGAAGTTATTGGGCTTCGCGCCGGCGAGAACGACCGGGATAACCGTCTTCTGGTCATCCATCATGTAGAAGTGAAATGTGTTGGTCTGGGGATCGTAAAAAGTCTTCATGTCTTTGACCCAGGATCCCTTCACCTGGACGGTCCGGTTGGTTTGTTCAGCGACCTTCGCAGAGACATATGCAATGTTGTTTTGCATAAAGGAGATTGCCCCGAAAACTATAAAGGCAACTATTACCACACCGGCTACAATATATTTGGCTTTCATCTCTTGTCTTCCTTTTCATTTGCAGTCTGCTCGTAGAGCTTTCCAACTCTCTTATCTAAACGATATAAATAGATAAAAATTCCCAGCCATATTACCAGGACAATCGTCAGGACGATGTAAAGTGTGTTGGTGTTCAGAAAATCGTAAAGGGAGCCCATTTATTCTATCTCCGTGTGGTTTTGGTATGTCAGAATGCCGATCTTCGATCGAAGCTGGAAAAGCCAGACGTAAAGGAGGCTGAAGCCTACAAGAGACGCGTAGAAAACATATCTCATATTCGCGTCCATGTACATTTTCCCGTTCGCGTTAACTATGGGAGCTGGTGATCCTTCGCCGGGGTGAAGGCCGGTCATCATTCTCGGCATGATGAACACAAAGAAGGGAACCGTAATAAAGGCGACGATGGAATAGACCGCGGACAATGTCGCTCGTCTCTCCTCGACCTCCAGCGCGCTGCGTAGGGAAAAATAGGCGCCGTAAATAAGAAGAAGGACGAAAATCGATGTTTCCCTCGGATCCCAATTCCAGAAGCTTCCCCAATTGAACTTTGCCCATATCGAGCCCGTAACGGTCGCGAGTATACTGAAAATAAAGCCCAGTTCAGCCGCTGCGGCCGATTTGATGTCCAGCTTCATATCCTTTTTTCGGAGGTATGCTATGCCATACCACATCGACATGAAAAATGCCAGCACAGCGAGCCATGACATCGGCACATGGAAGAATATTATGCGCGCCTTTGCGCCTAGACCGGGGATGTATCCAATGGGCATCGCGATACCGACAGCGACCACAACGGCTATCCAGATGCCAATACCTATCTTCATCCAGTTTTTCATTCAATCTCTCCAGACAAAATCAAACAAAACGATGGCGGCAGTCGTGACGACTACCGCGTAAGAGAACATTATCTTGAAGTCGCCCAGCGCCTCGCTCAAGGCCGCTCCATCCACAGAAAGTCTCGTCGCGTCAATGACGCTCATTAGGAGAGGGAGGAGGATCGGAAACGAAAGGACAGGGTAGAGCGTCCCTTTGGAGTTAGCCTTTGAGATTATCGCGGCTATGAAAGTCGACGCCGCTGACAGCCCAAAACTTCCCACGACTATGGTCAGAAAAAATATAAGGGGCGATTTTACGATGAACGAAGGCATAGTGAGCATGTAGGCGATCACTATGAGGGCGTTGAGCACGTAGATCAGTAGTGAGTTGAAAAGGAGCTTCCCAAGAAGGACAGAGGAGGGGGCGACCCAAAGCTGGAGCGTCATAGACGTTCCGCGTTCTTCTTCGCTGACAAAACACCTGGATAGTCCGCTCATGGCGGCGAAGAAGATTATGACCCACAGGATGCCAGCTGAGAGACTTGGCGAGACTGTCTCACCGGCCGTTGAGAAAAGTATAATTGAAAGGGTCACGACGACGAACATTACAAGCGAGTTCAGAGCATAACGAGTGCGCAGTTCGCTGTAAAGGTCCTTGCTGAATATTGCTGCTGCTCCTCTCATTGCCGATAAGATAGCCCCGGATGTGTTTATCTTCAAGGAACGTAAGGAGTAGAAGGTGACTTCGCTGCTAATTCCTCTTGGAGACCTCCGCTTGAAGTGTTAAATTTACACACTTGCGCGAGACAGGGGGTACTCCCGACGCGCAAAAACGCTTCGGAGAGGTGCGAGAGTGGCTGAATCGGCTCGCCTGGAGAGCGAGTTACCGCCAAAAGCGGTACGAGGGTTCGAATCCCTCCCTCTCCGCAGGTTCTTTTGAGATTTTTATATGGAGAGGTGCGAGAGTGGTTGAATCGGCCGGTCTCGAAAACCGGAATACCCTCCGGGGTATCGAGGGTTCGAATCCCTCCCTCTCCGCTCACCTGCGTTCCGCCAGGAGCGGGCGGAACTTCGTTGAGCAGGGTCTGTGGTACTGTTTTACCCACACTGAAACATCATAGAAACTTGTGCCATGGCGTGAATCTACGGAAACTTACGCCCTGACGTCAATAACACCCCCATCGAACCGCCTATCCTATCACGTTTGGCCGGTCTAAACCCGCTCGGTTTCTACTTTTCCATTCATCCTGGGACATCTGGGCCATTTTACTGACTGAATGAGCCGCACAGAAGGAATGGGGATTTTTTTTCCGAAACGATCACGATATGCTATGAAGTAAAGGGAAACAATCATGGCGAAACCGGATTCTTGATTTTTACTATTGGCAGGAATATCTTGAAAACGTGTTTAGAGGCTCTCATGAGTAATGACGATTTTGATTTCTCGTTCGAAGACGACGAATACGACGAGTTTGAGAAGCGCAACATAAACGAGGAAATAAAGCGACTTCGGAGGGAAGAGCCTACCTTCTCGAGCATTGCGGCGCTCGAGGAAATCATCGATTATTTCATGAGTCAGGACAAGTACGAAGATGCTCTCTTCTTCGCAAACAAGCTTATTTCGGTGATGCCTGCCAGCGCCGAAAACTGGTTCAGGCGCGGTGAGATAAACGAGGCGCTTGGAAAATTCGAAGATTCCCTTGATGACTATTCAAAAGCGCTGGAATACAACCCCATTGAAATCGACGCTCTCATAGGGCGCGCAAGCTGTCTGCAGATGCTGGACAGGCACGAGGAAGCGCTTGAAAGCATAGAACGCGCTCTCGATGTGGACCCCGGAAGTTACGAGGCCCTCATGAACCAGGGGGTGATACTGGAAAAGCTGGCCAGGTACGAGGAGGCCTCCAAGGTCTTCAAGTATCTGACTGACCTAGACTCGTCAGACAAGGACGCCTGGTTCGAGCTGGCCTACTGCTACGATTACCTCGACCAGCCTGAGAAATCGCTCAAGTGCTATGACAAGGTCATTGAGTACGACCCCTACAACTACAGGGCATGGTACAACAGGGGAATAGCGCTGAACGCACTTGGCAAGTATCAGACGGCCGTCGAGAGCTATGAAATGGCCATAGCCATAGACGAAAAATTCGGTGCTGCCTGGTACAACAGGAGTAATGCACTTCTGAGTATGGGGAAGCTTCGCGAGGCCATCGAAAGCTACAAGACCACGCTGAAGTACGAACCGAAGGATGTCGCTTCATGGCACAACATGGCGACAGCATATGAAGAATTGGGGGAGTACCGAGACGCGGTCAGATGCTACACCGAGGCTTTGAAGTGTGACCCAGACCATGTCGAGTCTCTCTTCGGACGGGCTGTCTGCTACGATGCGATGAGCATGTATAGGAAGGCGCTCGTAGACTTCACGAAGGCGGCGGAATTGAATCCGGCGGATGCTGACATTTGGCACGCGCGCGGCGACGTCGAGTTCACTTTGGAGATGTACGAAGACTCGATTGTAAGTTACCGAAAGGTGGTCGAGCTGCAGCCGGACAACGTCGACGGCTGGCTGGACCTGGGTGACGCGTTGAGCGAATGCGATTCAAACGATAAAGCCCTTGAGGCATATGACAGGGTGATCAGCATTTCGCCTGACTGGAGCGAGGCATACTATCAGAAGTGCAAGTGCTGTCTCGCACTGGGCTGGTTCGATGAGGCGATACAGACCGCCAAGAAGGCCCTTGAGCTAGAGCCGCATAAGATCAACACATTCTTCCAGGATTTCGGACAGATACAACATTCCAATCCGGAGATCCTGATAAAATTTGTCTTTCCTGTTTACGAATGGTTGGTAAATGAAAAGAAATACCGAGACCCACGCTAAGATTGTAGGAATTATCGGACATCCGATCGGCCACAGCTGGTCCCCGTTGATTCACGAGACTGCCTTCAAGTTCACGAAGCAAAACTACAAGTATGTGGCATTTGACGTGCATCCGAAGAATCTTCGCGACGCCCTGAAGGGAATCCTTGCCTTGGGTGTCGTGGGCTGCAATGTCACCGTTCCGCACAAGGAGGCGGTAATTGAATTCGTCGATGAATTGTCTGCTGACGCCCGGCTCGTCGGCGCTGTAAATACCGTATATGCGGAAAACGATATGCTCGTGGGACACAACACGGACATCGATGGCGTCGTTGAGGCGTTGAAGCCCTACAAGGACCAGATCGTAAACCAGTCTGTAACTGTCTTTGGAGCGGGTGGTGGTGCGAGAGCTGTAGTGTACTCTCTTATTTCATACTTCAGGCCGGAAGAAATCTTTATTGTCAACAGGGATACGTCCAGGGCAGAGCTTCTCAAGAAGTTTTTCGCTGACTCCCAGAATTACAGAAACATCAAGGTCGACGAACTGCACAACCTGAACGAGGCCGACGCTGTGACAAAGAGCAAGCTGATCGTAAACGCGACCTCAGTTGGGATGTCTCCGATGGTTGACGAAACAATAATGGGTGAACATTCCATCGACCTTGACGGAAAGATCTTTTTTGATATTGTATATAACCCTGTGCATACGAAATTTCTCAGGGACGCAAGGAAGCGGAATGCGATAATCGTCAGTGGCCTGGAGATGTTGTACTTCCAGGCCGCGAAGGCCTTCGAGCTCTGGACCGGCATGCCGATGCCTTTAGAGAAAGTCAGAGCGAAATTGGATCAGCAGTTTGTGAAGGCAAGCTCGCCAAAGGAGCGCAAAGTAAGCGTTCACTGAGTGCCTCCGACGACCGGGGTTTTCAGGAGGGCACTCTACCGCCGGATAGTATCGTCGGTGCCGAGGAGCTTGGCTATTACAAGTAGCGCGTCTTCTATCGGTGTGGTTGAAACAGACTTGCCCCCATCATATGCAACGCTCGCAGCGAGCCTGGTCGCGGCTGCTCGCACTTCAGAGGGAAGGTTTGCTGAATTGGAAATTTCCCTAAGACACTGAGTCGCGCTGATGTAAGGGGAGGTCCTTGGAAACAATTTCGAGAGGACAAACGCTTTTCCGACAGCTCTTCTCGCGCAGACGCGGGACTTCCCTTGGTTCCCTTCAACCTCGGCTTCACGCGCTCCCCTCAGCTCGTCTTCAATTTCCCGCGGGAGTTCCAACCGTCTTGTTCCCCATATAGTCCGCCAGATAGCGGCCGGTGTAGGACGCTTTGGTTCTTGTTATTGAATGAGGGGGGCCCTCAGCGACTATCGTTCCACCGTCTGCGCCTCCCTCCGGACCAAGGTCTATGATCCAATCTGCGCATTTTATTACGTCTAAGTTATGTTCTACAATTAGGACGGTGTTTCCTCTGTCGACAAGTTTGTGAAGCAGGTCAAGTAATATCCTTATGTCCTCGAAGTGAAGTCCCGTCGTCGGTTCATCAAGAATGTAAAGAGTCTTTCCGGTGGCGACCTTTGCGAGCTCAGTGGATAGCTTCACACGCTGGGCTTCGCCGCCTGAGAGGGTTACCGATGATTGGCCGAGCCGCAAATAGCCGAGGCCGACCTCGTTCATGGTCTCGAGCTTTCGCCTTATAGGCGGGATCTCCTCGAACAGCTTTAGGGCATCTTCGACAGTCATCTCGAGTACGTCTGCGATAGTCTTCCCTTTGTACCTGACGTCGAGAGTCGCTGCGCTGTATCGCTTCCCATTACAGACTTCGCATTTGACATAGACATCAGGCAGGAAGCTCATTTCAATCTTACGCATCCCGTCGCCTTCGCAGGCCGGGCATCGTCCCTCTTGCACGTTGAAGGAGAATCGGCCTGGCTTGTATCCTCTCATCTTGGATTCAGGGAGCTGAGCGAATAGGTCTCTGATCGCCGTGAAGACACCGACGTACGTTGCCGGGTTGGAGCGGGGCGTGCGGCCTATCGGAGATTGGTCGACATCCACGACCTTGTCTATGTGTTGTATTCCAGAGATGGATTTGTAGGGGAGAGGCTGTTCCGAAAGCCTATAAAATTTCTTTCCGAGTATGCGATAAAGAGTGTCGTTTATGAGACTCGACTTGCCGGAACCGCTAACCCCGGTTACGCACGTAAAGAGGCCAAGTGGGATCTTGAGTTCGACGCTTTTGAGGTTATTCCCGGTGGCTCCGGACAGGGTGAGGAATGAGCCGTTCGGTTTTCGGAGCGTCTCTTTAGGCCGTACCGGTATGGACTTGTCGCCGCGTAGATAGGCCGCGGTGAGAGAATCGTGATGTTCAGACAATATCTCCTGCAACGTTCCTGCCTTAACCACCCGCCCGCCATGTTCTCCCGCACCAGGTCCAAGGTCCACGATGTAATCGGCGTTTTCCATTGTCTCGCGGTCGTGCTCAACGACGAGGACTGTGTTGCCGAGGTCGCGGAGCGATTTCAACGAATCAATCAGTCGCACGTTATCGCGCTGGTGGAGCCCTATCGACGGTTCGTCTATGACGTACAGGACGCCGGTCAATTGGGAGCCGATCTGTGTGGCGAGCCTGATTCGCTGAGATTCTCCGCCGGAAAGAGTGCCGGCTGGCCGGTTGAGACTCAGGTAATCAAGTCCCACATTCAGAAGGAACTTGAGCCTAGTTGTGATCTCATGAAGTATAGGCAGCGCGATCTTCTCGCTTCGTTTGGGGAGCTTGAGCTTGTCGAATGAGGCGGTTACGCGGTCGACGGAGTCACTAACCACAGTATCAATAGTCAACTCTGATCCGCTTGCATCAACCACGCGTACGAACCGGCTCTCGTTTCTCAATCGTGTTCCGTTGCAGGTCGTGCACTGTGAAAGGGGGAGGTGAGCCTCGATTTCCCTGGAGTCTTTGCCAAAATAAACCTCGAAGTCGAGCTCGCGGAGCATTGGCACGAGCCCCTCGAATTTTGAATTGAGATTCGATATTGAGACCCCCGCGAACTTGATCCCTTTCCTGGAGTCCTTCTGATTCTTTCCGAAGAAGATGAGATCTAGGACGGTTTCATCGAAATCTTCGAAAGGTGTATTCGTGTCGACTCCATAGGGAAGGAGGAGACTGTTCAGGAGGCTGATTAGAAAGAAGTCATCCCTCTTCGGAAACAAGAGGGCACCATCGGTTATTGACAACTTTTGATCCACTATGACGGCGTCAGGATTTATATCCCTGCTGAGTCCTGTGCCGCCGCAGGCCCTGCACATGCCAAATTTTGAGTTGAATGAGAACGAATTCGGCGCTAGGTCGGAGTAGCTCGTCCCACATTTTGGACACGAACGAAGTCGGCTGAAGAAATGGTCCTTCTTGAGATCGTGGTCCTGAACGATTATTGTACCCGATCCTCGTTCGAGTCCGAGCTTCAGCGACTCTCGGAGGCGGGAGACGGACTTCTTCTGCACTTTCAGTTTGTCGACGGCGAGCTCGATATTGTGAGTGCCGTACCTTGACAATTCCAATCCTTCATGAAGGTCACGTAGCGTCCCGTCAACCCTTGCCTGGACGAATCCCTCAGCCATCAATTCCCGAAAGAGCTCTCTGTAGTGTCCTTTTCTTCCAACGACGAGCGGCGCGAGGAGGACAATATTACGTCCCTCGAATTTGTCCAGTATGTTTTGAATGATCTGGTCAGGACTCTGCTGTTCAACAGGTATGTTGCATTTGACGCAAAATTGAGTCCCGACCTTGGCAAAAAGAAGGCGGACATAGTCGTAAATCTCAGTCACTGTTCCGACGGTGGAGTGCGGGTTGTTGCTGATCGTCTTCTGCTCGATTGCGACCGATGGGCTGAGACCTTCGATTCTGTCGACGTCCGGACGTTCTAGTATCTGTAGGAACTGCCGGGCGTAAGCCATCATCGTTTCAAGGTACCGCCGCTGTCCTTCCGCATATATCGTGTCGAAGGCAAGTGACGATTTACCGCTTCCGCTAAGCCCTGTTACAACTATGAACTTTTCACGGGGCAGATCGAGGTCGATCGATTTGAGGTTGTGTTGTCGAGCTCCGCGGACGATTATTTTGTCGACGGCAACTCCGGATATATTTGCGAATGTCTTCTTCATTTGAATCCCGAATTTATCTTCAGCGTAGTCCATATTCAATCCAAACCGGGTTCTCTATCCGATTGGGCGGAAGGGCCGGCGCTTATTACAGAAATGCCAGGAAGTGTCGCTACGTTCCGCCGAATAATCCGCGGCAACTATGTTGGTGGATAATTTGCGGTTCACGTATAGGGAATTGCTGAACTCTTCTCCACGTTGTTAAATTATGAAATGCAGATTGAGACGGTCGATTGCGCGATATTCTTCGAATGGGAGTATGACGTTGATTTTGTCACAATGCTCTCAGACAGGCTGAGGACGCTTAAAATTCAACATGCTGTATTCAAACCGGGTGAGTTTAATGAACTTCGGAAGAGAGTCGAAGAGAAATCCCTTTTCATAAGAACAATAATAGACAGGGCCTCGGATGTGGACGAAGATTGCGCGGCGGCAGTGCTCACGCTCCAGAGGAGGGGATGCCGGGTGATCAACGATCCGACAAAGATTACGCACGCGTCCGATAAGGCTTCTATGCACCTGGAGTTTATTACGGCAGGAATATTTGTACCATACACCATGATAATCTCCCCCTTTAACGCAGAGCGCGAAGTGAGGCTTGGCATTGGTGAGCTGGCAAAGCTGGGACGTCCGTTTATCATCAAACCGGCGAATACAACGGGAGGCGGGGTCGGAGTCGTTACGGGGGCGGAGGGACTGCAGGAGGTAATTGAAACGCGACAGCATCACAAGGACGACAAGTATCTCCTCCAATCTAGGATCGAGCCCGTCTCGCTCAAAGGAAGACGTGCCTGGTTCAGGCCGTTCTACGTCTTTGGAGAGGTCTTGATATGCTGGTGGGATGACCTGACGCATCTCTATGCCCGCGCGAGCGAGGAGGAAATCGTCGAGTTCAATCTTTCTGAGATCGCAAATATTGTCAGGAAAATTTACAAGGTGTGCCAGCTTGACTTCTTCTCAACCGAGATCGCGCTGACCCAGGAGGGAAAATTTGTCGTGATAGATTACGTGAACGAAATGTGCGATATGAGGCTCCAGTCGTTCCACTATGATGGGGTCCCTGATGAAACGGTGAGGGCAGTCGCAGCGAGTCTTGCCCGCGCGGTCCGTCGCGGACTGAATAAGAGAGGTTGAATGGCGTACGAGATGGAAATAGTCGCGGAAGACGATTTTGCGGATACGACGTTTTGCGTCGTGGATGTAGAGACCACCGGATCCGCTGCCGCGAACGAGAGGATGATTGAGTTTGCCGCATACAAAGTCCGCAGAGGGAAAATATACGACCAGTTCGTGACGCTCCTCAATCCAGGTAGGCACATCCCGAACTTCATACGAAATATGACAGGCATAAGCGACGAGATGGTTTACGGCGCGCCTCAGATGAGGGAAGTAGCCCTGCAGATCTTTCAGTTCCTCGAAGGTGGCATTTTTGTAGCACACAATTCGCAGTTCGATTATGCTTTCGTAAAATCGGAACTGGAGAGGGCAGGATTTGGATTGGATGTCCCGCAGTTATGCACGAGGAAGCTGAGCTCGAGGCTCTTTCCGCACCTGCCGCGGAAAGCCCTCGACCAAGTCTGCCGGCATGTCGGCATAAGAATCAGCGACCGTCACCGTGCCTACGGAGATGCCAGGGCGACCGCGCATCTTTTGATCGAGCTTCTTGAACTTGTGAGAGAACAGCACGAAGTCGTGACGCTCGATGAACTCCTCAGGTTTCAGAATAGCCCGCAGAAGGTTGACAAGCATCGCAACCAGAATGTGTTCAGGAAGGCAATGGGCTCCGCTCCCAACACGCCCGGCGTTTACCGGGTCTACGACGCGGAGGATGAGGTCATTTATGTAGGAAAAGCGAAGAATCTGAAGTTGAGGATGGCGTCATACTTGACTGAAAACGCGAGAGATGCCGAGAAGGTTAGGAAGATGCTTGCGGCCGCCAAACGGCTCGATTACGAGATCACGCCTTCCGAGCTGAATGCCTTCCTGCGCGAGGTCCAGCTCATCAGGCGCTACCGTCCCAGGTTCAACTCCCAGCTGGTAAATCCAAGACGTTTTCCTTTTATAAAGCTGTCAACGGAGAAGAGGTTCGAGCGGCTCGATCTTGTTTACGAATTGGAGGATGACGGACGGTATTACGGCCCGTTCGAGAGCTCCTTCGTGGCTGAGCAGGTCTTGTACGCAGCCGACAAGTATTTCAAGCTTGTGAAATGCGAGAAGGACTTTGCTGAGCCGTTCGACCCGTGCCTGTATTTCTATATCGACAGATGCGCGGCGCCGTGCCGGGGAAGTGTGACCGGGGAAAGCTACGGCCTCGAGGTGCAGGCTGTTGAGGAATTTTTGGCAGGCTCATTTGACAAACTCACGACGGAACTGAGGTTCAGGCTTGATGAGCTCGCGAAGAAACTCGAATTCGAGGAGGCTGCGATGGCGAGGGACTTGATCGAGACGCTTGAAAGAACCTCCTCGCGGCTCAGGCTTCTCAATGGCCCGATTGGCGCCGCAAACTTCATTTGCGGATGGCCATCCGACAGGGGAGTTGAACTGTACAGAGTGATGAAGGGGCTGGTGTTCGGCCCGGCAGTAACTTCTCTCGATGAAGTAGGGCCTGGATTGGCGTTTCTGTACGGCCAGTCCGATCCGGTGGCATCTGATTATGTCCCCTTGCGGATACTATTAAATTACGCGTTAAAGAATCCCGCGGGCTTCTTTGTGTTTGGGACGAACGGTGGGGCTGACGGTCTTGAGGCAAAAATAAAAACCGCCGTCGGCCAGAAGGGGCAACGGCGGTAAAGGTTTGGTATCCGCGAAGAGACTTAAAGCTGGCTTAAATACTGTTTAGCGCGGGCAACGTACTGGGATTTCGGATACTTTTTTATGAAGCTTTCCCATGTTGACTTCGCGTGGGCTTTATCGCCGAGCCGCAGATACGACATACCGAGCATTATGTACGCGGCCCCTTCCTTGTAGCTCTTTGGAAAGGTGAGGACGTTCTGGAATGCCTTAACAGCGTCAGGGTATTTCTGTATGGCGTAGTAGCATTCACCCATCCAGTAGAAGGCATTGCCAACCATCTGAGGGTCAGCCTTGCTAGTGCTCAGATTCTGGAATGTCGCCAGAGCCTCCTTGTAGTTGCGGTCCTTGAAAAGCTTTAAAGCAGAGTCATAATTGCTTTTGAACTCGGCCTTCGTCGTGACCGTGCTCATACCGCTCCCCATCGACTCCTTTTCAGCCTCCGCGCTTTTCGCGCTCAAATCCCGGTTGATTTGTTTCTGCACCGTTAGTTCGGAGTCGAGCTCATTTACGCGAGCCTGCAGATCCTGCAAATCCTGCCACTGCTGACTGCTCTGACCGAGCTTCGATGTGAGATCAGCGACTTTTGCGTTCAGGGCTTTCTTGTCCTGCTCCAACTGTGCCACTGTCTTCCTGAGCTGCGAATTTTCAGTAGACAGTCTTTGGTTCTCTGTGGCCATTGTCAGTGAATCGGCGGTCGCTTTCGCGCTGGTTGTCGTCTCAGCGCTGCTCCCGCATCCGGTAAGAAGGAGGTTGGTCGCAAACAGCAAAGCTACCAACATATAAGTTGCCCCGTGCAGTACACTTTTCATAAGGATTACCTCCTCGAAGTTTGTGTTGGAATCCGAATGAAATTAGACAAGTGTGCCATAAAAGTCAAGAAAAACGCCACTTGCGGAGGATGGTGTACCTTCTGAAGAAGAGCCGACCGAAATTGCGACACGGTTGATTTGTGCCCGGGTACATGGATTGCGATTAGCTTTTTTATGCCGGTTTGAATAGATTCCTTCTAAGATTTGAGGACCACTGACGATATGCCACCGAGCCGATCTCTGCGATATTTCAAGCATGAATTCCACATTTCCCGAAAATCACGCGAAGCTTTCGGGTTTGATGAGACCTTCTTCTCCATCACCGGAGATGTAATCTTTGCGAACTCCCGCGCCGCACAGACTTTCGCCGCAATTATTAACGATAAGAATAGGATACTTCATGGTGAAATCCCCGGCGCGCAAGTCTCTGCGAGTGAAATCAATGCTATGGGACTGTTCCATGAAGTCCTCCACTTTGTAATCGATTCCTACATCTCGGAGAGAAACCCCGATGCCTTCGGTAAACTCGAAAGGTGGCTCAGTCAGAACCTCGGGGGAGAGAAGACGTTTCACACCGAACGTTCATTTGTTCAGTACTTTCCACCCACAGACGTTTATAAGAGCGGCCAACTGCCCACTGAATACCTTACGGGTGAATCGAGTGAACAACGCAGGTCGCACGTGCTCACTGAACTTCTCCTTCTCTGGATTGAGAACCGGAATCCGGCGTTCAATGCCATTGCCGAACTCATCGATGACTCTGATCTGAGGGGGGAGTCATCCTACGAAGATGTGATTGCGGAATCGGAACGTTTTTTTGAACTTCAGCCATCATTCGGCCCGGCTAACTCGACGCTCATACAAATGCTTCTGGCTCCGATAGAGGCGCATCCGGATTCTATCCTTGACCAGCTTGATTTCATAGCTCGGAACTGGGAGAGCATAATCGGCAAGTCCGGTCTCTTGAGACGTCTGCTCGGTGCTGTCGATTTCATAAGAGAGGAAGGTAAGTATTTCATGATGATGTCGCAGGCCCTGGCGGAGAAGTCCAGAAGGCCTGAAGTACGTCAGGCAGACTTCAGAGGCTTCGGTGAGAGGGAGTCCCCCACGGTACTCACTTTCCGCGGAGCGGGACGGGAAGAGGAGCAGGAGAATTTCTCACCGGACTTGAGCTGGATGCCGAGGGTCGTGATGATTGCCAAGAACGCCTTTGTCTGGCTGGACCAGCTCAGCAGGAAGTATAAGCGTAGCATCAACAGGCTGGATGAGATACCAGACGAAGAGCTCGATGTGTTAGCTGCGCAAGGATTTACTGGCCTTTGGCTGATAGGGATTTGGGCACGAAGCACCGCCTCAAAACGTATTAAGCAGCTGAACGGGAATCCTGAAGCGCTGGCATCTGCCTACTCTCTGACCTCCTACGACATCGCATGGGATCTTGGCGGAGAGGGGGCTTACACGTCCCTCCGGGATAGAGCGGCCCTAAGGGGTATTCGACTGGCAAGCGATATGGTCCCGAATCATATGGGGCTCGACTCGACGTGGCTTATTGACCACCCCGATTGGTTTCTCCGTTCGGAATATCCCCCGTTCCCAAACTATTCGTTCTCCGGACCAGACCTGAGCAACGACGAACGTGTGGGTGTTTACATCGAAGATGGGTACTGGAGCAAGAGTGACGCCGCAGTAGTGTTCAAGCGCGTTGACAGGTGGACGGGAAGCGTGAATTACATTTACCATGGGAACGATGGAACGCATATGCCATGGAACGATACGGCGCAGCTAGATTTTACGAGGCCGGATGTCAGGGAGGCGGTCATCCAGACTATTCTCCACGTTGCGAAGAAGTTCCCGATCATAAGGTTTGATGCTGCGATGGTGTTGGCTAAGAAGCATTATCAGCGACTTTGGTTTCCTGAACCTGGCACGGGAGGCGCAATCCCTTCTAGATCCAACTTCTCGATGACTAAAGAGCAGTTCGACGCGGCTATACCTGTGGAGTTCTGGAGGGAAGTCGTCGATCGCATCCAGAGGGAAGCGCCCGACACGCTTCTCCTGGCGGAGGCATTCTGGCTCATGGAAGGATATTTCGTGCGAACATTGGGAATGCATAGGGTTTATAACAGCGCTTTCATGAACATGTTGAAGAGGGAAGAGAACGCAAACTACCGCCAGGTTATAAAGAACATACTCGAGTACAACCCTCAAATACTCAAGCGCTTTGTCAATTTTCTCAATAATCCGGACGAGGAGACTGCTATCGCGCAGTTCGGCAAAGACGACAAGTACTTTGGCGTATGCGTGCTTATGTGTACCATGCCAGGTCTGCCGATGTTCGGGCACGGACAGATTGAGGGGTACACAGAGAAGTATGGGATGGAATATAGCCGGGCCTACAGGGACGAGAAGCCTGACGAGTGGTTAGCGGAGCGTCATAGCCGGGAGATTTTCCCTCTGCTGAAAATGCGACACTTGTTCAGTGAGGTAGATAATTTTCTACTCTTGGATTTCCGTTCGGGCGATTTTGTGAACGAGGATGTGTTCGCGTACAGTAACAGGGTAGGCAACGATGCCACACTTGTTGTTTATAATAACCGGTATTCTCACGCATCGGGGTTTATTAAGGAATCTGTACCTTACCGTGATGAGGAGGGGCGACTGGTCAGGAAGTCGTTGGCGGATGGACTCGGCCTTTCCGGCGGAAAGAATTCGTTCTGCGTCTTCAAGGACCTGACTTCCGGTCTCGAGTATATCAGGCCTATAAGTCTAATGAGGAAAGATGGCTTTCACGTTGAGCTTGGGGCTTATAAGTATAATGTCTTTGTAAATTTTAGAGCTGTTCTTTCGTCAGCCGAAAAGCCGTACGAAGAACTTAGCACGGAGTTGAGTGGACAAGGTGTCCCTTCGATAGAGGAGGCGATTCTCGACCTGCGCCTGAAAGGAGTGCACTCAGCGTTCTATGAAGCGATCAATTTGGGAAGCTTAAAGTACCTGCTGGAGAGCACGGAGGCGGCAAAGCCTGCTGAAGGGAGAGTCTCCGCACTCGGTGAAAAGACTTCCAAGCTCTTTAATGCACTGGCGGCGTACCATCATCGCCCAATGGGCACTCGAGTGGAAGAGGCGTTGGACGTCGTCAGGTATAGGAATCTGCTCGCGCTCCCCACAATGGGTGGAAATGGGGCGTGGAAGAGGTATTTAACTCTCAATCATAAGGGAGGATTGACTCCATCACTTGAGGGGTGGCGTGTCCTTTTTCTATGGCTCTTTCTGACGGATGTTAGGGAGAGTTTGAAAAGCCTTGGAGTCGAATGTGGGAGTGTTGTTAGTGAGCTTCGCCTGAGCGTCCAGATCCGAAACTGTTTCGCTGAGCTTGGAGTGGATTCCACGAAGGCCGACGACGATGCTTCCATCGCCGGCGGACTTGCGGATGCAGCCGAAATCCTAATCGTTAGTAGGCCTTCGTTGAAGACGGTTCAACTTCTACTTGAACGGGAATCCGCGCAATCCATCATCGATGTGCACTATCACGGTGGCACCAAGTGGTTCAGCAAGGAACGATTCACCGAATTTGTCAGGTACCTTGTAATGGTGCTTGCGATCAATCACGTAAAGGGCGAGGAGGAAACCTCGTCCGGCAAGTCTGAGGATTATCACCGGAAGTTGTTGAAAGAAGGGCTTGAAATCGAAGAGCTGGCTGAGAAGGTTGGCTATAAGTTCGATGATTTCATGTCTGCCAAATGATGGAAACAATGCGATCAAGTTATCTAGATATAATCCAGGTATCGGATGAGTGGAGCGAATAGAAATATTGAAAGATTGAGAAGAGACTACTCGGGCGAGGAGTTGGCGGAGTCTAATGTAAGCCCTGACCCATTCAAGCAATTCCTAACCTGGTTCGATGAGGCAGTCAATGCGGAAATATCTGATCCTCATGCCATGGTACTGGCTACGGCTTCGGCAGATGGGAGGCCATCCGCGAGGGTTGTCCTGCTAAGAGGTATCGATGGCGACGGTTTAACTTTCTACACGAACTACGGTAGCCGTAAGTCTCTCGAGCTTGAGGCCAACCCGCGTGCCGCCTTAGTCTTCCCGTGGCACGAACTAGACAGGCAAGTCAGAGTGGAGGGAAATGTCTCCAGGCGCGAAGATCGTGCCTCGGACGAATATTTCGCGTCAAGACCTCGGGCGAGTCAGATTTCCGCCTGGGCCTCGAACCAGAGCGGCTTTCTGAGGAGTCGCTCAGAGCTCGAAGAAAGGTTTAGAAAATTCGAGAGGGAGTTCGCCGGGCGAGATGTTCCACGTCCTGAGAACTGGGGGGGCTTCAGATTGTCTCCTGAGAGTTTTGAGTTCTGGCAGGGTAGGCCAAGCCGGATGCACGATCGCATATTATACGCGTTGCTGCCCGGAGGGGAGTGGAAGATTGAGCGACTTGCTCCATGAATGCGGCGCTGCCGCAGGAGCCTCATCATTCTTGGAAATTCCCGCTTTTTCAACAAACTTATGAACGGCGTGGTTACAAAATTCCTCATCCTGGCGGCTCTGCTTGCTATCGCGTTCATTCTGTCCGCGGCTGAAGTGGCCCTATACACACTCACAAGCTCCGGGGAGCATGTCAAGGGAAGGCTCAAGGAATACTTCTTCAAATCGCCACAGGTCCTCCTGTCGACGATACTGGTTTCCAACGCCGTAGCAGTCTTCCTTTTTTCTCTGATCGGCGCTTCAGCGGCGTTGGACCTGGCTGAGAAACTGAAGATAAGCAACACGATCGCAGTGACCGCGGAAGTCATCATTATTTCAGGCCTGCTGATTTTCTTCGCTGATGCTGTCCCGAAAATTGTTGCCCTCGGAAATCCAAGGCTCCTTCTCGACATAAGCTTTCCGGTTGTTCTTTTGCTACTTGTCGTTGAAAGTCCCGTTGTTTATCCGCTTAACAGGTTTCTGTCACGCATAACATCCCGCAGGAAGCGGAACCCGCTCAGCATAGACAACGAGGGATTGAAGACGCTCTCTAAGATTGCCGGGCGAACAGGGGTCATCGACGAGAATGAGGCCGAGCTTTTGAGAAAGATATCGTTCCTTGGTGAGAGGAATGTGCGCGACACGATGACTACACGCGAAGAAATCGTCTCGCTCTCCAGGGATGCAGGTTTCGATGATGTCGTTGGCGCGTTTCGAAAGAGTGAGCACTCGAGACTCCCGGTATACTCGGAGTCCCCAGACAACATCGTGGGGATGTTATACGCGAGAGATGTCCTCCCGCTCTTGAAGAAGAAGACGTCAAGGAAACAATTCGCCGTCGGTCAGATTATGCGTTCTCCCGTCTTCGTTCCGGAGACTCAGTCTCTTGAGAAGCTTCTGGAGACATACAGGGCAAACAAGGTGCACATCGCGATAGTTGTGGACGAGTTTGGCGGGATCTCCGGTCTTGTCACGCTTTCCGATGTGGTGCGTGAAATATTCGGTTCGAGTGCGGAACTCCCGCGCGAAGGGGCGCGCCTTCTGCGGCTTCAGGACGGTTCGATTATTGCCAAAGGGAGCACTCGGCTCGGGGAGCTTGCTGGTTACCTGGGCGCCTTTGGATTTGAATATGAGCCGGGTGACACAGTCTCATTGCTCCTTTCGACGACTCGCGGATCCGTACCGCGAGTTGGAAACAAGACCCGCGTCGGAAATCTTGAGTTCGAAGTGGTGCAAGCCACGCCTAAGGCTGTTTTGCAAGTCAGGGTCAGACAGTTATATTTTCAATCTGCGAACGACTATGACTGATTTGAAAAGGCTGGTCTTCCTTGCCGGTTTTATGGCAAGCGGCAAGAGCACAATCGGCCCAGCGCTTGCTCGCAGGCTCGGTTACGAATTCGTTGACATAGATGATGTTATTGAGGCGTCGGAGGGGATGTCGATACCCGAGATTTTTAAGAGAAATGGTGAGGCTTATTTTCGCGGAGTTGAAAAAAGGGCGCTTGAAAGGCTGACCCGTGATGACCGCAAATTGATTGTCGCGCTCGGAGGCGGGACTCTGATGGACCAAGAAAGCAAAGGGCTCGTTTTGGCAAAAGGGATGCTTGTATACCTGAAGGCAAGTCCGAGAGACATTTTCGAGCGTGTTAAGAGGAAAAAAGACCGTCCCATGCTGCTGTCGCCGGAGGGACACCCTCTGGATGACCAGCAACTTGCCGCTCGTGTGGCATCGCTCATGAGTGAGAGGGAAGCACATTATCAGATTGCGCACATTACCATCCATACCGCGGGGGCGGGCGTCTTAGATTGCGTGGAGGAAATTGCCTCCCGACTGAAGGGAAGAATTGCATGAAACCTTTGAGTTACAGGGTTGGTGCGGCAAGAATACCTGTATTTATTGGCGATTCGGATTCACCGCTGAAGAATCAACTTCGTCTCGCGCCGAAAGCCGCGGTCGTCGTTGACAAGAATGTGGCAGCGCTCTATAAGAATCTTTTCGAAGACATCGGCTCCGCGGACGGAGCAGTGACAGCGGTTCTTGATGCCACGGAGGAGAACAAAAGCATGGAGAAGGCTGAGGAACTCCTCAGCTTCTTTCTTGAAAAGAACATCGGACGAGACTCCGTCCTTTTTGCAATCGGCGGCGGAATCACGGGTGATCTCGCGGGGTTTGTCGCGTCGGTTCTCCAGCGAGGCATCGGCTATTGTCACGTCCCGACGACCCTCCTCGCTATGGTGGACAGCTCCGTCGGCGGAAAGGTGGGGGTAAATCATAAGGTTGGAAAGAACATGATCGGCGCGTTCCATCAGCCCAACGCCATCATCATGGACACGAGATTCCTCGAGACGCTCCCGAAACAGGAGCTCATCTGCGGGATGGGTGAGATTGTGAAATACGCCGTCCTCCGAGGGGAAGTATTTTTCGATTTTCTTGAGAAGAACCATACAAGGTTGCTGAATAAGGACAAGAAGACGCTGGAGCGAATAGTCAGGATGTCCGTGGAAACGAAGAAGCGTTACGTGGAGAAGGACACTAGGGAGGCTGGCGTAAGGGCTCACCTCAACCTGGGGCACACGATTGGACACGCGGTGGAGGCGGCAACCAATTACACAAAGTTTAAGCACGGCGAAGCCGTTCTGATTGGCCTTGTCGCAGAGGCACATATCGCGATGCATATGAAGCTCCTCCGTCCTTCGAGCTTCGAGCGGATACTCAAAATGGTCAGGCAGATCGCCCGGCAGGCGAACGAGAAGGTCCCGCTCGATGACGCGCTTGGAAGGCTCAAGTATGACAAGAAGGTGAAAGCGGGTAAGGTAAGGTTTGTCCTCCCGACGGGGATCGGAAGGGTTGTTATTAGGGATGATGTCAGTATGAAAAATGTGGTCGACGCGATGAAGTTTGTGGCATCGGACGGCCTTATCTCGCTCAGTTAGTTTAACCGGAGTTCAGTAGATGATCACCTACAAGAAAAGCGGCGTGGATATAGACGAAGCCGATAAACTGGTACAGAAGATAAAGCCTCTGGCGAAGAGCACTTTCAACAAGAATGTCATGTCCGAGATAGGTTTTTTCGGAGGATTTTATGACGCAAAGTTTCCCGGTTACAGAAAGCCCGTCCTCGTCTCCAGCGTAGACGGCGTTGGAACCAAGGTGAAGATCGCCATCGACATGGATAAGCACGACACGATCGGACGAGACTTGGTGAACCACTGCGTGAACGACATCGGCGTCGGCGGTGCAAGGCCCCTCTTCTTCCTCGATTACTTCGCATGCGGGAAGCTTCGAGCGGATGTCGCTGCCGAAGTTGTCAAAGGGCTCTCCCTGGCATGCCGGGAAAACGGCCTAGCGCTGATTGGTGGGGAGACTGCCGAGATGCCGGGGGTCTATTCCGAAAACGACTACGACCTTGCAGGGACTATCGTTGGCGTCGTCGACAAATCGAGAGTCATCGACGGGAAGAAGGTGCGGAAAGGGGATGTGCTTGTAGGCATACCTTCAACTGGACTTCACACTAATGGTTACTCGTTGGCACGTAAGAGTCTGCTCTCCAAATACAAGCTTGATAGTTACGTCAGCGATCTGGGTGAGACTGTCGGAGAGGCTCTGCTCAAGACACACAGAAGCTATCTCAGTCTGATAGGATATGTCACCGGAAAATTCTCAATTCACGGTATGTCGCACATAACCGGTGGCGGAATCGTTGGGAACACCGTCCGCGTCATCCGCAAGCCCCACGCATTCAGAGTTTTCTGGGGTAACTGGGAAGTGCCGCCTCTTTTCAGGATGATACAGTCTATAGGCCGGGTGCCGGACGAGGACGCAAGACGAGCTTTGAACATGGGAGTCGGTCTGGTCCTGGTTGTACCACCAAAGGAAGTTGATCGATTGATTGCTGCCTTGAAGAGGAGGGGAGAGGAGAGTTTTGTGGTTGGGGAAGTAACTAAGTAGTAAGAGCGTAAAGTTTAAATCGGTTTGCGACCGCCAACGCGAAAGATGGCGGTCACAATCCGAAACGTCCTACCAGATTTTAGCCCTTGTATCTGCAGATCTATACATTGGGTCTCCCGGTTTGCATCCGAAAGCCTCATAGAACGGCGGGAAGTTTGACAACGGGCCGTTGCACCTGAACTCGTTTGGCGAGTGCGGGTCGACGATCAGGCGCTGTCTAAGTGCCTGTGGCCTGTCGTTCTCGCGCCACATCTGCGCCCACGCTAGGAAGAAACGCTGTTCCGGTGTGAAACCGTCGATCTTTGCCGGACGGGGTTTACCTTTCAGCGTATTCTCAAATGCCTGGAACGAGATGGATACGCCGCCCAGGTCCGCAATGTTCTCTCCCTCGGTCAGCTTGCCATTGACGTGAAGCGAATCGAGCACCGTGTACGAGTCAAACTGTTTCACGAGAACATCAGCCTTCTTCTTGAAGTTCGCGGCGTCCTCTTTTGTCCACCAGTCCTTCAGATTGCCTTTCGCGTCGAACTGGCTTCCCTGGTCGTCGAATCCGTGAGTCATCTCGTGACCTATGACGGCGCCCATTCCGCCGTAGTTCACGGCATCATCGGCGTTGGGATTGAAGAACGGCGGTTGAAGTATGCCGGCAGGGAAGACTATCTCGTTCATTGACGGATCGTAATACGCATTGACCGTTGGCGGAGTCATTCCCCACTCTGTGCGGTCCACCGGCTTCCCGATTTTGCTGAGCTCGAACTTGAACTCGAACGCCTCGGCTCTCATCACATTCAGGGCGTACGGGCCGCGGTTTATCACCAGCCCCCTGTAGCTCTTCCATTTGTCTGGATATCCAATTTTGTTGACGATTGCCTTGAGTTTAATCAGCGCCTGCTTTTTCGTCGTTTCGCTCATCCAATCAAGGTTCTTTATTCTCTCGGCAAATGCGGCCTCGAGGTTGTGTACCATCTCTTCGGCTCTCGCCTTCGCCTTTGGTGAGAAGTGCTTTGCCACGTAAAGCTTTCCGAGAGCGAAGCCAACGGAGCGGTCTATTCTCTCGAGGACTCGCTTCCAGCGCGGTTGCAACTCCTTCGCGCCGGTCAGTACCGTGCCGTAGAAATGGAAGCTTTCGTCCACGAAATTCTGGCTGAGGTATGGAGCCATCCCATTTACCAAATGCCAGCGGAGGTAGACCTTCCAGTCGCTCAGGGGAATTTCCTTAAGCATTACGCCGACTTCCTTGATGAACTTGGGCTGCGCCACGTTGATTTTCCTGACCCCGGAAACCTTGAGATCTCTCAGATATGAATTCCAAGAGAAGTCAGGGGTTAGCGCGTTTGTCTGCGTGAGAGTCATCATGTTATACGTCGCCTTGGGATCCCGTCGTTCGACCCGGGTCATCGAGGCTTCGGCGAGTCTCTTCTCGATGTTCATAACCGTCTTGGCTTCGGCAGATGCAGTCTTCTCGTTATCCCCTAACAGCGTAAACATCTTTGTTGTATAGGCGTTGTATTCCTGAAGTATCTCCTTCGACTGCTTATCGGTCTTCGTATAATAGTCCCGATCCGGGAGACTTAGTCCCGACTGATGCAGGCTGGCGATCATCATGTTGCTGTTCTTTAGGTCCTGTTCCGACGTGAAATAGAACAGCGCGTTCACTCCATTGCTTTGGAGCATAGCAACTACGCTCTGGAGCTGCTTCAGGTTCTTGATGCCGTCTATCTTTTTGAGGTACGGCTCAAGTGGCTTTATCCCTTCCTTATCGGCAGATACTGTGTCCATGCCGCTGAAGTAGAAATCACCCACAAGCTGTTCGTCGCTTCCTTTTCGGAGATTCTTCTTCGCCGCCGCGTTCTCTGCTATTTCGTGTAGTATGGTGAGGTTACGGTCGTAAAGTTCTGAGAAGCTCCCCCAACGGCTGTAAGCGGCTGGTATCGGGTTGTTCTTTAGCCAGTTGCCATCTGCGTAGAGATAGAAATTCTGGCACGGCTTCACCGACGTGTCGATGTTTGCCGGATCGAGCGGTGGTATCACCGCTTCGACTGATTTTTCCTGTGCCTTCGATTTAGACGCCAGCATAGGAACCATCAGGAAAGGAACCACCAGAAGCAACGATAGAAAAGCACGAATTGTGTTCATGCGTTGTCCTTCCAATTTGTGTTAACGGATTTGCGGACGACATTGCGCCCGTACGAGCGGCTCTCCGTTTGGCCGGAGTGTTTTTCGTTTGCCAAACGTAGACGCTGCGATTTGATGGAATTTTACTACTCACTTGTACTACTGAATACTAATCGAATGTTGTTTAGTGCCCGTAATTTACTAAACGGCAACTGAATAACAACCGTTTGGATAAAGGGGCTCTTTGTTTTTTTTTGTCGGGGGACTGCGTTTGAACCTCCTTAAATTGCTTTTTAGACGCTGTGCGAATAAATTTTTCACATGGTAAACGTCTCGGCGAAAGTCGCTATAGTAACAGGAGGGTCGGTTGGGAAGGAGTTGGCACGGGGATTCCTTGAAGCTGGGGCGAACGTTGCTTTCATCTACCGAAATCCCGCGAGAGGCGCGCTCCTGACAGAATGGTTTGCCGACTTTCCGGATTCCTTCCTCCCGCTTCAGGCGGATCTCGTCGACCCGGAGCAGGCGAAGCAATCTGTTTCGGCGACGACTGACCGTTTCGGCGGCGTTGATTTTCTCCTGAATTCCCTCGGCGGCTGGCTCGGAGGGAAGCGGCTTCATGAGCATACAAACGCTGACCTGCAAAAGATGTTGTCAATCGATTTGGTCCCCACCTTTAATATTATGGCTGCAGTTCTCCCCGTTATGGCCGAACAGAAGTTCGGGAGGGTGGTGAATTTCATATCGACTCAGGTCTTTACGTCGGGGGGAGGCAATTCTGTTTACACCGCTTCGAAGGCCGCGCTCCTCGCTTTGACGCGAGCCGCAGCTGAGGAGTACAAGAGTTCCGGAATTTCAGTTAACGCGCTCGCTCCTTCAACGATAGACACCGAGAGCAATAGAAAAGCGATGCCGGCCGCCGATTTTGGGAAATGGGTGAAGCCGGGAGAGCTTGTGGACGCGGCCCTGTTTCTCTGCGGCTCGGAGAATTCACTGAATGACACAATCCTTAAATTTCCTGGAAGATAAAATGAATCTTAGAGAGAAGATCAACGAAGATATCAAGCAGGCCATGCTAAAGAAGGAGACTCTCCGCCTCGAGACGCTGAGAATGATAAAGGCTAAGCTTCTCGAAAAGGAGGTTGAGAAGAGAGTGACACCTGAGGGGATGACCGACGAGGACGAGATGCAGGTCCTACTGAGTTCCGCCAAGATGAGGAAGGAGTCGATCGAAGAATTTGACAAGGCCGGCAGGAAGGAGCTTGCGGACAAGGAACGGAGCGAACTTGAAATAATTCAGGAGTATCTTCCAAAACAGATGACTGTCGATGAGATAACGAAGCTCGTGAATGATCTCGCAGCCAAGCTTGGTGTACAGGGGCAGAAGGACTTCGGGAAGCTAATGGGAGCTGCCATGAAGGAGTTGAAAGGGAAGGCTGACGGCAAGCTGGTTCAGGATGTGGTGAAGGCAAGGCTCGGATGAGCGGCTTCGATATAATATTGATGGTCGCGCTGGCGGCTTTCATGGTCAATGGATTTACAAAAGGACTAATGGCGAAGATCCTCTCGCTTGCCGCGCTTGTTCTCGGAATCCTGGTCTCGGCAAGATATGGAAGAGAGCTTGCACAGCTGATAATGCATTACACGGGTTTCGGAGAGACTTTCTGCGGAATGATAGGCATTGCGGCGATCTTCATCACCCTTTTTGTGGTCGCGAGTCTTCTTTCGAAGGCTCTTAAGAAGGTAGCCGTACTTCAGATTTGGGACAGGCTCGGCGGCGCACTGTTCGGCCTTCTTGAAGGAGGCCTCCTATTAAGCCTACTCCTTCTCTTCCTGGCGATATTCGATATACCTGCCCAGGGACCGGCCTTGGAAAAGTCGTTCATGTATGAACCGGTGAAAGGATTCGCCCCGTCCCTTTACAGGATTTTCGTCGCCGGGCAGACCACTGAGAAGTTTCTCAATAAATTCTTTCTCCTGTCTCCGAAGCAACCCGCGTCAAAGTCGAAGTGATATTCCGGATATGTAGCAGCCCCCGACACGTCGCGCTAACTGGTTCGACGCCGGTCATTTTAATTATCACGGGCAAAATTTCGCCTAAGGGCGCATCCGCATTCTGCCGAGGAGGAGGCCCTCGATATGAGTGAGCTCGATCCTGAGCTTCTCCGCTCACTCGAAAAGCTGGAATTTCCGAGACTGATTTCGTATTTGAAGTCTCTGTGTCAGACAGAGCTTGGAGAGAAGTACTTCGATGAAATAAAGTTTCTGAATGGGAAGTCCCTTCTCGAGATCGAATTTCGTCTTGTCGACCAGGCGCATTCGCTCGCTGTAAGGAATATCTTTCCGGATCTTGTCGGAGCAAAGGACCTCCGCGCGTCTCTGGCGCATGCCTCCAAAGAGGGGAGTCTTCTGCAGGGCAAAGAGCTTCACTCTCTGGCCGTGTTGCTGCACGTCGTGGAAGCGGCGCGAAAATCGCTCCTCAAGCACAAGTCCGAGCTCCCGGAGCTTTCTGATATAGGGTTTCAACTATATCCGGATTCCATACTCGAGTTCAATATCAACAGAGCAATTGACGAAGAGGGGAATATCCGGGACGGCGCGAGCAAGGAACTTCAGGCCATAAGGTCCGGGCTCGACAGGACAAGAGGGAACCTTCGCAAGAAGGTCATGTCTATCGCGAAGTCGTTTTCGGACATGGAGTATTCTGAAGACGATATATTTACGCAAAGGGATGGGCGCCTGGTTCTACCGATCAAGGCCGAGTTCAAGAGGCAGCTTCCCGGTCTGATTCACGGTGCAAGTGCGACTGGACAGACCGTCTTCATAGAGCCTTCGGCCGCAGTGGACCTCAACAATGAAGTCATATCCCTCCAGTTTGAAGAGCAGCGCGAGATTGAGAGGATACTGCACGACCTGACCGCGAGGGTCAGGGAAGCGGTGCCTAAACTGGTGCAGGATGTGGAAGTCTTGTCTCACCTCGACAGCCTTTATGCCAGGGCAGTATACATGATGAGGCTCGGCGCGATTGTTCCGCATGTCGGCGATGTCGCCGTTCCGAGGCTGGTCAGAGCCCGTCACCCCCTTCTGGCCATTAAGATTGGAACGGACAAAGTAAAACCGATCGATATGTTCCTAGACGATTCGACTCGCGTCGTTGTGATAAGCGGTCCGAACTCCGGCGGCAAGTCTGTCACTTTGAAGACAGTCGGCCTTTTCGTCCTGTGCAATTTGGCGGGAATTCCACTGACGGCAGATCCCGGCACAGAGCTCCCCATGTACGGGAACATATTCACGGAAATCGGCGACGAGCAGTCGATCGAAAACGATCTGAGCACATTCACGTCCCGCATCAAACACTTCGTGCAGATCATCGCGAAGGCGGACAGCGGAAGTCTGGTTCTCGTGGATGAATTCGGCGAAGAAACGGAACCGGCGGAAGGGGCGGCGCTGGCTTCGGCAATGCTTGAGGATCTGCGCGATGCCGGCGCGATGACTTTTGTTACCACCCACAACTCCGGCCTGAAAGTGTTCGCAAGCGACGCAGATGGAATGTTGAACGCAGCAATGGAATTCGACCAGGCCACTCTCACACCGACGTACAAGCTGGTACTAGGCCGGCCGGGTTCCAGTTACGCGTTCGAGATTGCCCAGAGGACCGGTATCGAGCGGGAGATTGTCGACAGGGCGCGAAAGTATGTCGGGGAGGGGCGGGACCGGCTTGAGAAGCTTCTGTTGAGAGTGGAGCAGCTCGAGAACGACCTGCGTGACAGGGTCTCCGAAATAAAGAGGGAGCAGGAGCTCGCCGAGACCATGCGACAGGAATACGAAAGAAAGGTACACTCCGCACGAAAGGAAGCTGCTGATATAAAGAAGAAGGCTCTCGAGGAATCCCAGCTGCTCGTCGCCGATCTCAACAGGAGAATTGAAAACCTTGTGCGCGAGATTCGTGAATCAAAGGCATCGAAGGAGGCAATAAAGGACGCTCGAAGTGAGGTGGAGTCTATAAGGAAAAAGGTGTCCGATCTGACAGAGACGGATGGCACGCAGAGTGTCAGGGATTTTGAAATCGGAGACAGCGTCCTTTTGAAGGGAACCCTTCTCACGGGCGAGGTGGCGGAGAAGGCGAACGAGAAAGGAGAGCTCCTTCTTGAGGTGAATGGTTTGAAGATGCGCGTTCACGAGAGCGAGGTGCAGCATGTCTCCCGTGCCGCTGTCAGGAAGGCGGCCTCAAGTGTGGAAGTCAGGGCGGGGATATCCACCAAGGTTGATATTAGAGGTATGAGGCCGTATGAAATTCAGGCGACAGTGGAGAAGTTTCTCGACGAAGCGTACCTCAGCGGCCTGAAACAGGTGGAGATCGTACACGGTACAGGGACTGGCGCGCTCCGAAGAGCGGTTTCAGAACTCCTCAAGTCTCATCCTTTTGTGGTCGCTTTCCGTTCCGGAGAGATGACCGAGGGGGGGCAAGGAGTGAGCATCGTTGAACTAAGAACTGACTGATGTCGGCTTAAAAAGGCCGATCGCGTTCCATATTTTGGAGAATCTCGACCGCTATGAATAAAAAAATTAACAAAGTCCTCGTAGCAAATCGTGGAGAAATCGCCCTGAGGATCATGCGCACTCTTAGGGAGATGGGGATAAAGAGTGTAGCTGTTTATTCGGCCGCTGACATATCGATGCCCTTTGTGCGGTACGCGGACGAGGCCTATGCTCTTGAGGGGAACGAGGCGCGCGAAACGTATCTCGACATACAAAAGGTTATCTCAGTTGCGAAGAAATCGGGGGCCGATGCCATTCATCCAGGTTACGGCTTTCTTTCGGAGAATCCAGACTTCGCTTACGAAGCGGAGAGAGCGGGTATCGTTTTCATAGGACCTGGTCATACCGCGATCAGAACTATGGGGGACAAAACCGAAGCGAGAAAAATCGTAGGTGCATCGGGTGTACCTATAGTGCCCGGGACGAATGAGCCCGTGGAGGATGTTCAGGAAGCGCTTCGTATCGCCCGCGAGGTGGGATATCCGGTTCTCGTGAAGGCGGCGGCCGGCGGAGGCGGAAAAGGGATGAGGCTTGTTCGGGACGAAGCGGAGCTCGGGCCGAGCCTGGCCGGGGCACAGTCCGAGGCCAAGTCAGCATTTGGGGACGGAAGGGTCTTCATCGAAAAGTATGTACTTGGTCCGAGGCATATAGAGTTCCAGATCCTCGCCGATCATTTCGGCAACGCTGTGCATCTGTTCGAACGCGAGTGCTCGATTCAGCGGCGTCACCAAAAAGTGATAGAGGAAACCCCCTCAGCGGCGCTCACTCCCGCTTTGCGTGAGGAGATGGGGAAAGCCGCGGTTAACGCCGCGAAGGCCTGCGGATACGTTAATGCCGGCACAGTGGAATTCATACTTGGGGCTGACGGCAGTTATTATTTTCTCGAGATGAACACGAGGCTTCAAGTCGAGCATCCAATCACTGAGCTGACAACGGGGTTGGATCTGGTTAGGGAGCAGATCAGGATAGCCGAAGGAGAGAAACTCACTTTTGTCCAGAGGGATATCCTCAGGCGGGGACACGCGATCGAGTGCAGGATTTATGCTGAAGATGTAGGAAACAATTTCCTTCCCGACACAGGGTTGTTAAAGGTGCTGAGGGAACCTGTTGGAAACGGCGTGCGCGTCGACTCAGGCGTCGAAGAGGGGAGCGAGATATCGGTTTATTACGATCCCATGATAGCGAAGCTCAGCGTTTGGGACACCACGCGTGAGAACGCGATAGCGAAAATGTTGAGAGCACTGAGCGAATACATCATAGTGGGGGTCAGGACTACCATCCCGTTTTGCGCGTTTGTCCTGAGAAGTGAGGCGTTCGCCTCAGGAAAGTACTCCACGCATTTCGTTGAAGAGTACTGGAAGAATGGAGGGAGCGTTTCGGAAGGGATGGGCGAGGACGACTTGAAGAAGGTGCTCATTCTCGCCGCTTTCAGTCTGGAAGGGAAGAAGAGCCGCGGGGCGAACGGTGCGCCGAGGATAGAAGCCGGTTCACGGTGGTTGAATAAA
Source organism: Bacteroidota bacterium (assembly GCA_021812985.1). Classification (GTDB taxonomy): domain Bacteria; phylum Bacteroidota; class Ignavibacteria; order Kryptoniales; family JAKASW01; genus JAKASW01. Next base: position 66,303 of record JAKAMG010000017.1, read on the forward strand.
AGATTCGAGGAGTGATGCCTGCCATTATCGTTGACGGGAAATTGATCAGCTTCACAATCGAGGGAAGTCACATCAGCTGCAATGGGGCGGGTCTGGACTTTCATGTGATTCGGCAAGCGCCCGGAAGACTCGTCGTGAAGACCGGAAATTCGGTCAGAGAAATATTCTACAGTGATAGCGGCAGCTCGATTGATTTGTCGGGGCTAAACACGTCCGTGACAGTCGAGGTCCTTTCAGACCGCGAGCTACTGCTGCGAAGTCTGGATACGGGGGAATCTGCCCGGCATCGGCACTCCGAGATTAAGGCACCTATGCCCGGTCTGGTTGTAAGTATAAATGTGAAGAATGGGGATTCTTTAAAACGCGGCGGCACTCTCCTTATCCTTGAGGCCATGAAAATGGAAAACGAGATAAGGACTCCTTCCGACGTGACGGTTAGCGAGGTCCTAGTGCAGAAGGGGGACATTGTTGAAAAAGACCAGGTGATTGTTAAGCTCGCCTAATTTTTTTCTGCTGTTTGGGGAATTCGGGGAACTTTTTAGCTGATTTGGTATTGTAAAGTAGGAATGGCGATGATATATTTTTTGCGGTTCTTACGAGAGAATTTTGGTCGAGCAGTACCGAAGCATCACTTTATTACCTTTAATAAACACATAACGATATTTAGTTGAAACGCCGACATTGGCGGGGAGGAATGTCTTGTATCCGCCGGTTCGACGCGCACTTTAATTTATAGAATTACTCAATTTACTGGAGCGATCTTGGTAGTTCTGTACCACCACGTCAATTCGTGCATTCCCATTTCAGCGAACGAAGCATTTTTCCGCAACGGATACTCAAACACACTTTTGGTGAGTGAATCCAGATGAACAGAACCCTTCTTGAATACACGCTGAGGGTTCGCGTTCCTATACTCATCTTCGTCGCGCTTGCATCCCTGACCGTTACCTATTTCGTGTCCAGGCCTGCGCGCGAAGGGATAGGATACGCGCCGACCCAGCCGATTCCATTTTCTCATAAGCTTCATGCCGGCCTGATGAAGATAGATTGCGCCTATTGTCATATAGGCGTCTACCGATCGAGATACGCGGTTATTCCCGCCGCGAGCACCTGCATGAATTGTCACACCATCGCGAAGAAAACCTCCCCTTACATCATCAAACTGACCAAATATTACGATGAGGGGAAACCCATACCGTGGAAGAGGGTGCACAGGCTCCCGGACTATGTCTATTTCAGTCATAGCTTCCACGTTAATGCCGGGATCAAATGTCAGAGTTGTCACGGTAATGTGCAGGACATGAACGTCGTCAAGCAGGTGTCGTCCTTTACGATGTCTGCGTGCCTCGACTGTCATAAGAACGCGCCGAAACGACTCTCCTACATTCCAAATATCAAACCGGGGCCGACCTACTGCGTCGCGTGCCACAGGTAATTCATCATGGAATACATGAATGGTGACAGAATGAAGAATGAAAACGAGGGCGGAATGCCCGATATCCGAAAAACGGAGACTGCGGTTTCTGAGGACGCGCTGGGATCTCAGCGAAGGAGGATGCTGGGCTGGTTGAGCATGGGTGTCATTGGCGCGGTCGCTTTCAACGTGCTGCCATTCAAGCGGCTCACTGGTGGACTGTTTACCCGTAAGAGGCCCGGGAAGGCAAACAAGAATGTGGCCATCAACGAGATGGCGGTGAAAAGGAACAGGAAGGCAAGCAGAAATGTCTGATTCCCAAAAAGAACACAACCTATTGAAGGAACTGCCGGTCGTCGACCCTTCCGAAACCAAGGGTCAGCATTACTGGAAAAGTCTGAAGCAGTTTTACAACGATCCCTCGACACTCGAAGCGAAGGCCCACGAGTTCATGGAAGGTGTCGTCGATGACTTCAAGCTATCAAACTTGACCGACATGTCGAGGCGAAAATTCCTCGCGCTCCTGACTGCGTCGGCATCGTTCGCCGCGGCGGGATGCTCGGCCTACGAGAGCAAGGGCGAGGTGACTCCGTATAACAAGGAGCCTGTAGGGGTAATCCCAGGCATCCCGAATTTTTACGCCTCGACATGCAGCGGTTGCGAGCAGGCCTGCGGGATACTTGTCAAGACGCGAGAAGGAAGGCCGATAAAGATCAACGGCAACGACGAACATCCCGTCAATAAAGGCAAGGTGTGTGCCAGGGGTCAGGCCTCGATACTGAACCTTTATGATCCTGAGAGGCTCAGGGAACCGATGAAGGCAAGTAGTGGAGGCTTCGCTAAAGCGTCGTGGCTGGAGGCCGACAAGGCAATAATAAGCGCCCTCTCGTCGGCGGCTTCATCCGGGAAACAAATCGCAGTTATCGCAAAGACTCTGACTTCCCCGACGGGGAAGAAGGCACTTGATGACCTCAAGGCGAAATACGATACCGTCAAGTTGTATTCTTACGAGCTCTTCACCGATGCGAACAGAGATTCGGCCTGGCAGAAGTCCTACGGCAGCGGCCGCTTCCCGCTTATCAGTTGGGACAAGGCAAAGATGATTATCTCATTGGAGGCGGACTTCCTCGGCAATGAAGGGAATACTATCGAGCAGACAAGGCTTTACGTCTCGACGCGCAACAATAAGGATTTGAAGGGCTTCAGCCGCCTCGTTGTCTTCGAGTCAGCGATGACGGTAACTGGCATGAATGCCGATCTCAGGTTACGACTGCGGCCGGAATTGCAGTACGAACTTGTCATGTCGCTCCTTAACGAATTTGTGGTGAAGCGCCAGATGTCTAAATATGCTCTCGACAAGAGCATTACGGGCGCACTCGAGGGGTATTCGATAGCAAAGTTTGCAAATGTCAGCGGCATTGATTCGAAGTCAATCGAGAGCGTCGTCACGTATATGTCGAAGTATAGGACGGCGTCGATAGTCTATGCCGGAGATAGACTCTCCGAGGATGTTCACGTCGCCGTAAATCTGCTGAACGAAGTGCTGGGAAGCACGGCGCTCTACAGGAAAGACCAGGTCAGAGAGCAGCTTTTACCGTATTCGACCTCCGACGATCTGATGTCTCTGACCTCTGACATGAAAGCGGGGAAGGTCGGTGTGGTCATTCACTATGACTCAAATCCGGTTTATCATCTTCCGGTCGGCTACGGTTACCAGGCAGCATTAAAGAATGTACCCGCTGTCGTGACTCTCAGCCAATCTGAGAACGAGACCTCAGCGGTGAGCCAGTGGGTCCTTCCAATTAATCATGACCTAGAATCATGGAACGACTTCAAGACGCGCACCGGATTCTACAGCCTGCAACAGCCGGTGATTTATCCGCTTTATATGACCCGGCAGAAGGAGGCTGCGCTCTTGACGTGGACCTCTGGAAATCCGTCGACCTACGGGGAAACATTGTATCATGATTACCTCATGAATCGATGGGAGAAGGAAGTATATCCTTCGTCAAAGGCTGCCGTCGGTTTCAAGGAATTCTGGTACAGCGGTCTCCACGATGGCGTGGTCAGCATAGATGAGAAGCCCGAGATTCCCGATGCTTTCAAGTCAGGCGCGTTCGTCCCGGCTAAAATTCCGGCGAAGGTCAATGGATACGCTGTCGTACTTTCCGAGAGTTATTTCATCGGCGACGGAGAATTCGCCAACAACGGATGGCTGCAGGAACTCCCTCACCCGGTGACGAAGGTGGTTTGGGACAACTATGCGGCTGTTTCACCGGCGACGGCCAAGGCTCTTCAAGTCGATTATAACGACGTTGTTGAGGTTGGAGCCGGAAGCTCAAACGTTAGACTGCCCATAGTAGTCCAGCCTGGTATGGCTGACGATGTCGTTGCTGTGGAGCTTGGTTACGGCCGAACCAATGGAGGGACTATAGGAACCGGCGTCGGATTCAATGCCAACGTGCTCCAGAGTGTCAACGGCGCACTAGGTCAGTGGATACTCCCTTCCGCCACCGTATCAAAGACCGGCGAGACGTATGAAATTGTGGCAACCATGGAACACCATATGCTGGACGATTCCCTGGTCAAGGACATGCAGTTCAGCCGCGGCATCATACACGAGGGTACTGTCTCTGAATACGAAGGGCACCCGGACTTCGTAAAGAAGGAACGGGAAGACTTCACGCCAACGACGATATACAAGAATTATGAGTACAACGGGATAAAGTGGGCGATGTCCATAGACCTCAACAAGTGCACGGGCTGCAGCGCCTGTGTCATCTCCTGTAACGTCGAGAACAATATCCCCGTCGTAGGAAAGGATCAGGTCAAAGTCAGCCGTGAGATGCAATGGATAAGGATCGACAGGTATTATTCGGGTACGCCGGTCGAGCCGAAGATCAGCCTCCAGCCGATGCTTTGCCAGCAGTGTGACGACGCACCTTGCGAGAACGTGTGCCCTGTGGCCGCGACGACGCACAGCCCTGACGGCCTGAATATGATGGTCTACAATCGCTGCATCGGTACGCGTTACTGCTCGAACAACTGCCCTTACAAAGTTCGCCGATTCAACTTCTTCAATTACAGGCACACTTTCGAAAACGAGTATTACCTCGAACAGCCGGCTCCAATGGTAAGCAACCCTGAAGTCACCGTGCGCACGCGCGGTGTCATGGAGAAGTGCACGTTCTGTGTCCAGAGGCTTGTCCAGGCGAAACAGGACGC
>JAKAMG010000018.1:0-42854 GCA_021812985.1 Bacteroidota bacterium
GCCGACGGCTCCTTCGATATGTGCAGGTTGTGTCCTTTCACCATCGCTTCCCCCTTTCTGTCGCAGAAAATACAGTCGGCGTCGCAGCGTAGCGTAAGGTTCAGATAAAGCGAGCTTCTTATTTGATACGCGATCTTAGGCTCAGGAGTGACCCCGATGCCGAACAGCTTGTAGGCGTTGTAGGAAGTTATCCTCGAGATGTCCTCGACCGTCAGCCTCTGAAGCTCCGCGACCTTTGATACGATATGGGGGACGAAGGCGGGCTCATTGTTCTTTCCGCGGTGAGGTACGGGTGCGAGATAGGGCGCATCTGTCTCAACGAGAAAATGCTCGGGTTCTACGCTCGCGACTACCCGTTGAAGTTCGGACTCGTTCGATTTTCCGAAGGTGACCATCCCGCTTATCCCCAAATAAAATCCGAGCGTTATTGCCCGCCGTGCCATCTCCATGTTCGAGTTGAAGCTGTGGAGTACGCCTCTTTGCTGCAGTCTTACCTGGTAATCAAACCGTCTCGGAAGAACCCATCCTCGTTCTACCTGCCTGGCGAGTATTTCCATCAGATCGGAATCCGACTCCCGATTGTGGATCGAGACGGGCAGCTTTACGGTCTTGGCGATTTCAATTTGAGCTTCAAATACTTTCTTCTGAGTGTCGGGAGGGGAGAGGTTGTAATGATAGTCGAGTCCGATCTCCCCGATCGCGACCACCTTCTCATGCGCCGCCATCCCGGCGATCTTCGATAACGTTGCATCGTCCGCTTTAGAGGCGTCGTGCGGGTGAATCCCGACGGCCGCGAAAACATTCCGGTGCTTTTCGGCAAGCTCGACGGCCTTCGCGCTTGATTCTATGTCCCAGCCGGGGACGACGATGTACTGAACTCCGGCGGCCGTGCCCCGCCCGATCATCTCGTCGAGATCAGCAAACTTTTCATGGTTCAGGTGGGCGTGCGTATCAACAAGGTAAGTCATTTGGGAATCGCAGTGTCCTTTTTCATGAACATTTGTGTGATGCTGTCAGGTCCTTACGCAAACAAATTTCCGGATCTTAACTCGGCTGTCATCAATTTCGTGAAATGCGATTTAAATTTCACGGTGGGCAGTGAAACCGGTCGGGAATTTTTCCCCATCTGATTAAGGTGCGGTCGCGCGGTAACGGCAGGTCCGGCAGGAAATTACTGTGGCAAGTTGTCTCAGTGACTGGTGGAACATTTCTCCCCTGGGTTTCTATTTTCGCCAAAAAGAGCTATAATTGCGGGCACGTTGTTTGACGCACTTAAACGTGAATCATTCGGTTCATAACGAATCTGCCGCTCCGGCGAAGAGAACCTTCACGGTGAATCGGCTGATAAATCTGTCCTTTGCACAAAATGCGGGAGGAGAACAAGGATGATCGAAATCAGGATGCACGGCAGAGGCGGCCAGGGGGGAGTGATTGCCGCGAAGATTCTCGCATCTGCCATTTTCAAGGAGGGAAGGTTCGCGCAATCGTTCCCTTCATTCGGAGTCGAGAGACGTGGGGCGCCTGTCCTGGCGTTCACGAGGGTCGACGACAAACCAATAAGGCTCCGTACCGCGATATACGAACCCGACCATCTCATAATCCTTGACGCTACACTCATCAAGTCCACGAACGTCTTCTCAGGGCTGAAGAAGGGAGGGACGATACTCGTAAACGCATCGACCCCCGCGTCCGTTTTTAATTTTCCCGAGGAGTACGCGCCTGCGATCGTCGATGCCGCGTCGATAGCCGCGAGACATGGACTCGGAACCAGGAGTATGCCTATCGTCAACACGGCGATACTCGGCGCGTTCGCCAAATTCTCGGGCGTCGTCGGGATAGATGCGATTCTCGAGGCGATCCGGGAGGGAGTACCGATAAAGCAGGAAGAGAATGCCGCGGCTGCGCTCGACGCGTATGAAGAGGTGGAGGCGGCACCGATCTACGACATCCATCGTCCCGGGTCGGATGAGAACGAAATTGTAACGGTAAACTAAGGGCGGCTGTCATGTCAGACTACAAATTCACAAGCGTCGAGCAGATGCCGCCGCTTGCATTCTCGCTGGAATCTACCCGAAAACTCCAGACAGGAAGCTGGCGCCATGTCAGGCCGGTGTACCAGGACAGGACCTCCCCATGCGAAGTCGGCTGTCCGGCCGGCGAGAATATTCCTCTCTATTTCCAGCTAGTGAGGGAAAAGAAGTACGAGGAGGCGTGGCATAAGATCCTGGAGGACAACCCGCTTCCGGGTGTCACAGGACGAGTATGCTATCATCCCTGCGAGGGGGCGTGCAACAGGACGGGGTACGACGAGCCGGTAGCGGTCCATCTCATAGAGAGGTTTATAGCCGAGAGGAATTTCAGCAACAAGCTTCTTCCCGAGCCTGCGGGTTCGAGAAAGAGCGAGAACGTCGCCGTCATCGGGTCTGGACCTGCGGGGTTGTCATGCGCGTACCAGCTTACAAGGCGAGGATACAGAGTCGTTATATATGAGGCCGATCACGAGGCGGGGGGGATGCTCAGATACGGCATACCCGACTACCGCCTCCCGAAAAACGTACTCGACAAAGAGATCGCAGACATCGAGAGGATCGGCGTGGAGATAAGAGTCGATTCGAGGATCGGCGGAAATGTCGCGTGGAGTGAGCTTGAGAAATATGACGCGGTCTTCGTGGCGATAGGGGCAATGAAGAGCAGAAAGCTTGATGTGCCTGGCGAAGACATGAAGGGAGTGTACACCGGAGTGGAGTTCCTCCGGGAGCTCAATACCGGGAGTGCACCGAAGCTCGGCAGGAATGTCATGGTGGTCGGTGGCGGCAACACTGCAATTGATGCCGCCCGCAGCGCAGTCAGGCTCGGCAAGAAGGCGACCATACTATACAGAAGGACGCGGGCCGAGATGCCCGCGGTGCCTGAAGAGATCGAAGAAGCCGAAAAGGAGGGAGTCCGCTTCGAGTTCCTGGTGGCCCCCGCCAGCGTCGTCGGTGTGCGCGGGAAGGTCACGGGCGTGGAACTCGTGAGGATGAAGCTCGCCGAACCTGACGAGAGCGGGCGAAGACGCCCGGTCACGGTGAAAGGGTCGAATTTCTCGCTTCGGGCGGACACCGTAATCTCCGCAGTGGGCGAGGAGCCAGACCTTTCTTTCCTCCCTTACTCCTTCCTGAAGAAAGGGGTGAGGCTGTTTGTAGACGACGACTATTCCACCGGCGTGCCCGGGATTTTCGCGGGAGGCGACGCGGCCACGAATCCGAACGGCACCGTCGTGAACGCGATCCGGTCGGGAAAAGAAGCGGCTTGTTCGATAGACGAGTTCCTCGGATGGCGAGCCAAATCTAACGGCGCTGCACCGGACGTAGTCAAGCCGGAGCGGGTGAACACGTTTTACTTCCCACACGAGAAACGGACCTCCGTTCCCAGGATGTCTGTGGAGAAAAGCAAATCGTCGTTCAGGGAAGTGAACAGAACTCTGAGCGAGGCGCAGGCAGTGGCGGAAGCGGAGAGATGTTTCAGCTGCGGGACATGTCTCCACTGCGACGTGTGCATGACATTCTGTCCGGACGTTGCCATCAGCAGGAATGAGGAAGGTGATTACGTCATAGATTATGAGCACTGCAAGGGATGCGGCATATGCGTGGCTGAATGTCCGCGCGAAGCGATGACCCTCGTGCCGGAGGGCTCCCGCGAGGTGGAACAGGAGGTTGAGGCGGCATGAAGAGCACTAAATCTGGAAACGGGAACAATGGGGGACTTCTTCATCCCTCGGTAGACAAGGTCCTCGTCATTGAGGGGACGCATGCGGCATCTTACGCGGTGAAGCTCGCCCGCGTTCAGGTCATAGCAGCATACCCGATAACCCCGCAAACAAGCGTGGTTGAGAAATTATCGGAGATTGTGTCGGCACATGAGCTCGACGCCAGGTTCATACGCGTGGAATCGGAACACTCCGCCATGGCGTGCTGCATTGGGTCATCGATAAGCGGCGCTAGAGCGTTCACGGCCACTTCTTCCCAGGGGCTCGCTCTTATGCACGAGCTTCTCCACTGGTCCGCAGGAAGCAGACTTCCCATAGTCATGGTCAACGTAAACCGGGCGATGGCCCCTCCGTGGTCTATCTATGTCGACCACAACGACAGCCTTTCCCAGCGTGACACAGGCTGGCTGCAGTTTTACGCCGAGAGCAATCAGGAGGTCATGGACACCGTCCTCCAGGCGTACAAGATCGCGGAAAGGGTCTCTTTGCCCGTGATGATCAATCTTGATGCTTTTGTCCTTAGCCACACTTCCGAGCCCGTGGCGATTCCCAAACAGGAAGTCGTCGATCATTTCCTGCCGCCGCGGAAAGCATCTTTCAGAGTTGACCCAAGCGATCCGAGGGCTTTCGGTGCGCTCATAGGTCCGGAGGCATACATGGAGATGCGCTACAAGCTTTTCCGCGCGATGGAGGAGTCGAGGAGCGTCATTCGTGATGTCGATTCTGAATTTGGCGAGACGTTCGGCAGGAATTATGGCGGCCTCGTAGAAGAATATCGGACCAGCGACGCGGAGATTGTTCTGATCACTTCAGCTACTGCCGTGAGCACCGCCAGGATCGCGGTCGACGAGATGAGAAGCCTGGGATTTCCTGTCGGGCTTCTGAAACTCCGCGTCTTCAGACCTTTCCCGCTGGATGAGATCCGTTCGCTTGCAGCGCATGTGAAGAAGATCGGAGTGTTGGATCGCAATATATCGTTCGGTGCAACTGGGATGATTTACCAGGAGGCGAAGGCTGTTCTGTACAACAGTGAAGTCAGACCCCCGCTATTCGGTTTTATAGCCGGACTCGGGGGACGCGACATCACTCCTGAAACCATTAAGGAGATTTTCTCCCACCTCATGAATCATGAGGAACCGGAGAGCGAGACGATCTGGGTGGGACTCAGGACGGAGGCGACGGATCCAACCGTGCCACAGTTCTCGAGGCACGACAAGAAGAAGGAAGGGGTCTGAGCGATGGGACAGATAAAATATAATTTGCCTCCAGATGAGGTGCTGGCGCCCGGACACTTCGCTTGTCCGGGTTGCGGCGGGACGCTTACGATGCGGTACGCACTCAAGGCGCTCGGGAGGAAAGTGGTTGTTGTGATACCGGCTTGCTGCTGGTCAGTCATCGACGGGCCGGTCCCTTATTCGGCGGCCGGGGTTCCGGTGTTCCACACCGCGTTTGAGACGGCGGCTTCGACCGCCAGCGGAATCAAGGCTGGGCTCGAGGCGCAGGGTGACCACGAGACCACGGTCGTCGCGTTCGCGGGCGACGGGGGGACTTTCGATATAGGCTTCCAGGCACTCTCCGGAGCGGCGGAAAGAAATGAGGATTTCATCTACATCTGCTACGACAACGAAGCCTACATGAACACAGGAATACAGCGAAGTTCGGCTACCCCTTTCGGTGCCTGGACCACTACCACGCCGGCAGGCTCATCGAAGTCTGAAAACAAGAAGAACATTGTCGAGATACTTGCGGCACACCGCATTCCTTATCTCGCGACCGCGAGCGTTGCGTACCCGGACGACATGATCGCGAAAATTCAGAAGGCCCGCGAAATTCGGGGTTTCAGGTTTATCCATGTGTTCTCTCCTTGCCCTCCCGGCTGGAAGTTTGAGCCTGAAGATTCGATAAAAATATCCCGAATGGCTATCGAGAGCAGAGTATTCCCGCTTCTCGAGATATTTAATGGAGTCGAATACCGACTTTCGCGGGAGCCAGCGGGGAGTCCGGTCCGGGATTATGTTAAGATGCAGGGAAGATTCCGCCATCTCAACGACGATCAAATAGAGAAGATCCAGCAGAACGTGGACGAGGAGTGGCAGAGGTTGAATACCAAAATCCCGTCACCGCAAAAGGACTTCCGGAAATCGGGAAAGTCAACTCAGCCGGAGGATGCGTTGCGCGCGGCCTCAAAGAGAAAATCTGAAAAGACATCGAGGTAGAAAGATGACGGCGGAAAATATATCCGTGACATCGTCTTGCCCAGTGGATAAGAGAGGTCGAAGGCTCTTCGCCTTAATTGTTTGGCCCTCTACGTTTGAATGATCGGAGGATTTGTGTCTCGGTATAGAATACGGAACGGTAATCAGATGATCGCGGAGGGGGCTATCGCGGCCGGATGCAGATTTTTTGCCGGTTATCCGATCACCCCGGCTTCAGGCATTTACAAGTTCATGATTGACGAACTGCCGAAACGCGGGGATGTGGCATTGAGCTCGCCCGATGAGATCTCCGCGCTTGCGTTCTGCGTCGGTGCTTCTCAGCGCGGATTCAAGGCGATGACCGCCACATCAGGCCCGGGCTTTTCTCTCATGGTCGAGACCCTCCAGTATGCCGTCATGACGGAGACACCCGTCGTGATTGCACTTGTCCAGCGTCTTGGTCCGAGCACCGGCGGCGCCACGCAGGGAGGACAGGGAGACGTACTCTTTGTTGGCAACTCGATAGCTGGCGGATACACCATTCCGGTCTTTTCCCCTTCATCGCCGATGGAGGCTTACGAACTTACGTTCCATGCATTTAACGTCGCGGAGAGACTCAGAACGCCGGTGATAGTCTTGACTGACAAAGAAGTCGCGATGACATCGGAAAACATCGACTACTCAGCTCTTCCGCGTCAGGACCTGTATGATCGGAAGTATTTCGCGGGCGGAGACGGAAAGTCTTTCAAGACATACGGATTCGAAGAGCTTGGCGATGTCCCAGAGTTCGCGGCGATCGGCGGCGGGCAGAAGACCACTGTTACTGGGTCGGCCCACGACAAGCGAGGCCGCCTGCAAAAGAACTCGCCTGAAACCATAGAAGTCTTGAGGCATCTTCAGGAAAAAATATCTTCCAACGCGGCGAGCATAACCAGGCTCGCCGTTGATGCCCCCAAGAAGGGGGACACCGTTATTTTGAGCTACGGCATAAGCGCCAGGACGGCAATGGAAGCCGTCGGCGGACTGAGGTCGAGGGGAAAGAACGTGTCCCTTTGTAACGTGCAGACCCTCTTTCCAATCCCTGAGAAGGAACTTGCCGAGGCCGCTCGCAGCGCAAAGAAGGTGGTCGTGGTCGAAGAGAATTTGACCGGCCTCTACAGGAGCCAAGTCGCCCGCCTCTTCCCCGACAAAGAAGTGGTCGGCGTGAACGCGGTGGGACGCATGATCACGCCAGGCGAGATCGAAGAAACTGTTCTTTCGGAGAACTGAGAGGAAAACTATGAGCGAGGCCATGACACAGAACCCCGAGAGAATCCAGACCTATCTAAAAGTCACGGAGAAGTTCCCGTTCTGCAAGGGATGCGGGCATCACCACGTAACGGGGGCGATAAATTCGGCGCTCGTGAAACTCGGACTTGAGCCGGAACACGTAAACATCACAAGCGATATCGGCTGCGTCGGACTCATTGACGCCCTCTTTGAAGGCGTTCATTCGTTTCACACTACGCACGGAAGGTCGACAGCATTCGCTACCGGCGTTGAGATTGCCGATTCGGTCCTCGCAGACTCGAAGTTGAAGAACATAGTCGTCATAGGGGACGGCGGTGCCACGATCGGGCTCCTCCATCTCGTCAATGCGGCACAGATGAACGTCGACGTCACCGTTATACTTTATAATAATTTTCTCTTTGGCATGACCGGCGGGCAGAATTCCGGTTTCTCCCCAGTCGGGTTTGTAACCGCGACTACGCCGAACGGGAACATAATCCCTCCCGTAGACATGATTTCGGTACTCAGAGGTGCGAATGCCTCTTTCCTCGCGCGCAAGACCGCGACAGACGCGGATCTTCCCGAGACCATCGCCCAGGCAATCTCGCATCCGGGCTTCGCGCTTGTGGAGGTACTCGAACTCTGTCCGGAGTATGCTCTCCGTGGAAACGCAATTAGGGGAAACAAACTTGCCGAGACGGCATCGGCTCAGGAACTCGGCGTCGTCGTCAGCAGGCGTGAGAGGATGGAATTTGGAGAGGCATACAGGTCGAAGTTTCCCCGGGTTGAGCAAGAGATCGGGGCGAGGGAGATAGAACCGCGCTATGAGAATTCTTTGGAGAAGAGATTCGGAATCGTTGTGGCAGGTACTGCGGGGGAGCGGGTCCAGTTCTCATCCCACCTTCTCGTGGAGGCGGCGGTCCTGTCCGGCGCCAACGCTACTCAGAAGAACGATAACCCAGTCACGCAGGGAACCGGATTTTCGCTGTCGGAAGTGGTCCTCTCCGGCAAACCGATATACTATACCGGAATAGACGTCCCGGATATTGTCGTTGCGGTGTCAGAAGATGGCGTTAGGGAACTCGCATCAAAGGGGATATTCGAGAGGACGGGGAGCGACACGCTGATCGTCACAGATGAGAGCCTCGAGATTCCGAAATGTGAAGGGAGAATTGTAAAACAGCCCTTCAGACGGAAGTACATGCCGGGCGGGGCTGCCTTTGCCGGGATACTCACGGCGGTCAGCATGACGGGCATAATCCCCATGCTGGCGTTTCAGGATATCGCCGCCTCTCAGAAAAAATCCGAAGAACTGCTGTCAATAATAGAACACGTCCTAGGGGGAATATAGGGAGAAGATCATGAGCGATGATGAGCGCGAAGTCAGGGAGACGCTGATCTCGATTCTGGAAGAAGCAATCGAGAGCGAGATCGAGTCGGAGGAGAAGTATCGTCACGCCGCGGGACTCGCCACAGACACGAGGATCAGAGACTTTTTCCTTTCGCTGGCCAAGATGGAGATGGAACACAAGGTTCAGTTGACCGCGCAGCTTGAGGAGCTGCGGGCCCAGATGATGATAGTCGGCGAAATGAATGATATGTTTATTTGAGGAGCGAGGTGGTGCGTCTCTCTCCGGCGGGTGGCTGCCTCTTAAGATGGCAGCGCGCTTGATCTCCTAGTTCTGTGGGGCCCCTTCTGCAATCCAGGTCTTCAAGCCGTTGATCTGGTTCTGATTCAGAAGTGATGTGAGCGCGGGGTAATGATAGAATTTTCCTTCAACATATTGGATCAATATACTATTCTCCGGCTTCCCGGGGATCACCATCCCGGAAACTGAAGTCATAGTGCTCGACCATGAGGTGAAGCTCACCTTCGCGTCAGTGTTCACGGCGCCATCGTCATGACACCCTGAGGTAATGCAATCCTGGTAGAAGAGCTGTTCCACGGTCGTGTAGTGCACGTTCGAGGAAGGGAATACCACCGGTGTGCCTGATCCCGGCGTAAATGAGTTCTTGCAGGAATCCAGCGCGACCGCGGCTGCGATGGCGAATACAGCGATGGCTAAGAGCGAAATTTTCATTTGTGAATTTTAAGATTATCTGGGTCTGAATCAATACCAAACAGAACAGTTCCCGCCGTCCTCGCTTCTTCTTCAAATCGCCTCGCTTCATTAAATTAAGGACATGAGGACGCTCGTTTTCTTCTTCGCGCTGAGTTTCTATACGGCCGTGACAAATATAGATCCACGGCCTGTCGAACCCGTCCCGATCGTCTATGTTATGCAGAGGAGGCGTTTGAATCTCCCTCGTCGAAAATGCTCTAACATGGCAAGAATAGGCATAGGCGAATAACTTCTCCCCCTCTCGTCGTGCCACCCGACGCCCGTCGATAGCTTCCACTACTTTTGAGGTATCCGTTTCCAGTTCCTGTTCGGAAACTTTCAGGCATGGCGAAGGCGTTATGTCTCGAAAAGGAAAAATCATGAAGTATGCGCTGGTGGTTATGCTCGGACTTTCTGTCGCGGCCTGCTCCAAATCTTCGAGTACTTCAACTTCGCCGACGGGTCCCTCCGGGTCGGACACGACGATAAGTTTCGCGAGCCAGGTCCAGCCGATTTTTAACGCCAGCTGTGCCGTTTCAGGATGCCACGTGGCGGGGGGATCGGCGCCGATGAGCCTCGAGGCGGGAAAGTCTTACTCACAGACTGTAAACGTCAGCAGCATCGAGCAGCCCGCTCTCGATCGCGTGACGCCTTTTAGTCCCGACAAGAGTTATCTGTACCTGAAAATTACCGGTCAGGGAGGGACCAGGATGCCACTTGGAAGGGCGGCGCTCGGCAGCGCGGATGTCAACACGATTGAATCGTGGATCTCCCAGGGGGCGAAGAACAACTGAATACCGGTGCAAACTTGTAAGCATCGCACCAATTTGTTAATATATTTCGACTGGCGATGGAGTTCGCCAGGTTAAATAAGTTTCTCTAAAAGAGAATGATGACTCCTGTCGGCTTGTTAAATTGTCGGCAGGAGTTTTTTTGTGTCATGACTGATTTGTTGAACAAAAACAGGCGTATTTATAGATGAAGATTTTTGTCATCTTTATAGGCGGTGGGATCGGCTCTGTGTTTAGGTATCTCATGTCTGGATGGGTGTACTCTTTTCTCGGGGCGGACTTCCCGTACGGCACGTTCTCGGTTAACATACTGGGAAGCTTCATAATAGGCTTCTTTCTTACTCTGGCGGAGGATAGGTTTCTCGTGAGCCCTGAGCTGAGGGCGTTCGTGGCAATTGGGATCCTCGGCGGTTTTACCACGTTCTCCACGTTCACTTACGAGACGCTTGGGCTTTTCAAGGAAGGTTCGTTCTTCATTGGGGCAACCAACATACTGGCCTCGGTAGCCGTGGCGCTGATTGCCGCCTGGTTTGGTAATTTGCTTGGAAGACTGATATAGGAGGCAAAATATGAAATTGGAAGGGAAGGGCAAGCTTCTCAGAATTTTTATCGGCGAGGACGATCATCTCGAGAAGAGGCCGCTGTACCATGTCATCGTGGAAAAGGCTCGAGGGCTCGGCATGGCCGGTGCGACGGTTGTCAGGGGCGTGGAGAGTTTCGGGGCGGGGAGCATGATACACACCGCGAAGCTCCTCGAACTCAGCGAGGATCTCCCGATCGTCATAGAAGTCGTGGATACCGAAGAGAAGGTGGACGCGTTTCTGCCGGCAGTGGAGGATATTTTCGAGAAAGCGGGATGCGGCGGCATGATCACGGAGGAAAAGGTCAACGTCATCCACTACACTCACGGGAAGAGATAGCGGTGCCGCGCTTCACGGAGAAAGACGGCTCTGAGCTGGACCGATCCGCGTTTCGACCGGCCCCCGTTCCATTCTGAATCTACTCCACTACTCGCCGCCTTACCATTGCCTCATGATCTCTCCGAAGCATTCCACTCCGCTGGCGAGAACACTGCCGTAGCCATGGCCCGGCTTTGTCCAGGCCCCCGCAAGATATAGATTTGAAATCGGAGTCTCGTGGGCGAGCCTGCTCGGCCCCGAATTGTCGACTGTCTGATCGAGCCCGTAGATTGCTCCACGATAGTTGCTCGTGTAGCGCACATTGGTCAGAGGGGTCCCGATCTCCTTCACCTCGATGGCCCCGGCAAGCCCGGGGAGGAGCGTCTTCTCTGCGTGGGCTATCAATGCATCTGCTATCCGCTCCTTTTCCTTGCGGTATGCTTCCTTGTTCCCCTTCAGGTAATCGGATTCGTATTCCTTCCACCTGTCATAACCCATGAACGTTGTGATGTTGACAGTGTTTTTTCCGGGAGGGGAGTAGCCTTTGTAGATGTTGTCATAAAGTGTCATGGCAAAGCCGCGGTTCTCGACGTCACCTCTCACGGCCGCGAGATACCCCTCCTCCATGTCGTATCCTGTCTCATAAAAAATCTCGGAGTCCTTGAGCCCGCTCTTTCCAACGATGTCTTCCTTCAAGCCGAGAAAGACCTGGAAGGACGAAAGGCTGACGCTGTAGTGGTCCAGTTGCTCGAGGTATGATTTCAGGTAATCATCCGAGTTTGTCATGCTGCGGAATGTTTCGTATGGATTAGCGTTCGAGACGACGACCCTGGCCTTGAACTCGTCGCCGCTCGCGCTCCTTACACCGTATGCCGTGTGATCCTTGGTGAGTATTTTCGCCACGCGTGAATTGAGCTCGACCTTGCCGCCGCGGTCTACTATGAATTTCACGATCGCGTCGCTTATGTCCTGCGACCTCCCGCGCGGGTAATATCCACCATGAGTGAGGTACCCGAGGGCCGGCATCGCGTAATAGAAACTGACCAGCCTGGAAGGGGGGAGGCCGTAGTAGACCCACTGCGCCGAAATGATTGCCCGGAGACGCGCATCCTTCACTCTCGCGTCAAGCATGTCTTTCCATGTACGGTTGTAGAGCCTGGAGAGGAAGGGAAAATCGACGGGGAATCTCTGCATGTCGATCTGTCCGTTTGCCTCGGAAAGCTTCTGAATGTCGTTAGCAAGACCGCGCATGTCGTCGAAGAGTCCGAGAATCTCTCCTTTCTCGTCTGGGAAATACGCAACCAGGGTGTCGATGTACTCGCTCAAGTTTCTTTGAGGCACGGTGATGTCGTAGTCCGGGAATATGACGCGGTAGAGACTCGGGTGCGGGACGAACTCAACTTCCGTTATTTCAGGGAAACCGGGGATGAGATTATGCAACCCGTTTCGTTCTCCGACACTCGTGGAATGGAGCGATACATCGAATGTGAATCCTCCCGGGCGATTGAACGCCGTGGCATATCCGCCGGGCTTGTCGTGCTGTTCCAGGACAAGCACCTTGAAGTTCTGCCTCGCGAAAGCTGCGGCACAGCTCAGTCCCCCGAGCCCTGATCCGATCACCACGGCATCATACTCGTTGTCCGATGTGTGCTTCGCGATGCCTTTCGGAAGGGATTTCCAGTCGAGCGCGAGCATTCCGACTCCGCCGAGTACGTACTTGAGGAAGTCCCTCCTTTCGATTCCTCGTCTGCTCATTAGAGTTCCTCCGTTACACAAAAGTGTTTCTTTGAAGCAAGGCGGCAAACATGTTGCCACCGGTTTCTGGGTTTCATCGATTTCAGAGAAAGCTGTCGAATTGACGCGAATGATTGAGAAATCGCGTCATTTTGAATCTCTGTAACGGGAAGATGGTTTGCGCTGCTTAACGCATTGTGCGCGAGTTGGACTGTAACGAGACTATTCTAAAATCCGCACTCCATTTTTGCAAGTGCTTCGTCCCCATGTGGAGCACCGTTGCGGGTCGGGAATCTGTGGGCTGATTAAGACGTATAATGGAGGTGGCTCCTTCCGGAAATCAGATGACGAACGGTGCGCACCTCAAATCAGGAATGATATCTACCCGACATGATCTGAAAGCAGCCCAACCTGGTGCGGGATTTAAATGCTTATGCCGAAGACCGATCTGGAGAGAAGTCCTACCGCGTAAGTGACTCCGACGGCGATCAGGAGTATGACCAGGTTGGTCAATATCCTTCTCCGCATCTTCATGCCGGAGAGGAATGCGATGACTGTTGAAATGAAGAGCATCACTGCTGCGGCGAAACCGAGCGACCAGAAAATATTCTTCGCCCCGAGCAGGACAGGGAGTACAGGCACGAGCGCCCCGAAGAAATAGGAAACGCCTACGATTATGGCAGACTCGGTGGCGCTTGTGGAGCGAGTTGTCACCTCGGCAGGTTTCCCCTCTATAAATTCCCTCTTGGCACTCTCGACACGCTCAACCTCCTTTTCGGAGTTGAGGGCGCCGAACGCGCCGGCGGCCATGGAGATCGACCCGGCTACGGCCACCGCCGCACTCGCGGCGATCACGGCCGGTATGCTGGAGAGTGCAGCGAAGAAGCCCGATACGGCTCCGAGTATTTCAACCAGCCCGTCGTTCAAACCGAGGAATATATCGCGGACACGCTCCGGGTGGATGAGCCTTTCACTCGCGGAAGATACTATGTCGTCCTCATGCTGGAACTCGTCTTCGAGCACCTTCCGCACGGCCTCTCCCATGGGAGTACCTTTGTACTTTTCCCATACCGCGATGTACTTACGGACGCCGTACACCTCGATCGCCTCGATGACGAGATGTGTGCCGAGGCTGCCGAATAGCCGTGCCACCATAGTAAGCACGGCGAGCTTCATCGTCCGCCTGAAATCCAGGCGATCCAGTTTGATCGAGAAGAAGTCCTGCCAGAATTTAAGATGCTTGGTTTCGGTAGGGATGAGTTCATCGAAGAGCGGCTTCAGATCATCCGATACGATCTCCCGCATCCGTTTGTAGAGCGTCAGATCGAAGAGCTCGTCAAGGACAAGCTCTTTTCCTAATTCGCGTTCCATGATGCACTAATTTAGAAGGTTCCGCCCGGCGAAGCAAAGGTTGCCATGATTGGAGCGGCGCCCGGCCGTATCGTGCGCCTGCCGCTATCTGTAGTTCTTGTCGTCTATCCGGCTGAGGTCGGCGGTATCCGGGAGGACCCCCAGTGTCACGATGGCAAAGGTAAACACGCCGGTACCCTGCTCGAGGTGGCCGCCGAACGCCTTGTCCGCGTCCGTGAAAGTTACGTGCGTATGCACTCGTCCGTTCACGATGTAACCGTTCATGCTTACTATGTCCGCAGGTGAGGAATCGTTTTGCACGAAGATGTTTCGGGTCGGAAACCCGAGGTTGCTTATCGCGTGGTAATGGAACGATGTCACGGAACCAGTCCCAGCTATTATAACCGCATTACGGATGCCGTTTCCCTTCGTCCACTTTTCTATCCCCTCCAGAAGGTCCGTCCCGTACTTAAGCCTCAGGACAACCACTCGCTCGAACCTGGCCTCGATCGCATAAACTTCTGGCACCGAGTCGGAGTTAGCCAGCGTGTCATAACGTGAAGGCGGGGAGGTGAACTCTTTCCTTGTCTCCTGCGCTCCGGCGATTCCCGTTATCACCGCCGTGAGTATGATGTAAAACACCTTTCTCATGTCCGTCTTCTCCATATCGCAACTTTGTTCATGTCAAGGATCACCGTTGGGTTTAGAAACAGCTGATATGCCTCGGAAGCAAAGAGCCGTCTGACCGCAAACGAGTGCGATTCAATCAGTACTTCCCGAAGAGCTTCACGAAGAATCGGTGGAATGCGTGGATCGATTTGACAGGTGTCGCGTACATCAGTATGCATTTGCCGGCGACGACGTTCATTCCGAGCCTGCGCCCCTCGTCCAACGCGGCCTGACTTTCGGCTCCCTGCTGGAGCCATACATCCCGGATTCCGGCATCGGCGGCCTCCCCAAGAAGAGCCGAGACCTTTTCCGGCCTGGTACACAGTATGGCGGCATCGACCTGCCCCCGGAGCGCGGACAGGCTTGAGAAGCATTTCTCCCCCGCAATTTCCTCGGAAGTGGCGTGCACCCCATAAACCTCGTAGCCACGATTCTTTAACTCCCTGAAGATTGTGTTCCCGAATTTCTTCGGGTCGCGCGACACGCCGACGACGGCGAAGCGCTTCGACTTCACGAACCCGGCGACCTCGGTATTCATCTTTGCTCCTTTACTTTCAACCCAGACTCATGACCGCCTCAGTCAAAATGGGGATAAGCCCCCGGTTGTGTCCCGTTAATTGACTAAGGTTGTGTTGAGTTTCTAACCTGACATGAAAAGGTAATCAATCATGCGCACGATGACAAGAGGAGTCGTCTCTGACTAGGAAGGGAGGGGAGCGGTACCGGCTCCCGACGGGCTCCTCTTCCGGAATTTGGTTTGTTCGAGCAACCAGAAGAGTATTGCTGTTGCTCCATATACCATTCCAAGAACGCAGACGCCGGTCCATCCGTGTGAACTGTAAATGGCGGCAGAGGTGGCGGAACCTATCGCGCCGCCGGAGAAATAGCTCGTCATATAAACTGTGGTGAGGCGGCTCCTGGCTTCGGGGCTGAGACGATAAATCTCGCTCTGGTTCGTGATGTGTGTCCCCTGTACTCCGGCATCTAACATGAGTATTCCCAAAATTACCGGGAAGAGGTGGCCGGTACCCGGAATCATCAGCAGAAATGCGCCCAGGTTCAGGAGAAGGAGCACTATGGTGGTTCGGTTCGCGTGTCCCCTGTCCGCAAGTCGTCCTGCGACATTCGCCATGACGGCGCCGGCCGCACCCACGAGGCCGAAGAGACCGATTATCGCGTCTGAAAAATGATAGGGAGCTCCGGCGAGGAGAAACGTGAGGCTGGTCCAGAGGACACTGAAATCGGCGAACACGAGCGCGCCGTAAACGGACCTCGTTCTGAGGACGGGCTCGGTCCTCACGAGATGACGTATCGACGAGAGGAGGCGCGGGTAGCTCATATCAAGCGGGTGCCTGTGCTTCGGAAGGGAACGCCAGAGGAGTGCGGTGAGTGCGAGTATGAGAATCGCGGCGAAGCCGAACACCGCACGCCAGCCTGCCAACTCCGAGATTATTCCGGCGAGTGTCCTAGCGAATAGTATCCCCAGGAGCGTGCCGCTCATTACCTTGCCCACAACGGCACCGCGCTCGTGATCAAGTGCCAGGCTCGCGGCGAACGGGACGAGTATCTGCACGACAACCGACGTGACCCCCACGACCAGCGATGCGGCAATGAAGAAATGAATGGAGGGTGAAAGCGCGGCGATGACAAGCGATACAAAGATGAAGAAGGAGATTGTTATGATCAGTCTCTTCCTCTCGAGGAGGTCGCCGAGGGGGACGATGAAAATGAGGCCGATGGCATAACCGATCTGAGTGAATGTGACTATGAGACCCGCTGTCGCGGTTCCTGTACCGAACGCTCTGGCGATGGTGTCGAGGAGTGGCTGCGCCCAGTAAAGATTTGCCACGCTGACGCCGCAAGCGACGGCCATTATCAGGACAATCCTTCCGCTAAGGCCGCTAGTGCCGTCAGGTTTATTGACGTACAAGTCGTGGTGCGGATTGTCCAATCGTTCTTCAGTTTTCACGATTCGTTTGTATTTCAGTTTTGGTCCCTGCACAAAGCGTAGGAGACTGACAAAAATACTTTTGTCAGTCTCAGGTTTCCGAATTCAATTCCATAAATACTATGGCGATGCGCCGAATGAGGGGGGCTATTCGATCATGCTGTCGCCACCGGGGGAATAGGTTTGCTCTTCATGGCGCCTCTCCTGCGGAGCCTGTTGGCCTCCTGCTTTTTCGTACGCCCGGTAGGAGTCGTTCAATATCTTCGCCAGGTGTTCCACTTTCCCGCCAGTTCCCTGGGCAATCTGCATGTTGCATGTGCCGCAGGTCGTGACGACAGAGTCGACCCGCGCCTCCTGTATCTGGCTAAACAGGTTCGAACCGACGCTCATCGAGAGATCATAAAACTGGCTCTTGAGTCCGAAAGTTCCTGCCATTCCGCAGCAACGGTCCTCTGGGAGCTCGACAACCTCCAGTCCGGGCACGAGCCGCATGAGCTCCAAAGGCTGGTTTGTCACATTCATCGGGAGAGAGTGACACGGGTTGTGGTATGTGACTCGTTTCCGCAATTCGCCGAATCTCGTGTTGAGCGTCCCCTCCTTTAGGAGGCGGAAGAGATAATCCGCCAGGTCGAAGACATGTCCGGAGACAAGTCTGCTGTCCTCGTTCGCCACGATGCCAGGATAATCCTCTTTGATCGCGAGCCCGCAGCTTGGTGCGGATGCTATTATGTCAAATCCATCTTTGACGTATTTCGCGAGTTCGGAGACGTTCCAGGCTGCATCGTCCCTGATGTCCTCTCTCGCGCCGGAGGTAATCTTCGCTATGCCGCAGCATCTGAGGCTGTCGAGCACGCGGACGTCGATCGCGTTTCTCCTAAGTATCTCGATCGTCGCGAGTCCTTCGCCCGATGGATCGTTGTAGTTTGCGTAACAGCCCGCGAAGTATATGACCTTCTTCTGAGCGCTGGGTACCTCCCGGTTGATCCTGACCCTCTTGTAGAGAGGTTTGTGAAAACGCGGGAGCGCCCGGCGACTATCAATTCCGAAGAGCTTTTCAATCGGCTTTCTTACAAATTTGATCTTAGCCCCTATGCTTGCGAGAGTCGGGGTTACGGAGGCAACCGCGGAAAGGGCAGGGAGGATAGAGATGAACTTATCCTGGTTTGTCGGGGAAGTCTTCGAGTGATAAATCGTCTTTGCTTCAATTACAATTCCAGGGATGTCTATCTGCGTGGGACATTCGGTAAGACATAGCTTGCAGTTAAAGCAGTAGTCCAGGACCTCCTTGAACTCTCTCCTTTCAAGATAACCAGCGTCGAGGCCGCCGTCGATTATGGAACGCAGTAAGTTTCCTTTCGCGCGGGGTGTAGCCCTCTCGTCGCCTGTGGCCAGCGCAGTCGGGCAATAACTGAGACACGTCCCGCAGCCGTGACACTTCTCTATCTCGTGGGCGATCCCCGCGTTGTCCAGCGACGTGCCGGACTCGACTCTTGAATACGACTCGCCGTACCGTAGGTCATGGACTATCGATGTTCCTTGTTCACTCACTACCTTGCCGGGATTAAGTATTCCTTTCGGATCGAAGATCTCTTTCACCTTGTGGAAAAGTGAATAAATCTCATCGCCGTATAGGCTGGAGAGAAATGGTGTCCTCAGGAACCCGTCGCCATGTTCACCGCTGAGCGTACCACCTAATGAAATTGCGAGGCCGTAGATATCACGTGCTATCGGGTCTATCTTTCTGAGATGGTCTTTGTCCCTAAGGTCGAGGAGGACAATGGCGTGAGTGTTTCCACTCCCGGCATGACCGTAGAGCGCATACTGGACGCCGTGTCTTTCGAATATTCCGCGTGCCCCCGTGAGGTAGTCCGGAAACTTCTCCACAGGCACAGCCACGTCCTCCACGAACGATGTCTTCTTGCCCGGTTTCTCAATCCTGTAGAATATGGAGGACGCTTCTTTTCGCACGCGCCAAAGTTTCGCCGCCTCGCCGGCGTCGCGCGGGAGTATCTGCCTGCTGCTGAGTCGGAGTTTCTTCAGAAGCTCTGATAATTTCGAGATTTTGTCGTCGGCGAGTCCTTTTTCGCCCTCTTCGAATTCGAAAATCAGAATGGATACGAAGTCCTCCGAAAGGAGCGCGTCGACTTGCGGATCGAGCCCCATCGCGGCGGACGCGAATGTCTTGTCGAGCATCTCGACAGCGGCAGGCTTGAACTGGAGCGATTCCATCGCCGCCGTGGCGCAGGACTCGTAGGAGGGGAAGTACGCGATCAGGTTTCTTCGCTCAAGAGGCGAGGGCACAAGCTTGAGTGTGGCCTCGACTGTTAGCCCCAGCGTCCCTTCGCTTCCACAGAGAAGCTTGGTCAGGTCGACGCCGTCGTCAGTCAGTGCCTCCTTCAAGTTGTACCCGCATGAATTCTTCGGCGCCTTTGGCCACCTTTTAAGTATCTCGTTTCTATGGGGATAGAGTACCGCGCGAGTCTTTTCCGCAAGCTCTCCACCGGTGCCCTCGGAAATATCGAGAAGCTCGCCGCCTGCTGTGACGATTTTCAGCGCGCGAACGTTGTCCTTCGTCGACCCGTACTTGACGGTGTGCGGTCCGGCCGCGTTAGTGCCAACCATCCCGCCGATAACACACTGGTTTCCGCTCGACGGATCGGGTCCGAACATCAGTCCCTTGTTTGAGAGAGCCTTGTTCAGCTCGCCGAGGACCACGCCGGGTTCTGCCGTAACCGTATTCGCTTCGGCATCAACTTCGCCAATCTCCTTGAAGTACTTGTTGAAGACCATTACAATTCCCCAACCTATCGACTGGCCGGCGAGACTAGTCCCGGCGCCCCTCCCCGTTATCGGGATGCCCCTTTCGCCGCAGTATCGGACAGTCTCGATCACGTCCTCGATTCCTCTCGGTACGACAACCCCGAGCGGCTTCACGCTGTACATGCAGGCAGCGGTACTGAAGAGGGATCTGGAGATGTCGTCGAAGAGGACCTCTCCAGCTACGCGTCGGCTGAGGTCCCTGCCGATCTGTGCCGATTCATCGTTCGTCATTTTCGGCTTGCCGCGTGATTCCTGTCGCGGAACTGGGATATGAGATTCTCTTCGCAAGGTTCGGCCTCGAGCTGGAAAGTGGGATGGTCAATTCCGAATCTTTCGGACAGCTCACGGTCTAGCCTCGTAGTGATTTCTGTCGCGCTGCTGAGTCGCATATCTTCAACTACGATATGTGCCGAGAGGGCCCTGAAGTTGGTGGACAGGCTCCAGATGTGAAGATGGTGTACCCCTTTGATGTCTGGAAAACTCTTTATGAATTGTGCGACCTCGTTCAGGTCGATGCCTTTGGGCGAGCCTTCCGTCAGTATGTTCACGGATTCTAGGAGCAGGTCCCATGAACTCTTTATGATCAGCAGTCCAATGGCAATAGAGACCACCGCGTCCAGTATGTGCAAATTGAACAGCGAGATGAGGAGCGCCGTGATTATCACCGCCGCCGACTCGAGCGCGTCTGTCATGAGGTGAAGGAAAGCGCTTCTCGCGTTCAGGCTTTCACCCCTGTGAGGATGAAGAAGGAGCACCGAAACAACGTTTGCCACGAAACCTATCGCTGCGATGATTATCATGAGGCGCGACTGGATCTCAACGGGGGTCGAGAGGCGTGAAATCGCCTCGTAGATGATGTAGACTCCTATTAGTACGAGCGCGACGGAATTTATAAACGCCGCGAGAATCTCAACCCTGAAATAGCCATAAGATTTTTTCTCGTTGTTCTCCCAGTGCATCACTCGTGATGCGATGAAGCTGACTATGAGGGCGATGAAGTCACTGAAATTATGGAGGGCATCTGACATTAGCGCGAGGCTGTGCGAAAGCAATCCCCCCACGAACTCCGTAAGGGCGATCGCGCCGTTGAGAACTATGGAGATCAGGAGCGGCCGCTCTATAGTGTGTTTTCTAAGCATGCATCAAATTTGAAAGGCCTGAGAGATATAATCAAATCACGACAGCAATACCTCGGGAACTTCTTCGATGAGTCTTCCGGGAATGTTTCGAAGGCGGTGCGACTCGGACTTTAAAACGGAGGGGCACGGCGGACAGCAGCTATCAGGATGCCGTTCGCGGCGCGTCAGAGAGGAGTAAAGAGGTTTCCCTGAAAACCATTTCGACGCCGAGTTCCTTGATGCACTTGAACTTCACGTCGTGACGGAAGCATTTGAGAGGGCGGGGAGAGTATATGAAGCAGGGGGAACAGTCGAGTCCAAGCGATGCAATTCGGTACTCCGTGTGCCAGGGATGTATGTAATTTGTGTTGGTCGGGCCGATGATCGCGACGATCCTGCGTTTCATCGCTGAGGCGATGTGCATGAGTCCCGAGTCGTTTGTCACGAACGCGTTGCACCTATTAATGACTGCCGCTGTTTCGGGAATGCCGGGAGCTTCAACCGTGATGACGTTCGCGCGGCCGCTTCCATCGAGTATCTCGCGCTTGAGGTCGGCCTCATCGGGACCTCCGAATATCAGCACCCTGGCTCCCAGTTCGGTCACAAGCCGTCTGCTGAGCTCAGCGAATTTCTGAGGCTCCCATCTCCGCTTGATCTGATTCTTGAAAGTCGCGGTGCCCGGATGCATCCCGACAACGAGCTCGCGTTCGGCGATTCCATTTTTCTTCATGAACGAATCTGCGAATGCCTCGTCATCCGCAGTCAGCGGGAACTGAAGATCGGGAATGTTATCCACCTTGAAAGAGAAAACCTTTTCGCAGATGGCGACGTTCTCTTCGACGCAGTGGAGTGAGTCGTTTTCGGTTACCGTCCGGTTGTTGAGGAACCCGAGCTCCATGGTGTCGCGTCTCAGGTATCTGACCCCTCCTCTCGCCTTTGCGCCTATGAGAAGCTGAATGATATTATACTCTTTCCTGTTGGAGGGGTAGACGTTCACTGATGCGTCGTATCTCCTCCTGAGGCGGAGGGTGAGCTTCAGCGATTCCAGCGGTGGACGGTTCAGGAAATCGTGGAAAATGACGTTGTCGAAGAGCCCTGTCCGCTCGTACATCTGTCTTGCCCCTTTGAACATTACGAGGGCGTCGATGGTGGCTTCGGGAAACCTTGACCGGAGGGACCGCGCGGCTGGGGTGAACAGGAGGGCATCGCCAATGCCCGAAAGTGCTATGACAAGAATTCTCAACTTTGCTGAAACGTCCTCACGATTCTCCGCCGGCCTTAAGCGGCCTTCCCCATCAGGGCTTTCTGCTCACAATGCCGCAGGAGAGGGAGGTGTAAAGTGCCAGCGGGGTGGGGCGCAGACCTTCCCTTATCTTCCTGCGCAAACTCGTCAGTGATTTGAAGGGAGCAGGGTTCAGCGGAAGTTTTACTCCCACTTTCATCAGGCCTTCTCTCACTACGCGATAGAAAAGACTGGGGTACATCCATTCGCCGTATCTGTAAAACGGATTTACGCCGAGCGAGCGAAGGAGTCGGTCGAGCTCCGGAATCGAAAACTCGCGCTCCCATCCCGCAAACCACTTATCGAGGGCTATCAAAATGTGTTTCATCAGTGTATAGACGTGGTACCGCTGCGGAACGTCGACCAGGAGGAGGCCGCCGTGTTTGAGAACTCTGATGTTCTCGAGGAGGAGGTTGTTGGCTTCCTTCTCCCGGAAGTGCTCGAGGAGCCCCTGGTGAAACACGATGTCGAACGTCCCGTCCGGGAAGGGGAGCGAGAACGCGTTCCCGCCGACCGGGCTCACCTCGATCTTTTCCTCTTCGGCTATGTTCCTGATTATGCGGAGCGAACTCGACGCGTAGTCAAGCATTACGACGCTTGCCCCTCGTTCCACGAGTCCGAAGCTGTCTCGTCCTGTCCCCGCTCCGACTTCGAGCACGCGTTTCCTGCGGAGATCTGTCAGCTTGACCAGATTCCTCAGAACCCTGTTGTCGTTGGAATATACCTCGTGGAACTCTTTCTTGTCGGACCAGAAATTCTCCCAATGAGACCTGGTGGATTCTTTCTGTGCTGGCGCGGTTTGATTTATATCCATGTTATTTTTTTTCTCGCGATAAGATTATCAAAACAGGAATCTTTTGGATGCAGTCTTTCCCTCGTCGATCCCATTAAAACTCAAAGCTGTTTTTACGAGGATAGGCCGTGAGTCGAATTTCCCAAGGCGTAATAGAGATTAATAACCGGCCGGGCTTTTTACAAGTATGCTCGTAGGGCATGGGACGCGATCCAGCGGCCGTCCATGGCTGTCCATTAACTCCTTTGAATGGTTTGTAGAGGGACCGTCCCCTAATTCTCCCGCCAGTTGAGGTCGGCGGGAGCTGTCACCTTGTCGGATCTATTTTGCCGCTGGGTCGGGGGCCGCGCCAGCGTTACCCTTCGTGAGTCTTTGGAGCTCTCCAATTCTGTATTGGATGCTCCTGTCATTCGGGAACATTGCCTGCAGCCTCGTGAGGAGATCAAGCTCCTTGCCGTATTCCTCTCTGAGGTCGTATAGATCGAGAAGAATCCTGTACGGGTTGTAACCCGACCTGACGTCCATTGGGTTTTTCTCAATCGCGGCCAGAGCGTCCTTCTCCACGATGGCAGAATACTTTGTGAAGTTATCTTTCGCTCCTGCCATGTAGTATATCCTTGCCACGTCCGAAAGGATCCTGTAGTCCATCGGCACTACTTCGATTGGAATCTTCTCTTCCATCCTGTCGAGGGCGGCGACCGCAGCCAGGCTGTCCCTCATTTGATACTCATAGATCGCGAGGCGCATGAATGGATTGCGATAGTTGAGCGTCAGCCTGCGCGCGTTGTCATCAAAGTAAACGTTTGGATCGTTCATGTTCGTGAACCTGAATCCGTAGTGCGGCTCCGTATAGGCACGCCCCGGGTTATCCATCAGGCACTGGCTCATTACGGCGCCGTCAATTTTGTACTGACCGTCTGCCGAAATCTGTTCGACAGGCATCACCTGCAGAGCCATCCCCTGCATCTCAAGGTATCTGTCGAGGCCGATGAAGTTGCTGCTAGCGACAGTCACCGCAAAGTAGACAGGACGTTTCCAGTTGTTGGTTTCCATTATGTCCCTTACCAGAATGTCCTGCACACGAATCCCGCTGACCCCTCCTCCGCCGATCGTCGGGCGCATCACGAAAGTTATTGCGTGTCTGTTGGTGAGGGCTGTGTCCGTCACGCCGTATTGTGCGTACACTTCCTGAGGAACTGGGAGAGTCACCACCGACTGTCTCCACTGCACCGGGCCGAGCTGGTCTATCTCGGCGTCGCTTATGCTTATCGGAACTTTCAGTGCGCCGTGTGGTGTATCGTTCTTGAGCTGATGGATGTACCACTCCGTGTTGAGGAGGCTCAGGTTGACTATTCTAATATCTGTGCGAATCCCCTCTACCTCCTGAAGGTACCAGAGAGGAAAGGTGTCGTTGTCGCCGTTGGTGAAAAGGATGGCGTTCTTCTTGCAGGATTGAAGAATGTTGTAGGAGTAATCGAACGGGACGTAGTTACCGCGCCGGTCGTGGCTGAAATGGTTCTCAGCGTACATGTTCACGGGGAGTACGATGAAGAAGAGCGCTGACAAGCCCTCGGCTGCGAGTAGCTTATGCTTCCCGTCCCTGAAATATCCTGAGACCATCTCAATGAGTCCCGACACACCTATCCCTATCCATAGGGCCATTACGAAGAAGGCTCCCACGAAGAAATAGTCACGTTCCCGCGGCTGAGGCTCGGCCATGTTGAAGTAGACTGCCAATACCGGTCCCATTACCAGGAAAAGGGTCAGTATAGCGAGGCCGAATTTCCAGTCCCGCTTGAAGTGATACCATAGTCCCAGGAGGGAGATGATGAGCGGTATCGCGAAATACCTGGCCGGATAGCCGCGTGTGCCATCGAACCAGTTGCCGGACGAATTGAAGAGCGCAGTCGGTGCATCCTGTATGTCGCCTGTCCTGCCGACGAAATTCCAGCCGACGTAACGAAGAAACATGTGCCTAACCTGATACTCCCAAAAGAAATCCCAGTCGGATGTGTACTTTTCGTAGCTCCGCACGTGAGCAGGGTCATTCGTGTCCCATCTCCTTTTGAAGATTGATGGCTGCTGGCCGTACTGTTCCCGATTCAGGTAACTTACAAGTCGCGTCAGGTTGTTCGGGTTGTTCTCGTTTATTGGCGGGTTCGCGTTCGCGCGTATGAGTACGAGCGCGTATGTCGAATAGCCGAGCACGACGAGGAGGGAAGCGAGGAGCGATAGATTCAGTATTTTCCTGTGCTCCTTTTGGGAACGGTAAATTCCGTAAATTGCCGCGATGATGAGTATCACGGGGAGAAATTTCAACGTGGTGCTGTCGGTAATATGGATCGGCCCAATCTCCACGTCGCCATCAAGTATTCCTGGAAGCCATTCCACGATAACCGGATATATGACACCGAACGAAGCCGCGGTGATTATGCCGAAGTAGACGAACTTCTTCACGTTGAACTCGTTATATCTAAAGTACACGAACATTGCCACTGTGAAGTACGCCAGGAGGCTGAGCTGGTGAATCCCGATCGAAAGCCCCATCAGATAAGCCGCGAGGAGGAGATATTTCTCGTTCCCGGGCTGATCGGCCTTCTCATACCACACCAGACCGAGCCAGACGACGCAGGAGACGAAAAACATGCTGAGGGCGTAGACTTCAGACTCGACCGCGTTGAACCAGAATGTGTCGGTGACAGAGAATAGAAGGGCTCCGATCACAGAAGAGCCGAAGACGATGAGGGCGCCGATAGTGTCGTTCGGAAACTCCCTCCAGCGAGTGATCAGTTTCACCGCTATGAGGTACATGAACATGACTGTGAGCGCACTTGCCAGCGCCGACAGGAGATTTATTCTGAAACCCGCATCACTGACGAAAGGAACCATCATCGCCACCCTTCCTAAGAGCGAGAAGAGCGGAGCACCAGGTGGATGTGGAACCTCAAGAGAAAATGCCGTAGCCGCGAATTCGCCGCAGTCCCAGAAGGCCACGGATGACTGAGTGGTGAATGTATACATCACAAGAGTTAATACAAAAATCGCCGCAGCGATATAATTGTTGAGTTTCCTGAAGTTCATGGTTAGCCCGCCTGACTTGTTGGAAAGTATGTCGGCACAATTTATCGGCACAGGTCTCAAAAAACAAGGTGAGTCAGCGGCAGGAGGAGGCAAGGAGATGGGGAGACAATGAGACAGGGAGAGCGGGCGGGCGAGGGGATCCGGCGCATATACAATCTCAGGTCGGTTATATTAAGTTCAACCCCGGTAGGAATCGTGCGAAATTTCGGTGTCCCGTCAATCGGCCATTCCGCTATTCCATAAATCCACTCATTGGAAATCTTCCCTGGAAGGAATAAATTATGTCAGTTAGCCGCCCCCGTAGCTCAGTTGGATAGAGCAAGAGTTTCCTAAACTCTGTGTCGCGTGTTCGAGTCACGCCGGGGGCACCAACGAATAAAAAATCAAATTCCAAGGTCCAGGTTCCAAACAAAAACAAAATCTCAAATCAGGAAAGCTAAAAGGGGGAGCAAATTGAGATTTGATTTTTGTGGTTGGTATTATATTGGAGCTTGGTATTTGGAACTTGGAGCTTAATAAGAGATGAGACTTAGCACCTATTTTCTTCCCACACTGAAAGAGAACCCTGCTGATGCGACGATGGCCAGCCATCGACTGATGGTGAGAGCGGGCCTGATTCGTCCACTGGCCGCCGGAATCTACTCCTGGCTCCCGATGGGCTGGCGCGTCATGAAAAAGGTGATGGAAATAATCCGAGAGGAAATGGACGCGATAGGCGGACAGGAATTCCAGCTTCCCGCGCTCAACCCCATCGAAATCTGGGAGGAGACGGGGCGCGTCGAAGCCTTTGGCGACACCCTCTTCCACATCAAGAATCGCCCGCTCGTTCTCGCGCCGACCCACGAGGAGATTTTTACGACGATCGCCAGAGACAATATGAAGTCGTATCGCGATTTCCCCCAGATTTGGTATCAGATTCAGACGAAGTTCAGGAACGAACCGCGTCCCCGATCCGGCGTTATAAGAGGACGTCAGTTTTTCATGAAGGATTCGTACACGTTCGACAGAAGTTTCGAAGAGCTTGACAAGAGCTATCTCCTTCACAGGGAAGCGTACAAGAAAATATATTCAAGGAGCGGCCTGAAGTTCTTCATCGTGGGCGCTTCGAGCGGTGCGATGGGTGGAACTGGGTCACAGGAATTCATGGTCGAGTCGGTTGACGGCGAGGA
The DNA here is from genome assembly GCA_021812985.1 of Bacteroidota bacterium. GTDB lineage: Bacteria > Bacteroidota > Ignavibacteria > Kryptoniales > JAKASW01 > JAKASW01. The sequence goes on from JAKAMG010000018.1 coordinate 26,969, forward strand.
CACATGCGCGCTTTGCGACGATTGCGGCTATGCGGCCAATCTTGAAGTGGCATCGAGCGCCGTGAAGCCGGTCGGAAGACTCGACGACTCCAGGTCAATAGAGGAAATCCACACCCCGAACGCGAAGACAATAGATCAGGTTGCCGCTTTCCTTAAAGTGTCGACAGACAGACTCGCCAAGTCGCTCGTTTACAAGACGGATGACACGGCGGTCCTTATTCTCATGGCCGGCAACGACCAGCTCAACGAAGCGAAACTAACTGCCGCGCTCGGCAAGGGAGCGGTTCCCATGCAGCCCGAGGAGCTCGCCCTCAGCACCGGAGCGGGCGCGGGTTCGATCGGCCCGGTCGGCCTGAAGAATTTCAGGATAATAGCCGACAAGCGGCTCGAGGACGCTAACGAGCTCATCAGTGGAGCCAACAAGGATGATTACCACATCGCACACGTCGATCTCATGCGTGATGTGAAGGTCGATGGCTATTATGACCTTCGGACGATATCGGCGGGTGAATCATGCCCGGGCTGCGGCCATCAGCTTCGTGTCGTCAACGCGATTGAAATCGGACACATATTCAAGCTCGGCACGAAATATTCGGCGGCGCTCCACGCGAGCTATCTGGACGAGGCGGGAGAAGAAAAGCCCATCGTGATGGGAAGCTACGGAATCGGCGTCGAACGAATCATAGCGTGCCACATCGAGCAGAACCATGATGACAATGGCATAAAGTGGGACAAGGCCGTCTCGCCCTTCGACGTGCATCTGGCGTCGGTTAACATGGACAACAAAGACGTTGTAGCTGCCGCCGACAAAGTTTATTCGGACCTGAAAGAAGCGGGAATAGAAGTGCTCTACGACGACAGGCAGGGCGTTACTCCGGGCTTCAAGTTCAAGGATGCCGATCTGCTCGGGATGCCGGTGCAGGTAATAGTGGGCGAAAGGAACCTCAAGCAGGGGAACATAGAGCTGAAGTTCAGGAGCACGGGCGAGCGAAAGGTCGTTCCCTCCGCGCAGGTGCTTTCGGAAATAAAGAGTTACCTGGCAAATTGACGCGCGCCGGCGCGGAAGGCATCGGCTTTTCCGCCGGCTATGTGGTGGGACTGTTTAGGGAAGCGATTGCGGATTGATACGATGAATTACAGGCTTTTTATTGGCGGTAAATTTGTAGAGACGGCGGGGGCACTCCCGGTCGCAAATCCATACGATGGCACAGTTGTCGGAGCGGTCTGCCAGGCCGGCGAGGCTGAAGCTGAACTCGCCATCGATTCGGCAGAGAAAGCATTCGGCATAACAAGAAAGCTTCCTTCATACAAAAAAGCCGAAATCCTTCTTAGCATTGCGGAGCAGATCAGCGCGCGGAAGGAAGAACTGGCCAAGATTATGACGATGGAGTCGGGGAAACCGATCCGGCTAACCCGCGGAGAGGTTGACAGGGCTGTCCTTACATTCACAATCTCCGCCGAAGAGGCCAAACGTATCCCCGGAGACGTGGTCCCGCTCGATCTCGCGGCAGGTTCTGAAAACCGCTGGGGGGTTGTCAGGCGATTTCCAATCGGTCCGGTTGTCAGCATAACCCCATTCAATTTTCCACTTAACCTTGTGGCGCACAAGATCGGACCCGCGCTCGCGGCAGGGAACACGGTTATACATAAGTCTCCGCCTCAGACGCCGATCACCTCCGCGCTTCTCGGCGAGATCATAATGAACTCGGGTGCGCCTGACGGTGCGGTCAACGTCCTCGCTTGCGGGAACGATGTCGCTGAAAAGATCGTACTCGACCCGCGCGTGAAGATGCTAAGCTTCACGGGGAGTCCGCGGGTAGGCTGGTATCTCAAGTCGAAGGTACCGAAGAAGAAGGTGATACTTGAACTTGGCGGGAACGCGGCGGTCGTTGTGGAACGCGATGCCCGCCTCGAATTCGTGGCCAGAAGGGTTGCCTCGGGCGCGTTTGCAAATGCCGGTCAGGTCTGCATCTCTGTCCAAAGAATTTTTGTCCACGAGAAGGTGTACGACGAGTTCCGGAAGTTTTTTGTCGCCGAGGCGAAAAAGATCAAGACCGGGGATCCGATGGACCCAGAAACGGTTGTAGGACCGATGGTGAGTGCTGGTGAAGCGGACAGGGCTTACCGGTGGATTGAAGAGGCGGTTGGTGCCGGAGCGCGTGTGCTCACGGGTGGAAAAAGGAATGGGAATCTCATCCAGCCGACCGTGTTGGAAAATGTTGCGACTAATGTTAACCTTTACTGTGAAGAGGCTTTCGCGCCTGTTGCCATACTGGAGAAGTATTCCGAGTTTGATGACGCGATCGAGAGAGTTAACGACACTCGGTTTGGTTTGCAGGCGGGAATTTTTACAAAAGACGCCGGGATAATCTTCAAGGCGTTCGATGAATTACAGGTTGGTGGTGTGGTGATAAACGACTATCCTACTTTCAGGATTGACAACATGCCTTATGGTGGCGTGAAGGATTCCGGATTCGGTCGAGAGGGGGTCCGGTACGCCATAGAGGAAATGACCGAACCCAGGTTGCTCGCTTTGAATTTACAGTAGCAAGTCTGCGGTGCCATAGATTGGGTCAGGGATTGAAAATCGCCGCCGTCCTTGTGGCGACGGCTTTTTCTTCTTGCGCGCTCCTCGTGCCAACGGCTGTCGTCAATCTTGAGCGAGTGCCGGCTGACTACGTCATCGCTCCCACCGACACGACCGAGAGTGTTCTTGAAATAAGTTCTAACATGCACGCGGATTTCAGCCTCAACGGCTCGAACATGGTGAAGCTCGAGCCCGGAGACTGGGAGTATCTCGCGGCAGGCATTGCGCCAGGGTGGTATTATATGAACATAGTCAGTGCCGACACATGGGTCAGGAACGTGCCGGTATTTCTCAGAGGCGGCGACCGTGTTCCGATTGACGTCGGGCCAAATCATCTTGACATCGATGGAAAGATTTTCTTCGATTCATATCAGGGGAAGAGCACGCTCTACTCTTTCTATCCGATGCTTTCGCTGAGTTGCTACGGTTGCACGACACAGCCGCTCCTGAGATTTGACGGTAACGAAACCGCTGTTACTCAGCCCTGGATCACAGTGACGCCCGGCTGGCACTCCATCGAGATTTACAGCCCGCTTGACCATGTACAGCTCTATTACAGAACACTCTTTGACAATTACACAATAACCGAATTCGAGCTTCACCCTATATCTACATTTTAGAAATGCCACAGTTTGTCCATTTACATAATCACTCCCATTATAGCCTCCTCGACGGCGCGTCGCAGGTGGATGACATGATACAGCGCGCGGTCGAACTGGGGATGCCCGCGCTCGCCCTGACCGACCACGGTGTCGTCTTCGGGGCGATCGAGCTCTACAAACACGCGAAGAAAGCGGGCATAAAGCCAATCGTCGGCTGCGAAATGTACGTGGCTAAAGGAAAGAGGAACGAGAAGAATGGCTACAACCATCTTACCGTCCTCGTGAAGAACTACGCCGGATACAAGAACCTCATCAAGCTCGTATCGCTGGCGCATCTGGAAGGATACTATTACAAACCCCGCATTGATTTTGAGCTGTTGAAAGAACACAGTGAGGGGCTGATCGTGTTGAGCGGATGCCTTAGCGGACCTGTATCTGAGCCGATAGTCGACGGCGACATTGAGTCTGCCAGAAAAGCCGCCAGGATGTACAGGGAAGTTTTCGGAGACGACTATTATCTGGAGGTCCACAATCACGGGCTCGAGGAAGAGAAACGCGTCCTCGCGGCCATGCCCGCCATCGCGAAGGAGATCGGCGCCAGGCTCGTCGCCGTCAACGACGGACACTACCTCAGCAGGGAGCACGCGGTTCCGCACAATATACTCTTGAATATCTCTCAGTCTAGCAACGGCCAGAAGGATCCGACTGAACTTCGCTACAAAGTGCCGGAGTTTTATTTCAAGAGCGCCGACGAGATGGCGAAGGCATTCGCAGACTACGATTTCGGTCCGCAGGCCATGGAGAGCACGGTTGAGATCGCGGACAAGTGCGACCTCAAGCTCGAGTTGAAGCAGGACCTGATGCCCCGGTTCCCGATACCGATTGATGCCGGAGTCTCCAGTCCCGAGGAGTATTTCGAGAAGCTCGCCAGGAATGGTCTTGAGAAAAGGTACGGAGACATCACTTCCGACATCGAGAAGAGGTTCGGGCATGAGATACAGGTCATCAAGAAGATGGGGTTTGCAGGTTACTTCCTGGTCGTGCAGGATTTCATCAACACCGCTAAGGAGATGGGGGTACGTGTCGGGCCAGGTAGAGGAAGCGCCGCGGGGAGCATTGTCTCTTACGCCCTCGGAATCACGGACGTCGATCCGCTCAAATACGGACTCCTCTTTGAGAGGTTTTTGAACCCTGAACGCGTGTCGATGCCCGATATCGACGTGGACTTCGCGGACAACAAGCGCGACAAAGTTATAGAGTACGTCAAGGAGAAATACGGAGAGGGGTCCGTCTGCCAGATCGTAACGTTTGGAACACTCTCGTCGCGCGCTGTCCTTAAAGACGTCGGACGCGTTCTCGGAATACCCCTATCCACTATCGATTCCATTACCAAGCAGATTCCTGTCATCCTCGGGAGGGTCACGCCTCTCCAGGAAGCGATAGACACGATACCGGAGCTCCGGTGGGTTAAGGAGAGCAACGACCCCAAAATAAAACAGCTCATCGAATATTCGCTGGTGCTTGAAGGAACAAACAGGAATGTCGGCATGCACGCGGCCGGCGTTGTCATCGCGCCCGCGATAATAACGGATTACGTCCCGCTCTATAAAACTCCTTCTACGGAAGTAATTACTCAGTACGAATACAAGAGTCTGGAGGAGATCGGCCTCCTCAAGATGGATTTCCTCGGCCTGCGAACGCTTACGGTTCTGGAGGACACCCTGGCTCTGATCAGGAAAAACTACGGGAGGGAAATCGATCTAAATAATATCCCTTACGACGACCCGAAGGTCTACGAGCTTTTCTCAAACGGGCAGACAGTTGCAGTGTTCCAGTTTGAAAGTTCAAAGATGCAGGAGTACCTCAAGAAGCTGAAGCCAACATCGATCGACGACATAATAGCGATGAACGCGCTCTATCGCCCCGGCCCGATGGACATGATCGACGACTTCATTGACAGGAAGCTGGGAAAGAAGCCGATCGAGTACCTGCATCCTGACATGGAAAAGATTCTCCGGGCTACCTACGGAGTCATGGTTTACCAGGAACAGGTAATGCAGATCGCGAGCGAGATCGCCGGGTTTACGCTCGCTCAGGCAGACATGATGCGTCGCGCCATGGGAAAGAAAGACCTGATCCTGATGGCCAAGCAGAAAAAGCTGTTCGTCGAAGGAGCCGAGGCCAGGGGGATCGACAGGAAACTCGCCGGCGAAATATTCGACCAGATTGACAAGTTCGCGTCGTACGGATTCAACAAGTCACACAGCGCGGCGTATTCCGTCCTCGCGTATCAGACGGCCTATCTAAAGAAGTATTATCCGGCTGAGTTCATGGCAGCGACGTTGACGAGCGAAATCGGCGACATCAACAAGATGACGCTTCTCCTCGACGAGTGCAGGAAACAGGGAATAACAGTCCTCGGACCGGACGTGAACGAAAGCATCGCTACCTTCTCCGTAGTGAACGGCATGCTCCGCTTTGGCCTGAGCGCGATAAGGAACGTCGGCGTCGGCGCTGCAGAGGCGATCACTCAGGAAAGGGAAGACAAGGGGAAATTCGAGAACATATTCGATTTCGTCTCGCGCGTCGATCTGAAGGCCGTAAACAAGAGGGCGCTCGAAAGCCTAGTGCAGGCGGGCGCGTTTGATTCGCTCGGCCATAAGCGCGCTGTTCTGCAGAATTCCCTCGAGGCAATCGTACAGTTCGGCCAGTCTACACAGGAAAGCCGCAACAGCTCGCAGTCTTCTCTGTTCGACTTGCTGCAGGGCGATCAGAAGAAGATTGCGACGTACCCGAATCTCCAGGAGGTTGAGGAATGGAGCCAGGGCGAAAAACTGAATCGTGAGAAAGATCTCCTGGGTGTGTACATCTCGGGGCATCCCCTCCTCAAATTTGAGCAGGAGTATAATTCATTCACGAGCATCAGACTGGGGGATTCGAGCACTGTGGTCGAAGGTTCCTCCGCCCGGGCGGCAGGAATTGTCGTGGACGTGAGGCGAAAGATAGACCGCAAGGGGAACACCATGGCGTTCGTTCAGCTCGAGGACTTCACCGGCAAGGGGGAAGTCATATTTTTCTCTGACGCCTTCTCGAAATATCAGAACATTCTCTTCCCCGATGCGATAGTGCTCATAGCCGGCAAGGCAGAATCAAACGGCGATTCGGTCAGGCTAATGGCGAGCGAGGCCTACCCTCTCGAAGACGCCGCGGCTAGGCTCACGAGGAGTATTGCAGTCTCCGTAGACTCGAGCGAGCGTTCGAAAGAGCTCCTTTCCACCTTCAAGCAGCTCCTCGGCGGGAGCCAGCGCGGGAATTGCTCGATCTTTTTTAGTGTTACAAGTGGTGACTCGAAGCCGAAGATATTCCGATCGGGATCGTACACTGTTACGCCGGACCGCAAACTTCTCGACTCGCTTTACAACTTGTTTGGAAGAGATAACATAAAATTACTTACTTGAATAAAATGCGGAAGGAATTTTGAAGATGCATCCAATCGTGGTGAATTCGCAGAACTTTGACGCTGAAGTCGTGAAGAGCAACATCCCCGTACTGGTGGATTTCTGGGCATCGTGGTGCGCCCCTTGCAGAATGATTGCGCCGGTTGTGGAGGAGCTCGCAAAGGAATACAACGGAAAGCTCAAGGTGGCAAAGCTCGACGTCGACGCGAACCAGGAGGTTGCCATGGCGTTTGGGATAATGAGCATACCTACGCTCCTAATTTTCAACAATGGCCGCGTCGCAGACCAGCTCGTCGGCGCCGTTCCGAAATCGATGCTCGTGGACAAAATCACAAGAGTCCTCGAGCGCAACTGAGTTTGTCCCGGAGTCAGGCGCGTACATCGCCCTAGCGGTGAATGTCGCCTGTCTGGGCTTGTAGACTATCAGAAGAACAGCTAAGAGAGGAAACACGTGTCAGAGATAGAGAAGAAACTGACGATGTATACGACGGCCTGGTGTCCTGATTGCAGGAACGCCAAGCGTTTTCTTGATTCTCATAACATCAGGTACGAAGAGATAAACATAGATGAGGATCCTAACGCCGAGGCTCTGGTAATAAGGGAAAGCGGCGGACGGAGAGTCATACCGACAATCAATGCGAATGGCAAGTACCTTTTCAATCCCCCTCTGGCACTCCTTGCCAGGGAATTGAATATAGAGTAGGGTACTTCCCAAACTTCAGGAGGAGGATATGAGGAAAAAGGCATTAACGCTGCTCGGGTTGATTTTGTTCGCGGGAGTCGCCGGGGCGCAGAGCATACGGACGATGAACGTGAGCTATGTGAGCGGCAAAGACACCGTCTCGGCCTATCTTGCGGCTCCGATATCTGGAGGAAAACATCCTGCCTTGATCGTCATACACGAATGGTGGGGCCTGCGGGACTGGATCAGGGAGACTGCGAGGGATTTCGCGGGGAAGGGTTATGTCGCCCTTGCTATTGATCTCTATCGCGGTCAAATCACCGACAATCCTCAGGAAGCTTACAAGCTCATGATGTCTGTTCCGCATGAAAGGGCGATCACCGACCTGAAATCCGCCTTCGAATACCTTGCCGGACTGAAGGATGTCAACTCGTCGAAGATCGGTGTAATAGGCTGGTGCATGGGAGGCTCGTATGCCTACCTTGCGGCCACGACACTTCCGAAACTTGCGGCCTGCGTCGTGGACTACGGAAACGTTGGTACGACCAGGGGGGAGGTGGAGCCCATAATGTGTCCCGTCCAATGCAACTTCGCCGAGAAGGATATGACGTACACTGTCAAGATGGGAAAGGCGTTTGTCTCGGCGATGAAGGAAAGCGGGAAGTCGGTCGAGTTTCACGAGTATCCGGGCGTCAACCATGCCTTTATGAATCCCAATAATCCAGATGTTTATGACAAGGTTGAAGCTGAACGCGCCTGGAAAAATATCTACGCCTTCCTGGCGAAGCGCCTGAAGAAGTAGGGCGCAGAATGACATGGCGGAGAGTGGCGAATGCTGCTGTCCGCCTTGCCAGACTTCCCTCGGGCAGATTCGGAAAGTGCGAACAAACTGACGAATTGTGAGCCTCTAACACTAATAATACCTTATCCCGTCGGTATCCTGCGTCCGTTTGCATTACTTCCCACCAAAATCCTTGATAAATCGGTTCGATAATCCTAAATTATTCCTCACGATAGCTGAGATTCATGGGCCTCAAGGGAGCAGGAGCTTTCCTTGTGCGCCGTGAGCTGTCAGCCAGGAGCTAATCTGTCCCCATCGTCTAGTGGCCTAGGACATCGCCCTTTCACGGCGGTAACAGGGGTTCAAATCCCCTTGGGGACGCCACATCGCAAAATTCCTGCCTCACTCGCATTTGTCGTTTTCCTCCGATAAATTTCTACTCGTTGAAAAGGAGGATGAGTTTTGAGCAAGGACTTTGATAGTTTTAGGAAGTTCTATCCTTACTATCTTTCTGAGCACAGTACGCCATGGTGCAAGAGAATGCATTTCATCGGAAGCGCGCTCGTTCTCTTTGCCCTCCTGGAATTTCTTCTCACATCGAGCCTTTATTGGCTGCTCCTTATGCCTGTGCTCGGATATGGATTCGCCTGGGTAGGACACTTCTTCTTTGAAAAGAACAAGCCAGCGACATTTAAATATCCGTTGTACAGCCTGAGGGGGGACTGGGTGATGTTCAGGGATGTACTGATAGGGAGGGAGAAGCTCTGGCTGGTGCGCTCGTCACAGACTCCTCATTGAGTCCTTGACAGAGCTTTTGTTTCCTGCTATATTTTTCGAAAAGAAGGAAGGCTTAGAGAAGGTTCGTTAAAGGTTTAAAACTGACGGTGCTGTAGACCTTTGACGAATTTTCTGATTGCCGAATTACGGTGCAAAAAGGTCTGCACGGAATTCGGCTTTTTTATTTAATGAGGTTGATGACTAAAGGTGCTTTCACGGCAGGGGCTGTTCTCCTGCTTCTCTATTCGGTCGTATTTGCGGGTACGGGACAGTCGGTCGTTGTTCAGTCGCTCGGCGGAAACTCTATAACGATTTCTGTATCCCCAGATTCGCTGGGCGCCGACACGTTGACGGTGAATGGCGAGAAATGCCTCGAGCTGAACTACCGTGGCGCAGTTGCTGAAGTGGGGGGCGAGGGGGGCTACGTGAGGAGCTTCATACCGGTTATGGTGGGGGTCTTCTCGCCGCGCGTCCAGGTCCAGGTCCTGCAGGCAGACTACGCGACAGTTCCCATGCTCGCACCGCAGCGCAATCCCAGCTATGCCACGGAAACGAAACCGCAGACCGTGTCCGAATTTGTCTCGTATGACGGCCCGTTCATTCAGAGGAGGCATCTTGTCGCGCGACTTCGCGTTTACCCGTACAGCTACGACAGCCGGACAGGAATGTACAAGCTTCTGAGGAGGATCGTGGTACAGGTTACTTCCTCGGGGAGCAGTGTTCAGACCCCCGAGAGTTACGCCGATCCTCTTCTGTCGGAATCGCTCGTGAACTACGATCAGGTAAAGAACGCCGTGGCTGGCGAACCTTCGAAACTGCTGAAGACGACCGCGTCCAGTGTTCTTGCGCAGGGGCACTGGTACAAGCTTGCTGTTTATTCCAGCGGCATATACAAGCTGACCTATTCACAACTGAAGGCCGCAGGCGTTCCCATAGACAGCGTCGATATGAGCACGATAAGGATATTTAACAACGGCGGGACGGAGCTTCCCGAGGACCCGAACGCGTCACGGGTCAACGACCTGGAGGAGAACGCGATATATGTGAGCGGTGCGGGAAAGTTCGGCGCGAACGATTACTTACTCTTTTACGGCAAATCCACGAGGGGTTGGACGTACGACCCGGGCCATAAGACCTATTCACACTTCATAAACAATTATTCCGACACCAACTATTATTTCATGACCTGGGGAGGAGTCCAGGGGAAACGAATGGCCGTCGAGCAGGGTGCTGGTGCCGCCAGCTACTACCGCCCGCAGAGTTTCACATGCGGCATCTTCCAGGACTCTTCCATGTTCAACCTACTCGGGTCAGGCCAGGACTGGTACGGGCCTGAGCTTCAGCCCCCCAGCCAGGGGGTGGACAACTCGACGTATCTCTGGCAGAACAAGCTGTACGGTCTCAACACCTCCGGGAACATCACTTACCGCGTGAGGCTTATATCTAGAAGCGACCTCGGGACATCAAACTATTTTTCGATTAGCGAAAACTCAACCGGAACCGCGCTCGGCGTTATCCCTGCAGGCACAGTCGATATGTCCAGTTTCTACAGCGACATTGGATATTATGCCTACCCGCTTTCGCCGTACACCGCGACAGGCCCCGGTAATCTTCCTGACGACAGGAGCATCTTCAGGGTTTCTTACAGCGCGACGTCAACATCTTCCGTGGGGTACATAGACTGGATGGAGCTTCTTTACCAGCGCTACTTCCAATCGCTTGGAGACGTGCTCGATTTCTACGGCCCCGATACTACCTCGAATGTATATTACGCCGTCAGTGGCTTTTCGAGCAACAACGTGGATGTCTTTGACGTGACAGATTTCGCGAATGCCGCCATGGTCACGCCAGATTCCGTGAGCAACGGCACAGCTTACTTCGGTAGTCGGTCCACTGCCGGCTCAAGCAGGGAATACTACGCCGTCGGTGATAAGGGGTATCTCACCGTTTCTTCGATCTCCGCGGTGCAGAATTCGAACCTGCACGGAGAATTGTCGGGAGCGGACCTCATCATAGTCACCGCGCCTGACTTCCTGACTCAGGCTGACGAGCTTGCGAGTTGGAAGGAAAGCAATGACGGTCTGAAAAGTATTGTCGTCACAACGACGCAGATCTACGATGAGTTCGGCTGCGGCATACCCGATCCCACGGCCATAAGAGATTACCTGAAGTACGCCTACACGAACGACCAGCAGTTACCGTCATATGTCCTGCTTTTCGGATCCGGCACTTATGACTACAAAGGCATAGTCGCGAAGAACAGCGAGTTTGTACCGCCATATGAGTCGCAGGAGTCACTATATCAGACGTATACATATTGCAGCGATGACTATTACGTGCAATTCACGGCTCCCCTTATGCAGACACCTATATCCATGGCTATTGGCAGACTCCCTGCAAGAACGACGGGAGACGCAGACGCGATGGTGAGCAAAATCAAGAGCTACGAGAGCTCGCCCGATTACGGGAGCTGGAGAAACCTGATTACGTTCATTGGGGACCAGGGCCTGCAAACAAAGGGGATCGATGACGGTTCACTCCACACTGACTCGGCGGACCTCCTTGCCCAGAATTATACACCCGCTTCGTTTGACAAACGGAAGATCTATCTGATTCTTTACCCAGTCATAAATACGACGCAGGGGAGGCGCATACCTCAAGCGGCGGCCGATATCGTTAACCAGGTCAATGATGGGACCCTCATAGTCAACTTCGTGGGGCATGGCGCTCCAAATGTTTGGTCCTACACCCACGTCTTTGAGAACGCGGTAACGATACCTCAGCTAACTAACAAGAACCGGCTCACTCTTTTTGTGGCAGCAACCTGTGACTTCTCCCGTTATGATGACCCGTCCCAGTACAGCGGCGGAGAACTCCTCGTCGATTCGCAGCAAGGGGGGGCTATCGGCGTTGTGAGCGCGACACGGGTGGTTTACGCGACGGATAACGAGACCATCAACAGCGGCTTCTTTCAGAATCTACTTTACGCGCGCGATTCTCAGCACAGGCCCCCCGCCATCGGCGAAGCACTGTTCGAGACGAAGCAGGCTGACTACCAGTTACATACATATATAAAGTATAACTACCTCGGTGACCCAACTGTCCGGATTGGGATGCCACTCTATGACGCGAGTGTAGACAGCCTCAACGGAAAATCGCTGAGCCAAACCGCACATATCCGCGCCCTCGACAAGCTTGATATCAAAGGCTCCGTCTACCAGTCGAACGGCTCGCAATGGAGCAATCTCTCGAGTACAGGCCTCGTGACCGTTTATGATTCAGACAAGCCGGTCTACGTGCCCGCCTGGGACAGGACGTATCTCTTCCAGGGATCTATACTTTTCAGAGGTCAGGTCTCAGTAAAGGAAGGTAAGTTCGACGCACAGATGGTAATCCCCTCTGACATATCATACAGCAACAGCAACGGTAAGGTAGAGCTTTATTTCCAGGGAGGGGGAGCGGACGGTCTCGGCTACACTCGAAACGTTATCGTCGGCGGTACTGACACAAACGTGACCAACAATCACATCGCTCCTCAGATTAGCATCTACTTCGATTCTAGGAATTTCAAGGATGGAGACATCGTCTCTTCCAACCCGACAATGATTGTGGACCTTCACGCGGCGAACGGTCTGAACCTTTCGGACGCGGCGGTCGGCCACGGTCTGGAAGCGATCTTCGACGGTGGTCAGTCGGTCAATCTTGCCCCCTACTACACTGGCAAGCTCGACTCTTACCAGGATGGCACCGTGACTTATCCCGTGACAGCTGACCTGTCATACGGACAACACAGCGTAACCGTCCAGGCGTTCGACGTCTTTAATAATCCAGCAGAAGCGAGCGCAAGCTTTGATGTTGAGTCGGACACCACGCTCTCGATAACGGATGTTTATAATTATCCCGATCCGTTCAGGTCAGGAACCGCGTTCACGTTCAGAAGAACCGCCGCGGGTGGGGCTGGAGAACCGATCAACGTGACGATAAAAGTGTTTACTATCGGAGGAAGGCTGATAAAGACGATAAAGGCGTACGGCATAACCGATACCTTCGTGAAGGTAGACTGGGACGGGCTGGACGACGAGGGAGACAGACTTTCTAACGGAGTATATCTCTACAAGGTGATAGCCACGACTATCGACGGCACGTACACGAGCGAAGCCCTCGGGAAGATGGCAGTCGTGAGATGAAAAGATGGGTAGAAAATATTGAGTCAACTTTTTATAATGAAAGCCAAATGAGGAGTCAGTATTTATGAAGACAGCATTAAGTGCGGCAGTCATTGCAGTTTCACTGCTCGCTTTCGCTCCCGGAGTGTTCGCCCAGGGCGAGACCGCCGTCCCGTTCCTGTTAATAGCGCCGAACGCGCGCGCAGGCGGCATGGGTGAGACCGGAACAGGTTTGGCAGACGACGGCAGCGCAGTCTTCTGGAACCCCGGCGGGCTCGCGTTTCTGCGCGGTGACAAGATTAGCCTTACGCACGCACCGTGGTTGCCTGAGTTCAGCTCTGACCTCAGCTACGATTTCCTGAGCTACACGCACTACCTCGACGGATGGGACGGAAGTCTCGGCGCAAGCGTCACCTTCTTCAACCTCGGTACTTTTGTCCACACGTCGTCGATAGCGCCTGACCCGAATAACCCAAACAGCAATGTGCTGGGGACATGGCACGCCTATGAAATAGCCGTCACCGTGGGTTACGGCACGCAGGTCTCCGACGGGCTTGGTCTCGGTGCTAACTTCAGATATATAAGAAGCGAACTCGCTCCTTTCGGTACCGAGCAGGAGGTGGGATCGGGAATTGCGAATGACGTCAGCTTCGACCTGGGACTTTTATATCGACCTCACGTCTTCAACATACCGCTCCTGGGCGACCTCGGCGACCGGCTTGGTTTGGGCGTGGACCTCAGCAATCTCGGTCCGAGCCTGTATTACATCGACCAGGCACAGGCCGATCCTCTCCCGACAAACCTGAGAGTCGGACTCGCGCTCCATGTTCTCAAGAGCCAGTACAACAATATGTATCTGACGCTGGACCTGAGCAGGACGCTTGTCCGTGTCAACACTGACTCAACGATCGGTTCGATAAACCCGAACGCGCAGGGCGGACCGGACACTACCTGGAACTACACAAACGAGGTCGATCCACTTCCGAAGTCGCTCATCACGACGTGGGGTGACGGCAGCGGTCTGAAGCGCATAATCATAAGCGCGGGCGCCGAATACTGGTACGGAAGCCCGAGACTTATCGCGCTCAGGATGGGTTACTATAAGGAGAATCCGAATTTCGGAGGGAGAAACTTCCTGACTTTCGGCGCGGGCATCCGGTACGATATATACGGTTTTGACTTTAGCTATATTTCGACCTTCGATCAGAATAACCCGCTTTCCAACCAGCTCAGATTTTCCCTTTCTCTAAACCTGGGCGGGACAAACGAGCTTTAGTCCTTCATTCCGCAGGATCCAATGGATGCTTGCCGTAGTATCGGCAGTGTCCATTGGATCGCTCGGACAAGCATCCTCCGCTCTGGCGTCAGGCGTTCCGCACGAACCTCAGCTGAGCCATCCGCTCTCGATAGTACAGAGAACCTCGCCGAGGATATCTCTGGCCAACGGGAATGTCAATGTCCTGGCCATAATGGTGCAGTTCCAGACAGATCAGGACAGCCTTACGAGCGGGAACGGGCATTTCATGCTGTCGAACGACACGGGGCTGGACGCGCCGCCACACGACAAGGGGTATTTCGAGAATCATCTCCTCTTCCTTCAGAACTATTTCAGGAAGGTTTCCGGCGGAAAGCTGAATATCAGCTACACGGTCCTTGATTCCGTCATCACGCTCCCACACACCATGAAGTATTATTCCCCTCCGAAGAAGGGGGTGACGAACCCGGACAATCTCGGCCTCCTGTACCAGGATGCCTGGCACACCGCCGACTCCATCTATGGCGGTAGTTTCGATTTCAGTCAGTATCAATGTTTCGTTATCTTCCACGCGGGAGCGGGAAGGGACATAGATTTCTCCACCGCTCTTGGATACGATCCTCTCCCCTACAACCTCCCATCGGTATATCTGAACCTCGCCTCACTGCAGTCGATGTTTGATTCCCCCGGCTACCAGGGGGTGGTTGTCGACGGCGGGAAGTTCCGCATTCCCAACTCGATTATCATGCCGGAGAGCGAAAGATATCTCGTCATGGATTCGCCGCAGGACACCGTGATCAACCTGACACTCGGGTCGAACGGGCTCCTCGCCGCAAGCTTCGGTAGCTTTCTCGGACTTCCTGATCTCTTTGACACGCAGACCGGCGTGACGGGAATTGGAAGGTTCGGACTGATGGATGGCCAGGCGATATTCGCCTATGGAGGCCTTTTCCCTCCGGAGCCGTCGGCGTGGGAAAAGACTTATCTCGGCTGGGTAACCCCCGTAGAGGTTTCCCCTCCCACAGCCACGCAATACACACTCTACGCGAACGAGACGGGGAAGTATTCGGTACTCAAGGTCCCTGTCAGCGGAAGTGAATACTTCCTGATCGAAAACAGACAGCGTGACGCACACCAAGACGGCGAAAGAATCACGACTTATTACCAGGGGAGCTATCACACCACAACAATCGGCCTCGCCTACGACACGAGTTATTTTGACGGTACTCAAATATCTAACATCAACGGGGTGGTGACGGACGCGGATGAGTTCGACTGGGCGCTCCCCGAACCTGACTACCCCCCTGACCGGGCGACTTTCCACGGCGGAATACTTATATGGCACATCGACCAGAACGTCATTGACGCCAATCTCGGCAGCAACACTGTCAACGCGAACCCCGTTCACAGAGGGGTGGCGGTGATGGAAGCGCATGGCGCAAACGAGATAGGGAGGCTCATCGCCGATTTCACCGGACAGCTTTACTATTACGACGGTTCAGCCTTCGATTTCTGGTTCAAGGGGAATCCGATCCCGTCATACGGCAACGCGTTTACACCGAACTCCCTTCCGAATTC
>JAKAMG010000018.1:42954-61485 GCA_021812985.1 Bacteroidota bacterium
GTCTCTCGCCTTCCGCCAGCCCTTGCATAATAAGCCTCTCCAGAAGTTCGGTCTTCATCGACAGCGCGATGGGGAATCCCCAGAAGGTATTCACGGCCTTTCCAGGCGATACTATCACGTCAGGCCCTGTCGTGGCCGACCTGAGCGGTGACGGAAACCGGGACATTATATTTGCGACTCAAACGAAAATTTACGCTCTCTCCCGTTCAGGAGCTGTGCTTGACGGCTTTCCTGTCTCGACGATCGGGAGTGAGGCACTATCTCCGAACGCGAACCGCATAACTGGCTCGATCGCGGTCGCTGATCTGGACGGTGACGGCAAGCCTGAAATAATATTCGGTACGGAGGGCGGGGAACTTTACGCCTACACGGGCGCCAGCGCGAAACTTCTTCCCGGATTTCCCTTGAGTGTTGGAGACGGGCTGGCAGGTAGTCCGGCCGTCGCTTACGATTCTCAGACCGGACTTCTTTATCTCGCTGCGACCGGTATGGACGGTTACCTCTATAGCTGGACATTCAAAGGGATTTCCGCCGATCAGGTCCAGTGGGGGAGTCTCCTCGGCAGCAGTTACCATTCGAATTCGGTAGTGGTTCCGCTGCAGTCGCAGCCCGGCCAGCCGGTGGCTACACTGATGCCCGCGTCTCAAGTTTACAACTGGCCCAACCCGGTCACGAACGGATTGACGAAGATACACTTCTTCCTGCGTGATAATGCAAGAGTCTCGATAGGTATCTACACTTTCGCGGGCGACAAGGTTGCCGATATACAGACGAACGGCGTTGGCGGAAGCGCGAACGAGGTTGACTGGAACGCTGGCGGGGTGCAGAGCGGCGTTTACTTCGCCCGCGTGGAGGCGGTTTCCTCCAACGAAAGAGCTGTCGCAATTATCAAGATCGCGGTCGTTAAGTGAGTATGTCGGAGCGCAGAGCTCATATCGGGAAGAAGCTTACCGGCTCCCTTCCGCTTACCTCGTTTATTCTCCTCTCCCTTTTTCTTGCCACCTTTATCATAGGCATGATCCCGGTTACCGTTCTCGCGCAGGACGAATTCATACAGCCTGAGCTGAACTGGGAAACCATCGAGACGCCTCATTTCGTGGTGGATTACTATCCAGGAGAGGAACGTACGGCCCAGATCGTCGCGAAGATAGCCGAGGAAATCTACGGACCCCTGACAAAGCTGTATAAGCATGAGCCCGATCAGAAGGTCACGTTCGTCATTTGGGACAACGACGACTACTCGAACGGCGAGACATATTTCTTCGACAATAAGATAAACATTTGGGCCACATCTCTCGATTTCGATTTGAGAGGGACGCACAACTGGCTGAGAAACGTGATTACTCATGAGTTCACTCATGAAATTCAAATGAATACGGCCACTAAGTTCGGAAGGCATTTCCCGGCGTTCTACCTTCAGTGGCTTGGCTACGAATCGGAACGCAGGCCGGATGTCCTTTACGGTTACCCGAACACTGTCGTAAGCTACCCCGTCAGCGGCATCGTAATCCCGGCTTGGTTCGCGGAGGGGGTCGCACAGTACAACATTCCGCATCTCCATTACGACTACTGGGATACGCACCGTGACATGATACTTCGCGAGTACGTTCTGAACCACAAGATGTTCACGCTCGATGAGATGGGCGGATTCGGGAAGACGAGTCTCGGAAACGAGTCGACATACAACGCAGGCTTCGCCTTCGTCCATTACCTCGCGACGAAATACGGCCCTGACGTGCTGCAAAAACTCTCGGTGGCGATGCGCGACGTAAACGCCGTATCAATAAACCACGCCTTTGAAAAAGTACTCGGCAGATCGGCCGACGATGTCTACAGCGAGTGGAAGAGCTTCCTCGAGAAGACTTACTCCGCCAAGACAGACGCAATCGTGAAATCACTCCATGCAGGCAAGATAATCAGCGATGTAGGGTTCGCGAACCTCTTCCCGGTCTATTCGCCGGACGGGAGATCGCTGGCATACTGCTCCAACAAGGGCTACGATTTTTTCGGCACCTCATCGATTTACGTGCGGAATCTCGAAAGCAATACTGAAAAGGAAATAACCGACAAAGTATCGAGTGAGCTTTCGTGGTCCCCCGACGGGAGGTACCTCGTCTATTCAAGGCAGTCGAGGCATAACCCTTTTTGGAACAGCCTGGATGACATTTATTCTTTCGACCTTAAGAACGGGAACGAGACCAGGCTCTCTCACGGCCTCAGAGCCAGATATCCCTCTCTTTCGAAGGATGGCAGGCACGTCAGCTTCGTGGCGAACGATGACAAACCGCTCGGCCTCCTCTGCAGATTTGTGAAGCTCACGACGGGTGTCAACGTCGGCGGTACAGACGGCACGGCAAACCTTTACACTGCTGATATCGATCTCGCGCAAGGAAAACTGAGCAACATAAGGCGCCTGACAAACTTCATGAACGGCGAACAGGTATATGCCCCGAGGTGGTCTCAGGACGGCTCGAAGATCGCGTTCAGCTATTCGATAGCGGCCTCCCGTCGCATCGCTGTTTATGATCTCGCTGACAGCTCATGCAGTTTCATTACGCCGGCCGGACAGGATTCCCGCGATCCGGTGTTCACTCAAAATGACAGCGCGATAGTCTTCTCCTCTGATCGGAGCGGCATATTCAATATTTACAGCATGGACGTCCATTCGAGATCCACGGTCGCGCTCACAAACGTCGTCGGAGGCGCGTTTGAGCCGGCGCTTTCCCCGAAGGGTGACCTCGTTTATTCATCCTATCAGTGGAACGGATACAAAATTGCAGAAATAAACGGCGCGCAGGCCGTTCCTGATCCGCCCGCATATTCAGTCGACATTAATCCTCCGTCTCTCATTGCCTCAACATCGGCGGAGGCGTTGCCCAGTGACCTGACTCATTACAACGATTTCCATGTACCCTCGCTGAAGTCCGAGCCTTACCACAACAGCACGACCAGCATGTCGTTTTATCCGGTCCTTCTCTTTGACAACTACAATCCGCACAAGAGCTTCTTGGACGAGCTGAAGGCGGGCATTTACTTCACATCCATGGATATGGTCGGCAAGTACGATATTTTCGGCGGGGCCACGATCAACAAGCTTCTCGAGCGGGACATTTTCTTCCAGCTCGACTACAATGACAAGATACCGGGTTTGTCTTCGCTCGGTATATATCCGCAATTCACGCTCGCGGCATATAACCTTACGCGCCAGACGAACGCCGAGATCGGGCTCGGCCTTGACACTATACCCGTCGGTGTGAATTACGATCTTCTCGAGGTGGACGCCTCGTTCGGGGGACATGTTCTCTCACCGGCGCTCAGCATGGCGATCGGCTTTACATTTGACCGTTACACTTCAACCGTCGGAGGGTTTATTCTTCCAGATCTTGGACTGCCGGTCGGATCTTCCGGTGACGTCTATTTCCTGGGCCGATCCATGTATGCGGAGTTCGACCTGGATGGAATAATGCCTTCAAGAAACTCGTGGGTGAACCCGCTCGGAATCAGATCCCGGCTCAGGATAACCGGTTCGCTCGACAAATTGAACGCCGACGGAAACTACCAGTTCGAGAACGGCGTGCTTGTACCGATTTACCAGAACTTCAATTTCGTTCAGGCCGAGTTTCTGAATTACTTCGCCGTCCCGGTCCTTAGAGACGACGATGCCATTGCCACCAAACTCCATCTTGGTTACACTTTTGGCGCGCCGCTGAACAACTTCTTCGACTTCTACGCGGGCGGACTCATTGGGATGCGTGGTTATCCCTTTTACGCCATCGGCGGGAACAGGATGGCATCGCTGAACCTCACCTACAGGTATCCTCTCTTCAGGGATGTCAACAAGCAGTTCCTGCAGTTTTTCCTGAGCGACGTCTATCTTTCAGCTTTCGGCGACATCGGTAACGCCTGGGACGGTACGCCGATCGGCACGAGGTTCAAGAAGGACGCTGGCGGGGAAGTGCGCTTTAGCGGCTTCTCGTTCTACAGCTTCCCGACGGCACTTTTCTTCGATGCCGTATACAGCTTCGACAAATTCAGTGAGCAGGTCCCTCAATTCAAAACTTATGCGACTTACGGACGCGAGTGGAGGTTCTACTTCGGACTTACCTTCTCGTTCGACATAGTCGATTTCGGGAGACAAGGATGCGCACGGCTCTTCTGATCGTTGGTTTGTTCTCTGCCGCCGGAATGGCGCAGGGCCTATCTGATGGAAACCTCTCCGTAAGGTCGGGGCTTTTCTCAGAAAATCTGAAAAATGAAGACAAGCTTACCGGCGTACTCTCAACCGACCTCTTCGCCGGTTATCAGTCGAATGAGGCACAGGACTCGGCAGCGATTGTTGAGACTCATTCAGCCCTGAAGGCCGGCGTGTTTTCGCTCCTCGTCCCAGGAGCAGGACAGCTCTACAACCGCAATTACATTAAGGCCGCTGCCTTTTTTGCCGTCGAGGTTGGCGCCTGGGTAGTGAATGCCCTGTACACTCAGAAGGCAAATAACCAAACTGCATATTTTCAGACATACGCAGACGGCACTGCCGCGGACAATTATCAGAATGGTCACTACAATGTGCAGCGGTATGCCGAGTGGATTCAGGCTAACTGGCAGCAGTTGCTGACGATTGGCGGACACAATCCGGCCGACAACACTGACCCCGCTGTGCAGACCGTCATGAAATATGAGCCGATACTCGTCAACTCGGCTGGCGGCCCTGCTCCTTGGAATCGAGTCGACTGGTATTCGCTAAACCAGATAGAGTCGGTCCTCGGAGGCTATTTCTCGCACCTCCTTCCGCCTCACGGCAACCAACAGTATTACGAGCTGATCGGGAAATATCCGCAGTTCAGGCAGGGGTGGGATGATTCGCCTTACGGAAAGGGGAACACCAACTTCACGGCATTCATGGATTACGCTACTACGAACAGCGGTTATTACATGGACCAGCGGGGGAAAGCCAATTCGCTCTTTGCCGTGGCATCGTCGGCAATCGGCGTCGTCCTCGTTAATCACTTCGCTTCGGCCATCGAAGCGGCCATTTGGGCGCATGGTCACAACAAAGTCGTCCAGGCAAACATGTCGCTCAGCAAAGACCCACTCGGATTGGGTTACCAGACAGATCTTCAGCTCGCCGTCAGCTTCTAAGTCCTTTGGTCGGGGGATTCCCGGCTTTTGATCTGCAGTTACTCTACCTGGAGTTTCCTGTCCACCGCGTGCGAGGAACTCCCTTTCTGGCCCACTGCATACTTTCGCTTTGTTGCAGTGATGCTGCCGCTCTCCTGTACCGCTATCTCATTGAACCTCAGATGTCTATCGTCTTCCTCGAGCGCCTCGTCGTTCTTCGCGCGGATAGGGGTCAGGGCCGTGCTTGAGTAGATGATGCCCGACCGGCTGTAGATCCCCTCGATGTGAGTATGACCGTGAAGGACTACATCCACGCCACACCTCTTCAGCATCTCTTCCACTCTTCTGCTGCGGTGAAGCTTTAACGTCCGTGCTTCAAACTTGTGATAAAGAGAAGCCCCGATCGAGTCGGAGTGGGGCTCATACTTGTTAAAGTGATGGTGTACCAGGACGACCTTCTTCAGTGAAGAGAGCGAGGGATGATTCAGTATTCTTTCAGCCTCTTCCATCTGCGCGTCCGGGACGAGGCCGTTTGATCCAACGGGGTTTAAAAATGGGTGGAACTCACGTATGGAGTTTAACGCGACGACCGCCAACGGTCCGATTATCTTCACGTAAGGAAAGACGTTCTCGCCTTCATACGCCTTTCGAGGGAGTACCTCACTAAAGGCGCTCTCGAAAAGTCTGATTTTCTTTCTGTAATCAGTCGCCCGGCAGGTCTTTCCGAACGTAAGAAGATCTTCCGCCCTGTGTACCCCTCCGAAGATATCATGATTTCCAATTGTCACGCTGAGTCTGTCGCGGTCGAGGAGACCGAAGTGTTTCAGCAGCCTCCTGACGGATCTGTATCCGCTCTCTTCGGCGTTTGCCGTGATATCGCCCGTGATTGCGATGTGGTCGTATCCATCATCAACCGCAAGCTCAAGAAGGCGTTTCAGCCTGAAAATGTTTGTCCGATGATACTCGGGGCTGATGTGCGTGTCTGAAATATGCGCAACCCGAAACACAGATTGGCTGGTCGATATCGTGCTTAAGTTCTCAAATTCCACGCAACAATTTAGTAGTCTGATGTTAACGTCATATGTCTTGATTGTTGCGAATTTGTTAAGAACGGAAGGGGTCTACAGCAAGGGCGCAGGGGTGATGTCTGCCGCGCGGAGAGTGAACCTGGCCCGTATTGAATCGAGAGCTCGTTTCGCCTCTTCATCGCTCGTGTAAAAGCCGTAGACACTGCTCCCGCTCCCTGACATCGACGAGTATTCCGCGCCTGAGGAAATCATCGCCGTTTTTATTTCGCCGATGACCGGGAATTTCTTGAAGACCGGTGCTTCGAAGTCGTTCGTGATTTGATCTCCGTACGAGTCGTAGTCAGTGCCCAGTTGGGAGACCTGATCGCGAAGTGACTGTCCCCTATCCCCTGAAGGCTTGACGAGCGTATACGCGAGAGGGGTAGGCACCGACACTTCGGGCGTGACTGTCAGTATGGATCTTTCTATTCTGAAATCCAGAGGTTCGATTATTTCCCCTTTGCCCGTCGCGTATGATGGGACTTTTTTCAGAAAGAAAGGAACGTCAGACCCTAGCTCGCTTGCTATGTTCCGGAGCTCAATCTCGCTGAGCGGTTCACCGTATATTTCCTGAAGGGCGAGGAGTACCGCTGCCGCGTCAGAGCTCCCCCCTCCAAGTCCCGCGCCGATCGGGATATTCTTCCGCAGCGTCATCCGTACCTCGGCGTTTATCCCTGTTCGTTCACAGAAGAAATGGAGTGCTCTCAGGCAAAGATTGGCGTCGGCCTCGAGATCAATGTTGGAGAAGAACTCATGTCTCGGCGCCTTGACGATCTCAAGCTCGTCCGAAAGATGTATCGGGTAAAAGACAGTCTCGATGTCGTGGTAGTTATCGGACCGCCTCCGAATTATACGGAGACCGATGTTGATTTTTGCTGGTGCCAGAATCTTCAAAGCCTTTCCCTCCTTCTGCGGACATCTTCCTGAAAATCTGGGGAAATTTAATCAATAAAAAAAAGAAATCCGATTCGTGTCTCCCGCCTATGCCCCAGGCATAGTTTGCCCCGCGAAGAGATTCACTCTTTCTGATTCGTCTCCCTGGATTCCTCTCTATCCTGTTCATCTGCGAATTGCTTTCAAAGTCATAAACTGCGAAATTTATCGGCGCTTTGGCTGTTTGTCCGATGGATTGTTCCACTATCAGAAGCTAAAAGGATATTTCTGGCGCTGATATTACAGCTTGTTTTCTTTCCAGCTCAAATGAACGGAGTTCCTCATGTCGACCTATTACCGCCTGATTTTGATGTTGTTCATCCTTCTCGCCCAAACAACTTCCTTCGCCCAGACTACTCCTCCGACAAACGTGGACAGGATGACAGCAGTGCTCGATTCCATAGTCTCAACAACTTACGTGGATGACTGGAAGGCGAGTCCGGACCTCAGCACAGCGGTCTTTCACGGTGATCCGACGTCGGCAGAGTTCGATGATGCTAGCTGGCGCACTGTCCGACTGGGTGGAGGAATCGGCGCCGATTCATGCTGGATAAGGAAAGTCTTGGTCCTCCCGGATCAACTCTTCGGCAAGCCGGTTCGTGGCAGGTTGAGCATCCACGTTGCCCTGGATAACTTCGGCTATATGTGGATCAACGGGAAGGACGAAGGGTACTTTCCTTTCGACAAAGAGTTTCTTCTCACGGACAGCGCAAAGCCCGGTATGAAATTCGTCATTGCGATGAAGGCTGTGAACGGAGGGGCGAACATTCATCTGTTGGGGGCCGAGTTACGTTCGGACGAAACCGGATCGCTTCCGGACAGCATCCGTGACCTTGCCCTCAGCTTCCAAGTCGGACAGAAGATACTTGGTTTTGACACCTATCAGACCAACTCGCACGTCAAGGTGGACCCGCATATCGACAAGTCGAAAATGAACAGAGGGGAAAAGACGGACCTGGGCAACCTGCTGCAGAGTCTGGCTGCAAGAGTTGACGTTGACGCCCTCCGCCGCGGAGACACGGCAAAGTTCATGGAGTCCGTGAACATCGTGCGGCCCCTTTTGAAACCGATAAGCGCCTTCGTAAGACAATACACACTTTACTTCGTCTCCAACGCCCATATAGACGCTGCATGGCTCTGGCGTTATAAGGAGACAATCGATGTGTGCGAGAGGACATTTGGCTCAGTCCTGCATATGATGGACGTGCGTCCCGATTTGACTTATGCTCAGAGCGCGGCCGCCTATTATAACTGGATGGCTAAGTACGATCCGAAAGTGTTCAACGGCATCAAAGAGAGAGTGAAGGAAGGAAGGTGGGAAGTGGTCGGCGGGATGTGGATCGAGCCTGACTGTAACTTACCCAGCGGGGAATCGTGGATGCACCAGCTACTATACTCGCAGAACTATTTCAAGAAGAATCTTGGCGTCGAGGCGAAGATAGGGTGGAACCCGGATTCGTTCGGATACGACTGGAATATGCCGGAGTTTTACACGAACGCGGGCATAGACGCGTTCATCACGCAGAAAATCGGATGGAACGACACAAACGTCTTTCCGTACAGGGTCTTCTGGTGGGAGTCCCCGGATGGCTCAAGGATACTCAGCTATTTCCCGTTCGATTACGTAAACCAGGTCACGGATCCGTACAGGCTCGCCGACTGGATGAGACAGTTCGAGGCGAACACTGGCTTCACAGACATGATGGTGCTCTTTGGCGTGGGGGATCACGGCGGCGGTCCGTCACTTGAAATGATGAAGCGGATCGATCACCTGACGACACTCGACATCTATCCGAAAGTACAGTTCGGCACCGTCGCCAATTATATCGGATGGCTTAAGAGCCAGGACCTCTCGAAGCTACCGGTGTGGAATAGCGAGCTCTATCTCGAGTACCATCGCGGAACGTTCACGACACAGGCCAAAACAAAGGAAGCCAACCGCAAGTCGGAGGTCCTTTTGACGGACGCGGAGAAATTCTCGACGATATCCACTTTGTACGGCAGACCATATGAAAACGGAGAGCTCGAGAAGGCGTGGCGCGAGGTGATGTTCAATCAGTTCCACGACATACTTCCCGGCTCTGGAATACGCGAAAACTACATCGACGCCGCGAAGCGTTACAAGGTTGCTCGCGAAATCGGAGACCACGAACTTAGCGGCGCCCTGTCCAAAGTCGAGGCGAGGATAAATACTTCCTCCGTCCAGGGCCAGCCGGTGGTAGTCTACAATCCACTGTCGTGGGAGCGCACGGACGTTGTGAAGCTGAAGCTTCCTGACAAGAGCCCGGAGGAATGCGCCATCTACGATCCATCCGGCAAAGAGATCCCTTCGCAGATCGTAAAGAAGGGACTCTACTCCCGCGAAATAATCTTCGTAGCGACCGGAGTTCCATCGCTCGGCTATAAGGTCTATAGCCTTAGGTACGGCAAGCCCGCGTCGACCGTATCAGGGCTGAGCGTAGACAGCACCTCCATCGCAAACCAGTTCTACAAAGTGTCCGTCGACCCGGACTCCGGATGGGTCCGCAGCATTTTCGACAAGAAGAATGGAAGGGAGGTCCTGACCGGATACGGTAACAGACTTCAGCTTCTGGAAGACAAACCGAATGCGTGGGATGCCTGGAATATCGGGCTGACCGGCGTGGAATACCCTACGAAGTTCAGAAAGATCGAAGTAGTCGAAAAGGGACCAGTAAGAGTCGTCCTCAGAGTATACAGGGACTTCCGCAAACCAGGTGACATCGGTGCCTTTCCAACGGACAACTTCCCGACGTCGTTCTTCAAGCAGGACATAATCCTGTACAACGGCGTAGACCGCGTGGATTTCTCAACCGACGCGGACTGGTGGGAAACCCATGTGATGCTCAAGGTGGCGTTCCCCGTGAATGTGAAGGATTCGCTCGCCACATATGAGATACCGTACGGCTCAATTGTGCGCGCCACAATTCCATCTAACAGCTGGGAGAAGGCGAAATGGGAGGTACCCGCTGAGAGGTGGGCGGACATGTCGACGGAACAAAGCGGCACTCATTCGCCCGAATTTGGTGTCAGTCTGATTAACAATTCGAAATACGGCTACGATATCAAGGGGAGCATGATGCGGCTTTCGCTTCTCAGGTCTCCCGTGTGGCCTGACCCGACCGCGGACAGGGGAGAACATGTCATGAAGTACGCCATTTATTCTCACGCGGGGAACTGGAAAGAAGGGGGGACGGTCGAGCAGGGGTACGACTTCAACTATCCGCTGATTGCGACGATAGGGACTCGACACTCGGGGAATCTCCCGCTCAGCTATTCGTTCTTCAAGCTGTCTCCGTCGAATCTCGTCCTGACGATTGCCAAGGTGGCTGAAAACTCGAAGGCCTGGGTGCTGCAGTGGTACGACGCCGATGGGAAGGATTCGAAGGCTGACCTTACCCTTCCGCAAAAACCGAAACGGGTCGTCGAATCGAATTTCCTCGAAGAGGATGGCGCGTCCGTGCCGTTTAGCGGCAGGCATGTCTTCCTTGATACGAAAAATAGTTCCGTGAAAACGATCAAAGTCTATTTCTAAGCCCAACCAGAGATGAAGCGAACAACCGAGACATTTTTTTGGAGACATTCCCTGACGGCATGGCGGAGAGGACGAGAATCTCTCCGCCTGGTGTTTTCGGGGTCCGTTTGTCCCACCGTGTGTCGGCGAACAGTTCCTTTCCATATATAAAACCGAGGGGGTAAACAAAAGAGAAAGGGCTTTTGAAATGAGAACAGACATCCCGCTTTATGACGTGCCTCATATTGATTCTGTTCAGGAAATGGTAATTGGATCCGCAAAGCGGCATCAGAATAAGCTGGCCCTCGAGGATCTGAACGAAACTCCCATCTCCCGGGTGACTTACAGTTCACTTCTCGAAACCGTGCTTCGCTTCGGAAACGCCCTGAAGAGTATCGGCATCAAGGAACGGGATCATGTGGCGCTGATAGGGGAGAATCGGGTACAGTGGGCCATAAGCTACCTCACGGCGATGACGTTCAACCTGGTCATCGTCCCTGTCGACAAGAATCTTGGCGTAAATGAAATACTCAACATCCTGCACGAGTCGGACTCTTCCTCCGTGATCTTTTCGGAGGCATACGCGCCTGTGTTCAGCGAAAAGCGCGCGGCGCTGAAGCACATCAGAACCTATGTGAACATGGACCTTCGCAGCCATGAAGGCGATGTCTATTCGATGGTAGAGCTGATTAACAGGAGTCCCGCCGCTGAACCGAATTCACTCCCCAAAATCAACCCCGACGAACTCGCGGCGATCCTGTTTACCTCCGGAACTCTCGGCCGCGCGAAAGGGGTGATGCTAAGCCAGAAGAACATAGCGTCCAATCTCGTTGACATGGTGGGCTTCTTCGGGATTTTTCCGGAAGATCGTTTCCTCTCCGTCCTTCCGCTTCACCACACGTACGAATGCACCTGCGGCATGCTCTGTCCACTGTACGGGGGCTCTTCGGTTACATACGCGAGATCGCTGAAGACGGTCGTGGAGGATATGCAGAAGGCGAAACCGACTATGCTCCTTGCGGTTCCGCTCATGTACGACAAGATGTTCAAGGCCATTTACCGCGGGATAAGCGAGAAAAAACTCGTCGCGCCGATAATCAGACCGATGATAAGAGCCACAGATTTCCTTTCGAAGATCGGCTGGAAGAACTCGAAGAAGGCGATCTTCAAGGAGATACACCACAAATTCGGCGGTTCGGTGAGATGTTTCATAGCGGGGGGAGCAGCGCCAGACCCGCTCGTCGCAAAGGGGCTTAGAGAATTCGGATTTGGTTTCGTCCAGGGATACGGGCTGACCGAGACCTCGCCGATCCTAACGCTCAACCGCCTTCAGGACTTCAAAGACAACTCGGCTGGCACGCCGCTTCCGCATGTGCAGATCAGAATTGCCAATCCCGACGCGAATGGAGTCGGCGAAGTGTACGCAAAAGGGCCCAACGTCATGCTCGGATATTACAGGAGCGAGAAGGCGACTCAGGAGGCTTTCGACGATGGCTGGTTCAGGACCGGAGATGTCGGCCTCATCGACGCCGACGGCTTCCTCCACATCAGTGGAAGGAAGAAGAACGTGATCATATCGAAGGGCGGCGAGAACGTGTTCCCGGAGGAAATCGAGGACGCTCTCAACCGAAGTCCCTTCATAATCGAGAGCATGGTGTATGGCGAGAAGAATGAGAAGGAGGGCGAAATCATCGCGGCTCAGATCGTCGTCGACGCCGAAGCCTTCATCGAGCTTGCAGATTCAAAGGGCGTGTCGATCACTCCGGAGCTGATCCACGAAGTGATTGACGGCGAAGTGCGACGTGTCAACCGGGAATTCCAGACATACAAGCAGATAAAGAAGTTTATCGTGCGCGATGAAGAGTTCCAGAAAACTACAACACAAAAGATAAAGCGCTTCACGGTCAAACCTGAAGACCGCTGACCCGTTTTCTTCTCAAACATGAGGTGCAATGATGGAACCAGGATTTAGGTCTTTATTCATGCGAAAAGCCGGGGAAAGCGGATACGCCATTATTCTCCTTCTTGCCGCCGTGTCTTTCGGGTTCGGTCCTCCTTCACCAAAGGGCCCCGCGCCGAATGTGAAGGCGGACGGCCGCGCGAAATGGCCCATGCCATTTCCGTGCAGGATCCACGAAGGGACTAACCCGGACATTTTTGTCATGACGCTCGGCAACGTAAGGACCTCCCTGGCTGACGGCGTGTTCGACCCGGTGAAGGATCAGGTTACTCTTAACGACGGAAGAGTGATAGAGAATTATTACCGCGATTCGCTCGGCATAAAATTTTATAAACCCATCGACAAGAGGGAGTTTCCACTTCCTCCTTCAGGTTGGTGCTCCTGGTATTACTATTACCAGGAAGTAAACGCGAAAGAGATTGAGCGGAATGCGAGTTGGATCGCAAAGAATCTGAAAGATTACGGAGCCGACTACGTCCAAATCGACGATGGCTGGCAGGGAAAGGGGCATGGGGCCGGCGACAACCGGGACTGGACCACGGTTAACGCCAGGTTCCTACCGGGGATGGACAGGCTTGCCTCGTACATAAAGCGCCTGGGGCTGAAGCCTGGCCTCTGGCTCGCTCCGCACGGGCAGAGCAACCCGAAAGTGGTCGCAGAAAATCCAGGTGCTTTCCTCGTCAACCATGATACGTCCGTTTCACGGACTTGGGAAGGGGAATATCTCGTCGATCCGTCTTCCAAGGCTGGACTCTCCTATCTCAGGGATCTCTTCACAACTTTAAAGGGATGGGGGTACGATTACTTCAAGATCGACGGCCAGCCGATCGTAATCCATGAGTATCAATCGAAGACAAGATTCATGAGGCGTCCATCGGACAACGCCGACTCCCTTTACAGGGCGACGGTCAGTACTATCAGGAACACGATCGGGAGCGACCGCTATCTGCTAGGCTGCTGGGGAATACCGCTCGACGGCGTCGGGATGATGAACGGTTCCCGGACAGGTGGGGATGTCGTCCTTGGATGGGGCGGGTTCATGACCTCGCTGGATGCAACCATGCATTACTACTTCCTGCACAACGTGGCGTGGTACTCTGATCCTGACGTTATGCTTCTGAGGTATCCCCTCACCCTCGACCAGGCTCGCGCATGGGCAACACTTCAGGGGCTCACCGGCGAGGCGCTGATGTCGAGCGACCGGCTTCCCGACCTGTCATCGGACCGCGTTGAAATCATGAAGAGTGTCTTTCCGGCGCAGGACATCCGCCCGCTTGACCTATTTCCCTCGAATTCTCTTAAACATATCTGGGACCTCAAGGTCAATCATCTCGGAAACAATTATGACGTAGTCGGATTATTCAATTTTGACGAGAACAAATCGAAGACCATCCTTCTCAAGTGGAATGACCTGGGATATAGCGACACGTCACTCGTTGAAGTCTTCGATTTTTGGAACAAGGAGTATCTCGGTGCATGGCGGAAAGGCATGGCTGTCACACTTCCGACGACGAGCGTCCGGGTCCTCACGCTTGTCAAGGCCGATGGCAGGATCCATCTGATCTCGACGAACAGGCATATCACGCAAGGATATCCTGACCTCATATCACTGGATTCCGAGAACGCAGGGAGACAATTTAAAGGGAAGAGTAAGGTCATTGCGGGCGCGCCGTATGTCATGTATTTCGCCTTCCCGCGTGGCGAGAATTTTGTGGTGAGGTCCGCCAAAGCCGAAGGGCTGAAGGTGAATGCGGACAATCACCAGGGATGGGCAAGCGTGGAATTTACCTCGCCGAGGACCACGGAGATTAATTGGAGCGTCTCCTTCAGCCCGACTGATTATTACCATTACCCGGTGAGCACTCCGTATGGCCTCAGCGTGACGAGGAGAGGACTCGACAGGGTGGACGTCAAGTGGGGGAGTCAGTACTATCTCAATCTCGGCTTCGAAGTCTACCTGAACGGAATGCTCATTGGCTATACTCCCACGGCAGAGTTTCCTCTAACCGGACTAAGCCCCGACTCGACGTATGAGGTGTCTGTGAAATCGGTCTGGGAGGATGGCAGAGAGAGCAAAGACGCGGCTAAGCTGAAATTCAAAATCAGGGAACTCCTGCCGGACAAGATATCGATGAGCGAACTCCATCCGACTATTGCCACCGCCGGGTGGGGAGAAGTCCAAATGAACAAGTCAGTCATGGGCTACGACATGTCTATCGGCGGCAAAACATTCGATCATGGCATAGGCACTCACGCGAACTCCGATATCCTCTTTGATGTTGATAATTTATATGACACGTTGGCCGCCACTGTCGGTCTCGATGATCACAACGGAAGCAAGGGCGGAAGCGTGGAGTTCTTTGTCTATGGAGATGGGAGGGAACTGTGGCACAGCGGAGTGATGACCCACTCCTGCCCCGCGCTGCCGGTGTCGGTGGACATCAAGGGGGTTAAGCGGCTCCTTCTTAAAGTGACAGACGGCGGCGACGGCATTGCTTATGACCATGCGGACTGGGCCAATGCACGGCTCGAGCACCTGTCAAGATGACCATGAGGGGCTCCTCCTACTGAAGAAGTCACGTCGATATTCCAGCACTGCGGCGGTTTATTGTCCCAGCTCGGTATGAAAAACACAATTAGGTTGCGCGTCACCTCCCATTGTTGGAGTGAGCAGCCTGTCCCACAGTTCCCTCATGCCCTTTCTCGGTGACTTCTTCTGAACATTTCGCCGACTCTGAAAGATTCACCGCTGCTTCAATTTGCGCACGTGCCGTAGACGGATCGGAGCAGAACGGTCTCCCGTGAGGTCACTCAAAGCTGCGCGGCCTGTCCGGAAATTAGGGGATTGAACTCGCAGTCTGGAGAGCGTTAATTGTCCACGGTGACTGACTACGATTCCTGATCGCGTGCTTATGTGTAAAAACAGATTTGGAGATTAAATGAAAGCCATATCGATTAAACCTGGAACAACTTCGATCCAATTCGTCGATCGTCCCGAACCAAAGATAAGCGCCCCGGACGAAGTGAAGGTGAAAGTCATTCGTGTCGGGATTTGCGGGACTGACCGCGAAGAGGCCTCTGGTGGAAGGTCCCTCGCGCCAGCGGGGGCCGGAGACTTGGTCATGGGCCATGAAATGTTCGGAAAGGTGACGGATGTTGGCGCGGCGGTGACGAGAGTCAGGCCGGGTGATTACGTAGTCTTCACCGTCCGTCGCGGTTGCGGCAAATGCCTCCCCTGCCTTATGAACAGGTCGGACATGTGCCTCACCGGCGACTACCATGAACGCGGCATATGGGGGCTCGACGGTTACCAGACGGAATTTGTGGTTGATAAGGAGCAGTATGCCGTCCGCGTCCCGCCTGAGCTTGAGTCGGTGGGTGTTCTGACCGAGCCCACTTCGGTCGCGGAGAAAGCCATCGACGAAGCGGTGAGGGTGCAGGCGGCTCGTCTTCCGGAAGCGGGGGCAACGCCGGACTGGCTGAACGGCAAAAAGTGCCTCGTCGCGGGGCTTGGACCGATAGGGCTCCTCGCGGCCGTCGCACTCAGACTTCGCGGGGCTGACGTCTACGGGATGGATATTGTGGACGAAGGAAGCGTCCGTCCGAAATGGCTTGAGAAAATTGGCGGCAAGTACGTCGATGCGAGGAAGGTACCGGCCGGAAAGCTCGCGGACGCTTTTGTGCCAATGGACCTTGTCTTCGACGCGACGGGTGTCGCCCCCGTAGAGTTCAATCTCCTGGACGCGCTTGGGATGAATGGAGTCTACGTCCTCACCGGCGTTCCGGGCGGGGATCGACCCCTGCAGATCGACGGGGCCGACCTCATCCGGCGGCTTGTTCTCAAGAACCAGGTGATGGTCGGAAGTGTGAACGCAGCACGGGATCACTTTCAGATGGCAGTCGACGATCTTCAGCATGCGAAGCTCCTCTGGGGAGATCACCTCGACAAGCTGGTGACTAACAGGCACAGGTTCGACGACTTCGCGTCGGCTTTTCAGCATCACGGCGTTGAAGAGATTAAAGCCGTGATAGAATGGTAGCCCGGCAGTTCTGACATCTGACAGGTGTCCCCTGTACGGACCTACTTTCCATGACGGCACGTTGCATCCTGAGCCCCGTTGAGATATATTGTTCCACGAAACAAAACCTCTTGCCCTTCTTGATTCAACCCTAGCAACTAAAGGTCATGAAATTGGAAAGTACTACCATATCCGGCAGGCCGGAGCGCCATAATTATATCGTGACATCGGCCCGAATGGGATTCGGGCATCTCAGGGCGGCACACAACATACTGGGTCTCGGCAATGCTTCATTGGCCAGAGTGGACCGGGCACCGAACGTAAGTACCTTGGACCGGTTCGTGTGGAATAGTTCCCTGTATTTCCACACATACGGCTCGCGCGATGCGGAGAGCAGGAATCGCATCCTGTACGAGTGGTTCGAACGCCTCATGCGTATTCCGGAAGACCACGAGTCACCACCGCTGACCGAATCCAGGTTCATCAGGAGACTCTCTCAACTTGGAATTGGGAGATTGTTTTTCGAATCGCTCGACGGGGCTCTGCCGACACTGCTTCACACATTTTATCTCCATGCAATGCTCTCGGTTTACCGCGACTATCAGGGGAAGAATTACCTCCTCCTTTGCGATACTGACTTCCATCGCGTCTGGGTTCCCGTCAACCCAACGAGGGGAAGCTTGCAGTACATGGTTCCCATTACCAAGTCGGCAGACCGGCTGATCTCTTACGGCGTCCCGCCCCGGAGGATACACGTCACGGGCTTCCCGTTGCCCGTTGCAAACACGGGGGGACCGGACCTCGTGAACCTCAGAGACGATTTCGATGCCCGTCGGGCAAGGTTGAAGAGCAACTCTGATACTCCTCTTACCGTATTGTTCCCCTTCAGCGGAGCGGGAGCCTACTCGAACCTGCTTTCTGAACTGGTTATGTCGATGCTCGATGAGGTGCGGGAGGGGGAAGTTCATCTTGTCGTTTCCTGTGGGGACAACGAGCACGCGCTTCGAAGCGCTGGGAAGCTATTCAAAGATTGCGGGCTTGGAGATTCTGAATTCGCCGAGATTCTTTTCGACGGGGATCTCTTCGCTTCATTCGACAGGTTCAACCAGGTGCTAAAATCAACCGATGTGATAATTACGAAACCGAGCGAGATGGTTTTCTATGCTGCTCTAGGCATTCCTATGTTGTTCCTTCCTCCCATCGGAGCTCATGAAGCGAAAAACAGAGATTACCTGATATCCAGCAAGTGCGCCGTTAATCTTGTGAATCTTAAGGACTTCCCAAAGTGGCTGAAGAAAGAAAGGCGAGAGGGAAGGCTGCTCGAGCTCGCTGAGACGGGGATGGAGAGACTCCCGAAGCACGGCACCTTCGCCATCGATGAACTCGTAAGGAGCCCTTGAGGAGATCTTTCCGCCTAATGAAAGCGGCGGAAGCCATGGCTCTCTCCGGCATCTTTCGCCGAAAGTCTCCTCTAGTCCTCCGAAGGGAGGAGCAGCGTGTTGTGCGTGATCCGGACCGGGTTCCCTCGCCAATTGGTTTTTCGGTTGACAAGAGGCACCGGCCATGCGAATCCGATGACAAGGTCTT
The DNA here is from genome assembly GCA_021812985.1 of Bacteroidota bacterium. Taxonomy (GTDB): domain Bacteria; phylum Bacteroidota; class Ignavibacteria; order Kryptoniales; family JAKASW01; genus JAKASW01. Next base: position 61,168 of record JAKAMG010000018.1, read on the forward strand.
TTACGGGAGATGCCAACGCCTCCCTGATCCCAAGTCCTGTCCCGAGCATGGCGTTCATCATTGCGTCGCCGATTATTTTTGCCCCCCAGCAAAGAGCGGTCACGATCGAAGACTCGTAAGAGAAACCAGATACGACGGTGAAGACCAGCGACCAGAGCGACATGTTGAGAAGCAATTCTCCTGTATAAGCAGTCTTGTTGAGATTCCAGCGAAGCTGAGACCACCTCGTGTGTCTGTTGATGAACCTTTTCATTGTCCATGAGTGATTCGTCGTGCTGATGAGCTGCGGAGACACGACCACCTTGTACCCCTGCCTTT
>JAKAMG010000018.1:61585-70903 GCA_021812985.1 Bacteroidota bacterium
AACAATTAACCAAAAGGATGTTAAGGTGGCGTGAACTGAGGGTGAAGTTATTCTTACCCTTTTGACTCTCGGGTCTGTACCTGTGTTGCGGCAGTGCGTGGCCCCGGTGACGGTAAGGTCACGATTCTCCGGTGCGATTTCATGTTACACTGCGTTACAAAGTCGTAACGCGTGGTTGGCAACTCTCGCCGGAATATCGCATATTTGACCAATTAGCCTTGTTTGGCAATGGCATAGAGATTGTAACCTATATGTGTGAGAATGAAGAAGATGAAATCATTACATATGACGAAGGGTTTGAGAGGAAGAGCGTTGGAGCTTCCTGCCAGGATTGCAGATTTGTTTCGAAAAAGGGGAACGATTAATAGTTTACTCCTGGCTGCGGCAATTGTTCTTGCGACAGCAGGCCTTTCCTACGCCCAGTCAAGTCAGTCAACCGGCGTGACGCTGAATGCTTCAGTGATTCAGGGAATGACACTCACGGTGAGTAACTCATCGCTGAATCTCGGCTCGCTCGTGGCGGGCACGACGCCGGCAGCATTGAGCGCCGCGACAAGTCCTATACAGTTCACGCTTACCGCCAATGGAACTTCTCCCGTCACCGTCACTTTTGCGAGCGTCACAATGAGCGGGCCAAGCAAGTCCTCTTTGAATTTTACGCCGGCAGTCACGGGAGATGCCAGCTCGGCCAATCAGGCAACCGCAGCCACCGTTACATCAGGGCAGACAATCACGCTTGGAGGGACGAATTTTTCGGCCACCAACTATTATTTCTGGCTCGGAGGAAACGTCGGGACTCTCCCCGCGAATCAGACGCCCGGAAATTACACGGGGACTTTTACTCTTACAGTAACGTACTGAATACCCAGCCGACTCAGGCTTTGGGAGGAGGAGAGACAAGTTCGCAGGAGTCAGCGCGAACTTTTTTTTTGCCCGTAACTGTGCGGGAGCTCAGAAAACTGCAATTTGGGGCCTGGAAATCAGTACCTCATTTGTCAGATCATACAGGATAGGTTTCAGGGATTCTTTGGAGATGCGCGGGGAGTACGCCCAGTTGGACTCGAACCAACAACCTACGGCTTAGAAGGCCGTTGCTCTATCCGGTTGAGCTATGGGCGCGTTTCGTACTAAAGATAATCAGAAATGGCCTGAAAAAGCAACGGCGATAAGTTATCTCTTCAGAAGAAACGCGCTAGCCGCAATGTGCTAAATTGATTATTGTCCCCCTGAATTTTATATTTTTCACAGAAAAATGCAGAAAAACCATCGCACAAGAAAACGCACCTCTCCCGCAACCCTTAAAGTTCACCAAAGAAGCCTGAGTGAGCCCTTCAGGGAAAGGCTTGCCAACGGCGTTACGGTGATTGGAGAGTGTATACCCAACGTCGAAAGCGTCGCAATAGGCGTTTGGGTCAGCTGCGGTTCGCGCGATGAGAGGAAGGATGAGAACGGCCTGACCCACCTTATCGAGCACATGGTCTTCAAGGGAACGGAGCATTTCACTGCCGAGGAGCTCGTCGGGACCATCGAAGGGAACGGTGGTTACATAAATGCCTTCACGACGAAGGAATTCTCCTGCTACTACGCAAAGGTTTTCAGTTCCGAGCTTACCCAGGCTGTGCGTGTCCTTTCGGATCTGGTCATCTCCCCAAGGTTTACATCCTCCGATCTCGAAAACGAACGGAAAGTGGTGCTCTCTGAGATGCAGGAAGTCTACGACGATCCCGAGGACTGGGGGATGGATTTCATCGAAGAAAAGATCTACGAAGGGAACTCGCTTTCGATGCCGATAATCGGAAGAGCGGGCACCCTTCGCTCTTTTGACACGCAGGACCTGAGAAGATTTCATTCGAAGAATTTTACGGCAGAGAGGGTTGTAATCAGCGCCGCCGGGAATTTTGACAAAGACTTTCTCCTCGGCCTTGCCGACCGTTATTTCGCACCGCTCCAAAAATCGTCGACGGTCTACATGAGAAGAAGGCCCTCAGCTAAGAGGAAGGGGAGCTACACTATCAGACGCGGAGGGGGAAGGCAAGCGCACCTGATACTTGGGGGAGACGGGCCCGGGCTTGACCATCCGGCCAGGTATGCGGCATCTATGGTAGGAGTCATACTCGGAGACGGCTCCAGTTCGAGGCTGTACAAGGAGATTCGTGAAAAAGATGGGCTTGCGTATTCGATTTACTCGTACGGCTCAGCCTACGTCGACACTAGCGTGACGGGAGTTTATGCGTGCACAGCCTCGCGCGACTTCGCGCTGGCAGAGAAGAAAATACACTCTGCGATTGAAGAATTTGTCAGGAACGGGCCGACCAGGGAAGAAGTCGAGAGAGCGAGGGCGCAGCTGAAAGCGGGGATCATTTTCTCTCTTGAGAATCCCTGGGACAGGGCCTCAATGTTTGCAAGGGATGAGATCTGTTACAGCTCAGTCACTGGTTTTTCTGAGTCGCTTGAGTCTATAGAAAAAGTCACTGAAACTGACGTGGCGCAGGCTGCCGTTGACCTTACGAAGGCCGGCCTTGCCTCTGTCAAAATATTACCAAGAAAATCGAAGGCATAGCGGAGATCCCGCCACAGCCGAAAGGAGAATTTTTATGATCATCGGACTTCTTAAGGAAATAAAACCAAATGAGAACCGTGTCGCGCTTCTCCCGGCAGGAGTAGAACTTCTCGTCGCGCAGGGACACAAGGTCCTTGTCGAGAAAAACGCCGGCGTGGGAAGCGGATTCCCGGACGAACTCTACAAGAAAGCGGGGGCGAAGATTGTTCCGACGGCGGCCGGCGTCTATGACACGGCAGAGATGGTAATGAAAGTGAAGGAGCCTATAAAGCAGGAGTATAAGCTGATCCGGAGCGGCCAGATCGTCTTCACTTACTTTCATTTCGCTGCCAGCAAGGATCTCACCGAGGCGATGATGAAGTCTAAGGCGGTTTGCATCGCCTACGAAACGGTTCAGCGCCGCGATCGATCGCTCCCTCTTCTCATTCCCATGAGCGAAGTCGCAGGGCGAATGGCCCCTCAGGAAGGCGCGAAGTATATCGAGAAGACGATGGGAGGACGAGGCGTACTTCTCGGCGGAGTCCCAGGCGTGGAGCCGGCCGATGTCGTCATTATCGGAGGTGGTATAGTCGGCCAGAACGCGGCCCGAATAGCCGCAGGCTTCGGCGCGAAGGTCACAATACTAGACAACGATCTCTACAAGCTCCGCTATCTGGATGACGTGATGCCCAAGAACGTCCTGACTCTCGCCTCGAATCCCTACAACATTCGCAAGGCAGCGTCGAGGGCTGATGTCCTTATCGGTGCCGTACTTATCCCCGGCGCAAAGGCCCCCAAACTTGTCACGAAGGAGATGCTGAAGGACATGAAGGAAGGATCCGTGATCGTGGACGTCTCTGTAGATCAGGGCGGATGTATCGAGACCTGCCACCCGACCACTCACGAGAACCCGACATACGTGGTGGATGGAGTCGTGCATTACTGCGTGGCCAATATGCCCGGCGCGGTGCCGTTCACTTCCACTGTCGCGCTGACCAACGCCACTCTGCCGTACGCGGTTCAGATTGCCGGATCAGGCTGGGAGAAGGCGGTCAAGGCGAACGAAGAAATTAAGCTGGGCCTCAACATGGCCCACGGCAAGATCACCTACAAGCATGTCGCCGAAGCGTTCGACTTCGACTACACGCCTGTTGAAGAGGTGCTCGACTGAAGCGGCATGCCGTTCGGTCGGGCCGAGAGGAGCCCATGATCGGTTCTCCCAAGTATAAATTCTTGTATGAGATCGATCATATTTATTACTTTGTTTTTAGAACTAATGGTAGGACGAAATGCCTAAGGTAACAATAGTCGATGATCCCGCGAACGGGACAGGAAAGTCTATAGAGGTTGAAAACGGTACCACGGTGATCAAGGCGGCGGCCCGCGTCGGCGTGGAGATCCCTCACTTCTGCTACCACCCTGGTTTGTCTGTCGCCGGCAACTGCAGGATGTGTCTCGTGGAAATTGAAAAGATGCCGAAACTTGCCATCGCTTGCGCGACGCAGGTTTCGGACGGGATGGTGGTACACGTCAACTCCCCCAAGGCGTTGGAGGCGCGGAAGGCGGTACTCGAGTTTATCCTGATAAACCATCCCCTCGATTGCCCGATATGCGACGAAGCGGGAGAGTGTAATCTGCAGGACTATACCTACAGCCACGGACCTGGGCATAGCGCCTTCGAAGAGGCCAAGAATAAGAAGCCGAAGAGAGTCCCGCTCGGTCCCAATGTGGTTTACGACGGTGAGCGCTGTATCCTTTGCTCCCGTTGCATCAGGTTCATGGACGAAGTTGCCAAGGATCCGACTCTAACGTTTGTCGAGCGCGGAGACAGGGTGTACATAGACACGTTCCCGGGGAGAGAGCTGACGAACCCGTATTCCATGAACGTCATCGACCTCTGCCCTGTTGGTGCGCTTACGAACCGGGATTACAGGTTCAAGGCGAGGGTGTGGGAGACTTCCTCAACGGAATCGATCTGCCAGGGCTGCGCGCGCGGCTGCAATATCAATGTCTGGGTCAGAAACAACGAGATACTCAGGCTTACCCCGCGCAATAATTCTGATGTGAACAATTACTGGATTTGCGACAGCGGGAGGCTTGAATCATTCAGGCACGTCAACTCGGAGGAGCGGCTGAACTCTCCCATGATACGCAAGGATGGGACTCTGCAGGAAGCAGGGTGGGACGAGGCGCTCGCGCACGCGGCGGACGCGTTGAAGCCTTTCTCCAAAGACGAGGTGGCAGTCATAGGTTCGGCCTATGCCTCAGTCGAAGACAACTATGTCCTCCAAAAGTTTGCTCGGCAGGTGCTTGGCACATCGAACATAGATTTTGCGGCGCACGTCGTCGAAGGGAGCGAGGACAACTTCCTCATCCGTGCCGACAAGACCCCTAATGCCTACGGTGCGAGAGAAGTGGGCGTCGTCTCGCCGAAGGGGGTCGATATCAGCCGCATCTTTGATCTTATCGGTAGCGGCAGGATCAAGGCGCTATATGTCATGGATGATGACATAGTTACAGGCAAGGAAGTGGAAGACCTCTTGGCCAAGCTGGACGTGCTTATAGTCAACCACTGGGTAAGCACAAAGACCACTCAGCTTGCCGATGTCGTGTTTCCGAGCGCGACTTTTGCCGAGAAATTCGGAACGTATGTCAACTTCCTGGGACGTGTGCAGCTCGCAAAGCCTGCGGTCGCGACGCTCGAACAGGAAAGAGTCCCCGGGAGATTCAATGTGAGCAGGCTCGACAAGTTCGGAAGCGCGTTCGACAGATGGAACAAGGGCCCCCGCCGGAATGTGCGCTCTTCATGGGAGATTGTCTCAGCGATAGGGAGCCTCCTTGGAGGGAAGATGCGCTATGACTCGGCTCAGAAGGTGTTCGACGAGATTGCGCAGTCCGTCCCGGGCTTCCGCGGTATGTCATACGCTAAACTCGGCGACCGCGGCGCGCTCCTCAAGAAGTCCAAAGAAGAAGCAATGGTCAGGTGATGCCTGTTGGAATATCTCCCGGTCCTTGCGTTCAGCCTCTATAAAAAGGGAAACTAAGACGAATGATTGCAATTGAAGCTTTGATCAAGATTGTTGTCCTTGTTGTTATCATACTCACCATAGTTGCATATCTGGTCCTCCTCGAAAGGAAAATCAGCGCATACATGCAGGACAGGATCGGACCGAATCGCGTTGGTCCGAAGGGGCTCTTTCAGCCTCTCGCTGACGTCCTCAAGCTTGTTCTGAAGGAGATGATAGTCCCGGCAAAGGCCAATAAGTTCATCCACGCGCTGGCCCCCGTAATTTCAATTACCGTCGCGGTAGGCGCGCTGGCTGTGATACCGTTCGCCAACTACATCGTCATCGGCGGCCAGAAGATCAGTCTCCTGATCGCGAATGTCAACATCGGAGTGCTCTACATCCTGGCCTTATCGTCTCTCGGTGTCTATGGCATCACGCTGAGCGGCTGGGCGTCGAACAATAAGTACTCGCTCCTCGGCGGGCTTCGCTCATCGGCGCAGATGATCAGCTACGAGCTCTCGCTTGGCCTGAGCCTCGTCGGCGTGCTGATGATAGACGGCACACTGCAGCTCGACAAGATCACGATGGCTCAAAGCGGCGGACTATGGAACATAATCTATCAGCCGATAGGATTTCTCGTGTTTGTGACGGCGGCGTTTGCCGAAACCAACCGCCTTCCGTTTGACCTGCCTGAAGCGGAGCCTGAACTTGTCGGAGGCTATCATACCGAGTACAGCGGAATGCGATGGGGCCTCTTCTTCCTCTCCGAGTACACGAACATGATTGTCTCCAGCGCTCTGATGGTTACGCTGTACTTCGGAGGCTGGTCTCTTCCATTCGTGAATTACTCGGCATTGGGCGCGAATCTAGCGGCGCTGGTTCAGTTCGTCACGTTCTTCGCGAAGCTCGGCATATTGATATTTGTCTTCATGTGGGTTAGATGGACGCTGCCGAGGTTCAGATACGACCAGCTTATGAATGTCGGGTGGAAGATTATGCTCCCATTGGCTATTCTCAATCTGCTTGGAACCGGCGCGGTAATGCTCGCGCTTAAGTAATGTGAGGAAATAGATGACAAGTAATAGAAACGGAAAGTCTGGTCCAAAGTTGACGCTCTGGGAGAAGCTTTATTTCCCTGAAATTATACATGGCATGTCTATCACGATACGAGCCTTCTTCAGGCCGAAGTTCACGAGACAGTACCCTGAGGAGCGTTGGGTACCGCCTCCGGTTTTCCGCGGCAGACCCGTGCTTGTTCTGGAAGACGAGACCCGCGTCGAGCGGTGTGTGGCTTGCGGTCTCTGCGCCCGCGTCTGTCCGTCTCTCGCGATAGATGTACAGGCCGCCGAGACTGAGCTCGACAAGGAAAGATATCCAGAGCGTTTCGAGATAAACATGCTCAGGTGCATCTTCTGCGGATTCTGCGAGGAGGTGTGTCCTGAAGAAGCCATCGTGATGAGCCAGGACTTCGAGATGACATTTAGCAACCCGAAGGAAGCGATATTCGGAAAGGACAGACTTCTCACCCCCGCATCCAGCCTGAAAGATCGCCTCGAATTTCTGAAGCAGTATCGCTGATCGATTTCTAGCGCAGTCATCTCTGCCCGGGTCGTCGCGAACCCGCGCCGGCATCCGTGTTTTCTGCCGGCTCGAACAGTGGGCACAACGATCAGCCCAGCAAGTAATTTGTCGTTAAGGAGAAGCGGAAATGAAATCCTACACCGAATATTTGTGGTTCAATACCAAGGACCGAAAAGAGCTTGTCAATATCACAGGTGAAGTTGAAAAGCACCTGAAGTCAAGCGGAGTGCAGGAAGGTTTCTGTCTCGTAAGCGCTATGCACATTACGAGCGGCATCTGGGTAAACGACGAGGAGGCGGGGCTGAAGCAGGATGTCATGGAGATGCTCGAGACACTCGCCCCATTCAAGCCGGAATACAGACATCACAGGACGGGGGAAGACAACGCCGACGCCCACCTCAAGCGGACTCTTATGAATCATCAGGTGGTTCTCCCGATCACCAAAGGGAAGCTTGACCTTGGGCCGTGGGAACAGGTGTTCTACGCGGAATTTGACGGCCAAAGAAGAAAAAGGGTAGTGGTAAAGATCATAGGCGAGTGAAGTTCACTGGAATCGCCCGCTCTTCATCGGGCCGGGCCTGCAATCCCAATTCTGTTTCCTGAACGCAGCCTGTTTGAGGACGCGTTCAACACCCTCCAACCGAAAATTCCATTCAGGTCAGAAATCGACCTCATCTGGTACTTAATGCGCGGCGTCGATCTGATTTCCTCCATCAATTCACGAGCAACCAGTTCGATGTGCATGCGGTCCTGGAATGAACACAACCTCCCAACCCCTGACCCACAGACTATGGAATTGGGATTCAATTCACACTAGCGATCGACTATACCTTTGCTATCTGGATGACGGCGTAAAGGATGGAGATTCCTAATAGTGTCATGACTGTAGTGAGGATTTTGGGATGTGCGTGGTAGCTTTCGGGGAGGAGTTCGCTGGCGCCGATGTAAAGGAAGAAGCCGCAGAAGACCGCGAGTATGCTCCCGAGCTGGTAGGCCTCGAGGACAAAAAACCTCGTGAGGAATATGCCGGCCACAGGAGCGAGTGCGTCGACGAGGAGCCACCATGATGCCCTTCGGCGGTTTCCGTTGTCCTTAAGTACCAGGCTCACGGTGTTTATCCCGTCCGAGAAATCGTGCGTGAGGACAGCGGCAGTAACGACCGCCCCGACGGCGGTCGATACCTGGAATGCGAACCCGATGACGGTCCCGTCTAGGAAACTGTGCATAGAGAGTCCAGCCGCTCCGAGCGTTCCCCGATGCTGGAGCACACCATGTTCCTCGTCGCCGTGAGAAAGGAGGATTACCGCCCTGTCAAGTATCAGATAGGCGATGAAGCCGCATCCAATCAGAAGTGAAATTGTGGATGCCTTGATGGCTGAGCTTTCAAGTGAGAGAGCCTCGGGAAGAAGGTCGAAGAACGCCACACCGATAACTGCGCCGGCACTGAACCCTATGATTAGATGGAGCTTGTCCCTGTATTTCAACGCAAACAACCCACCGAACAGCGTCGACAGGAATGTGGCGATACCTATGATTACGACAGTCATATGACAAACTCCTTAAAAGGGTCCGATGAAGTAAAAGGATTGTATCTAATGTAATAAACCGTTCTGTCACTTCTTAGGCACGGATGAGCAAGCGATGCAGTTCGTCTGCTTCGGGCATGGCGAAACCGATGGATATGTCCTTCCATCCGCTTAAATTCAAAAATGATTGGACATGAAATGAGGCGACTCGTAGACAGATCGGAAAATCGCCGGGTATGAAGAGCCCGATCGTTTCTGCGATCACACAAAAGGACGACAGGACAAGAGACTCCGCGGACGCGGCGCTCTCCGGGACGTCGCGCAAAGGGATGATATCGAAGCTGATACCATTTATCGGTCCGGCTTTCATCGCGAGCGTCGCCTACGTCGACCCTGGCAATTTCGCCACCAACATCCAGGGAGGGTCGGGATTCGGCTACACGCTACTCTGGGTAATTGTGGCGAGCAATCTGATGGCCATGCTCCTTCAAACGCTGTCGGCCAAACTCGGCATAGCGAGCGGCGCCAACCTTGCAGAACACTGCCGGTATCGATTCAAGAAACCGGTCGTCTACGGCATGTGGGGGCTGATGGAGCTCGTAGCGATGGCTACCGATCTCGCTGAATTCCTCGGCGCGGCCATCGGGTTCAACCTTCTATTCGG
>JAKAMG010000019.1:0-2194 GCA_021812985.1 Bacteroidota bacterium
ATGGCCCGTCGCGGGGCGACTTTAATCCTACACGGCCGTGACAGCCGAAAAGGACAATCCGTGGCCTCTGAAGTTAAACGTGTTTCAGGCAATGAGCGCGTCGAATATGTCAACGCGGATTTGGCCTCTCTGGACGAAGTCAGGGATATGGCTGACGCGCTCGCCTCGACTCACCACCGGTTAGATATTCTGATAAACAACGCCGGGCTTGGCGGCGGGCCCCGAGGGAATGCCCGGAGAGAAATAAGCAGAGACGGCATTGAGATGCGATTTCAGGTGAACTACCTGTCCCACTTTCTTCTCACGCACAGGCTCCTCCCGATGCTAAAAGCCGCAGTACCCTCCCGCATAATCAACGTCTCGTCCATCGGCCAGCACCCGATCGATTTTGAAGACGTGATGCTCGTGAATGGCTACGACAGCTTCCGCGCGTACCGGCAGAGCAAACTGGCGCAGATCATGTTTACCATCGACCTCGCGGAAGAGCTCAAGGGGAGCGGCGTGACGGTAAACGCCCTCCACCCTGCTACGCTGATGAACACGAACATGGTTCATGAATTCTTCGGGAGCACTATGAGCACAGTGGAAGATGGAGCGGACGCGCTTGAATACGTTTCTACCTCCCCCGAAATTGTCGAGGTCACCGGAGCCTACTATGACCAGAAGAGGAAGTCAAAGGCAAACCCGCAGGTCTACGACCCGGAGGCGAGACGCAAACTAAGGGAGCTCAGCCTCGCCCTCACCGGTCTGAACGGCGGCGGACCGAAGTAGGAGCGCCCGGTTTATTCTTTCCTCCCGACGAGGAAAGTGAAGTCGCTCCCAATCATACCCGATTTCATCAGATAGTCCTCGGCGTCGAAGAGAAATTGGAGAACCGCCTCAGATTGAGGAGTCGCCTGCACGAAGTGGTGCGCGATATCCTTAAGCAGCGGCTGGAGTATCGTCCCTCCGTAGTCTCTCCTGAAAAGGAGCGGGAAATGCATCCCGACGAACGCCATCGTACCGGACGGCTCCACGGCTTCAGAGGGATCGTGGAATCTCATCGAGAGCGTACCGGGCCGCCACACTCTTTTCTTCGTGATTGAAGTACCACGATATGTCCGGAGCTCATCAGGAATGAACCTCAGGAGGATATCGCAGAATCGAACCTGTTCCTTCCCCCACTGAAACCTGTCAGGCCCGATGTAATCGTTCATGATGAAGAGGCCGCCGGGCCTAAGCATTTGCACTATTTTGTCAAAGACGTCTTGAAGAGGCGACAGGTGGTGAAGAATCCCCTCTGCGATCACAACGTCGCATGAATCGGGCTGGAAAGGATACCTGAGTATATCCGCGGCGATGAAATCGACGACTCCTGCAACACTCGTGCGCTCAAGTTTTGCCCTTGCTTCCCCGATTCTTGACTCAGATATGTCCATCGCCATAATCTTGTTGAAGCAGCCGGTTTGAGCCCATCCGATTTCCCGGGACCCTGTCCCGCAGCCGAGCGAAACCGCGCTTAAGCCGCTTCTCCCTATAATCGCGCGCGCGACGTACTCGTACGTGCTCACTCCCTCGTCACCTGTGACGAGTTTGTTTTGTCTCGTGAGGACGCGAGGTATGTCGTACCAGTTCCGAACAGATGGTCGGCCCTCGTCCCAGGTCAGCCTGACCCTCTCGCTCGTCGAAGAAAAAAGCCGTCGCAGTACGCGAGGTCCCTTCTTCTCATCGATGAGTCTGAGGAGGACCGCGAGGAAGTCACCCGGTGTAACTAATGCCATAAAGTTTCTCCGGTGGGAAAGATAACGGTGGTGTTACAAATATAAAAAGGCGGGCTGAGTCGTCGGTGAGGTTTTGGAGCTTAGATCCCGTTCATTCCCACGTTCATGAGGTCGCCTGATCCGACTTCACGCGTACCTCTCTCGTTTCATGGCTTCCTTCCGCGTCCCAAACTCCTCCAGATGCACCACCTCCCAGTTCTTCCCATGCTTCGTCGAGTGGCTCATCCCGCCGTTGTGCTCTGAAAGTCTCCTCTCAAGGTCACCCGTCTGCCCTATGTATCGGTAACCTTCCTCACTCCTGATCACATACACGTAATACATGAGACCTCCCCCATATAATGAAAAAGCCGTCGGACCTTATTGGTCCGACGGCTTCTGGTAGCGGGGGAAGGATTCGAACCTTCGACCTTCGGGTTATGAGCCCGACGAGCTAC
>JAKAMG010000019.1:2294-70817 GCA_021812985.1 Bacteroidota bacterium
TACACGTAATACATGAGACCTCCCCCATATAATGAAAAAGCCGTCGGACCTTATTGGTCCGACGGCTTCTGGTAGCGGGGGAAGGATTCGAACCTTCGACCTTCGGGTTATGAGCCCGACGAGCTACTCCGTCCCTTTATCTAGGGACGGACTCCACCCCGCGATCGAGTCCCTCCAAATACCGTCTGCCTGCACTTGTCTTCAGATACCTCTCTCGTTTCATGGCTTCCTTCCGCGTCCCAAACTCCTCCAGATGCACCACCTCCCAGTTCTTCCCATGCTTCGTCGAGTGGCTCATCCCGCCGTTGTGCTCTGAAAGTCTCCTCTCAAGGTCACCCGTCTGCCCTATGTATCGGTAACCTTCCTCACTCCTGATCACATACACGTAATACATGAGACCTCCCCCATATAATGAAAAAGCCGTCGGACCTTATTGGTCCGACGGCTTCTGGTAGCGGGGGAAGGATTCGAACCTTCGACCTTCGGGTTATGAGCCCGACGAGCTACCAGCTGCTCCACCCCGCGATCGGCAGTTAATATAACCGCATTACTCTTCTTAAACAAGACTCCCAATGTGCCAAACTGCGAATCCGGAGAAAAAATCTTTCATCAAACCATGCGGATCAAACGCTTTAGACCTGAACTATCATGCCAAGATTGAAAATTCATGAGCAATTCGGTAAATTTACACAGCGACAAAGTGATAATGTGAAAACGGAGTACAAACGATGCCAACATACGAGTATAAATGCGATGACTGCGGGCACGTATTCGAAGAATTTCAGTCGATAAAAGAAGATCCTATTTCAAAATGTCCCCAGTGCGGCGGCAAAGTCCAGCGGCTGATCGGACCGGGCGCGGGACTCATATTCAAAGGATCAGGCTTCTACCTGACAGACTATAAGAAGTCAAGCTCATCCCCCGCGACGACAAGCGGGAACGGCACTGCGCCGAAGCAGGACAAACCTGCGGCGCCCAAGGCCGAGAAGGCCCCTACGACCGACAAGAAAGCCAGCTAGTTTCTGGCCGTCGATAATTGTGTGCCAGGCTCGATGCGTGCGCCACGGACGAAGTCACGTGCGTTGAGCCTCTTCTTCCCCTCCAACTGCAACTCGCGAACTTCCAGCATTTCGTCCGCACAAGCAACACTCAAACGTCCATCATCAATGAACAAAGTCCCGGCTTCGGCCCTGGCGACGACTCCAGTCAACCCGGACCTGAACATCTTCACCATTTTCCCGTTCATAAAAGAAAACGCCCCCGGCTCCGGAGAGAATCCGCGTATAAAATTGTGAATTTCCCGCGCAGACCTCTTCCAGTCAATCAGGCAATCCTCCTTCGAAATCTTTGGTGCCTTGCAGGCGAGCGAGTCGTCCTGCTCTGAAAGAATCACCCTGTTATAATTTATCAGATTCAAAGTCTCCACGACCGCTTCGGCGCCGAGTGACGAGAGTCTGGAGGACAACTCACCGGCCGTCTCGTCTTCGCCAATCAGCGTAGATTTCCGAAGTATGATATTCCCCGTATCCATGTGCTCGTCGAGGAAAAACGTGGTCACACCAGTCTCTCTTTCGCCATTGACGACGGCCCAGTTAATAGGCGCCGCGCCGCGATAGCGCGGGAGCAAAGAAGCGTGGAGATTGAATGTGCCGAGCTTCGAGATTGTGAATACTTCCCTGGGGAGTATCCTGAACGCGACGACAACTATGACATCAGGGGCGATCTCGCGGAGACGCTGGACAAACGATGGTTCCTTAACCGAAGGAGTCTGAATCAGAGGAAGGCCCAGTTCGCCGGCCGCAACCTTTACGGCGGGAGGCTGAACCTTGAGCCCCCTGCCCTGAGGCTCATCCTGGTTTGTAACGACCGCCGCCACCTCGAAGCCCGCTTCCACGATAGCCCGCAGTGACGGAACCGCGAACTCCGGCGTTCCCATGAAGACTATTTTCATCACACGCCCGTTATAGTTACCAACAATAATAGCCGTTTATAACTTCTGATGCCACGAGTGGCACAGGACTTCAATACCGTGGAATGTTAGGGTCAATATCCCTCGCCCACCTGTCTATCCCACCGGCGAGATTCTTCGCGTGCTCAAAGCCGACCTGGCGAAGATACTGCACTGCGCGCCCGCTCCGCGCCCCCGAGTGACACATGACAACGATCTCATTCTCCCGGTCAAGCTCTTCAAGCCTGTTCGGCAATTCCCTAAGCGGGATTAGGTGACCTCCGATATTGCAGAAGTTGTATTCACCAATCTCACGAACATCGAGGATAAACACTTTCTCCCCTTTATCGAGTCTCTCTTTCAACTCTGCGACTGAAATTTCTGATTCCGAATTGCGTCCGAACATCTACCGTCTCCGTTGTTTTCGTGCTTTTCATTTTAAAGTTACACCGTGAGTCATGAAGCGACTCCCTCAATCCAAAGTTTTCAGGCCACGCTTGCACATCGGGCTCTGAGACTTCCGTACTTCCTCGAATCTTCTTAACGAATTTTCAGACACATTGGTTCGCGGGTGCCAGACATGGTACTGGACCGCAAGATTGCGAAGCGATTTACCCTTAACGCCGATCAATGACAATCGATATTGTATATCGGAATCTTCACCGTGCCCCGGCCCGTCATACATCTCGTCAAACCCGTTTATGGCCACGATGTCTTCCTTATGCAGCGAGAAATTTGAGCCGAGTATACTCCTCGACTCGCGCATCGATAACTTCCTGATGATTCTGTTTCTCAGTCTGATGCCGTCCTCGAGTCTGATAGCCGTCCCCCTGAGGCCGTCAACTAATTCGGAGAGCCCTAACTTCTCGAACCTCCCGTCCTTCACCATCTCAAGGCTCAGCCTTCGTGCCCAGCGCTCGCTCATTTCCACACGCCTCCCAAGCAGTACTTTCATCTTTTCATGCTCCGCCCAATGGTCCTCGAGAAAGCGCCTGCCGGGAATACAATCGCCGTCGATGAAGACGAGATATTCCGACTTCGACGCTCGGATGGCGTTGTTCAGCATGGTATTCTTGCGCCAGCCCTTGTCCTCATGCCAAAGATGCGTGATGGGATACCCATGCACATTCCCGGCTTCCGCGATCATCTCCTTGACCTCCTCCCCTGACCCATCGTCGGCGACAATGACTTCGAATTCACGGAAGGACTGTCTCCCAACAGCGGCGAGGACCAGCCTGAGGACATCAGCCTTATTGTAGACGGCTATGACGAGCGATATGAGGGGGGAATCTGGCATTTAGACGGCGCGAGTTGAATCTGGACAGGACTCAGGGAAAGCGGATGAGACCTTCAGCAGCACACTGCCTGCATTATTTCTCTAATGCTCGAATTGAATTCGAAGCGCGACAAAACGGTGTCGCAGCCCGCGGTGAGGGCCTGCACCCGAAGCGGCGTGTTCACGTGCGACAGGTACCCAATTAATTTGATAGACGAAGTCCCTTTGTCCCTCTTCAGCCTCTCGACGAGGTTAAGCGAGTCCATGAAGTCATTCTCAAGATCAACGAGGATGAGCTCGCAATCTTTCAAATAGTGGTCGACCTCTCCTTCGCTCCCCGCGAAGGCGACAGACAGGCCAAAATATTCCGCCGTGTTCCTGATCTTTGTCATAAAGACGAGGTCCTTGACGATCGCGGTTATCTTTGCCATCAGGTCAGTCCCAGGCTTGAGGCATTTTCCCTTAGAGCGCCGATCACAAACGAAATGTGCTCGTCTTCGGGAATGCCAAGTTCCAAAATTCCATTTCTTATGTCGTCGCGATTAACGCTCCTCGCGAACGCCTTGTCTTTGAGCTTCTTCCTGACTGAGGACACCTCCAGGCCTTCGAGCTTAGTCGGCCTGACGAGGGCAATGGCCACTATGAAACCCGTGAGTTCATCGCACGCGAAGAGACATTTCGCCATCTTTGACTCACGCGCGACATTTGTGTATGGGGCATGCCCCATGATCGCCTGCCGCACCGATTCAGGATAGCCTTTCTCAGTAAGTATCTTGTTCCCCACATACGGGTGCTGATCGGCATTGGGATACATTTCGTAGTCGAAGTCGTGTAAAAGGCCGGCAAGCCCGTAAAGCTCCTCGCTTTCGCCGAATTTTCTCGCGCAGGCACGCATGGCGGACTCGACCGCCAGGGCATGTTTTCTCAAACTGTCGGTCTTGGTATACTCGTAAAGAAGAGAGAGGGCCTCTTCTCTAGTAGGTACTTCAGAATGTCCCTGATTCACGCCAAAAATATATTCCTCGCTCCCTTGAAATGCAATCTTCGCCCAGTCCCAACCCGATCGAGCTGCGAAAGCGCAACACGCACAGAATTGGCCAAAAATAGTCGGCCGGAAACGTTAAATTGAAAAAAAAGGATCGTGATGATAGAGAAGGTAATGGAGATCGCCAAACAGGCCGGAAAATTTCTGAAGGACAATGAGGGGAAGATATCAGAAATAAAGGAGAAGGGGTCGTTCACTAATCTCGTGACTAACATCGACAAGGGCTCAGAAGCGATCATCACGAGTTACATCAAGAAGAACTTCCCGGATCACGCTATCCTCGCTGAGGAGAGCGGGGCGACATCGAACAGCTCGGAATACAAATGGATAATAGATCCTCTTGATGGCACGACGAATTTCACGCACGCCTTCCCCGTCTACTGCGTCTCAATCGCCGTCGAGCACAAGGGGGAGGTAGTCGCAGGAGCAGTTTATGATCCAAATTTTGACGAGCTCTTCTCCGCCGAGAAGGGACAAGGCGCCTACCTGAACGGAAAGAGGCTCAAGGTCACCTCAACTGTCGGTCTGGAGAAATCCATGCTCGCCACCGGCTTCCCTTACGACGTAAGGGAAAATCCTTTCAACTGCATACAACATTTCGAGGAGTTTCTTGTCAAGGCCCAGGCGGTGCGCCGGCTCGGCTCCGCGGCGTTGGACATCTGCTATGTCGCCTCAGGAAGGCTGGACGGGTTCTGGGAGGTCAATCTCCATCCCTGGGACACCGCCGCCGCAGTGCTGATTACGACTGAAGCGGGAGGAAAGGTGACCGGCTTCAATGGCGGCAGATACTCTGTTTATCAGAAGGACATAGTGCTTTCAAACGGCATCATCCACGACGAGATGCTCGGAGTGATAGGCAGGAACATCAAGGGCTAACCGGGATAGAAACTCCCGTCGAGCTCATAACCGAGTTTCTCGGAAAGTCTGGCAAAGACTCTCTCCGTGCTGTTGAACGGGACCTGTATCGACCAGTCCCCTTTGCGGTTTTTGGCGACGCTTCCAAAGAGCTGACGATCCTTCTTTTCGGTGAAACGCTCCCTGAATATCCACCCGAAATACGCTATTGTGCCTCGCACAAGAAAAGCGGGGACGCGCTCGTCAAAACCCAACACGATTCCGCCGACAGTCGTCTCGGTGTATCCTGCCTGAGAGAGCCTCTCTTTGAAAATGCCGCTCAAATCTTTTCCGTCGAGGATGAGGTCGTGGACGAACCGCTCGACGTTCCGCCCTTCGATTATCGCGTCGATAGCTTCGATTACCTGGACCTCATCTTCCATCCGGGACTTTCCCTAAAGAGTCTTGGCATCCTTAGCGGCGCTTACGTGCACGCCGGGCGAAAACATGTTCTTCGTAACAGAGAGCACCTTCCCGTCTTTATCAATAACGAAAGTGATTCTGTTGGCGATCCTGAAGAGGCTGTTATATGCGCCGTATAATCGCGACACCGTCCCGTCACAATCTGAAAGGAGATCGAACGGTAGATTGTGCTCCTTCCTGAATCGTTCGTGACTCTCAATGCTGTCTATGCTTATCCCAAACACTCTGAGGTTTGAATCCCTCAGTCCCTGAAACTCATCCCTGAAGCCGCAGGCTTCCCGGGTGCAACCGGTTGTGAAATCCTTGGGATAGAAATACAAGACGAGCCGGCCTGATTCAAGACTTTCATAGAGATGAAAAGTCCCCCCCGTCGACGGTAGTGAAAAATCGGGGGCTGGTTCACCTTTTTGTAGTTTCATGAATATATGAACAATGCGCGGCTTGATTTGATTCCGAGCTAAACGTCCTCACCGGATTTCGCGTTAACTGTTGGTTCAGCGGGACTTGAGGCTGTCGAGGGCGACCTTCGCGAGTCTGCAGGCGCGGTCATCCCCGTTCAGTTTGAGTACAGTTTGATAATCCGCCCTCGCCATTTTCCATTCCCCCATCTTCTCGTAGACCGTCCCCCTGCCGTAGTAGGCCTGGGTAACGAGGACGCTCGGCTCTCCAATCTCGATTGCCTTGCTGTAATCCGCTATGGCAGCGTCGTAGTGACTCTTCATTGCGGCAAACGATTCACCTCTGTAGAATCTGATGTAAGCCATGCTCAGGAAACGATCCGGCTCTCCTATAGTATCATGGTTCACGGCCTGATCCGCGCACTCGATGACTTTCCCGTACTCATGAAGCTTGTAGTATGCAAAACATAGTGTACGTGTGTAATCGAGGTTTCCAGGATATTTCCGGTGGAGATCGCTGGCAAGAGCCGCGATCTCATCGAATTTCTTCTCGTCCGTGTAGACGATCTCCGCAAGGAAAGAAGCTGCTTCAGCTTTCGAATGGTTACCGAGTCGTGACGCCTTCTTCAAATCAGCTATCCCTCCCGCTTCATCGCCTTTGATTCCGAGCAGAAAAGCGACAGGCTTCAGGTACCACGGGAGGTGGGCAGCATAGTAATCAAACGCACCTATGCCCGAATAAGCATCGTAAAAAGTGGGATCGACTTCCAATGCCTTCTCAAGCATCTTCTTACTCTTGACAGCGTCAGACATCAGACCTATCCAATCACTCTTCGCGGCGTCATACCTTGACCTGTAGACAAGAGCGCTGGCGTAGTTGAAGAGGTCTTTGATGTCTTCAGGATTCGTCTTGACTCTCTGCTTGGATAGCTCGCATCCCTTTTCAACGAGAGGCTTATAAATCTTCCAAATACTGTCCGGCGACTGGAAGGCCTCCTCCATAAGCATCTTGGAGTATATTCCACACTTGTAGATGTATCCCTCTGGTCTATCGGGGTACAGGCGAATCATATCTTCAGCAAGTTTAAGAGCTCCGGAAAAATTGTAGTTATAAGTCTCCGTTGCCGTCGAGTCAAGAAGGGCTTCCATCCTGTCGCCATGCACTTGATTCGCCGTCCCACTCTGGCAAAGGCCGCTAGACACGCCAGCTATGAGGAGCGCAATTAATACCGCAAATGTGAATCTCAATGCCGTTCCATCAGATCTCGTTGTATCCGAAATAGACCTTCTTGCCGTCAATAATAATCGGGCGTTTTATCAGGTTCGGATCTTCCAGCATCATATCTATGAGTTCGGCCTTTGTCACTTTCTTCTGCGCGAGTCCGAGTTCGCGGTACGGTTTGGAGTGTTTGTTTATGAAGGCATCGAGATTCTCCTCGTCGATGTTCTTCTCGAGGAATTCCCTGGGGGGAGGATTCTTAACTATGTCCAGCTCGTCGAAGGATATCTTCACCTTCGTCAGATAGTCCTTCGCTTTACGGCATGTGCCGCAGGTGGATTTCTGATATACAACCACCTTCCTCATGCTATCCTTTCCTTGATGAGATTTGCCGCCTTCGGTTTCGCCCCTGAAAATTTATACGCGCCTGCGACCTCTTCCACTGCGAGTCCAGCCGCATCCTTGTCGTTCGCGTGGACGAGCGCGAGCACGTCCCCCGTGGAGACCTTCTCGCCTATCTTGCTGACCACCGTCACGCCGACAACCGGGTCGACGACGTCGCTAACCTTCCTGCGTCCTCCACCCAACTTCACCACAGCCATGCCTACGCCAAACGAGTCTATTGCGTGTACGTAGCCTGACTGACGGGCCTGTACCTCAAAGGTAAAACGTGCGGGCGGATATTTTTCGGGGTTCTCAATAAAACTGGAATCGCCGCCCTGAGCTTTAACCATCTCTATGAACTTCTCGTACGCCGCACCGTTCGAGAGCGCTTGCGTGACGCGTTCCATCGACTTCTTCATACTGTCGCCACTGCACAGAGAAACCATTTCTGCGGTAAGGGTCTTCGAGAGCTCGATAACGTCATGCGCGTCGGACTCTCCACGGAGAACACGAATTGACTCCACGACCTCGCGCCAGTTCCCTGCTTCATGCCCCAGAGGCTGGTTCATGTCCGTCAGATACGCGACGACCTGTTTCCCGTAGAGCTTCCCAACTTTGACCATCTTCTTCGCGAGTGCCTTCGCCTCCGAGACAGTCTTCATGAAGGCCCCGTTGCCGACCTTTACGTCCAGAACGAGAGCATCTATACCTTCCGCGAGCTTCTTGCTCATGATGCTTGAGGTTATGAGAGGTATGGATTCAACAGTCGCAGTCACATCCCGAAGAGCATAGAGCTTTCGGTCAGCAGGGACGATCTCGTCGGATTGCGCGCTCATCACGATCCCAGTCGAGGCAAGTGTGCGCTTGTACTCCTCAATAGACAGGCGAGTCCTGAAGCCCGGAATTGACTCGAGCTTGTCGATTGTTCCGCCCGTGTGCCCAAGTCCCCGTCCCGAGACCATCGGCACCTTTACCCCGCATGCGGCGGCGAGGGGGGCGAGTATTAGGGAAATCTTGTCTCCGACACCCCCTGTCGAATGCTTGTCCGCCTTGCAGCCCGGAATCGCGCTTAGATCGATGACGATACCGGTCCCCATCATCGACTGCGTGAAATTCAATATCTCTTCGTCGCTCATCCCGGAGAAATAGACCGCCATCAGGAATGAAGACATCTGGTAGTCGGGAACATCTCCGGATGTATATGAGCTAATCAGGAGTCCGATCTCTTCCCTGGAGAGGGTTCCGCCATCGCGCTTCTTGCGTATGATTTCGTACGGAGTCAGCATCAGCCCTGATGAAACTTCTCGAGGAAGAAAAGGCCCACGATGGTTTTTGCGTCGACGATCTCGTTTCTTCTTACCATATCGAATGCCTCCTCGACAGGGATGTATTTCAGCGAAAGGCCGAGCTCCCCCTCTTCGAGTTCCTGTTTGCCGTCCCTGAGCTCACGGGCTATAAAGATGTGAAGCTTCTCAGTGCAAAAACCGGGACTCGTGTAGATCGCGATAAGCTTCTCGATTCGCCCGGCATCGTATCCCGTCTCCTCCTTCAGCTCCCGTCTCGCGCACTCCTCGGGAGGCTCATTCGGCTCGAGTTTCCCCGCGGGAAGCTCGTAAAGATTCTGCCCCAGGGGATACCTATACTGATTGACGAAAACTATCCTCCCGTCTTCCAGAAGAGGGAGAACCACTGCCCCGCCAGGATGTTCGGCGACCTCCCGAACGGACCTGTTTCCCGACTCGTACTCGACTTCGTCCACTATTGTGTTGAACACCCGCCCTTTGAATACGACCTTATGATCTATGACCTTGAGTGGCATATCCCCTTCTCTTGGATGCTATCGTTCCACTTTAGCCGCCGCGATGCCAACCGCCTCACGCCTTCTGCTGGTCTGAAACTTTCCGGCTTCCCGGCTTGACAATTGGGATGTTCTCCCTGCAGAGGGGACAGTCATCGGGCTGGTAGACCGGGACTTCCATCCTGAGCAGCGGAAAGAACTCTGCGCCGAAATTAATGGGCTCTTTGCTCCGATCAACTATGGATGCGACGCCTACTACCGTGCCGCCCCTCTCCTTGACAAGATTAACGACCTCGAGGACGCTTCCGCCCGTGGTCACGACGTCCTCACAGACGAGGACGCGCTCGCCGGGCTTTACCTCAAAACCCCTGCGAAGAGACATTTCGTTCGACTCTCGTTCGGCGAACACGCCACGACATCTGAGCTGCCTCGCCACTTCCTGTCCGACCATTATTCCGCCGATCGCCGGCGCGACCACAAGTTCAACTCTCCAGTCGTGAAAGTGCCTGAATATCTCACCGCAGAGGATCTCGTTGTACTGCGGATACTGAAGAACGCGCGCGCACTGGAAATATTCCGGACTGTGAAGACCGCTCGTCAGCCGGAAATGGCCCTGTTGAAGGGCCCCAGTGGAGCGGAAGAGTTCCAATATTTTTTCCTTTTCCATCGCTACCTGATTGCTCGTCTAAATTCTTAATGCGGTCATCCGTGCCAGACCTGTCATCGTGTTCAGGCCTTGATAAACTTCTCTATCTTCTCCGCGAGATCGAAGTCCTTGGCTGTCAGCCCTTCTTCGCTGTGAGTCGTCAGAACAATTTTGACACGGTTATATTCTATCGTTATGTCCGGATGGTGCTGTACCCTCTCGGCTTCGAGTGCTATCTTAACTACAAATCCCATCGACTCTGAAAAATCTTTCAGCTTGAATTCTTTCTTTATCGTATCATCTGCATGTTGCCAGCCTGAAAGCTTCGCCAGCCGTTCATCTATCTCGTGTTTCTTCAGTTTCATCGTTCCCTCCTTGCGGCGTTTATCCGAAGAGTTCCATCTCGACAAGCTCGGATACAATATGGCCGATTGTGATGTGCCCTTCCTGAATACGCTGAGTGTTGTCGGAAGGGACAATGATGGGGAGGTCACAGCGTGATTTCAGCTTTCCGCCGTCCTTCCCCAGAAAACCGATTACTGTCATCCCGTTCTCGTGCGCCTTGTCCACGGCTCTTATGATATTCTCGGAGTTGCCGCTGGTAGAAATCCCCACGAGGACATCGCCCTTTCTTCCGAGCGCCTCCACGAGTCTGGCGAATGTGTTCTCGTATCCTATGTCATTTCCCCCCGCCGTGAGAGCGGAGCTGTCCGTAGTAAGCGCGATCGCGGGGAGCCCCTTCCGCTTGATCTCGTGATTAAGGCGGATCGTGAATTCGGTCGCAATGTGCTGTGAATCAGCGGCGCTCCCGCCGTTTCCGCAGAAGAGCACCTTGTTGTCGTTCCTGAGCGCGTCCCTCACAATCGTCACCGCGCGCGATATGTCCTCGAAACATGAATTCAAAATAGCCTTCTTCGTTGCCGCACTTTCTTCCAGAGACTCTCTTATAAACGTCGCACGATCTACCACTATATATTTGCTCCTTTCGGTATGCTTCTTATTTCGTACCAGGCGCTTCGACCGCAGCCGTCATCGCCTGTTTAAAATGAACGGCTTTCGCGAATTCTTTAAGCCTGTTCGAATTGCCGTCGTTTTCAAAAAAATTGCCCGTAACTATGAAAGACGCTCCCGCACTCGCGAGGCTGTGTGCCGTGTCCGTATCCTTGATACCGCCGCCGACAATAACGGGGACGTTTGATGAGCTCGATACGAGACGTACCATCTCAGGCGGTACGCTGAACAGCGCCCCGCTCCCCGCCTCGAGGTATATCAGTTTGAATCCGAACATTCCGGCGGCCATGGCGTATGCCGCGGCTATCTCCCCTTTCTCCCGCGGGATCGGAGTGCTGTCGGACATGAAGTGGGCGGAGGTAAGCTTTCCGGACTCCACGAGGATGTACGCCGTGGAAATGGTCTCGAGCTTGTGCTGGCGTATGAGGGGGGCGGCATGTACGTGGTTCCCCACAATAAGGTCGGTATTCCTGGAGGCAAGGACGGAGAGAAAGAGAATAGCGTCAGCCTGCCCAGATATCTGGAAAAGGCTCCCCGGAAATATGACGACCGGGACTTTGGCGTGCTTCCTAATCTCCGCCAGGGATTTCTCGAAGATGTCGCGCGTCATCAGGCTGCTCCCGACGAGGAATGCATCGACACCGGAATCCTGCGCGTGTCTCACGATATCGCCGAGATTCGCTGAGTCCAGTTTATCCGGATCCAAAAGGAGGAGGAACCCGGCTCCTTTCCTGTCACGGACATCAAGAAGGTAGTCGAAAGTTTTCATTGGCCTCCTATTTGAGTAGCTGCTTCACAACCTCAGGCACGCTCTCAAGGGCCTCATTGAGTTTTGACTGGTCCTTGCCCCCGGCGGTCGCGAAGTTAGGTCTCCCTCCTCCGCCGCCCCCAACCTTGCGTGCGACTTCATTGACTATCTTCCCGGCGTGCAGGCGCTTCTCGGAAACGGCGTCAGGAGAAACGCTCGCCACAAACATGGCTTTGTCTTTTATCCTGCTTCCGAGAACGATCACTCCGCTGCCGAGTTTATCCTTCAGGTAATCCGCGACCTGCTTGAGTTCTTCGTCGGATTCAACCTCTATCTGTCCGCAGATGACTCTCACCCCTTCTACTGAGCCATTTCCGACCTGATTCTGAAGCAGGGAGTCAGCCGTGTTCATGGCAGTCCTCAGGCGATAGCCGCTCAGTTCCTTCTCAAGCATCTTCACTCGCTCGAGCAGCTCGTCCTTTTCCCTTTCCTGCTCCGCGGCTCTCGCGTTAAGGGAGTCGATTACTTTCTGGACACCGCCACCGGTCACCGCCTCGACTCTCCTCACGCCGCTCGCGATACTCGACTCGGCGACGATCTTGAATACGCCAATCTCGCTCGTGTTTCTGACGTGTGTGCCACCGCAGAATTCCATCGAGAAATCACCAAACTGTACCACGTTCACCCTGTCGCCGTACTTGTCTCCGAAAAAGGCCAGGGCTCCCATCTTACGCGCATCGTCGTACGGAATGTTTCTGTGATGCGTGAGCTCAATGCGCTCCAGTATTTTCTGATTCACGATCTGCTCAATCTCAGCAATTTCCTCGGCGGAGACCTTCTTGTGATGGGCGAAGTCGAAGCGAAGATGGTCCGGATCGACGAGAGATCCGGCCTGATGGACATGCGTCCCGAGAGTCTTGCGAAGGGCTGCGTGGAAGAGGTGTGTCGCTGAATGGTTCCTCATTATCTCAAGCCTTCGGGGCGCATCCACGCTGGCAGTGACCGAATTGCCAACCTTGATTACAGTTTCGTCAGCACCGTCGACAACATGAATGACCTTGTCTTCCACCTTAACCAGATCCGCAACCTTGAAGGCGCTCTCTCCGGCGATAATGACCCCTGTATCATCCACCTGTCCGCCGGACTCGGCGTAGAATGGGGTTCTGTCCAGGAGAATTAGATGTTCGCTTTCTACACGTTTCAGTCCCACTACTCTTGCGTCGTTCTGGGTCCCCTCATATCCTGTGAATTCGCTTCGGGCTCCCTTCACCAGCTCGTCTACGTTCTCATCGCTGCTGAGGTTAATGTTGAAGGTCTTCCTTGTCGCCTCGCGCGATCTCTCCTGCTGCTCCCCCATCAGTTTTTCAAAGCCAGGTGTATCGATCGAAAGGCCACGCTCCTGAGCTATCAGATTGGTCAGGTCGACAGGGAATCCATAGGTGTCGTACAGTTTGAACACTTCCTCGCCCGGAATTTCCTTCTTGCCCGATTTAGTGACACGCGAGGCGATATCCTCAAATATCTCGAGTCCCCGATCCAGGGTCTGGTTGAAGCTCTCCTCCTCGGACTTGATGACCTCCGCTATTCTGTCCTTCGCGCTCGCGATCTCGGGGTAGGCGTTTCCCATGCTTTTCACAAGGACATCGACAAGCCTGAAGATGAATGGCTCCCTTAGATTCAGGTTTCTGGCATAACGGGATGCCCTGCGAAGAATGCGCCTCAGTACGTAGCCGCGTCCCTCATTTGACGGCGTGGCGTTGTCCGCTATCGCGAAGGTTAGTGCGCGTACGTGGTCAGCTATCACACGCATCGCTATTGAAGCCTTGTCGTCCAACGTGCCGGGTTTATACTTGAAGCCGGAAAGCTCTTCGATCCGGAAAATGACGGGCGAGAAGACGTCTGTGTCGTAGTTTGACTTCTTTCCCTGGAGAACTGAAACCACTCTCTCGAATCCCATTCCTGTGTCTACGTGCTTAGCGGGGAGGGTTTCGAGCTCTCCGGAAGTATTTCGGTTGTACTGGATGAAAACAAGGTTCCAGAGCTCGATAAATCTGGCGCATCCATCGACGTTCACGCCATGTTTGTGGTCTTTCGAGCAGAGTCCCCCTCCGAGATCGATGTGAATTTCAGAGCATGGACCGCAGGGGCCTGTCTCGCCCATTTCCCAGAAGTTCTGTTTCGCTCCGAACCTCAATATCCTGGATGGGTCTATGTCCGTCACCTTCTTCCAGAGTTCGGCCGCTTCGTCGTCGGATTCATACACCGTCGCGTACAGCTTTTCCTTTGGGAGCTTCCACTCGGAGGTTAGCAGTTCCCACGCCCACTCGATCGCTTCCTTCTTATAGTAGTCGCCAAACGACCAGTTGCCGAGCATCTCGAAAAACGTATGGTGGTACGTGTCGTGTCCCACCTCCTCGAGGTCGTTATGCTTGCCGCTGACTCTGATGCACTTCTGATAGTCGACGGCTCTCGTGTAATCTCTCTTACCCTTGCCGAGAAAGACATCCTTGAACTGGTTCATTCCGGCATTGGTGAAAAGAAGCGTCGGATCGTCGTAAGGGACGACCGGTGCGCTTGGGACGGCCCTGTGGCCGTGCTTCTCGAAAAATTTTACAAAGCTTTCGCGTACTTCGTTTGAATTCATCAATCAGATTTCTATTTGAGTGATTAGACCTATTTCTTCCAACACACTGTTGATTCGGAGACAGTCCTTCAGCGTGCCTTCAAATACCAGAGCTCTGCCTTTCGTATGAGCTTCAAGCGCTATCGCGCTCGCCTTGTCCGTGCCGCAGCCCAGAGCTTTTATCAACTGGCCGATCACCTCGTCAAATGTGTGCCAGTCATCGTTAAAGAGTATCACTCTCGCCGGTGTCTGGGTATCGGTCGTTGTGTCTTCAATTTCAAGAGGTTGATTCTCGGCCGTCTGGCCGAAAACACCCGTTAGCGTGATCATTGTAAACCTCTGTAAAATATAAACCTAAACGGGGGTCTGATTCAAGATTGATAACCCTTGATTTGAAGCGGGCGCACGCCCGAGTGAAGCTCGCGGAGACGGTTCAGGATACTTCAAATGCAAAGGGCCCGGCATGATCCGGGCCCCTTGAGTCTCGACGCTTCGACTGATATTACTTCATCAGCATCAGCTTCTTAACTGAGCTGAAGCTCTTCCCGTCTGCCGAGAGACCGACCATTCTGTAGAAGTAGACTCCGCTGGCAAACCTGCTTCCATTGAACGTAACACGGTACTCGCCCGCGGATTGCATTCCGTCCACGAGCGTTGCGATTTTTCTTCCGAGCACGTCATAGACATCGATCGTGACCCTGCTGGAATATGGAACGTCGTAGACCAAAGTGGTACTCGGGTTGAACGGATTCGGGTAGTTCTGAAGAAGGGCGAACTTTTTGGGCGTGATAGGCTCACCCTTAACTCCCGTCACGCTGAGTTCGCTAAACTGTTTCGTGACTCCGTAAATGGAAACGCTCTGAAGTTCGTAGGCGTATGTGTTCCCCTTTTGAACCGTCGAATCGGTAAATGAATAGGAGCTGACCGAATTGGTGGTTCCGGCGCCCTCCCCCGCGAGCGACGCGTTGTTCGCGTAGCTGGCGATCAGAACGTAGTTGGCGTCAGACGGCCCCTTCCTGAGCACGTCGAAACCGAGATTGTTTACCTCTTCCGACGTCTGCCAGTTCAGCGTCACGATTCCGGAATTCACGCTGGACGTGAAGGAGGTGACGTTGACGGTATAGTTCGAATCGGGGAATGGAGCGTTGTCCAGCGGAGTCGCGTCCGGGGGCATCCAGTTTGCGACCATGAGGGGTGAACTCGCCGAATTTTTCGAGAAGATATTCTTAAGCGTATAAGTTGCCGCCACGGAATCTGAAAGCAGAGAAGACCATTTCACCCTGTTGTTCGTCCCTGCTCCAGGACCATAGCACTGGTTCTCCGCGTACAAAGCGGGGGTGACGTTCCACGCAAGCCATCCCGTGGAATCCAGGTTCGCCGGCTCATAACACTTGATAAAGACCGTCCTAGGGCTCGACTGCCATGGCCTTCCGAGATAGAAGGTCGTGACAGGATTTCCGTCATAACCGATTGAATCGGCAATTATCTTGCAGTTCCTGAACACATATCCGAAAGAGGAAGTTGGATCCGTGTTGGCCGCGGTGAGGGTGCCGCTGTTCCTCGTTTCGTGTATTACGCAGCTGTCGAAGACAACTATGTTGCGACCGAAGATGAAATCCACTGACCCCTCTATGCTGTCGTTCTTCATCCAAATCCTGCCGACGCCGGAGCCGCCTCGTGTATAATAAGTGTCCTGGTAACCTATCAGCCTGCAGTTGATGTACTCCTGCCTGTCACCGTTCACTTCGAGGGCGACGGCCTGCGTCCCGTTGACGCCCGGCTGAGGGGAATAGGTGTTCTGAAAAGTGATGTTCTTTGCGATGAAATCGTTCGCGTTGATCTCAACGGTAAAGGAGCCGCTTGTGCCGGGATTGCCCGAGCCATACTTGTCGCCGTAGTCATCGTTCCAAATAATTGTGCTGTCGGCACTCTGACCCACCAGGATTACGTTCGACTGGCCAGCCTGCAGCGTGTCCTTTTCGTGGTATGAACCATTTTTGACAAAGATGGTCCACTTGCCCGTGTAATTATACGGAACTGCATTGAAAGCGGCCTGCACGGTCTTGTAGTCGCCGCTCCCGTCCTGTGCCACGATCACGGTCGTGTCCGGCTGGGCAACCTGCGTCGTGAAAGTGACATCGGCGCCGTAACCGGTCCCGGCGCTGTTGGTTGCGTAAGCGCGGACGTGATAAAGCGTCCCCGGCTTGAGGCCTGTAATGCCGCTCGTGAAGGTGGCGATACCACTGCCGTCAACCGTCTTCGGGTCACTTAATGTCGGGTTGGCCGTGGTATCCCAGCACACGCCGTACGCGGTCACGGAATCGCCCCCCCAGTCTGTCACGACGCCGCCGCCCGTCGCTGTTACTGCCAGTACGCTGGTCGGCGTTGCAGTAGTGACTGTCGGCGGTATTATAGCCGCAAGCATGGTAACTGAATCCTCAGCACCATAACCCGTGCCACCAATGTTCGTGGCGTAAGCGCGGAAATAGTATTCGGCGCCATTTGAAAGCCCGGTGACAGAGCTCGTGAACGTGCCGATGCCGGTTCCGTCCGAAGTGTGGCTGTCCGAAATAGTCGGGCTGCCGGTAGTGTTCCAGCATACACCCCGCGCGGTTACCGTCCCCCCTCCGTCAGCTGTCACATTCCCGCCGGTTGTAAAGAAAGTTGTCGAGACGTATGATGGCGCGGTCGTTGTTACGGTGGGCGGAAGAATCGCAAGCCCGGTTGTGGCTCCTGAGACCTGGACACTATCCACATCTATCAGTTTGTATGAGCCTTCTGTCGCGAGATCGTACGGGAAGAATCTAACATATAACGTATCCCCCGTCGCGATCGTGTCGTCTATCGTGTACATGTAGGTCGTCTTTGCCTGAGGGACGGTTGTATCTGCTACAAAAGTCTTTGTTGCAAATGTCGGGTCATTGGAATAATAGAGAGCCATCCTGAGATTCTTGGAGTACTCATAGTTCTGCGAGAACGTGATGCTCCTTGCGTAGAATGTTCCGCCTGTCATCGGAGCCACTGTGAACTGCGCGTACCTTGTGAAGTTCGGGCTGGATTCAGCGGTCCACGCACCTGTGGTCGTGGTCCAGCGGGCGCCGTTGGAGCTGAAGGCATAATTTCTGAGCCCACCCAAATAGGTTACCGTCCCGCCATTTATGAGCCCGTTGACCTGCGCGTTGCCATCGCTCATGAGCGGCCATATTGCGCCTGCGCTGACTGGAACGGGAATCGCCGTGGCGTATATCCTCACGTTTTGAGGCGCAACGTATTTTCCGGAGACGGAGCTCGAGCTGTCGACCCAGGGGTATATTCTGAAATAGAAGTTCTGCCCTTGATCGACCGTGGCATTCACGGCAGCGCTGATCGTATCTAGTTTGCTGCTGTTCAGGTAGACTCCCCCCGTCCCCGAGGTGGTATAGTTGATCTGTGTCTTGGTCGTGAATGTCGAGTCAGTCGAGTAATAGAGATTGGCCATCATCTGTTTGGTGGATACTGCTCCCAGACTAAGGACTATCGAATCGACTCTTAGCGTGTAATTTGTTTGGGGAGAGGCCTCGTACTGAATATAGACACTGTCCAGCTGAGTGAGCTGGTTGACGGGCCATGACAACATCTTTATTCGCTGCGTGTAGAAGCTGGCGCCGGGAGCCGAATAGCTGCCGTAGACCAGATTGGTCGTAATGAATTCAGGCACACCGCTGATCGCGCCTGAAACCTGAACGCTGGCATCTGTCATGCAAGGCCAGGTCGCGACTGATTGGGTGTTCTGAGCATAAGCCAAACTGCCAAACAGCATGATGGCAAAAATTATCATCCCTCGTGAAATGGATCTCATTGGCACATCCTCCAAGAGTTTAGAAATGCGTGTATGAACCCGGTATCGCTCGGCAACCAACGGCAGTCGTCTCAATCCGTGTCGGTCGGCAGCCGATTGCGCCGGATAGCTGGCGGGGAGTCACAAATTGCGCGCGCGGCACCCCGTACTGTGATCATCCTTACTCTATGCGGAGGAAAGTTGGGGACCGACGGGCGGAAATGAAATTGATATGTGGCGAAGTGGATTATTGAACGACAGAACGGAGAAACTGCGGGTCGGGACGGAGCTAAATAGAGTTACCGATTACTTTCTGGAAGCTCTCTCTGAAAGACCTGCTCATCCTGAGCTTGTCTCCACTCTTGAGTTGAACTTCGTAATCACCGTGTTCATTGGAACGCATACTCTTTATCATATCCACATTTACAACGGTGGAGCGGTGAATCCTCACAAACTTGTTGGGGTCGAGACTCTTTTCAAGCGACGTGATCTTTTCCCTTATCAAATGCTTCTGAGTATCGGTGTGGATGTAAACGTAATCCCCCGCTGCCTCGATCCAATTGATCTCGGAAGCAGGTACCATTGTTATGTTCCCGTGAGACTTTACTGCGAAGTGTTCAAGGTATCGGTGATTGCCCGCCGCTCCGGTTGAAATGGTTTCCTGCCCGTTGAGCCCGATATGACTGAGATAATCATCGACAACCTTCTTCAGGTTGAACGCGTATGCCTCGAGGTTTCTCTTCCCCACCTGCGCCAGTGCCGCATTCACTGCCTCGCGAAATCTTTCTTCTCCCACCGGCTTAAGTAGGTAATCGAGAGCATGGTACTCAAATGCCTTAAGCGCATATTTATCATAAGCCGTTACAAATATAACTACCGGCATAGGCTCCGAACCAAGCCGCCGCAGAACCTCAAAGCCGTTCATCTCGGGCATCTGAATATCGAGGAACAGCAGGTCCGGTCTGTATTCTTTAATTAAGGAAACAGCTTCTGCCCCCGACGAGCATTCGCCTACTACTTCCACGTCCGGGTAGTCGCCAAGCCTGATGCGTATCCCGTCCCTGGCCTGTGGCTCGTCGTCGACTATTACCACCCGGATCTTCAAATCATCTCACTCAGAATTAATTAACTCGAATACTTCCCAGTCGCGTAAGGGACACCGATCTTCACCGATATCCTCCCGTTTTCCCCGCTGGTGATGGTGAACTCATGATCGTTTCCGTACAGCTGACGGAGCCTATCTCCAATAATCTTTGACGGGCTTGACAATTCCATATCATCGGGTAAGCCTTTGCTTCCACGATCTGAGTTTCCAACGAGAACCATATCGACGCGCGTTCCATTCTTTGAAGCCGTGATTTCAATCTCGTACCGTTCCGGTGAATTTTCAAGATTCCTACGGAGCATTTCTTCGGCCAAAGGTTGGAGTATGAAGTTCGGGACCAACGCGCTTTCCACACCTGGTTCAATAACAAGATTGGCTCCAAGCCTCCCCTGGAATCTCGCCTTTTCAATTTCGAGGTAGCGGCGCGCGAAAGCAGTCTCCTCGGCCAGCGTTCTCTCCTGCCGATCCGCATCGTAAACTGTTGTCCTCAGAAACTCGCTCAGAAGGTTAATTGTTGCGCTCGCCTCCTTAGACTTTCCTCCTTCCGCCAACATCCTCGCGGAATCGATGGAGTCGAGGAGAAACTGCGGGTGGATCCTGGCCCGAAGTTCGTGAAGCTGGGAGTTCACTAGTCCGGCCTCGAGGCGGGAATATTCAATCTCGTGCTCGCGGCTTGTCTTCATCGATTCAATCACGTGGTAGCTGAGCACGAAGAGGACGTAAACCACGAAGTCACCCCACACCGATGGGTTTTTTGTCAAGACACCCGTCAGAGTCCGCGGCTCCCCCGCTCCAACCAGCGCTTTTTCGAGGAGCGCTGAAGAAAGCTGATGGACTGATGTCAACGCCAGCATCACAAGGACATGCGCGACAATCAAATGTAAAATGCGTCTGTTGGTCGCATACGAACCGACGGATAGCCTACGTACAGCCAAGGCCATCAGAATGTAAAACAGGCTGTAGTAGAGATTCGCCGCTAACGTTTTCAGGAAGACGATCGTCGAATCGCCTCCCCATTGGAATATGAAGAATGCCTGTAGAGAGTTGATGACCGCGATAAAAGTCAGAACAATTAATGTCGGCAGGAGGAGCCCCGAATCCAACTGTGACATGGTACTCCGGGCGCCCTTTGCCCCGTCACTTACCGGATATTTTTCAGAAAGGGTATACAATTTCACTGTGCCATCATAAAGTCTTTGTCAATTCCGTTCCGACAAAAGGTATATCAATTCTGACAGCCAATCCGCGCCCTTCCCGGCTATCAAGCACGAAGCTGTGGTCGTCGTGAAAGATGCGAGACAACCTTTCCTTTGTTATCCGAAGGCCCACGCCTTCTTTGTTCCGCTTTTCAATCGAAGGTCTCAGTCCCGGACCGTCGTCCGCGACAGTAATCTGAAGTCTCTCTCCTATTCTTCGGGCGATGATGGAGAGCGTACCTCCCCCTTTCTGCGGCGCAATAGCGTGCCTGACCGCATTCTCGACAAGCGGCTGGAGGAGGAAGTTTGGAACAGAGCCATCAACCGCCTCCGGGTCAACAATCTGAACCACCTTGAGCCTGTCCGCAAATCGTATTTTCTCTATTTCCAGATACTGGTTGATGAACTCCAGCTCCTCTCCAAGCGTGATGACATGCCGCGCAGTACCATAAATCGTGGTCTTAAGGAAACCGCCGAGGAGAAGCAGCATCCGCGCCGCTTCTGAATTCTCCCGCTTTAATATCAGTGTCGATACCGCGTTCAGTGTGTTGAAGAGAAAATGGGGGTGGAGCTGGCTTTCAAGGGCGTTCAGTTGTGACCTCGCGAGCTCTCCCTGAAGCCTGGTGAGCCTCAGCTCTTCTTCCCTGTTTCTCCGCTGGTACTCGAACAAATTCACCGTGATAAGAATTACGAAGTAAATTATCACATCCAATCCGAGCCATGGGTTCCTTAGTATCCGTTTGTACAGAAGCGTTGGCAAATCGAGGTAGCCGAGAAAGACGTTGATCGCAAGAGAGGCCGCCACTTGATGGAGGAGCACAAGGCCGAGCGGAAACACGAAATAGATCTCGGCCCAATACAGCGCGTCATGCCTATCGTGCTTAAAACCCGTTCCGAGCCAGCGTATTATGGGGAACACCATGAACCAGTACCAAAAGTAGAACAGGTTGAACGGAATATGCCAGAGGAGACTGTAGCGCGTATCGGTGTGCAGATTAATGATGTAATACTGTTGGAAAGCGACCGCGAGCGCCACGACGGTGATCGCTCCGATGAGAAACCATGACGACGAATTCCTGAAATATAATTTCTTCATGGTGCTAAACGGACCGGACTTCGCCCGCGTCGGGATAACTCCGTCCACACTGTCACTTTGTCTCCTGTGGAAGCTTCGCACGGGCTCAGCCCTCACAAATCACCCTCCTCGATTACTCTCAGCTTATGCCCCTTGGTTTCGGGAAACGTCCATATCCATATTCCAGTCAGGATGGCGAAGACCGCCGCGAGCGAGATTCCGCCAGAGAGCCCGTACTTTTCGGCCACGACCGCTATGATCACAGGAGTAAAGAACTGCACCCCCCTCGCCAGATTAAAAGCGGAACCCATCGCGGTATTTCTTATCCCCGTCGGATAAAGCTCGGTGAAGAGAGGGCCGTAGCCGCTGAACATACCGGTCCCGAAGCCGACAAGAAACATGAACGACAGTATGACTGCCGGATAAACGGCCACTGAGTCCCAAAAGAGAGTTGTCATGAGAAGCGCGAATGCCATCACGAACGAATATATCGAATATGCGGGACGGCGTCCGAGCCAGTCTGCGACGAAACCGAATGTAAGATAACCGAGAAGTCCGCCCGCCTGTGTGATGAGCATCCACACAGCCGATTTGGCCATCGGGAAGTGACGCTGCTGATGAAGATAACCCGGGAGCCACGAATAGGTGAACCAGTAAGCCGACATGTCAAACATGGCGAGTACCAGTGACTGCAAAAAGAGCCTTCTGTATTTGGAACTGAAAAGAAGGAGGAACTTGTTCGCAGGTACTCCGTGGGAATGAGATTGCGCGGACCCGCTCTCAGACACAAGCCTGCGCCTCGCCAGCCAGACGTCTGACTCCGGTAAGCGGCGTCTGATTACAATTACGAGGAGGGCCGGAAGAATCGACAGGAAGAAACAGGTCCGCCAGCCGACTAGCGGTTCAACGAATCCACCAACGATGGAAGCGAGGACGATGCCGATTGGCGCGCCTGTCTGCATGAAAGCGGCGTACCTCGCCCTGACCCTCGGGGGAAAGGTTTCGCCAACATAAGTCTGACCCGTCGCCCATTCGCCGCCAACACCTATTCCCGTAATCACGCAGAAGAGAATGAGGAAAGCCAGACTGGGCGCAAAACCGCTAAGAAAAGTCCCGATGCTGTATGTCAAAATTGTCCACTGCAGCACTCTCCTTCGGCCGAAGCGGTCGGACAACACCCCCATGAACACTCCGCCGATTGCGGTAGCAGCAAGCGACGCCCCGATAACGTATGACCGCGCTAGATTTGACAAATGAAATTCTGCGCCGATCGGATTGAGTAGAAACGTGAAGAGTATCAGGCTGTAGAAGTCAAAGACCCAGCCCGCCCAACTCATGAAGAGGATTTCAAAGTGGATCCTGCCCGGTCTTTCCTGCTCGTTTAAGAGCGTGTGATCCATATGGCCCCCTGTCATCTGAAGAGAATCAAAATGAACGGCAGAACTGTCGCCTCGTCTTTCCGCTCAAGACTCGTCGGACCTGCGGCATGGCCGGAAATCTAAGGCCTGGTCTTAATAAAATTCTTCCAAATTATATATATGCCGGCTACAACCACAGCAACCGGAACGACGACTCGGAGAGCGCCAAAGGCCCACTCGTTTATACTGAAGCCGTCTTTCCGCGCGATCAAAAGAGCGATCCCGACGAAGACGAACAGGCCCGAAAGTGTCAACAATGAATATTCACTTGGATGAGAAAAGTAAAGCATCAGGAACGCAAGCCCTGGAATCACCAGCACGGAGGGCCAGACCTGGTGCCAGGAACCGGGGGCTACTCCGTACGAGACCAGGAGCGCCAGGAGCGCGGAGAGAAAGAGAACCACTCCCCAAAAAAGTCTCCCCTGATTTGAAGAAGCAAAAGAAGCGATGGCCTCGAAACCTCCGAAGAAAAGCACCGCGAACGCGCCGATCTTCGTGAAATCAAGACTCAGCACGCCTGTTCTCCCTATCAGAAGGAGAACTCCGAATAGGAGAAAGAGTAGCCCGAGAAGGAACGTCCCAAATCGGGTTCGCTTGTGATCGAGTTCGCTCATTTCCCTCCCTCCTTCGGAATGATTAGCACACATGCCAGATAGAGGATCAGCACAAACCCGAACGACGCAAACGCGAGAAGCACGCAGGCGAGCCTTACTATTGTCGGGTCTATCTTCAGATACTCGGCAATTCCTCCGCAGACACCGGCGATCTTCTTCTCGGTTGTCGAACGCGCGAGCCTGTTCCTCTCCCGCGCTTCGACGGCCCCGTCGCCATCTGTTCCCGCTATTCCATCACCCTTCCTTCCCTTTCCAAGCAGAAGCGCTCCGCCTATCAGTATGAATATTATCGGGAGCGCGAGCCGCCCGAGCTGGCCGAACGTCAGCGCGAACGGGAGAATGTCGTAGTAGTCGAAGAGAAGCGTAACGCCCGCTATGACAACGATAATCCCAAGTACGAGAGTTACTGTGGAGCCTCCCGCAGAGACGGACTCATGCGAGAGAGGTTCGCCGGGAGTGTCCGCGACGGCAGGTTTAGAAGGGATGACGAGCATAGCGACCAGGTAAACAACTATTCCGGCGCCAACGCTGAAGATTGAAAATGCCACAAGGAGGAGCCTTATGACGGTAGAGTCTACACCTATGTATTCGGAAATTCCACCGCAGACCCCGTCAATGATTCTGTCATCAGCCGACTTGTGGAGCCTCCGCTTCGTGGTCTTCGTTCCCTGGTCATGTTCGTCCATGATGTGACCCTCCGGAGTCTCCTAACGGGGTGCGTTTGTTTTTATGATTTCGTTTTCGGTGACTACGTAGTCGACCTTGACGTCGCTATCGGAGGGCTCGATCGAGTCCACCACCTGGAAATTGTAAGCGAGCGCGACAATCGGCTTCTTCTGTGATTTAAGAAGGTTGTCGTAGTACCCTAACCCCCATCCTATTCTGTTCCCGGCCTTGTCGACGGCTATGACTGGCACGATAAACAAGTCGACCTCTTCTAGCGGGACTGCTGAAAAAACCTTAGGCTCCTTCGTATTGAAAGGCCCCTCCGTCAGGTCGCCTATATTCATCAGCTCCGATGTCTCAAGCTTCCGCTCGGCCTTGTCTGTTATGACTGGCACAGCTATGCGCTTCCCCCGGGCAAACGATCTGGCAATTAGCATGATCGTGTCTACTTCGTTCGGTTTGGACGATATGTAAGTATGTACCAGACCGGCGTTCCTGTATTCGGGGAGGTTCTCGAGGTGACGCAGGACGTTCTTGCTTCTCTGGACGGCCTCGTCCTCATCAAGCTGCTCGCGCATCTTGAGAACCGCTTTTCTTATTTTCTCTTTTTCTGTCAAATCAGCTTTCTCCTAATGAAGGCTTTCTTGCCGCAGGGGCAATTACATCCGTTTACGACCGGAGGTTTGCGGGCCTGGAAGCCTCAGTATTATTCTTTCCCCAGGAACTCGTAGATCGCCGAAAAATCCTTTTCCCCGTATCCATTTTCGCCCGCTGCAGAGAACAGATTTCGGACTATTTCGTGCACAGGCATCCTGGCTCCAGCCGCGGCGGCGGTCCTGGAAATATAATTGAGATCCTTGACGAGAAGTCTCAGAGGAAATTGCGGCGCATAATCGCCCGTGATCATCTTGGGGCTCTTGATATCGTACATCGGAGACTTCACGACACTCGAATTGAGAACGTTTGAAAAGACCGAATAGTCGATGCCGAGTTTGTCCGCAAGCATGAGTCCCTCTGCCAGGAGAGCAGTCATACCGCCGACGAAGTGGTTCAGTACCAGCTTCAAAGCAACCGCTGATCCATTGTCCCCCACGTGAAAGATGAACTTCCCAACTGCCTGCAGTACTTCCCTCACTTCATCGAGCACTCTCGGATCGCCGCCGACCATGATTGTCAGCTCCCCTTTCTCGGCGACATTCGTGCTTCCGGACACGGGCGCGTCGAGCATTTCAGCTCCCGTCGCTTTCACGAGAGCCGCAAAACTCTTCGAGGCCTCCGGCGTGATCGTACTCATGTCGATGAATATCTTCCCCATTCCGAGCGCTGCCAGAATACCTTCTTTGCCCTTGAGGAGTGAATCCACTGCTTCGATGTTTGAGACCATGGTAATGATAACGTCGGCAGATCTAGCCGCCTCGAGCGGGCTGCCGGCAACACGTGCACCTGCTCCGGCGAGCTCCGTCGTCTTTGAAACGGTGCGGTTATATACGGTAAGAGGGAATCCCTTCCCGAGGATATTGATCCCCATCGGCTTCCCCATAAGACCGGTGCCGATAAGCGCGACACTCTTCACGATTGATTATTCTTTTCTTTGTGATTTCTTAGTTGCTTCACATCGGCTGTGCGGGCATGGTCGCCAAATGAAACCCTTGTCGAACCGATGAAAATATTACAAAAGAGTTAACAAAAAGCAAACCTGATAGATTCCCACACCTTCTTGCGCGCTCTGACGGCGTACTACAGCTCGAACCTGATCTCCCCATTCGGACCCACCGTCCTCAATACGACATGATGATTCTCGTCCGCTTCGACCATCCCCCAGTAAAGAGCGAACTGCTGCATCTGGTACTCGGCAGGATAGCGTTCAGATGAACCGAGAAAGACTTCCTCTATCCCCAACTGCATAGTCGTGTGAGCAATGGCGTATGCCGCGTTGTTCGTCGGCACCACGATGGGAAGGATCGTCTTCCCTTCCTTCTCGGCAAGCTTAACAACTTCGCTGAAAACTTCCTCTTCCGGAAGGTCTATCGTCTGCCTGACAGCGGTGCTCTGCCCGGGAATCAATTTCGCTGTCATCACAACAATATCGACCTCGTCGGGATCGTTCTCCTCAAGACAGCGCTGGAGATGGTGAAGCCTGTTCGGCGCTCGTACGGCGACCATCTTTCTGCTCGGATGCCTGCATCCAATCGCCTCCGCTGTGAGGTTGTCCTGCGCGAAAACGTTAAATTTCTCGAGGTCGCTTCCCTTTGCAGCGTGGCGCTTCATGTTAGCGCGTTCAGACAGAGTGAAAACCGTGAAGAGTATTATTGTGAATGTGATTCCCCCCTCGGTCGCAATCGGCTTCGTGAAAAGATTAGTGACCCCGAGTCCAAACAGGATTATGAAGACAAAAATCAGCCCTATCGGCAACTCATACTTTCCAATTGTAATGTTTGGCGGGACCTTCCATTCTCGCGGCGACTTGTCCTTGTGCCTGAGGACGAGTATGGAAAAGGTCGTCATTACGAATGTCCAGACGACGCCAAACGCATATGCCTCGCCAAGCAGGAAGACATCACCCCTGCTCGCTATGATTATCAGGAGCTGTATAAGAGCGAGTAAATTGATGATCCTTGACGATGTCCCGTACCGATGGTGGGGTTTTCTGAACCACTCGTGGAGTACCCCATCCTCTGCCACGCGGTTCAATACGCTATTGGCACCGATTAAAGAAGTGTTTACCGCCCCGGCAAGTATAAGGAAGCCGACTACTACGACAAACATCTGAAGCCCGAGGAGCACAACGTGCGGGCCGGTAAAATTCATTACGAGACCGCTAAGCGCGTTGTCGTTGTATTTTCCGAGGAGGTCTTGCGCGGGTATCAGCATTCCGCCGAAAAGCGAGTTAAGGCCTGTGAAGATGAAGCTGAACACGAACATTATAAGCGCGGCCCGCTTGAGGTTCCGCAGCTTCGGAGATTCTATCTCCCTGTAGACCTGAGCCAGCGTCTCCTCTCCGCTCACGGCAAGTATCGAATGTCCCATGCCTACGACCACTCCTACCGCCCCGATTGTCCTCAGCCAGTTCACGTTTCTGAGCCAGCCCAGCGCCTCGGGTGAGAGTTGAACAGTGAAGGGAGGGAGATGCACTCCACGGGTGATCACAGAGTAAATCGACCAGCCGAACATTATGACCGCGAGGACGGATGATATTTGGAATATCCTCAGCGCCTTCTCGCTCGACTCTTCAATTCCGATGATATTATTGCGCCAGAAGTAGAGCTCTATGAGGACTGCGGCACCAACCGCCACCCAGTTCCCGGGGACCTGATAAGTCGATCCGGCAGAATGGAGGATGGAGTTGATGAGCCCCTCGAGGTACTGACCGGCGGAGACGGCGCTGATAGGAGCGGTGATAAGATAGTCAAATACGAGTGCCGAGACGGCCACTTTAGCGAAGTTGCTTCCAAGCGTTTTCTTTACGACCCTGTAGCTCCCCCCACGCACGAACATGCTTGAGGACTCGATGTAGACAGCCCTAATCCCGTACGCGAAGAGCATGACGAAGAGAATGAACCATGGCGCCGACGGGCCGACGGCTTCTTCTGCGATGCCGAGCGCATAGAACGCACTCGAGCCGATATCCGAGACCACAACCGCGGCGGCTCGCCAGTATGAGATGAAGGACAACATCACGGTGGTTATCACAACCACCTTCACCTTCTTCAAGTCTATTCCCTGATTGTCCTTTGGTACGTCGATGTATTCCTGCTTCATAAACCTTCAGTTTTCAAGTGCGTAAGCTACAAGTCGCGGTTAGAAAAATCAAATCAAACACAAAATTCTTGCCGCATTCGCCGATTATTTGAGCAAAACCGCCTTCATGAGATGCCTCTCGTGGACTCCGGAGCCGTGGAGTTCAAGGGCCACAAAATAGACACCGGAAGGAAAGTCCCTCAGGTTGAACGATACTACGTTGGAACCGCTCTTGAACATTCTTCTCTCGCTCC
Source organism: Bacteroidota bacterium (assembly GCA_021812985.1). Taxonomy (GTDB): domain Bacteria; phylum Bacteroidota; class Ignavibacteria; order Kryptoniales; family JAKASW01; genus JAKASW01. Next base: position 30,591 of record JAKAMG010000019.1, read on the forward strand.
GGACTAATTTCCCTGCGGCGGAGTAAATAGATATCATGCTTCCCCTTCCTCCGGCGTCGGGCGGCAAGTTCACTTCGAAGCTTGCGCTCGGGTTGAAAGGATTCGGGTACACTTCCGAGATCGCGAACGAATGAGGGAGCTCTGCCGGAAGTCCCGTTGTCAGAGAGGGTGAACCCGCATCCAGCCAGGCCGAGTAAACGAGAGAGGCAAGCGATTCGGATGCGCCTGAAAGCTGCTCAGTCATCAGAGTATCTAATGCGGACCAGAGCGCCGAGTAATATGCCGCCCCGTGACTCGCATCTATGCCGGACGCGTAATCGTCCCCGGAAAGAATGGTCTCAGTTCGTCCGTTGGAGCTTTCCACGAAGCAGAACGCAGCTTCGACCGGCGTTCCTCCAATTCTGTCGACAGTCGTGGAGAAAAACGATACGCTCCCCTTGTACCTGTCAAGAAGCCCACTTTCAAACCTTGAATGAATTCCGGAATTGCCGGTCAACTGGCCATCATAGTTTTGCGTGCAATGCAGAGGTTGGAACGCATCCCCCACGTAATGTCCGAGGTCAGCTATTATCCTGTCCGCGTTCCTTAAGTCATGTCGGGACCAGTATGCAACCAGCGAGTCATACGTCGAGGCGATCGCCCAGGGGAGTAGGCCGTTCTTAGTCACGACCGTGCTTCCGTAAGACAGTTTGAGCGAATCGAGGTTGTGCGGAAGCGTACCAGCGGCGAATTCCGGATAGGCGTCGATGTCGATGAAATGTTTGGGCGATTCCGCCGGGTCGGCGCTTTTCCGACTGTCTGCGTCGGAAGCGTGCTGGATATAATAAGAGCTCCTCAACGAAAGCTCCTGCATGGATTGCGGAAGGTACATCACGAAATTGCCGTTTATGATCTGATGCCCCGTCTTCCCCCATCCGAAGGCGAGGTTCGAGAGGAAAAGGAGTGCGACTGCGATGTTTTTTACTGTTCTCAGTCTTCTCAATTCACTTCTCCAGTACGAGCTTTGTTGTCATGCGGGCCTTCGGAGTCGTGAGACGGCAGATATATACTCCGCTCGAGAGCTGCCCCGCGTTAATCGCGACTTCGTGCCTGCCGGAACTCTGGTATCCGTGCACAAGAGTCTCGACCTTGCGACCGAGCACATCGTATAGCTCCAGCGTGACGACGCTCGGCGAAGCGAGGTTGTACACGACTCTCGTCGATCCGTTAAACGGATTCGGAAAGTTCTGAAGTAGAGAGTACGTACTCGGAGACTGCTCGGCGGTTCCCACCCGCGTCACGGTCTGCCCCGGATATCGAGCCAGTATCTTGTTGTTTGGGTCAAGCCTCGCAGAATCCACTCTGACTCCCGAATACAGCTTGAACGTCTGGCTTCTGAGCGAATCATATACAGTGTACGTTGCGGAGGTCCCGCCTGAATAGAGCTCTACCTCCATCGGCATTCGGTAAATCAAGGTATCCGCTTGAATCTGGCCGATCGTGACAAAGGCCGTGTCTCCTGTCTGCGAAACCGACTTTGTGTAAACCGGGTATCCCTTTCCGAAAATCCACTCATTGAAAAACCAACTCATGTCCGTCTGCGTAACAGTGTCCACGACGTTCTCGAAGTCTGCGGTCACGGCGTTGCCATACCTGTAGTCGGCGCCATATTTCGCGAATATTCTGAAGAAGGTCGAATCACCGACGATGCTCCTCAGCATATGGAGAACCCACGCGCCCTTGTAATACTCCGCGAGTCCGAAAATGTATCCGGTCGGAGGCGCGTATATGGCGTATCTCATCTGAAGGCTGTCTTCCAGGAAAAATTGCGAGGCGTAGTACAGCATCTCGTTTTCAAAGGCGCCTTGGTTTAGATGCTGGAGCTGCATCGCCTCCGAGTAGGTCGCGAAACTCTCGTTGAGCCAGATATCCTTCCACGTGCCGAGCGTGACCATGTCTCCCCACCACTGGTGGGCGAGCTCGTGGGCGACGTCGCGCCTGTCAAACTGGTACACCCTGTTCATCGTCGTCATCGTCTGATGTTCCATGCCACCGTACCTGAAGGGCTGAATTCCCGTCATACCGTATTTGTCGAAGGGATACTCTCCGTACAGCGAACTGAAAAACTTCAGCATGGAAGTGACGGAATCGATGTTGCAATTGACGTTCTGCACCGCCGCGGCAGAATCTTCCGGGTAAACATAGTATTCTACCGGGATAGTCCTGTCACCAAGGTTCATGCTCTCCCTGACCACGGCGAACTTAGCGGCTGTCGCGCACATGAGGTAAGTGGATATCGGATACCCTTCGCTCCAGTGGAATGTGGTACTCCCGTCGCCGTTGTCCAACGTGCTGTCCTGCGTTCCGTTCGACGCAACGACAAACCCGGTCGGGACTCTGACGGAAATCCGGGACAAGGCCTTGTCCGAAGGGTCGTCATAACACGGCATCCAGCATCTGGCGTCGCTTGGCTCGCTCATTGTGTACGCGACTGTGTGCGGAACGGTCTGTGAAGGAGGGCTGTTTGGCTGGGTGCCGGCGTAGTAGACATAGAAACCGCGCTGGAGCGAATCAGGATTCGGAGCGACGCCCGGGTCATTGACGTGATAATAAATGTCTACCTTCCCCGTCTGACCGGCAGATAACGGAGTACTGAGATATACAGTCAACTTGCCGTCTGAAGCGGAGGTCTTTAGTGGGATGCCGTTTGCGGCGGCACTGTCCACTGTCAGATACGTCGGATCAGCGTCTAGCCGGATCGAATCGAGTGGCGTCGTGAGCGATGGGGCGAAGGCAATCTCCATCCTGCCGGCGAATCCCGAAGAGCGCTTCAGAAGAACGTCGTACCAATCCATGTAAAGATCATAGCTAATGACATTGTACGAATGGAGTATTGCCGACTGAGCCGCAGACATGTGTGCGGGAAAAGAAAGGACGTTTGCCTGTTGCCTCGATGCCGGACTGCCGGCAAACAACTGCCCAAACGCGATAAACAGAAGGGATAGAGAACGCTTCACTTCTCAAGCACCTCCTCCTTAGAGGTGAGCAGGCTGCCGGAAGAGCCGCGCTCGCCGTAAAGGTTCATCAACAAGACTCCCCCCAATATCATGGCGGAGCCGATAAGGGTACCCGACGGAAACCTCTCCCCAAGAACCAGTGCGCCTGAGCCAATCGCCAGAAGCGGCGTGATGAAGGAAGTCATCGAGAGAAGGACTACGCTGATGTGTTTGAGGAGATAGAAGTATATCACGAAAGCGATTACTGAGCCGAAGACGGCGAGATAAACTATGGCGATAACATTTGAGAGGTTAAACGCGAGCGAATGCCAGTCTTCGATAAAGAAACTTGTGGCGAGAAGCGTTACGGCGCCGAGGGCCATCGGAATAAGGTTGATGAAGACGGGGTCTATGTGCTGCCCATACTTCTTTACCCCCACCGCGACAGCGGCGTTCAGAAAAGCGCTCGCAACAACCGCGAGTATGCCGAGCGAGGCAGTCGTTGACCCCAGATTGAGATCGTCGCCGAAAATGACAATCAGCCCGGCGAACCCCAACAGAATGCCTGCCACCTTCCAGAATCTTAGCTCATCGGTCTTCAGGAATATCTTGGAGAGTATGGCGGCAAAGAAAGGCATGACGGCGAATGTGACAGCGGTGAGACCGGAAGTAATCCGCCCCTCAGCCCAGTAAACCAGCCCATACGGTACGCTGAACGACCCGAGTCCGACAAGCAGAAGGAAAATAGTCTCGTTGAGATCGAATTTATATCTGAAGCCTCTGAATTTCAGGACCCCCATGATGATGAGCGTAGCCAATAGAAATCTCAGACCGGCGCTGAAGAACGGTGGGAGGGTAAATATTGAGAATTTAATCGCGAGCCAGGTGGTTCCCCAGATGACGCAGATCAGGATATAACCAAAAAGAAGCTTTAGGCCGTTGGGCCTTACAGCGGACATTTTGTCAGAATTCGACTTTCAAGTCTATTAAATTCGGCACTGCCGTCAGCTGGATCCCTATATCGTCGCCGAGTATCTGTTCCCTAAGCTTTGTAAGTTGGGGGGCAACTAAATGTATCGCGAGGGATGAAGCTGTACCGAGAAGTGCGCCCGCGAGAACATCGCTTGGATAGTGGAGTCCAAGATAAATGCGTCCATATCCAACGAAGGCCGCCCACGCATAAGCCGGAACGTACACGTACGGTTTGGGATATCTCAATGTGAGGGCGGTAGCGATGGCAAACGCAGCCGTCGTGTGCCCCGAGGGCATGGAATACTTGTCAGCGCTGTCCATATGCATGGTGTGAACCCCCTCCAGGGCGACATAAGGCCTGTCACGTTTAACCACATAATTCTTGATGGGATAATAGAGTACGTAGGCGAGAGCTTCAGAGACTCCCACAAGCATACCCGTGTCAAACGTGTAGGCGCTCCTGGATGCCAGCCCAGCTCCGGCAAACGCGACAGGCGTTCCGAAGGCGATAGGGAGAACCAGGTTATCGCTGGCGCCGACGAACCCATCCTTGAAGGAGGAACGCGAATCGTTTATGCTTCTGAAAAGGCTTACGTCCCACTTTGGTGCTTGTGCCATCAACGCGCTGGGCGCGAAAAGAATCAACAAAAAAAAGGCGGCAGACCGGAGCCGACCGGATTGCCGCCAATTAGAACTCAATTCAAAATTCATTGTCTATGGAGAGCATTTCGATAAATATTGTAATAGTGCATCACATTATCAACATAAGTAAGCGTCTGGCCGTATTCGCCGAAATAGCCAGATGTCGGTCTGCCAGTCTTCCAAATGTGCCTCTGTAAGGGGGCATATCTGTGAGACAGGAGCGGAAGCGCCGATTTTACCGATACCCATGCATTGGGATTGTCACCTAGGAAGGCGGCAATAGCCTGGGCATCCTGGACCCTTGAGAGGCCACAGTTATAAGCGGCGACAGCCAACGCCAACCGGTTTCCCCCATCGGATTCAGGAAAGGCCCTGAGCATATCCCTGAGATGTATTACCCCGAGGCGCATGTTCGTGCCCGGGTCTGAATTGAATTCCATGTCATGAATGGAAGCGAGAGCATCGCCTGTGGAAGGCATAATTTGCATGAATCCCTCGGCTCCCTTGTCTGAGACGGCTCCAGGATCGAACGCCGACTCCTGCCTCAAAACGGCTAAAGCTAGTCTCCAGTCGATTCCGTATGTGTTGCTGACATTCCTCAGCTGTTTGCCGTACTCAGTCAGAAATATATATGTTTGGCGGTCCAACTGCGGGATTGAATTCTCGGGGATTACGGTGCTGTCATAGGAGTACCTGGCAGCATCTGATTCTCCCGTCAAAAGTACAGCCAAACCCACAAAGAATACGGCGACCAACCGTATGACCAGACCGCGATCAAGAGGTCGTTTCATTATTCCTCCAAGATTAGTGCATATTGCTCAACGCCGCCCGCTCAAGGGTCTCCTGATACGGACAGCATCCCAAGCGGACGGCTTATCTGGATATGTCCACCGTCCCTTGGGCGACCCCATCCTCCTGCTCCCTCTCTGATTGGGGACGGGATCTGCATGTACATTTTATACCAAAACCTGGAATTCGCCAAACATTTCTTTGGTCATACTTGTCGAACGTCACACCTCTACCGCAAAACGACCTGGATTCGAGGGTTGTGTGATAAGAAATGTTTCCGATTGGAGGTATGGCGGACAATTACATCTTGTCAAAGGCTCTCGGAGCTCCAAAAGGGGGAGAGCCTGACCTGGTGGGCGGGATTAAATTGCGGGGTTACTTATACTTGGTTTCAGCGTACTTCTCGAATATCTCGCGAAGCCGCCTTAGTGATATGGAATCGAGGTCTTCATCATCCTTGTCTCTCTTGACATACATCTCGTAGTCATACCTGTCCTTCGAAACCATTTTGGAGGTTTTATATCTCAACGCCTCGATCATTTTCCTTTGGTCCAAGACAGTACTCATGGTCATCTCCGAAAAACATGACTATTGTTCTTGAGTGCCATTTCGGCCTCTTTCAGCTGTTCGACGGTGTTGATCCCTCTGATTTCGTCCGGATGCTCAGCCAGAACCGCACTTACCCTCATTCCGTGACGTACGAAGTAGCCGAACACGTCCGTCAGGTAGTACTCATGCTGGGAGTTCTCCGGGGTAATGTGGTGAAGCGCATCAAAGAGCTCTTTCCGCCTGAATACGTAGATACCAGAATTGATCTCCCTGACCTTCCTTTCCGCCTCCGTCGCGTCCTTATGCTCGACGATCCTGTCCACTGCGCCATCCGGAAACCGGATAATTCGGCCGTAGCCGGTTGGGTCTTCCAGCTCAGCCGTCAGAACCGTCATTGCCGCACCCGTATCATGGTGCGACTTTACGAGGTTTTTCATCGTTTTCGCGGTGAGCAGAGGTACATCCCCGGAAAGGACCAGGATATCACCATCAAAATCCTTCAACAATTCCTCTGTCTGCATTACAGCATGCCCGGTACCGAGCTGATCGGCCTGGACAGCGAACGTAACCGACGATCCGTATTCCTCAGACAGGTGGTTTATCACCATCTCCCGCCTGAATCCGACTATTACGATGACTTGTGAGCTGCCAAGCTCGGTGGCAAGATCGATGACATGATCGACAAGCGGCTTTCCATCCACAAGATGCATAACCTTGGGCAACTCGTCATTGAGCATTCTCTTCCCCTTGCCCGCGGCCATTATGACTGACTTCAGTCCTCTAGACATGCTACCCCCTTTTCAGGATTTAGATGAATTGGCGCTTTCCAAATGTCCTTTGATGATCTGCCTGATCCGGTTTTTCTGGTCGACGAGGACGACTGTGGGCTCATAAGTCCTGGCTTCTTTCTCCTCGAATTCCGCGTAGGAAATAACTATCACCTCGTCACCCACAGTACCGAGGCGGGCGGCGGGGCCGTTAAGGCAAATTATACCGGAATTAGCCTCCCCAGGTATAATGTAAGTTTCGAAGCGTTCGCCGTTGTTTACGTTTACAACCTGCACCTTCTCGTATGGAAGTATGCCGGAAGCCTTGAGAAGTTCAGAATCCACCGTGAGGCTCCCTTCATAGTAGAGCTCGGCTTCAGTAACGCGGGCCCTGTGAATCTTCGCTTTGCAAAGTGTTAAGATCAATCGCGCTCCAATAGTATTGTCAGATTTAGATTACCAACGGCGTAAGTTATCACCGGCCGGAACAGTTTTCAAGGAAGGGATAGGTTTCGAAATCCATCTTCCGCTCTGAGGAGGTCATTTCGCGGACGCGAAAGTAACCCGGCAGGATAATAGCCTGTCCGGGTTAACCTTCGAGGACCGACGCTAGGAGCGCCATCCTGACAAGAATACCGTTCCTCGTCTGCCTGAAATAGGCCGATCGCGGATCAGCATCAACTTCGGGCGAAATCTCGGATGCCCTGGGTAGGGGGTGCATTACGATAGCCTTGCTCGGGAGGAGCTTCATTAGAGACTCATCCATGAAAAAGTGCTTCGGCTCAACCCCCTCCCTCTCTGAGGGACCTAGCCTCGTCATATAAACGACATCCACTTCATTAATTATCTTCCGGAGGTCCTCCTCTTCCGTGTACCAAACATTATGATGGTGCAGGTAATCAATGATATCTTGTCTCATCCGGAGCTGCTTCGGAGCGATGAAGTATAGTTTAACCCTCTCGAACTTACTGAGGAGATAGGAAAGTGATCTGACAGTTCGACCATCCGCGAGATTACCGACCATGGCTATCTTCACTCCATCGATCGTCTTGATTTCCCTGTGAATCGTGTAGAGGTCGAGGAGAGCCTGCGTCGGATGCTGCCCCCCCTTCCCATCCCCCGCGTTAATGACCGGTACCGATGCAACGGCAGCCGCCCTCGCCGCCCCGCCCACCTCATCCGATCTTATGACAATTACATCCGAGTAATTGCTGACCACCCTGACGGTGTCTTCCAGGGTTTCTCCCAGCATTACAGAGGAAAACTGGTGGGCGCTTTCAGTGGCAAGGATGCTGCCGCCAAGCCTCAGCATGGCAGACTCAAACGAAAAGCGAGTACGAGTGGAATGCTCATAGAAGAGAAGCGCCATGATCCGCCCCCTGTAATCGGAGGTCCCGCCGCGCGCAAGGACGCGTTCCATGTTGTCCGCAAGCGCGAAGAGCTCCATAAGCGCGGGAACCGTGAACTGCTGAGATTCAATGACATGCCTGATCTTCATGTTCAGCCTCCCCTTCTTATGTGTGTACCATAATCCCCATTCAACGCCTCGACGAGGTGGCGGGGACTGGTAATGATTACTTCCTCTCCGCCGCGCCCGATGAATTCAACAGCCGCTTCTATCTTGGGCCGCATGCTCCCTGGAGCGAACTCACCGGCGGAAAGAAATCCGAGGACTTCTTCGAAAGGAGGATACTTGAGCTGAACCTGGTCGGGCTTCCCGTAATTCACGCAGACGAAGTCGACGTCAGTCGAGATCAGCATCCTCCCGAGCCCCAGTTCGGACGCGAGGAGGGCAGAGCTCAAGTCCTTGTCGACCACGGCCTCCACGCCGACTAGAAACCCATCTTCGGCCGCCACGGGTATTCCGCCACCACCGGCCGCTATCACAATTATGCCGCTCTCGAGGCATCTCCTGATAGAGTCTATCTCCAGTATCTCAGTCGGTTTTGGTGACGGAACTACCCTCCTATACCCTCGCGATGCATCCTCGGCTACATGCCATCCGAACTGATCTCTCTTTCTCTCCGCGTCCTCCCTGTGATAGAAAGGCCCGACAGGTTTGGACGGGTGAGCAAAGTCGGGATCGTCCCTCCTCACCCTGACCTGGGTGACAACCGCAGTCACGGGAGTGTCTATTCCTCTCCCGCGTAGCTCGGACATCAAAGCGTTCTGAAGTATGTAGCCTATCTCCCCCTGTGTTGCGGCAACGCAAACATCGAGCGGATGAGAGTACGTAAGTGCCGATCCCGACTCAGAGCGGAGGAGTTGGGAACCTACCTGGGGCCCATTCCCATGGGTTATGACGAGCCGGTAGCCGAGCGCCGCGATGTCGGCGATATGGCGTGCTGTGACGCGCGCGTTCCCGATCTGCTCGTCGATCGTCCCTCGCTGACCTGCCCGGATAAGCGAATTCCCGCCAACAGCCACCAGAACTGCGTCGTTCACATAATCACTTCCTTATTAAGGTGTAGATAACCGCCTTTTGAGAGTGTAACCGGTTTTCAGATTCATCCCAGACAACCGACTGTTTCGAATCTATGACGTCGTCAGTGACTTCCTCCCCGCGGTGGGCAGGAAGGCAATGCAGAAACACTGCTGATTTCCTGGCGAGCTTCATGAGCCGCTTGTTCACCTGGTATCCGTTGAAGGCCTTAAGCCGCTCCTCTTTCTCATCCTCCTGCCCCATGCTGACCCACACGTCCGTATAAACGGCGTCCGCGTCGCGCACGGCCTCGGCCGGATCGTGGTACACTTCGATGCTCGCCCCACTCTTCTTCGCATCGCCCTTCGCAATCTTAACTACTTCCTGCGAGGGCTCGTACCCGACCGGACACCCTATTGCAAAATTCATCCCGACCTTTGCGGCCATGAGCATCAAGGAGTTGCAAACGTTATTTCCGTCCCCAACGAACGTCAGCTTCTTTCCTTTCAGCTTTCCGAGATGCTCCTGCATGGTGAGGAAGTCACCTATGGCCTGACAAGGATGCTCAAAGTCCGTCAGCGCGTTCACGACCGGTATCTTCATGTACCTCCCCATGTCGACGCAGGCCTGATGGGAATATGTCCTGACGACGACGGCATCCATCCATCTTTCGAGGTTCTTCGACACATCGTGTACGCTTTCTCTCTTTCCGAGATTGATGTCGGACTGAGTCAGGTAAACCGAATGACCCCCAAGCTGGTATATCCCTACGTCGAAAGTCACGTGTGTGCGGAGGGACTGTTTCTCAAATATCAGGGCAACCGACTTTCCACGAAGCGAGTTCTTGTATTTAACCGGGCGCTTCTTCATGTCTGCCGCGACATCCACAAGTTTCTGGAGCTCTCTCGGTGACCAATCAGCTATGCTTAAAAAATCTCTCTTCATTCATTTATCTCCTTAGGAACAGAAGTCACGAAATACCGGCTCTAAACATCCGGCGGCCAAACGGCCTGTTTCCGCCAAAACCGGCCACTTCCCCGGTTCTTCATCGGTTGAGTTGTCTCAGGCGGAGGTCATGACAATTTATGCTCCGCCAGAAATCCTTCCAATATTTCTTTGAGACCGGGTTTCGTAATCTCTGCCAGATCGTAACGCACCCTGACAGAGGGCTTCCTGATCTTCACGACCCTGCGCAGGTCAATCGGGGTTCCAATTACAACTGTGTCACATTCGACTCTGTCGATTGTCGCTTCGAGGTCCCTGACCTGCTTGTTGCCGTACCCCATCGCAGGGAGCAGCGTCCCGGTCTTCGGATATTTCCTGAAGGTCTCAGAGATGGAATCGACGGCCCATCTCCGCGGGTCTACCAGCTCGCTGGCTCCGAATTTCCGCGCCGCTATGACGCCCGCGCCATATGACATCCCTCCGTGCGTGAGAGTCGGACCGTCCTCAACAACAAGCACTCTCTTGCCTCGGATGAGAGATTCATCTTCGACGGTGACAGGGGAGGCACCTTCGATTATCCTAGCGTTTGGATTCACCGCCAGTACATTGCGCCTGACGGCATCGACGTTTTCCCGAATGGCGGACTCGACTTTGTTAATCAACACGACATCAGCAAGTATTATGTTCGTCATCCCAGCGTAGTAGGATACCTCGTCGCCCGGTCTATGCGGGTCGGCCACGGTTATCGTAAGGTCGGGACGATAGAAGGAGGTGTCGTTGTTGCCGCCGTCCCAGACTATGACATCGGCTTCCTCCTCAGCCTCACGAAGAATGGCGCCATAGTCGACTCCGGCATATATGATAGTACCGTTCGTGATGTGAGGTTCGTACTCCTCCATCTCTTCTATGGTGCAGTCATGCTTTTTCAGATCTTCTATGCTCGCGTACCGCTGCACCTTCTGCCGCACGAGGTCGCCATACGGCATCGGGTGCCTGACCGCCACTACCCGCAAACCTTTCTCTCTGAGGATGCTGCAGACCTTCCGCGAAGTTTGGCTCTTCCCGGAGCCTGTGCGCACCGCCACGACGGCAATCACCGGAACCCTACTCTCGAGCATTGTCTCCCTGACGCCAAGGAGCCTGAACGATGATCCGAGCGCGTTGACCTGCGAGGCGGCCGTCATGACATAATTGAATGACACGTCAGAGTAGGCAAAGACCGCCTCATCGACGCCGTTGCTTCTTATCAGTTGAGGAAGCTGATACTCAGGGAATATCGGTATCCCGCCGGGGTAAAGTCTCCCTGCCAGTTCGGCGGGATATTTCCTTCCGTCGATATTAGGTATCTGCGTGGCGGTGAATGCCACCACCTCGAATTGCTCGTTGTCCCTGAAGACGGTGTTGAAATTGTGAAAGTCTCTTCCCGCAGCCCCTAAGATTACTACCTTCGTCCGCTTCATTGCATTTCCCTTTCAATATTTTGATGAGAGCCCTGCTCATTCCCGGCAGGTAGGTCGATACCTGGCCGGCTGATCGATTGAAAAGTTTTGGGTAGCGCTCTGAAGACAGCTATCGCGGTCGCGAGTAGCTAATAGTCATGTAGGATCACACAAACTCTTTGCCCGTGCATACCTGCAAAATCATAGCTTGAACTTTCGAGAATATCAAGTCTCCAACAGGATGGTGAGGACGGGACCCTAATAGCACTTGGATACTCGCCAAAGGAAGTTGTTATCGCGCCCCTCATCCTATCATGGCGACAGATTTTGCGGGCCAAATCGCCCGTCACTCGCTCACCAGACAAACGGAATCATTCTATATCTGACTCTATTCATGTAGTCAGAATATCCGGGGAGTCCTTCTCTTAAGACGCTCTCCTCGTTCCTAATCCTGATGACAAGGAGCATCGGAATTGACAATACAGGAATGATGGCGAAATAGGATCCCAGCACCAGCATGGCGGACACGTAGAGGAGGGTCGCAGATCCGTACATCGGATGACGTACCACCGAGTACATGCCCTTGTCTATCAGCTTCTGTCCCTCCTGGATCTCCACTACCCTGGAGGCATACCTGTTTTGAACCATCACGACGAAGAAGGAGAAGTAACCGGTGAGCATGGCAAAAGTTGAAAGTATGACCACCCAAAGTGGCACACTTGACCAGCCATACCTGTAATCAAAACCGGGGATTGAGAAGCTGATCAGAAACGTGACAAGCGAAAGGAGGAGATACAACCTTTGAGGTTTCTCTTTTTCCCTTGTCTTCATGCGCTTTTCGAGGAGATCCGGTGCCTTCAAAAGAAGATAAACCAGCACAGCAAGCATCGGGATGAAAAGCGCGCCAAGAAACAGCCAGGCATTCCAGAACCTTAGACTGCCGGCCGTTGAAAAAAGAAGCCCCCCGACCAATGCTAAGCTCGCGACGTAAAAAAGAAATGCGCGGGCCGCAAGCTTCAGTCCGGACGAAGAAGACATGTTAGGACCCATAATCCCTCCTGACTTACGACAAACAACATCGTCCTTTTCTCACCCACACCAACGACTGCCTCAACGTGATAATAACGCTCCGCTCCGAAGATGCCAAATGCTCCACCTCGTGCATGCAGAGAACATTACTGGCGAACTGGGCAAAAGATCGCCCGCTTCTTTGCCTTTTCCTGAGCGCCCGCATATATTCACAGGTTCAGATCAACGAAGCAAAGAGAAGGGAGTAAGACAAATCAAATGGTCGGGAAAGACAAATCAGCAGTAATCAGATTCGCCAAAGAGACAGAATGCGGAACCATACTCGAATTCATCAAGTCACTTGCGGAGTACGAGAAGCTTTTGGACGATGTACAGGCGACCGAGGAGATGCTGCGGGAATACATATTCAATAGGCATATCGCCGAGGTCATCTTCGCCGAAGTTGACGGTCAGCCTGTCGGTTTTGCCCTCTTCTTTCACAACTTCTCGACATTCGTCGGAAGGCCCGGGATATATCTTGAGGATCTTTTCGTGAAGCCAGAATATCGCGGAAGAGGAATTGGAAAGCAGCTCCTCGTTTATCTTGCCGGCCTCGCGAAGGAGCGCGGATGCGGAAGATTTGAGTGGGCCGTTCTTAATTGGAACAAGAGCGCAATCGCTTTTTACGAGTCGCTGGGCGCCGTGCCGATGAACGAGTGGACAGTCTACAGGCTTGCGGGGAATGCGCTCGATAAGTTGGCGAATACGTGACCATACCATTCTTGGGATAATTCCGCGCTCATACTGTCAGGAGAACACCTGCAAACTGCACCGCAGAGAGGGACTCACCACCCGCCGCACTTCCCCCTGTCGGAGGAAGTGCGGGGACGGCGTGCTGATTATGAATAAAGAAGATTCACCGAAGGCTATTTGACAAGCATGAGTTTCTTGGTGGCAATGAATGGCCTGGAGTAACTTCCCTGTGCCACGAGCCTGTAAAAGTACACCCCGCTTGCAAACTTTGACCCATTGAACGTAACCCTGTGCTCTCCGGCATTCTGTTGGCCGTCGACGAGAGTTGCCACTTCCCTGCCGAGCACATCGTAGACATTAAGGGAAACACGACTTGCTCCGGACAAGCGATAGCCGATGACCGTCGTCGGGTTGAACGGATTCGGATAGTTCTGTTCGAGCGAGAAATTCGTCGGAACATTCTTAGCCTCGTTCACGCCAGTAAGAGTTACGTTCGCGCTGTACACGCCGCCGCCGAAAGTCCCAACGACGACGGTTCCGTCGATGCTTCGTGAGTCGATGGTCTCGACGTCGAGCATTCCTATGTTGTCGGCCCCTGCCTGGACCCAGACAGTTGAACTGCCGTTGAGCGATGACGTAGCGTAAAGGCCCGTACTTGTGCCGGCGAAGTAGATCCTGGTACCATTGGAATTAAGTATGTTCACCCATCTAACGGAGGGTCCATTCCCCGAACCGTCCGGGTTCTGTTCGAGATTGCCCGATACAGGTGTCCAGGTCGTACCCCCATCGCTGGTGTAGTAGATGCTAATGACACCGTAATTTGAAAAGTCCACCATGACGTCATTTCCATTCTGTGGGTCGATGGCGATACTGCTCACGTATCCCTGGGGGAAATTCGGTGAGGTGACGTTTGTAGAAGCCGGATTGCCCGTGTCTGAGCCGATGACCTTGAAGACGTGGCCATCGGACGTTCCGTAGTAAAGGATGTGAGCGGGAAGTCGGGAAACCGCAAGCGCGCTGATCTGACTGGTGGTATCTATGTTCGTGAGGTCGGTCCAGTCGACGGTTGTCGCGGAGTCCGTATACGCCGGGATGTCAAGGAGGTTAGAGTTTCTCCAGATTTGCGACCCGGCGGCGACGTACATCATAGTCGTATTGTCGGGATCGAGCACGTAAGGTGTTGTGAACATGAATCCTGTGGCACCAAGCGGCGATATTTTCGCCCACGCTCCATCAGACATTCTCGTTTCAAGTATGTTCCCGTTCTGCGTGGAATAATAAATATAGTTTGCGCTGTCCGGCACGGCCGAAATGCCTCCGTCACCGCCGCCGGGAAGAACTACCCAGCTTGAATTTGACGCGGAGGTCGTGTCCAGCATGTTCCCGTTGTCCTGCATCCCTCCGACTATCAGGGGAGAATTGAGTGTCGCATGGTCCAAAGCTACGGAGTAAAACTGCGTCGTCACGAAGCCGTTGTTCAGGCTGTTCCAGTTTACCTGTTGAGAATCAATTCCCGTCGTATAGCTCAGGCCACCGTCGTTCGCAGAATATACAACATTCGGATTCGAAGGGAGGAAAAACAGGTCGTGCTCGTCCGGGTGTTGATTGGGATAGGAAGAAATGTCATTCGCCGGCGAATATCCACCTATCCAGTCGGTGGTATCTAGCTGAGTCGCGAAGCCGTCGGTAGTCCTGAAGAGATTAGTGCCCCCGATGATAACAAAGTTGGAGTCGATCGGGCTGACCTTTATCAGCATGTCGTATCCGCTCTGGGAGGAATATCCTCCGACGCTGCCTGACCAGGTCGGCAGCTTTGATGTTAGATCAGTCCACTGTCCCGAAGCCGCACTGTATTTGTACAGGCTTTGGTAGTCATCGGTTCCGTTGTTCGGATCTCCGGGTGTCCCGCTGTTGGGTGTGTTGACAAGCACGTAAAGGAGTCCCGGATTTGTCGGCGCGCTTGCCATCACGATGCGGCCGTAAGCTGAAGGAAGGAAAGTTGGGGTAATGTTTGTCCAGTTGATGCCGTCGGTGGAATGCCATATCCCCTGCGAGCTGCCGCTGTTCATGCCGGCATATACGTCACCTGCCTTCGTCACGGCGACGCTCGTGTAAATTGAAGTGTAAGTCGTGTCCCGCAGTACCGCCGTCCAGCTCGAACCGCCATCAGAGGATCTGAAGATTCCGCCGAAGGTGGCGGCGTAGATGACGTCCTGATTCGTGTTTGATGAATCTAGGGAGATGTTCCATACAATCTGGAACTGATTCACGAAGGTTGGCGAAAAACTCGGCAGCGTGGAAACAAGCCTCGCCCAAGTAAGGCCGTCATCAGTCGATTTGTAAATCCCTCCACCGAGATCAGTAGTGAATCCGGCCCCGTTGCCGGGTAATTGAAGGTTGGAAGCGTACTCACCCGTACCATAATACCAGGTGTTGGTTTTGCCTGGTCTGGTGTCCTGCGCTATGCACGTCACCGTTTGAATGGTGTCCTGCGGCGTAGTCACCTTCGTCCAGCTCTGGCCGTTATCCGTAGACCGCCACATGCCTCCGGTGGCACCGCCTGCAAGGATGACGTTCGGGTTGTTCACATCGACGGCGATGGCTCTGGATCTCCCTCCCTGATTGAATGGCCCCCTTAGCGTCCAGTTTGTCACCGAGAAGACCTGGCTCCCCTTTCGGAGTCCCCCCAATTTGTCGGTCGGGAGCGTGCGTGCGTATGCGCGTTCGAGTACCGAGATGTTTGCCGGTATGCTGTTCGTGTAGGGATTTCTCAATCTCATAAATTCCCATTTGGCCCGCGCAGAGAGGTCCTCCCTAGTATCCACGGTACGGCCAGCACCTTCACGGCTTTTCGCGAATGCGCTTCCCTCGGCCGGTATTTGACAAGCGACAAATAAAATCATTATCGCCAATCTGTAGAATCTCTTCATCCTCTCTTCCTTTCAGTCATTTGGTATTTTGCGTTAATAATCTCAGTCAACCTTGCTGTAGCCGTAGATAAGGTAAACGTTCCGTTTGGGCCTGCCTGATAGAGGCGACGGCATGAGCTGGATGTCGGCGACAAAAACTGATCCGACAGACAAGCCCGGGAGTTCGTGGTCCAGATTGGGAAAACTTTCACGATTTGTAGGCCCGAGTGTAAAAGCAAATCTTGCCTCGAGTGTGTCGCCTGGACTGATGGTTGCGGTTCCGGATCCGTGAGCAACCACGCGCTTGACCTCTATCCAGGCCATGCATGGGGTCTTCGAGCAAGGGTCGTTTGGAGAATTTCCCTGTAAGGTTGAGTCCACCCTGACGACCGCAGCCACGATTCTTGCGTGGCCGGGGGCCGTATCCTTGCCGGCATCGGGACCACCGTAGGAATCAGGTCTGCTGGACGAACAACTCCCAAGCGCAAGACTGACAATCGCGAGGACTATGTAGGACGTTCTGGAATTAACTATCGGTAGACGGTTGTTCAATTCTCTCACCTCCGTTTGGTTTAGTTAAATGAGCCAAAGCACTTCTCGACCTGATAAGAGACTCAACATGGTGCACCGGCCTCCGGTTCCCGAACCAAAGCCAGGCGCGGCATCGGACTTCAACGGCTTTTGGAAGCTTGCAGGCTTGCCAGCTGGGGGATAAATTGTCTGGACGTCGACATTCCATCTCTATGCCTGACATGCAGGCGCAGCCACAACCGAGGAGAGCTATGGGAAATTTTGGAATCTTTAAACTTCTGATCCCGATATTGATTGTCTGCAGCACAGTCATGGCGCGCCCGACTGAGCTGGAATTGAAAAAGGGATGGCTCATACAATCCGGAGATCGGGTAACCGCTAGCGGTCAGATCATCTCTCGGGAAGCATTCACTGCAAAAGGATGGTACAGCGCGTCTGTTCCATCAACTGTCCTAGGCAGCCTCGTCGCGGACGGCGTTTTCAAGCATGTTTTCAGGGGAAAGAACCTCGACTCGGTTCCAGATTCGATCTTCGTAAATCCATGGTGGTACAGAACCTCCTTCAGGCTCCCAAGCAAATCAACATCCGGCAACCATGCAATTTTGAAATTCCTCGGCGTGAACTACTCCGCGGACATCTGGCTGAACGGCCACTTGATTGCCGGACGAGATTCGGTGCTTGGCGGATTCAGGCAGTTCGAATTTGATATCACAAGGTTCGCTGTCTTCGGCGGTATTAATGTGCTGGCGGTCAAAGTCTACAGGCCAGGCCCGGGAGCCGTCACATTGGGATTCGTCGACTGGAATCCGAGGCCCCCCGACCACGATATGGGCCTCTGGCGGCCGGTTGTTGTCCGACTCTGCGGGGATGTTGCCATATCCAGACCGTTCGTTGCCACTAAAGTGGATACCGCCACGCTGAAGAGAGCTTGGCTGACAGTTTCCGCGGAACTCGCAAACTTGACCGACCATACTGTCGAGGGCCTCCTAACTGGAAATATCGGCAGCATCGTTGTTTCTCAAAGCTTCCGCCTCTCGCCCGGAGAAAGAATCTCCGCAGCATTTTCACCCGACTCATTCAGGCAGCTAGTCGTCAGGAATCCGAGACTTTGGTGGACACACGACTTTGGCAAGCCTAACCTCTATGACCTGAGGCTAGAGTTCAAGGCAAACGGAAAGGTGACGGACACAAAGTCTGTCAAGTTCGGAATAAGACAAGTCAACCAGTACACGACCCCGCAGGGATTCAAAGGATATAAACTGAACGGCCGCAGAATACTCATACGCGGCGGGGGATGGACCGACGATATCTTTCTCACTCAGGACGAAGACAAACTAAAAGCGCAGATAGACTACGCAGTTAACATGAATCTCAACGCCCTGAGGCTCGAAGGATTCTGGGGAGAGGGGGACGAGATCTACAGTCTGTGCGACGCGAAGGGCCTCCTTGTCATGGTTGGGTGGAGTGCCCAGTGGGAGTGGGATGGTGTCTTCGGAGCAAAGACCGACGAGTTCGGCGGAATAATGACTCAGGCTCAGATGAGACTCGCCGCCGCGTCGTTCCGTGACGAAGTTACGTGGCTGAGAAATCATCCGAGCATATTCGTTTGGCTTTATGGGAGCGATAAGACTCCGCGGCCCGAACTTGAAAATATGTACCAGGGCATACTCGCTCGGTATGACACGACGAGGCCCTACCTCGCTTCCGCGGCTGAACACGTGAGCAAAATAACCGGCCCTACCGGTGTCAAGATGCGGGGGCCTTACGACTACGTCCCTCCGGATTACTGGTATTCCGACACGTCGTATGGAGGTGCCTTCGGATTTAACACCGAGACCGGTCCGGGACCGCAGGTCCCCGTTGTAGAATCGCTTCGCAGGATGCTCTCCCCGGATTCACTCTGGCCTATAAACGGAGAGTGGCTGTTCCACTGTTCGAGAGGAGAATTTGGGAACCTTAAGAGATACAACGACGCCATCGATGGACGCCTCGGCCCGCCTGCTGATCTAAACGATTACGAGAGAAAGGCCCAGTACACGAACTATGAGGCGATGCGAGCGATGTATGAGGCCTTCGGCGCCCGCAAGTTCACATCCACCGGCGTCATACAGTGGATGTATAACACCGCCTGGCCTAAAATGTGGTGGCAACTCTATGATTACTATCTCAACCCCACGGGCGCGTTTTATGGCGCACAGGAAGCTTGTCGGCCAATCCATGCCCTCTATGATTACGCCTCGCACAGCGTCTTCGTGGTGAATTCAACGCTAAGTTCAGAGCGAAGACTGAAGCTGGAAGTCAGAGTGTTCAATTCCAATCTTTCCGAAAGATTAAGGAAGACCGTACAACTGGCTTCACCCGCGAATGAATCGATTAAAGCCATAGATGTTCCGACCCCAGATTCCGCGTCGAGCACTTACTTTCTTAGCCTCCGACTCGAACGAGGAGGCAAACTCGTGGATGAAAACTTCTATGCCCTCTCGAGGAAGAGCGACATGCTCGACTGGAAGAAATCGACATGGTACGTGACACCCGATACTTCGTACGCTGATCTCACCGGACTGGATAATCTCCCGGAAGTGGCGCTCTCCGCGACCAGCAAGTTCATTCGAAGGAAGGACCACTATTCGATAGCTGTCACACTGCGAAATCCATCGGACAAGCTTGCGTTCATGGTTCGCCTGACCGTAAGAAAGTCGACCACAGGAAGCAGCGTTCTGCCGGTATTCTGGGAAAGCAATTACATAACACTATTGCCGGGTGAAACCCGTACCATCATGGGCAAATTCAACACCCGTAGCCTCGGAGGAGAAAAGCCCGTCGTGGCCGTCTCGGGATGGAATGTGAAAGACAAGGTTATCGGAAGATAGGATCTGAAGGACCACAAACCTCTTTACCTGACGGGCGGATCAAATTGATGCAGGACATCGAAAAGAAATCAGGACATCTCGACAGGAGCCTTGGGCTCATACACGCGACGGCCAGCAACATGGCTACGATGGTAGGCATAGGTCCATTCATCACAATACCTCTGATCATCAGCGCGATGGGTGGACCGCAGGCAATGCTTGGCTGGATCGTTGGGGCCGTGATCGCAATCTCAGACGGTCAGGTCTGGGCCGAACTCAGCACTTCCCTCCCCGGTGAGGGGGGATCCTACGTCTATCTGAGAGAGGCATACAGGAAATATTTCGGCAAGCTTGCCGCGTTCCTCTTCATCTGGACTTTCCTCTTAAGCGGTCCGCTTGAAATTGCCTCAGGATTCGTCGGAATGGTACAGTACGCCTCGTACATCTGGCCGTTCCTCACCGAAACGAACATACGGATTCTCGCCTTCGGCGTCGGCCTGCTGACAATCCTTCTTCACTACAACAGGGTGAAGTTCGTTGGAGCCGTAACGGTGTTTCTTTGGATTGTCATGCTCGTCACGGTCTCACTCACCATCATAGTCGGAATGACTCACTTCCATGCCAGCGACGCCTTCGTCTTCCCGCATGGCTGGTTCGGTTTCTCGTGGGGATTCGTATCCGGACTTGGCTCGGCTACAATGATCGCGATGTATGATCTGATGGGGTACTACAATATCTGCTACCTGGAGGAAGAGGTAAAAAGGCCTGAGTACGTTTTCCCGCGGGCAATACTCTATTCCGTCATCGGCGTCACCCTCATTTACGCAGTCATGAATATATCCATTCTCGGGACGATGCCGTGGCAGGAGATCGCGAGGTCGACTCATGTTGCGTCAGACATGTTCGGTCAGATACTCGGCAGACATGCCGCTGTTATACTCACGATTCTGGTAATCATAACGGCGTACGGCTCGACTTATTCACTGATGATGAGTTACTCAAGGCTCCCATTCGCGGCGGCTCGGGACGGCTTCTTCTTCAAATGGCTTGGCGAAGTACACCCGGAGAAACACTTCCCTCACTTCTCACTCCTGACCGTCGGAATCATAACATGCATTGCCAGCCTTTTTAATCTCGACTTCATCATCGCCGCCTCTCTCTCGAGCAGAATTCTGATCCAATTCATCGGACAGATCGTCGGGTTGACGCTCCTGCGAAGGGATGATCCGAACATGAAACGGCCGTTCAAGATGTGGCTCTACCCAATTCCGTCGATTATCGCGTTCATCGGATTCGCCTTCATATTCCTTAGCTCTGGAGTTGAGGCAATCGGCGTTGGAATAGGCTGGATGATCATCGGGATCTTCCTATATCACAGGTGGTCCACATCAAACAGGCGCATTATGGAAAAAGCTTAAGAGAAATCTTTCTGCTGTACTCACCATCTGTGCGAGGATTCCTTTTGCAATTCCGATTCTTCTGCTAAATTGAGCCAACCAAAACACGTCGAGACAATTTGCCTGAAGCACTAAACAAGTCCGGTTCATCGTCGAAGAAAAGCGGGGCCGGCAGCAGCGATATTCCCCACAAAGTCTTCACACTGTTCCTGATCATGATTGGGCTTGTTACAGCCGTAACGATATGGGCTCGAAACTACACATACTACCTCACCCCCTTGCAGGACAGACCAACGCTTGCTCGCTACGATTCCCTCCGCCCGTCGGGGATTGAGAGTCACGGCTACGGAATAATCGGAACGGCGATGATTTTCGTAGGCGTCGCGATATATTCCGGGCGCAAGAGGCTAAGGAGACTCTCCAATTTCGGAAAGATACGGGACTTCCTCGACATTCATATATTCCTCTGTCTTTTGGGACCGATACTCGTACTGTACCATACCACCTTTATGTTCGGCGGGATCGCGGGGGCGGGATTCTGGTGCATGACGGCGGTCGTGCTCAGCGGATTCGTCGGTCGGTATTTCTACAAGTTCATCCCAAAGAACATTCACGGCGGTGAGTTGACGGCCAAGGACCTTGAAGGCGAACGGTCCGAATTGCTCGAAAGGCTGAGAACAAACTTCAAGCTCGACGAGAAGACGCTGGGGATTATCGATCGCATGGGTCAAATCGAGTTCGACGCGGCGAAAGCTGGAATTCTTCAGCTCATCTGGGTCCTCGCAAGGATTGACCTGATGCACAGGAGGAATAGCAGAAGACTGAAATCAATCCTGCGCACTCAGGCTGTACCGGAGTCATATATAAATGAGGCCGCAAGGTTAGCCAACCGCAGAATTGCCCTTGGTCAGCGAATTCTTGTCCTCGAAAAACTCCGCCAGATATTTCATTACTGGCACGTAATTCACCTCCCCTTCTCACTTGTCGTCCTCGTGATCCTTATCGTGCATGTGGGCGTGGCCTTCGCCTTTGGCTATACTTGGATTTTTTAGCGTCTGTTCATTATAATGTGCAATCGCATATGAGCACCAACCTTACCAGCACAGAGTCTCCATCATCGCAGAGGTCACTGAGGGGCTGATTTTATAAAGTGTTGACAGCCCGGACCGGGTTTATGACCTGACTGTCATTTCTCTTGCGGTTTTTACAGTTCTGGAATTTCAGGAGATTTCTTGTCGATTCTTTTTGTGTGTTTTATGAGAAGAACCGTCTGATGCGGCCTTCCAATATCAGGTTTCGCTTTGCCAACCTGGCTCTGGCCATGATTGCATTTTTTTTTGCGATTGGCACTGCCTCTGCCCAGTTATCGCCCGGCCCGCTGTCTCACTGGCACTCCAACCTCGAAGGCATTACTAACTGCACCACATGCCACTCGATCGGCAAGCTTATCTCAAACGTCAAATGCCTTTCCTGCCACAAGGAGATTCAGACCCGCGTCGACAAAGGGATCGGCTACCATGCGACCATCAAATCAAAGGAATGCGCGGGATGCCATCAGGAGCACCTCGGCAAAAACTACGAGATAGTCAGGTTTGATACGTCTTCATTCGATCATTCGAGCATGGGCTTCTCGCTCACCGGTAAGCACAAGGAAATCGGGTGCAGAAGCTGTCACAACCCGTCGAAAATTTCCGATCAGGATGTCAAAAAGCTTCCCGCCGACCAGCTTAACGTGACGTATCTCGGTCTTTCACCAAGTTGTTCCTCGTGCCATGAAGACGTTCACAAAGGACAGTTCAGCCAGTCCTGCTCATCGTGCCATGATACGTTCAAATGGAAACCTGCCGCCAATTTCAACCATGACAGCACCCGCTACCCCCTCACGGGGAGCCACAAGACTGTAGGGTGCTACGACTGCCATAACCAGAAGATGAGCGACGGGAAGACGGTGAAATACACCGGCCTCGAGTTTTCGAGCTGCGGCTCATGCCACACTGATCCCCATAAAGGCGCTTTTAAACAGGCGTGCGCCTCCTGTCACAACACGGACTCGTTCTTCTCGGTTGCATCCGGAGAATTCGATCATTCCAAAACCGAGTTCCCGCTGCTGGGCAAGCATGCGGGACTGAAGTGCGCAAAGTGCCACGCGGATAGCCCAACGAAGCGGAACATCAGCGGAGGTTTAGGGTTCCGAATCGCAAAGTTCAAAGTCTGTTCCGACTGCCATTCCGACGCGCACGGTGGACAGTTTGACAGGATTGCGGGAGGAGACAGGTGCGAGAAATGCCATAACGTTTATGGGTTCACGCCTGCGACGTTCACGATTGCGGATCACCAGAAGTCTTCCTTCATGCTGGACGGAGCACATCTTGCCGTGGCTTGCACCAACTGCCACTTGGCGGATAAAATAGCTGCGAAGTCGACACGGCAATTCATCTGGTCAGGCAAGATCACCTGCCTGACATGCCACGCGAATGTTCACGGGGAACAGTTCTCGCGGATCATGACAAATGGGTGCGTGACCTGCCATACCACGGATTCATGGCAGAAGCTCGTCTTTTCTCATGACAAAACGAAATTTCCTCTGAAGGGAAAACATGCAACTATCGCCTGCTCTGATTGTCACAAGAGACCGAAAGGCACAACTCTCCCGGTACGGTACGCGGGCCTTGACACGCACTGTTATTCATGCCACGATGACGCTCACGCCGGACAATTCGAAGTTGATGGAACGACGCATTGCAGTTCCTGCCATACCGCCGACACATGGAAGAAGACACTGTTCGACCACGATACGCAGTCGGATTTTCCGCTGACCGGTAAGCACATCGGTGTCCCTTGTGAAAAGTGCCATCCAACCGTGGAAATGAATGGCAAAGAGGTCGTCAAGTACATAAATATTGGAACGAGATGCATCGATTGCCATTCAAACTAAAACGGTTTCTCAAAGGACTCATCGGAGTAGGCCTAAGGGGGACCAGTTTGATTCTCCTGATCAGTTGGATCAACAATGCGGCGTTCGCGCAGGCTTCCCCGCACGGGCCGATCACATTCAAATGCACGGCCTGTCATACGACAGAAAGCTGGAAAGAACTCGCCTCGCCGATGGAATTCGATCATTCGGACACCGGTTTCAGGCTGACAGGGCAGCACAAGAATGTAGCGTGCGAGGCCTGCCATGCAGGCTTCAAATTCACTAATACGCCACAGGACTGCTACTCCTGCCATAGAAGAGACTACGATGCGGCGGTCACGATCAATCACAGGCTCGCTGGGTTCGGTACCGACTGTTCCCAATGCCATCGCTCGAACGCGTCCTCATGGATCTCGAGCTTCGACCACGACAGGACTCAATTCCCTACTCGCGGGGCGCACGAGGCCGTACCGTGCATCAGCTGTCACGTAGGCGGTCGATATCGTGGGACGCCGAGCGAATGCGTCGCCTGCCATGAAAATGTCTATGTAACGGCCCAGAACCCCAATCATATAGCTGCGGGGTTCAACACTGAGTGCGCCGTGTGCCATAGAGCACTGACCTGGCAGCCGGCGGCCTTCTACCCGCACCCCTACTTCCCCATTCACGCCGGCGACAGACACAGCCCGGGCGTTTGGAATGCGTGCACTGATTGCCACGCAAGCCAGCCTAACTACTCAACTTTTGCCTGCACTAATTGTCACGAACACACGGCGGCGCGAACAAATCCCAGGCATGCCGACGTCGGAGGCTACGTGTATGAAAGTAGCGCGTGCTATCGATGCCACCCCACAGGTGGAGGATAATTGGGCAGGACGGGAGCTATAATCCTCGCTTTCTTCTCGTTGGCCATTCATGCGAAGGCACAACAGAAGCAGGAGGCGACGGCAAAGATTTCTTACATCGCCGGGCCAACCGTTTATTTGACAGCCGGTGGAATCGACGGCGTGGCACCGGGTGATTCGGCCCGTGTCTATCGGGAAGGCGCTTTAGTTGGATCGCTAATCGTCACCGCGATCGCGGACAGTTCAAGTGCCGCTCGCGCACTCAACGGCTTGCAGGGATTCAGGATCGGCGATACTGTCCAGATTGTCCTCTCGAATCGTCTTCCTGCACCGCTTAGCACTCAAGTCGTAAGCAAAGGAGGATCTAGCAGCACGAGCGAGCGGTCAGTGAGCGGGGAATCTTTCCCCCGGGCGAACGTACTCTCCGGCCGTGTAGGGCTTCAATACGACATGATTGCGGCCGAGGATTCGAAACTTAACCTCAGTCAGCCAGGCGCGCTCGTCCAAATCGGTATAAGCAATCTCTTCGGAGCCGGGATGTCTTTCAGACTCTATGGAATGAGCTTCCTTGACGGTAACGGCGTTTACGCGCAATACGGAAACAGGACCGGACTTAGCAACAACCTTTACAGCGCGACGCTCACGGGCGAGACTGCCGGCTCCGCATTGGGATACAGTATCGGGAGACAGAACTCTCAATTCGTAAGCGGGATGGGGACCTTCGATGGCGGGCAAGTCTATTTCCGGATAAACAGGTTTACGATCGGTGCGCTCGGCGGGGCCTCGGCGACCATCCCGTCTTCAACCCTTGGCTACTCCGGGACAAAGACAGCAGCGTTTATCAACTATCATTCCGGTGCCGACGTATTTCACCAGTTTGACGGAACCGCTGCCTACGGCCTTCAGATGGTCGGGGGCAAGCTTGACAGAAATTATCTCTACCTTCAGAACTCCCTGTCCCTCGGCTCGAACCTGAACTTCTACGAGAGCACGGAGATAGACTTGAGCAGAGAATCAAACGGAACCAGAGTCGGCGGACTGAACTTTTCGAACACTTTCTTTTCAATGAACTATTACCCGACGAGCTGGCTCTTTGCGAATCTCGGATATGACGCATACCGTACCGTCTACCTTTTTCAGACTATGAAGGCTATACCGGACAGCCTGATCGATCCAAATGTCTCGCAGGGATTACGGGCAAGCATCTCCGCGCACGTTACCGCTTCACTCACCCTCACCGCCAACGGAAGCTACAGGACGCGTAGAGATTACGCCAGGAGCGAGCACACGCTCGGCGGCTCCGTGAGAACGAGCAACCTACTCGATCTCGGCATCGGTGCAAGCGTCAGGTATCTCACAATGACGGGCGTCTACTCGATTGCGAACGACGTCAACGTTGAAATCGACCGTACATTCTTCGACGCGCTCGACGTCACCCTCAGCTACGACTCGTACAGCGTCTCCGTCTCCACGGTTGAGCAGACATACAAGACACAGACCATTTCAGCTTTTATCGATTACGACTTTAGCCAAAAATGGTACTCGACGATCGGCCTCGATGACGGAATAGATCCATCGATGAACAGCTTCAGGGTTTTCGCCGAAATAGGTTTTAGATTCTGACGGACAATTTCATGAACCAGTCTTTGATAACAGTTGTAGTTACCGCACTCCTCATATTCCTGGCGGCTTTTCCTTACTTCCGCCGTCTGAAGAAGAAAGAGGAAAAGGCGAAGAAGAAATTCCAGGAAATGAAGATCAGCGGATTGCACGAAGCTGTTACGGTTCACCCGCACATCGACGTAACCACATGCATAGGGTGCGGAGGATGCGTCAGAGCCTGTCCAGAAGGGGACGTTCTCGCCGTTATCGAGGGTAAGGCGACGCTGATACACGGCGCGAAATGTGTCGGACACGGGCTTTGCGCCGAAGCGTGCCCCGTAGGAGCGATAGAACTCCTTATGGCCAAACCAGGGCGGAGCGCAGACCTTCCCGCCCTCGATGAGCACTATGAAACAAACGTCAAGGGAGTTTTCATAATTGGAGAACTTGGCGGGATAGGGCTCATCAAGAATGCGGTTTCGCAGGGCAAGGCAGCAATTTCCTACATTGCAGAACAGCCGAAGGCCGGAGTCGCGGATTTCGATGTGGCCATTGTCGGTGCCGGACCAGCCGGACTGGCGGCAGGACTAAGCGCGAAGGCGAGCGGACTCAGTCACGTCATACTCGAGCAAAGCGACATCGGCGGCTCAATACTTCACTACCCGCGCGCCAAGGTCGTGATGACGTCCCCCGTCGAGCTACCGTTATGGGGAAAGTTGAAGCTCACAGACGTGAAGAAGGAAGTTCTCCTCGAAGCGTGGCAGAATATCATCGCTAAGGCTAAGCTCGACATAAGGACAAACGAAAAGGTGCTGGATGTGCAGAAGACAGACGACGTATTTACTCTGACAACTTCCGCCTCTACGCTAACGGCGCGTTTCGTCCTCCTCGCACTTGGTCGGCGGGGAACGCCGAAGAAACTCGGCGTCCCGGGAGAGGACTTATCTAAAGTGATGTATCGCCTCATCGACACTTCGAATTATCAGCACGCTAATGTACTTGTGGTAGGAGGAGGCGACTCGGCAGTCGAAGCCGCGGTAGGACTCTCGCTTCAAAAGAGCAACAATGTAACCCTTTCGTACAGGCGCGGTGAGTTCACGCGACTCAAGGAGCGCAACCTCGGTAATATCAAAAACATAATGTCAGGCAGGAAGGTGCGCGTCGTCTTCAATTCAGAGGTGAAAGAGATACGCGAAATGAGTGTAGTCGTCTCATCACCTGATGGTGACGTCGAACTTCCGAACGATTATGTCTTCATATTTGCCGGAGGTGAGCTACCCTTCGAACTCTTGAAAAGGATTGGGATCCGCACTCAAATGCAGGAGATTGCAGATGGACCTGTTTCCGCCTGAATTTGAATCTCCCCTTTGCGAGGTCCGCGCTTCCTCGCGCCCAGTGGCGTTAAGGCCTCCGCATACGACGCGGAATGATTTTACCCGTTTTAGAAATCCTTGAGCGTTTCCCGATTCTTCAGATTTCTCGGTAACTCTTGAAATGAACCTCCGATTAAGATAAATTTTATGCGTCGACAGCCAGATTTAACGGGGACAATGAGTCGGCCAAACCGACGAGTCGACTGTTCTGGTTTCGCAGATAGAGAGTCAACCACTCTTTTGATTTTGAATCGCCCAGAGCTGAAACAAAAGACCGGATTAAGGGCAAAGCACTGACACGGGTCTTCAGCGACTGGAGCACAAACACCAACTATTCCGCCAAGCACGGAAGGAAGACTCGAGTCTTCACAGGAGTTTAATGACTATTTCTTTTTCCGGGATACTCGAAATTGATCGAGCCCGCCCCAAGGGACAGAGGCACCCGAATGGAAGGCATCATGATACATTCAGCCGCGAGCGCGGTTTCATAAGGAAGCAGTCGCTCACGCTCGGACCAAACAACGGAGACATCTACGTCCCGGAGTCGCTAATCCAGAAATACAACCTTCGGCAGGGCTCGTTCATCACAGGGAGCGCGGAGAATGGAAACGGGAAAGGGCCCCAGGCGAGGGTGATCGAAAGTGTAAACGGTATCGATCCGGAAAAATGGAAGTCAACCACAGAGTTCTCGTCACGCGACGCGGTATCTCCTAATGAGATCATAAGACTTGAGGGACCAAAATCTGACCCCGCGATGAGGGTCGTCGACCTCTTCTGCCCGCTTGGGAAGGGACAGCGCGCCCTTATCGTCTCTCCCCCGAAAGCCGGCAAGACCGTACTCCTCCAGCAAATCGCACAGGCAATTAACGCGAACTCTCCCGACGTAGACTTGATCGTACTCCTGATAGACGAACGCCCCGAAGAGGTCACCGACATTAAGCGATCCATAAACGGAGAAGTCTTCGCCAGCTCCAACGACAACGACCTGGCAAGCCACGTGCGTCTCGCCCAGCTAGTACCCGAGTACGCGAAGAGAAAGGTAGAGGCTGGGAGAGACGTCGTCCTCCTCCTCGACTCACTCACGCGTCTGGGCCGGGCGTTCAACGTCCATCAGAAGAGCAGTGGAAGGACGATGACCGGCGGAGTGGACATACGCGCGCTCGAGATCCCCAAGAAGATTTTTGGAGCCGCGAGAAAACTTGAAGGGGGCGGTTCATTGACGATCATCGCCACCATACTCGTCGACACCAATTCCCGCATGGACGAGCTAATATTCCAGGAGTTCAAAGGTACAGGCAACATGGAGCTCGTACTGGATCGTGACCTCGCCAACGAAAGGATATTCCCTGCAATAAATCTGAACGCGTCTGGTACAAGGCGAGAAGAGCTCCTCTACGGCGAAAATGTAAAGCAGCACCAGGAGCTCCGCCGTTCTATTGCGCGAATGTCACCTCGCGAGGGGATGCAAAACGTCCTCAAACTTGTCCATCGCTACCACACCAACGAGAAACTCCTCGCAAACTTCTGATTCTACGGCATCGACGGCAGGATAATCCCGTTCGATGATGCATAATCTTCAGAAAGCCAACGCCGCGAGCCTTAGTGAGACTTGAGTACCACAATGCTTTAGCGACGGGCATTCATGCGGCTACCCATAGTTACAAGAAATGTATTCCATGGATAGGGGAGAATTTCCCCCACCTTGCTGCCGTACAGATTCCGAAAGAGGAAACTGTAATAGACCATTACGATATTGTTACTAATCATCTGCTGAATTGTCCCAAAACGCGTCAGGACTTCAGAAAAACACGTATCATTTGCGGCACGATGATTGCTCAGTATTCAGCGGACGCTCTCCACCGTACGCGCCGGCCGGCACACGGCGGTTTGTGTTAAGGAAGACACAAACTGATTTTAAATTGAGCTCCGGTTTCATAAGTTGTCCTCAGGAGGACGCAAAACGGTTTAGAGAAAAGAACGAAAGCTTGGAGGGAATATGAAAAGATTTTTAGGAGTCGCGGCGATCGTGGCTACGATGGTTGCGAGTCCGGCCTTTGCGGGGAATACAACGACTGCAACGGCGTCGGTGAATCTCACCATCAACTCGGCTGTAACAGTTAACACGGTCAGGGCAGCCATTAATCTCGGGTCGATATACCAGGGAACGACATCGGCGGCAGTCGACCCCGCCACGGGCGGTGCAAACGCAGCGGCGTTCAGCCTTGCGGGCCCTAACTCTTTGCCAGTGACCTTTAGCTGGCCTTCGTCAATAAATATTACGAACGGCACAACTACGGCTACTTTCGCGGCTGGCGTAGCTGGAAACACCGCCAATACACAGACCGGTGCAACCAGCCTGACGAGTGGCGGCCCTGCAGTGACTACCGCCGCTTCCGGTTCCCCGGTTTACTACTTTTGGGCGGGCGGTACCGCTACAATCCCCAGCAACGCAACTGCGGGCGCTTACTCAGGCAGCGTCACGATTACAATCACGTACTAAGCAATAAGCCTTTGATGAGGCAGGCGGCTCACGTGACACCTGCCTCATTTTTTTGTTTTATGACTTTCAGAGTCCTTATCGTCGGGATTCTCCTCCTTATTCTCTCATCGGCGTGTAACGCCCAACAGCACATCGTGACAGCTACGGCAACAGTCGACATGACTATGAAACCCAACATGGGACTCGCGGCAGCACGGAACATGTCCATGGGAACCGTCACGCAGGGGCTGACGTCAATTGATGTCAATCCGATAACCGGGGGGAACGCGGCGGCATATTTTGCGTTCTCAGCACCGCCGAATACACCTGTGACGGTCAGCTACGCCTTCACTTCCCTGTCAAACGGCCCTAGCACCATAGATTTCAACGGCCTCCTTGCTGGAAGCGAGGCCGATAACCAGACGAAGTCTTCCATCATTCTTAACGGGTCTACGATTGTGACCAATTCCGACGGAGGATTTCATTTCTGGGCTGGAGGTTCGGCGAAGCTCTCCCGGTCACAACAGCTTGGAATCTATACCGGAACGTTTGTTCTGACCATAACCTACTAGGCAACACAGGGAAAGGCCTCTCGAATCGGGCATTTCCGTCGATTTCGCATCAAAACCGCTACTCTGCAATCTCCCCGTTTCATTGAAACTCTGCCCCTTTTTGGGTATTATGTCAAATGTTAGGACTTGCCGCCGCTCTCCTTTCGTATCTTCTCGGTTCATTTCCGACGGCATACGTTTTTGGGAAGCACTTTCGCGGTATCGACATTTCTAAGAACGGAAGCGGAAACATAGGTGCGATGAACGCTTATGATGTAACCGGCTCTAAGGCCATAGGTATCACCGTAGGGAGTATTGACGTGGCAAAGGGTTTCGCCGCGACGGTCATCCCACACATTTATCTTGGATCGATGGCAGGTTTGGTTTCCGCGCTTTTCGTCGTCACGGGACATAATTATTCGAGCTTCATGAAGTTTAAGGGAGGCCGGGGTCTCGCCTCGGCAGCTGGAGCGCTACTGGTCCTGCAGCCTCTTTGCCTCCCGGTTTATCTCGGCGTCTACTACTTCCTTAGAACCGCCGGGTTCAAGCTTTATCTCTCCAGTGTGGCAGGGATAATTTCGGCATCGGTCCCGCTCTTTTGGGGGACCCATGGGTCCGCTGCTTCGATATTTCTCTCTGCCGCGCTCATGATAGTGGTACTTTCAAAGCACATCGCACCTTTGAAAAATGAGATGGTAAATGTTAATTGAATTTGTTTCGCGGAAATTGCCGCGTTTGTGTTCGATACCTTTTTGTAGCATGCGGAGGAGGACGCTGTCTTCACTTGCGGCGCTGATGATTTTGACAATCTCTGTATCAGTCCATGCCAGGGAGTTGCCATCCGGCGGCCAGGACCTGACGAGCAGCAGGCAGACGGCCATAACGAGGGCCGTGAAGGAGATAAGTCCCGCCGTAGTGGGAATCAACGTCACCGCGGTGCAGGAACAGCAAAGCCCGTTCGGGATGAGCGATCCGATGCTGAGGCAGTTCTTCGGCGATGATCCGTTCTTCAGACAGTTCTTTGGATCCCAGAAAATTGAAGTTCAGAGTCTCGGATCGGGTTTCATTATTTCAAGAGATGGATACATCGTTACGAATGAACACGTCGTCAGGAATGCAACCAAGATCATTGTCACAATGACTGACGGCAGCAAGCGAAGCGCAAAGATAATAGGTCACGATGACCGCTCAGACATCGCCCTTCTGAAAGTTGATGGGAACAGTCTCCCCTACTCCAGGCTTGGGGACAGCGACAGCATTCTGGTAGGAGAGTGGGTGGTAGCTTTCGGAAATCCGTTCGGACTTTTCGACATTAATGACAAGCCAACCGTCACTGTCGGGGTCGTCAGCTCGCTCGGCATGAATCTCTCAAAGATCGGATCAAGAAACTACAGCGACATGATAGAGACCGACGCGGCGATCAATCCTGGGAATTCGGGCGGGCCGCTTGCCGACGCGAACGGAGACGTCATCGGCATGAACACGATGATTTACACCGGCGGCGTCAGCAATGCGTACATCGGGTATGGGTTTGCCATTCCTGTAAACAAGATTAAGAGGACTGTAGAACAACTCAAGAAGTTCGGCAAAGTTGTCCGGGAAGCCTGGACAGGGCTCGATCTTCAGGCGGTAGATGAACAGATTGCCAAATACTTCGGGCTGAGTGAGCCGACTGGCGCGCTGGTAAACAACGTGGCGCCGAATAGTCCCGCAAGCAAGAGCGGACTCGCATCCGGAGACCTTATACTGAAATTCCAGGATCGGCCCGTCAGAAACGAAGTAACGCTTCAATCGCAACTCGACGATCTTCAACCGGGGGACAAAGTGAAGTTCGAGATTCTTCGGGGGGATCGCCTTAAGACGCTAATTCTCACTGTAGGAAGGAAAGTCAACAAGTGATAAAGAGATATTCCCCAAAAGAAATAAGTGCTGTCTGGAGCGAGGAAAATAAATTCCGGATTTGGCTCGAGGTTGAAATAGCCGCGATGGAGGCACAGTCGAAGCTCGGGAGGGTTCCGGCGGAAGCTGTGGCCGAGGTGAAGGCGAAGGCGAAGTTCGATGTGGAAAGGATTGAAGAGATCGAACGGACCGTTAAACATGACGTGATCGCCTTTCTTACGAACGTCAGCGAGAACGTCGGCCCGGCCGCGCGCTTCGTTCATCTCGGAATGACATCGTCGGATGTCCTCGATACCGCCTCCGCTATACAATTGAAGCAGGCGGGTGAGCTACTCCTGCGCCACATGGTCGACCTCCAGGCGATGATTGGCGAACTCGCAGGCAAATACAGGAACGATCCCGTGATAGGCCGGACGCACGGCATACACGCCGAGCCCGTGACATTCGGGCTTAAGATGGCCGTCTGGTATGACGAGCTCGGTCGAAGCGTCGGGAGATTGAAGCTTGCGAATGACGAGATATCGGTCGCAAAAATATCCGGCGCCGTGGGCACATACTCCCACATTTCACCTGAAGTTGAGAAATATGTCGCGGGCAAGTTTGGGCTGCGTCCGTCCATCGCTTCCACACAGGTGATTCAGCGCGACAGACACGCACAGTTCATGACGACCCTCGCCGTTGCGGCAGGAACTCTCGAGAAAATGTCGCTCGAGGTAAGACACCTCCAGAGGACAGAAGTCCTCGAGGCCGAAGAACCGTTCACAAAAGGTCAGAAGGGCTCGTCAGCAATGCCGCACAAACGGAACCCTGTGAACGCTGAGAGAATTTGCGGGATGGCGCGCCTGGTGCGATCGTATGCCATGTCCGCCCTGGAAAACCAGGCCCTCTGGCACGAGAGAGACATCTCCCATTCGTCCGTCGAGCGAGTGATATTCCCGGACGCGACAATCGGGCTCGACTTCATGATCCTCGAGTCTCAGAAGATTTTCAGAAACTTTGTCGTCTATCCCGAAAAGATGATGAAGAACCTCCAGATAACTCACGGCTTGTTTTTTTCGGAGGACGTCCTTTTGAAGCTCATCGAGAAGGGACTGACGAGGGAGCAAGCCTACGCGATCGTCCAGCGCAACGCCATGCACTGCTGGGAGACCGGCGAGGATTTCCTTGCCGCGCTGGCGAACGATAAGGAAGTGACCGAAAGAGTCTCAAGAGATGAACTCGCCTCCGTTTTCGACCTCGGTTCGCTTCTCAAGAACGTCAGTTACATCTATGAGAGTCTTGGGTTGAAGTGATGAAGTCGTCGTCGCCGCTGCAAAACAAACCGTTCCTTGTGTGGCTCGGAGGATTCTACGGGCTCCTCGTCGGTTTGACCGTTGCAATGGCGGCGCAGATAACTTTCCTGAAGTTTTCATTGGGCCCCATCAAATCGATCACGCTTGTGGTCCTCTCGGGGAGCGCATCGGTCGCGGGTTCTCACCTTGTGAGCAGACATCTGTTCAGAGATGACGAGCTCCTACTGAGCAGACCGCTCCACTACGTCTTGTTCTTTTCTTTACTTCCGATTTTAATTCTGATACTGTCAATCATACTTTTTTTCAGTCCTAACTAGTACTCAGAGCGCAGATGGTAGGAAAACAACGATTGCTGCGGAAACAAAAGATAGTCGGAGAACCGGCTGCGGGTGCGGTCCCGTACCCTGCCGAGTTTGAGGCTGGAGAGAACACTTCCGTGTAGATCGATGGCGACCACAGGTCTGCGTTCCACGAAACAAGGAGACCCACAATGCCAAAAGCATTCAAGAACTTCATCGGCGGAAAAGAGAAAGATGCCGCGTCAGGCAGGATTTTCGAGAACCGGAATCCGGCCGACTGGAACGAGATAATAGGAACCTTTCCAAAGAGTGACAAGAGGGACGTCGACGAGGCAGTCGACGCCGCGAAGCGGGCTTATCGCGAATGGAGCCTCTACCCCGCCCCAAGGCGAGGGGATATCGTCAAGAAAGCCGGCGATATCATGGTCGCACGGAAGGAAGAACTGGCGCGTGAGATGACGCGCGAAATGGGCAAGGTCCTGATCGAAACAAGGGGTGACGTTCAGGAGGGGATAGACACCGCGTATTATTCCGCAAGCGAGGGGAGAAGAATGTTCGGAGTGACCGCGCCGAGCGAACTGATGAACAAGTTCGCGATGTCTATGCGGGTCCCTGTCGGTGTTGCTGGAGTAATTAGCCCGTGGAACTTTCCCATGGCGATCCCGACGTGGAAGATGTTCCCAGCGCTTGTCTCCGGTGATACGATCGTCTTCAAACCCGCGTCGGACACTCCAAAGACCGCAGCTACGCTGGTTGAGATCCTAGTCGAGGCCGGCGTGCCGGAGGGAGTCGTCAACATCGTGCACGGCGGCGGAAACGAAGTCGGTATGGCCATCGTGGAACACGAAGACGTCGAGCTGGTCAGCTTCACCGGGTCTACCGCCGTAGGGAAGAAGATATCCGAGATCGCCTCGCGATCACTGAAAAGAGTCTCCCTGGAGCTTGGCGGAAAGAACGCCGAGATAGTGATGGACGACGCCAATCTGGACTTGGCTCTCGACGGAATACTCTGGGGAGCATTCGGAACTACTGGCCAGCGTTGCACTGCGACGAGTCGCCTGATCCTACATGAGAAAATCTATGACAAGTTCCTGGACATGCTCGCCGAGAGGGCCTCGAGGCTCAGACTAGGAAATGGGCTCGACGAAAGCGTCGAGGTTGGTCCGTGCGTTAATGAGTCGCAGCGTGAAAAAGTACACTCCTACGTCGAAATCGGAAAGAAAGAAGGAGCCAGGCTCGTTATCGGTGGCGAGCCGGCAAAAGGGGGAGATCTTGAAAAGGGATGGTTTTACAAACCGACCATCTTCGCGGACGTCACTCCTCAAATGACGATTGCGCGCGAGGAAATCTTCGGCCCAGTCCTCTCCGTCATGAAAGCTAAATCGCTCGACCATGCCGTCGAACTCCTCAACGGGACGATTTACGGACTCAGCTCGTCCGTCTACACCAGAAACGTCAACGACGCTTTCCGAGCCATAAGAGACATAAAGGCCGGCATCACTTACATAAACGCGCCAACCATCGGCGCGGAGACGCACATGCCGTTTGGCGGGGTCAAACAGACCGGCAACGGCCACCGCGAGGGAGGAGCCGGCGCTTTCGACTTCTTCACGGAAATCAAGACAGTCTACGTCGATTACAGCGACAAACTCCAGCGAGCGCAGATCGACACGTACACAAACTCCCCCGAGACAAATTCGGGCAAAACCGCAAAAAGGTGAATTATGACAACGAATCAAACCAGAGAAAGGGTCACCGCCCTTGAGAAAGAATCATCCGGTATGACCTCGACAGGCAACATAGCCTACTCTTCGGATATCACGCCGGAAAGTGTCATGGACGTCCTCCGACAACACCTTCTCGTCGACGGATTCGACATAATCTTCGACCTTAAGCGCAGCAAGGGTTCATACGTGTTCGATTCGAAAAGGAAGAAATACTTTCTCGACTTCTTCACTTTCTTCGCTTCCTCCCCCATAGGGTTTAATCACCCGAAGATGACCTCTCCCGAGTTCCTTGAGAGACTCGCGCGAGTATCGGTGCACAAGCCTTCAAGTTCGGATTCCTATACTGTCGAGATGGCAGAATTCATGGACGTTTTTTCGAAGGTAGCGATCCCTGACTATCTTCCTCATGCCTTCCTGATAGAGGGGGGCGCATTGGCAGTTGAGAACGCGCTCAAAGCCTCCTTCGACTACAGAATGCGGAAGAATCTGGAGGCAGGATACTACCGATCCGACGGGGACGAAGACCGTATGGTTATACTCCACTTCCGGCGCGCTTTCCATGGTCGAAGCGGTTACACCCTTTCGCTTACAAATACCGACCCCATCAAGACGAAATACTTTCCGAAATTTCACTGGCCAAGGATACACAATCCGGTGATGAGGTTCCCTCTCAATGAGGAAAACATCAGCTACGTCCGGCACGAAGAGGAGATCGCACTGAGCCAGCTCAAGCAGGCTATTGCCGAGCACGGCAGGGACATCGCCGCGCTGATCATTGAGCCTGTTCAGGCCGAAGGTGGAGACAATCATTTCAGGAAGGAATTCTTCGAAGGACTGCGCGAAGTCTGTTCTGAGAACGACATCATTATGATTATGGACGAGGTGCAGACCGGTATAGGAATAACGGGAAAGATGTGGGCGCACCAGCATTATGTGAAGCCGGACATCATCTCGTTCGGAAAGAAGACTCAGGTCTGCGGAATTCTGGCCGGCCCGAAATTCGACACAATCTCCGAAAATGTCTTCAACACGGCAGGTCGGCTGAACAGCACGTTTGGCGGCAACCTCACGGACATGGTACGCTTCGCGAAGTATCTGGAAGTAATAGATGAAGAGCGACTTGTCGAGAACGCGGCTAAGGTCGGTGATTACCTCCTCTCCCGTCTGCGTGAAATCGAGGCCGAGTATCCCGCTCTGGTGTCTAACACGCGCGGACTAGGTCTGCTTTGCGCGTTCGACATGCCTTCAGGTCAGAAGAGGCTCGAGCTGCGACAGAACGCCTTCGACAAGGGGCTCCTTCTCATAGGTTGCGGTGAGAGAACGATTCGCTTCAGGCCCCCTCTCAACCTGAGCGAGTCGGAAGTCGACGAAGGGATCTCGATAATCAAATCCGCCCTTTCCCGACTATCGGGAAGGTAATTTCAGCGGGGCGGATTAATTTTCAGGCCGCGGTCCCTTGAATCAGGGCTGCGGCCCTTTGCTTTTCATACGAAAGCCGCCGCGAAGACGACCTGCAGTTCCCCCTCTTCGTTGCGGTAGATGATAGCATTGCACCGTGCATTCCTGGAACTCCCTCCGTTGTGCCTTATCTGAAGCAAAAACCCTTTCAGGAAACCGTTGGCGATGGCATCCTTGAGCGCGGTCCTCGCTTCGTCAGGATTGGCAAAGCACACCGCGAACTCCGCCCCGAGAAGCTCGACTCGCGTCCTTCCCGTTGCAAGCTCCACCGAAGTGTTGATGTCCGAAATTCTTCCGTCTCGGTCCACCAGCATCATTGGGTCCATGCTCGCCTCCAGGAGATTAACTGCCAGGAGCGTGGAATCACGCGCCCTTTTTTCTGCCTCTGCCCTGGCTGATTGCTCACGCAGAAAGAGTGTCTCGTGTGAAATGTCATCAGCAAGCTGAGTCAGGAGCTGGACCTCGTCGTCACTGAAGTCGTTCTGTTTGGCCGAGTAAATCATGAGCGCTCCGTACACTCGGCTCCCTTCCCTGAGTGGAAAAGTTGCCGATCCGCGGTATCCCATTTCATGGGCACGATACCTCCAGGGCTCGAAACCTGCCTGCGTGGTCGTGTCGCGGACAACTACAGTTTCACCTGTTCGGATGCATGTCCCTGTGGGGCCGCGCCCCCGATCCGTTTCGTCGCTCCATGTAATGTCTGCATGTCTTACATATTCCCCGTCATCGCCTGCAAAAGCCATCGGTCGCACTGATTTGTTCTTGTCCTCAAGGGCGTAACCTACCCAGACCATTTTATATCCGCCAGTCTGCACAATCGACTTGCAGATATCGTGCAGAAGAGAGGTTTCATCCGTAGCCCGCAAAATAACGGAATCGCAGGCATTTAAGATCCTCAACGAGCGGTTCGCGCGAGAAAGAGCCTCCTGTCTCATCTTAAGCTCCTCCAGGTACGATGATATCGTTTTGCTCAGGTAGACTCCAAGTCCGCCAGCCAGAAAGAGACCAAGGACGCCCAAACCGAGAAATACTTCCTTCCGAAGTCTAGCGCTATCCTCCGCCTCCTTCACCATCCCCCTGGCTTCTTTCAACTCTACTCCCTCAAGAGCGCGGAGCAATGCGCGCATCTTCCTATGGTTTTCCATTTGGATCCCGATAAACAGCGCCTTGGCTCTTGTCCTTTCGCCACGCTCGATAAGGACCGTCTGAGTGTCTACAACACTTTGGTAAGCTTCCCTTACGGCGATCAGCCGCCCGAGAAGGTCTGACTCCTCCGGATCGTCCCTGAACCGAATGATAAGATTTTCAATTATGCTGTCTGCGGTCGCACGCCAGATATGCACCTCATCGATAAGGTCCTTCTCTTCCGAAGCGTCCGCATTGAGAAGCATTGCGACGGCTAGTCTTTGACCGTTTATGTTTGCCCTTAGGGCGGGGAGATCATACAGGTTGCCAAAGTTTTCTTCCAGCATCCTTCTCTGTGAGTTCTCACTTTCAAGCAGAGTCAGGTAAGCCATGGTCAGGACAGCGACAAGGACGAGAATGATGGCACTAAACCCGATTACCAGCCTGACGCTGACGGCCCTGTTATCTTGCAGCTTCATCGTATTCACTCTCCTTGACCGGCAATCCTGTCGGCCTTCAGCCTGTCAGTTATATTCAGCGAAAAAACGTAGATTCCTTCGCGGGCGGGCTCGACTCTGAACTCATACCAGTTGGTGGTACCGTCTTCGAAAGTGTAGCTGGACTTGAAAGTTATCGGTGTGCGGTCCTCCATACATTCCCTGTACTTCGCGAAAATGTTGGACCGCTCGACCCCAGGATAAACGGACATCATCGTCTGCCCAATGAGGTTTTCTTTTTCCTGGTATCCATGACGCGCGGCGGCATCGTTCACGTACAGATATGTCCAGTCGCGCCCGATCAGCATGCATCCCTCCATCATGTTATCGAGAATCGTCATGTACCTTTCTCGTGAAACCAGAAGCTCCTCCTGTGCGGTCTTCCTCTCAGTTATGTCCTCGGCAATTCCTGCGAGCCTCGAATTTCCATCCTTCTCCTCATACAGGGCAAACCCCCTGTCGTGGATCCATCTGGTCTCCCCGTCAGTTCTGATAATCCTGTACTCAACGTCGTACCCCGAACCAGGTACTTTCTCAACCCAATTCGAGAAGGCTTCCATAATTTTTGGTCTGTCGTCTATATAGATGGAATCCATCCACAATCTTGGCTGGCGGTAGAGTTCGGAGGGAGACAGGCCCCAAATTCTCTCGAACGCCGGATTGACATAAAGAACGAGTTCAGGATGAGTCTTCATTATCCAGAAGACTGCGTTGGAAGCATCAACAAATCCCCTTAGCATTCTCTCCCTTTCGCCAAGCTCCTCGCCAGCCTTCTCCCGACTTGCCTCTTCTTCGATTCGGACAAGTTTGTACGATACGGCGGAGACGATTTCCTCTAGAGCAGCCAGATCTTCACCCTGAAAGGTATCAATCCTGGAGGAATAGAGATTCAAGGTCCCCCTTATCTTTCCCCCTTCGCCGGTCAAGGGGAAGGCCGCAGAAGATCTGATCCCCGCTTTCGAGGCCGCATCGTGCCATGGTTTTGTCCTGGAATCAGTAAGAAAATCGTTGCATATAAACCTTGTTCCCTCGCGTATGGCGAGACCCGTCGGCCCCTGTCCCATCTCTCCGAAGTCGGCGGTTATCTTTATAGATTTGAGATAATCCGCAGCGTCACCGGCGATGCCGGCCGGCACGACGATCCTGGTTTGCGGGTTCAACCAACCTATCCATGCAAGGAGGAATTCCCCCTCTTTCGCCATTACGTCGCACACTCTCG
>JAKAMG010000062.1 GCA_021812985.1 Bacteroidota bacterium
GATCTGAAAGGAGGGCTGGGCAAATTCAAGGACGGGGTTTTCGGACTGCAGTTCGGCACGGAGGCAGCTTCGGGAGACATCGCCGGACAAATGTTCAACTACAGCAAGTCCGGAACCGCGGCAACGGAAGCGAAAGAAATAAACGCCGTTCAAAAGTATTTCATGGACGACACGCGGCTGGGAATTCCCTTCGTTCCGTTCGACGACGCGCTCCATGGGTTGGAGCGACCCGGGGCTACCGCCTTCCCTGAGGCCATAGGACTTGCCTCGACGTTCGACGTGCCTCTTATGACAGAGGTCGCGCATGCGATCGCCTCGGAGACCAGGTCCAGAGGAATAAGGCAGGTCTTTTCACCCGTGATCAACTTAGCCCGCGACGTGAGGTGGGGCAGGACCGAAGAGACTTACGGGGAGGATCCGTTTCTCACCTCCGCGATGGCCGTCGCGTTCGTATCGCAATTTCAAAAACTGGGCGTCGTCGCCACCCCCAAACACTTCGTCGCGAACATCGGCGACGGAGGGAGAGACAGCTACCCAATAAACTTCAGCAGGAGGCTGATGGACGAGGTTTACTTCCCCGCGTTCAAGGCCGCGATCCAAAAAGGGCACGCGATGTCCATAATGGCTTCGTACAACTCCTTCGACGGAATCCCCGCGAGCGCGAACCCATGGCTTCTGACTACGGTATTGAGGAAAGAGTGGGGCTTCAAAGGCTTTGTCGTATCGGACGCGGGAGCTGTCCCGGGTGCCACTGACCTGCATTTCACCGCGCCCAATTACGCCACGGCCGCCCAGAAAGCCATCGATGCCGGATTGGACGTTTTGCTTCAGACCTCTTACACGCAGTACCCGTTTTTCTTCAAGGCGGTAAGCGAAGGATTGATCAAGGAATCGGCTCTGGATAACGCCGTCCGACGAGTCCTCACGGCGAAATTCGAACTTGGATTGTTCGACGACCCCTATGTGAATCCCGAGAAAGCGGCGCAAGTGAACGACAGTCCCGCGCACAGACAATTGGCCGAGAAGGCAGCTGAGGAGTCGATAGTTCTTCTGAAGAACGAAGGGAATATTCTCCCCCTGAGAAAAGACCTGAAGAGGATCGCGGTTGTCGGAACGGATGCCGTCGAAGGAAGACTCGGCGGTTACAGCCGGCCGGCAGGAAACGTCATCAGCATACTCGACGGAATAAAGGCAAAAGTAAATGCTGACGTGGAGTACGCCCCCGGTTGCGGGAGAAACGATACGGAATTTGTTGTCGTCCCGCGGCAGAATCTCTCATGCATTTATGATGGACAGAAGGAAGAAGGGCTGGTGGGCGAATATTTCAGCAATCCAGATTTCAAGGGGGCGCCGGCATTCACAAGAGTGGACAGGAGCGTGGATTTCCGTTGGACGCTCTTTTCACCGAACCAGGCAAAGCTCGATCGCGACTGGTATTCCGTGAAATGGGAGGGAAAGATCATCGGACCCGAAAACGGGAAAGTCGACATCGGAATAGAAGGGAACGACGGATACAGGTTA
This sequence comes from Bacteroidota bacterium, assembly GCA_021812985.1. Lineage (GTDB taxonomy): Bacteria > Bacteroidota > Ignavibacteria > Kryptoniales > JAKASW01 > JAKASW01. The sequence goes on from JAKAMG010000062.1 coordinate 1,522, forward strand.
TATATAAATGATTCACTCGTCCTCGATAACTGGATACAAAAATCTTACGGCAGGCTGACCGTCCCGTACGAATTCCAAAAAGGGAAGGAGTACGGCGTGAAGGTCCAGTTCTATACGACCGACGGGAACGTGCTGTTCAAGCTCATCTGGAACGCGGGCCTGAATGTTGACTGGCGCGGGAAAATAAACAAAGCGGTCGATCTGGTCAGGAAGAGCGATGTGGCGATTGTAACTGTCGGAATCGAAGAAGGAGAGTTTCGCGACAGGGCCAAGCTGAGTTTGCCGGGACACCAGGAAGAACTTATAAGGGAAATTGCGAAGACAGGAGTGCCCACCGTCGTCGTCCTTGTCGGCGGAAGTGCAATTACCATGGAACATTGGATTGACAAGGTGCCGGGTATAATTGACGTGTGGTATCCGGGTGAAATGGGAGGGAACGCTGTCGCCAATGTTTTGTTCGGGGACTACGATCCGGCGGGGAGACTCCCCATCACTTTCCCGGTATTCGAGGGACAGCTTCCGCTCTACTATAATCACGAACCGACCGGAAGAGGCGACGATTACGTGAACCTCACGGGGCAGCCGCTCTTCCCGTTCGGTTACGGACTGAGTTATACAAAATTTCATTACAGCGATCTGACTTTCGACAAGAACCAGATTACGCCCGACGAAAGTGTCATCGCCCGTTTCAAGATAACTAACGCCGGCAAGGTTGACGGCGATGAAGTGGCGCAGCTGTATATAAAAGAGCTCTACGCGTCCGTGACCACCCCCGTCATTCAGCTGAAGGGATTCAGGAGAGTCCATCTTAAAGCGGGTGAGACGAAGGAGGTCGAGTTCACCATCACTCCTGACCTGTTGTCGCTGATCAACGAGAACATGAAGAGAGTCGTGGAGCCCGGCGATTTCCGCATCATGATAGGCGCTTCTTCCAAGGATATCAGGTTGAGGGGAACAGTAACGGTTAAATGATCCCTGCTCTGAAGAGGGACGGACCCCGGCGCCGGATCGGGGCGGACGAAGGATGAAAGTATTCGACAGCGGGATGCCGGATGAGGCTTACTGGCAAAGTCTATTCGACATCCCGGCCATCGTCGATTGGCTGAACATGGATCGCGTCGTGCCGCCGGTTGTCGAGATAGGATGCGGATACGGCACCTTCACTCTGCCGGTTGCCGGCAAAACAGCGGGCGAGTTTTATGCCTTCGACGTGGAAGCGTCGATGGTCGAACGAACCCGGCAAAGTGCAGGGCGCGCGGGACTTCGGAAGGTGCATGTCGATCTTCGCGATGTCATCGACCATGGCACGGGGCTCGAGCCGGAAAGCGCTGGGCTGGTTCTGCTTTTCAATATCCTCCATTCCCCGGAGAGGCGCATTCTCCTCGCGGAGGCGTCCCGCATACTGAGAGACGACGGTGTAATCGCCATAATCCACTGGCGGAAAGACATCCCCACACCGCGCGGACCCGGCATTGAATCGCGGCCGGACAAGCAGACGATACTCGACTCCGCGGCCGGACTTGACTTGCGCATGGAAGGCGGCGAGTCTGCTCTCGAACCGTATCATTGGGGAATGCGACTGGTAAAAGGCCGGCGCCCGTGAGGTGGTCCCCCCGGTTGAACAAAAACACGGAGACACGGGAGACACAAGAGGGACAGGGGCGGATGTCTGGCGCACGGTCGAAAGGCTTTGAGCGCAACGCCGCCCCCGCTAATTCACTACCTACTGCTTCTTCCTGCGAGCTATTGGCCATCAGCTACTTACTGACCTAAGACGCCAGTCTTTCAGTCGCTGAACGGCGATTCCCTACTTCACCTTTCACCTCTTTACCTTTTCTCCTTTTCCTCTTACCTCTTACACAATTACCAGGGATAATGGCTCAGACGATAGGGACGTGGTGGACGAGATGTGTACCAGGGAGTGGATGTGAAGTGGATTGCCATGAATTCAAAGAACGTGAAGAAAGAGTCGGATTTCGACGTGCCCCTGTGTCACTGTGGTTTGATTAGCTGAGGCTCATGCGATTCTAC